>JACAFG010000011.1 GCA_019352195.1 Candidatus Saccharimonadota bacterium | reverse complement strand
GGAAGAATACCTGCGGTATTACAATGAGGCCAGACTACATCTTGGCATTGGGCTGGCTACTCCGATGCAGATTGTTGCGAAGGTCTTGAACCAATGACGCAGGAGCGCTCTGGGCTCACGTTCTATATCAAATATAAGAAAATAACTTGCACCGCACTGGTTCTCGCCATGAGTGACGTAGCAGATGCTATAATATTGCTAATGCTTAGGTGGTGGAAACAATTGGCAATCGGCTTTGCCGTGGTGTTATTACCCGCGGCGGCTTCGGCTGACCTTTTGCAATCGACTCATTTCCGCCTTAATCCTGACACCGCCGATACCTTCGGCGGCATTGGCAGCTCCGCTCATTACGGCCTGACCGATGCTGGCGGCGAAACGGCTGTGGGCGCGGGATCGAGCTCGAGCTACAAACTGGGCCAAGGCTATGTCGCCAGTCTGCCACAGTCAATTCAACTCTCGGTACTACCGAGCGGCACCTACGCCTACTGGCCTATGGACACCGGTAGCGGTAGCCAAGCCTATGACGTGAGTCTTAATAACGACCAAGCCACCCTCGTCAATGCGCCAACGTGGACGACGGGCATTGTGGGACAAGGCATTTTGCTCAACGGCACGAGCC
Source organism: Candidatus Saccharimonadota bacterium (assembly GCA_019352195.1). GTDB lineage: Bacteria > Patescibacteriota > Saccharimonadia > UBA4664 > UBA4664 > JACAFG01. The sequence goes on along the minus strand of JACAFG010000011.1, from coordinate 18,493 downwards.
AGTATCTCTATACTTCCAATGCCATCACCGCCCCAACCAGCTATTCGCTGGAATTTTGGTTCAAAACTACTACCACTTCCGGCGGTCGGTTGTTCGGCTTTGGCAACAATCAAACCGGGGCTTCTGGAACCAGCGACCGCGGCGTCTATATGACAAACTCGGGCAACCTCAGTTACGGCGTAACCAACGGTACTAATAAAACCGTTACTACCGCCGCTGGCTACAATGATGGTTCCTGGCACTTTGTTGCCGCCACCCTGGGTGCTTCAGGCTTGCTCCTCTACGTTGACGGCGTCAAACAAGGTAGCGATACGACCACCACTACGGCAGGCACTTACACCGGCTATTGGCGGTTTGGTTACGATAGTCTCTCGGGGTGGCCTGGCACCGTTACCAGCAATTATTTTGCCGGCACCCTTGATGAAGCTCGCGTTGTCTCCCGCCAGCTTGGCAATTCCGAAGTCGCTAACGATTATACGGCTGGCGCCAATGCCCTGCGCGGCGCGTTCACGATTCCCAACATTACTCCGGGGACATCGCAAACCTATAATGTCGACGCGGTGGTACGCACCGATGCCGGTGGCTACGACCTGTCGATCCAAAAACCACAGCCCTTCCTCCATACCGATGGCACCACCGTGCTGCCCGATATTTCGGGTACGATCTCAAGCCCCATCGCGTGGCTTGAAGGTACCACCAAAGGGCTCGGATTCGGCGTGGTCAGCGGCACCAATGTTGAAGGCAAATGGGGGACAAGTCCCAACTTTACCTACGCTGCCGTGCCGAGTAGTGCCACCATCTATCATTCTCGCAGCGGTCTTAGTGGTGCCACGCCCGAAACGACCACCATCCAGTACCGGGTTGATACGAGCTCAAGCCAAAAACAAGGCACCTATGCCACGCAAATTATCTACACCGCGACGCTCAAGCCATGACTGATATGAGAGCTCAATCGACAACTATATTTAGAGCTTACTTAGCACTTCTCGTGTTGGTCCTGGTCACCCTGCCGCTCTCAGCCCGCGCGGATGCGGTTGGCCTCAGACTCGCCCCGCTCAAATATGAACAGAACCTTACGGCCACGAAACCACAGCTTGGTTTTATTGACGTGTCCAATCCGAGCGATGCCAGCGTTACTATCTCTACCTCGGTCCAGGGGTTTCGCCAGACGGGCACAGACGGCAATCTCGATTATTACGATAATCCGGCTCTCGTAGCTGCCATTGTGCCCGACTTGTCGACTTTTAGCTTGGGGCCACGGGAGGCCGCGCGGGTATCATTTACCATCAACCAGAGTAAGCTGCCCCAGGGCGGCGTCTACGCAGTTATTTTCTTCCGCACGGTCCCGGTTGGCGGTGCCGCTGCCGATTCTTACATTTCCCAAAGCGCCAAAGTTGGAACCCTGCTCATTCTTAATAATGGCGGCCAGCCAGTAGCAGGCGGTACCATGACCGCATCGGCACCATGGTGGCAGTTTGGCAGCGGCCTAAGCACTGAGCTTACCTACACGTTGCCACCGAGCGCCAACGTGGGTCTCGAGCCAAAATTATCTAGCCAAATCTACCCTTGGGGAACATCTACCACCGTTGCCACGGGGCTCGTGCTGCCGGGCGCCAGCCGCACCTTCACCGTCAGCCGCCCCGGTTCCTATTTTGGTATCATCCCCATCAAAATTACCGATGCGCTCACGCACAAAACCGCCACCGCCTATACCATCGCCATTACGGGCTGGTATCAAACCCTCGTGGTGCTCCTGGTTGCCCTAGGTATCGCCCTCGGTCTACGCTACCGACTTCGTCCACGCGATATTATTGACGCCGTGGCGCATCCCTTAGACGGTTTGTCGCACCGAGATTAGGGGGCCGTATCGTTAGCAAAATGTTACGATATGCTCATGAATAATTTTGAGGCTTTTGCGGCTGATCACGGTTTTGACTACACGCCCAATGGCGATCTAACTTCGATTCCATCGATCGAATTCACCAAACGAGGTTCTGACCATAAAATTACCGATGTCGTCAGCGGCCTGATTGATGGTCTGCCGTTCCGAATCTTCCAGTTTTGGTTCACCATTTACGACCGTCAACGGGCAGTCACCGGTTCGATCATGATCATAGAAATAGGCTTTGGTGTTGACGTACCGCCCCTCATTACCCGTTCGCATAACTTCATTGAAAGTTTTGCTATTAGTCCGCCGTTTGGTTACCACTGGCTGCATTTGGAGGGTCAGTTCGATCAACGCTACCGTTTGTTCGTCGTCCCTGGGGTCGAAAACCCCGCTCTCGAAATATATTCCCCGGACACGATGGAGTGGCTCTTCGATCGGCTGCGTTACTTTGATACCCAGTTGGCCGGCACGTCGTTGTATATCAGCCAGTCCGAACTGGCGCCACACCAGACCATTGATGATGCGTATAAGTTTGCCGCCGCGTTTGGATCCCGCCTCGCGCCTGTGATAAATCGTATGAATTTTGAGCCGGGCAATAGTGCCGAGGTTTTGGCCGCTACCAAAGTTAAAACCGTCATAACCAATATTTTCATTGTATTGGGCCTCATAATTGTCGTCGGCGGCGGCCTATGGCTCCTCATGGCCCTAACTGGTGGCACCTAGCAACATCGCTATCTCAGTTGATGGAGACCATTTCGCCACTACCCGTGCCTACAAGGTAGTCTTCATCGTGCCACAGCGAACCTTGCGTGCCTCGGCTTAAGCGGCCAGCTCTCACGCATGACAATCGCCAAGCTTAGTGACACCTATGTGAACGTTAACGTTCATAAAGCGAACTAAGTCGCTATCGCGGCGACTAAACGCCCCTCAAAGTGACCGATGATAGCATAAGCGTCTTGCGAAAACCATAAGCTATATCATACAATGAGGCGAGTAACGAAGAGTTGTGATGGAGTTACGCCGACAGCTGCGTGTTCAGGCATTTTTGCTTGTAACCGCCGCTCTTGCGCTCCTCACGACTGCTTTTGGCGTTCTCGAGGCTCCTTCCGTTCAGGCTGCCCAAACCATTCCCTATAAGATTAACTTCCAAGGACGCCTCACCGACAATAACGGCAATGCCCTCACTGACGGCTACTACAACATCAAATTCCGCCTGTGGACGGCCGCCAGCGGCGGCAGCAACGTGTGGGAAGCTGACCGCGTTGATGGTGCTTCAGATTTCCGCGTGCAAGTGGTGGGTGGCCTATTCAATATCCAATTTGGCGACACTTCTCTCGGCGATCCGGCTTTGTCGCCGACCCTTTTTAGTGGCTCCTTCCCGCTGTATCTCGAAGTTGAACTGCCAACCCCAGCCACCGCTACCTGCGCCACCAACGGCTGCGCTAGCTTCACTGAAGGCGCCATGACCCCACGCCAAACCTTGGCCTCGGCCGCCTACGCCTTTAACTCCGATACTCTTGATGGGCTCGATTCCACTGCCTTTGCGCAATTGGCGTCGGCTAACACCTATACCGCGGCAAACCTGTTTGCACCAACCGCTGGGAGTACCGTCGCGCTCACAGTCGCCGCCAGTACGGCAGGCGGTTCCAATTCCCTCAATGTCAAAGACTCTGGCGGGGCCTTACAGGCTTATTTCGACGCTTCCGGAAGCCTAAATGTCGCCCAAGCCATTCAGCCAACTACGAATGGTGGCACGGATGTCGGTACGGCTGCCAAGGCTTTCGGCTCGCTCTATGCCACAAACCTTGATACGGGAACGAGTGGCACAACGCTCTCTGTTGGTGGCACCAACGCAACTACCATAACCATTGGCGGCAGTGTCGCAACCCAGGCGCTTAATGCCGGCAGTCTGGCCAGCGGCAGTGTGACGACGCTCACGGGGGCGGGGATTACCACTACCTTAGCTTCCGGTGGGGTGCTGATCCAACCCTCTACCGATAACCCAAGCGTTTTCCAAGTGGCGAAGGCCGGTGGCAGCCCGATGTTTAACGTTGATACCCAGAACGGCCGAGTAGGAATCGGTACGGCAACGCCCGCCGAGGTTCTCGATGTAGCCGGTGCAGTTAAGCTTGGCACTACCACCAATGCCAATGCCGGGACTATACGTTTTACCGGCGCCGACTTCCAGGGATACAACGGTAGTTCATGGGTAGCACTCAACGCCGCCGCCACAAACGTAATTGCCAATCAAATGCAGCAGGTCATTAAACCCACAGATCAGATAGTTACCAGCTCGGCCGCGTTTGTTAACGACAACGCTTTAAGTTTTACCGTTGGACCAAATGAGACCTGGACGTATAACATGACTGTCTTTGGTAACTCGGGAACCACGCCGGACTTTAAGTTTTCAATGTCCGCTCCTGCCGGATCGAGCTGCGTTTGGGGGGTTTCCGAGGCTGAAAACGCCGACTCAAATGGCAATCTCTCCTGTGGCGCTTCCTCGGGGCTAATATCTGGCTCCGGTGCCGATGAGCCATATTATATTACGGGCACGGTCACGGCCGGCGTTACCGGCGGATCGGTCACCTTGCAGTGGGCTCAAAACACGGCCAATGCGGCAAATACTATTGTGAGGGCGGGCTCTTACCTACAAGCCATGCAGCAAAGCGCCGGAAGCTTGAATCCGTTCGTGCAAGGCGGCAACTCCTTCGGCGCTACCGGGGTATTGGGTACGGCTGACAACAATGATTTGTCGATTGTGGCGAATGGCACGGAGGGGCTACATATAAATACGATGGGCAATGTGGGGGTAGGTGGCGTTAGCTCCGGCGGGGCCAAGCTGGACGTAAACGGTGATGTAGCGATGCGGGGGATGGGAGCTCCTGCAGTCTCGCCCATCGGGCAAGGGCGCCTCTACTTCGACTCGAGCACGAACCACTTCCGGGTCAGTGAGAATGGAAATTCTTTCGTCGATCTATTGGGCACCGGTGCCAACACGGCCTTGTCTAACCTAGTGGGTGTAGATATTAATACCAGTCTAACCACCACTACGAGCAATACTATTGACGTCGGTTCGTCAGCCAATACCTTCCGGTCGGGCTATTTCGGCACTACTCTCGAGGCTCCGACGCTGGCGGCGGCCAACAATACCGACCTCTCGTTGCAGTCGACCGGCACCGGCAATCTCAATCTTTTGTCCGGCTCCGGCCTTCTGAACCTTACGGCTACCACCATAAGGACTACCTCCCAGCCCAGCCTGACGTTCGATCTCAACAGTGCGATTAACTCGACGCTCTACGTACAAAATTCGAACGCGGGTCACGTGGCCAACTTGGACGTTTCGGGTAGTCTGAATGTGGGTGCCGGACAGCAGATTTCGGTCGGCGGCAGCCAAATATCCTCATCCGACCTCTCCGACGGCTCTTCAATTACGAAACAGGGCAATAGCTTCAACGGCGTCACTCAATTGGTGCAGACCGACGGCTCAGGTGCGCTGCCCGCTATCTCCGGCGGCAACCTCACAAACCTCGACCCTTCGAATCTGGCTGTCGGGTCCGGTGCGGTTACGTTGCAGTCCGCCGCGTCGTCAGCCCTTACGTTAACCTCGGGAACCGGAACAATTAATATCGGCTCATCAATTCTGCAGAGTGTGGGGTCCGCCCTCACGATCGACCTGGCGACAGCTGGTACCTCGCAACTTTCACTCATCAATTCATCCGGCTCAAATACGGCCAACCTATCCATCTCCGGTGGCGTTACGCTCGGCTCCGGGCAATCTGTGACGGTCGGTAGCAGCACCGGAACCGGCGTTACCTGTACCAGCGGCAACGTCTTGCAAAACCAGGTAGTTGTGGGCGGTATCGTCACTGGAGGTACCTGTGCGCCCGGCGGAGGTATTACGACCTTGCAGGACGCCTACGATAACTCTGCCAGTCCGGCAACTATTACCACGAGCGCAGCTACGAAAGACGTTGTGATTCAATCGGGTTCCGGTTTCAACTCAACCACTGCTCTCCAGGTAATCCCGGATGGCTCCTCCACAGCCACCTTCAATGTTGACACTCAGAACAACCGAGTCGGCATCGGCACCAACGCGCCCAGCTATATGCTCGATATCGCGGGTACCGTGAATGCCGCCGGGAACTATTACTCCGGCGGAACGGCGGGCGTTGCTCGTACCTGTAGCGGCGGCCAGATTTTGCAGAACCCGGTTGTTTCGGGCGGCATTGTGACCGGCGGCACCTGTGCTACCGGCGGTGGCGGCGGTGGTGGCAGTTCGCAGATTGGCGCTATGGTCGCTCAGGTCTATGATGCCGCCGGCGGTACCGATGCCAACTCGGCGACCCCAACTGCGATACCGTGGAACGCTCAGACGCGAGTCGACAGCGGCTACACGCACAGCACCAGCGTGAATCCTACCCGGTTGAACATAGTAAATAACGGTTGGTATCAGGTGTCGTACAGCGTCTCGACGGCGAATGCTTCTGCTAACCGTAACACGGTCCAATGTCGGTTACGTTTTAACGGCACAACGTATAATACGCCGTCGAGCTCGTACTCGTATACGCGCAATACGGTCGACGCCAACGGCACAAATAGCACCTCGGTCATGGTCCAAGCTACGGCCGGCGATTATATCGAGGTCGTGTGTAACCTCTCGGGTTCGGCCGGTGCGGGGCCGACAATTGCCGGGCAATCGTGGCTCCAGATCCAAAGCCTGGATGGCGCATCGCCCTTTAGCGTTAATACAGGGGTTATCACCCAGACCAACGCTACCGACCGGCTCCAGCTAAACATTGGCCAAACCGGTGACGCTGGGCTCGAGATTCAGGGCATCTCCGGCCAAACCTCCAATTTCTTTGAAATTCGTAATCAATCCGGCTCCACTAATCCGGTCTTTGCCGTTGACGTGAACCACAAGCTCCAGTTTGGTGCTGGTGGCGTCAGTGCGCTCGACACAAATCTCTATCGCTCCGCCGCCGGGATTCTTAAAACCGACGGCCAGCTCCAGATTGGTACACTGGCCACTGCGACCGCCACGCCGGTCTGTATCGACGGCACCGGTGCGCTCGCGTCTTGTAGCTCAACTTGGGGTGTGAGTGATCTTCAAGGTGCCTACGACGGCTCGACCAGTCCGCAGATCACGCTCGGTGCCAGCGGCGCGTTGACGATTCGCGACAACGCCGCACCACTTGGTGGGGATCTCTTAGCCGTTCAGAATAATGCCGGCACCATCAATTACCTGGCTGTAACCGCCAGCGGCCTAAGCACCAGCGGTAGTATTAACGTTGCCGCAGGGCAAACCTACCAAATAAACGGTACGCCGCTCGCATCATCAGACCTGTCCGATGGTTTGAGTATCACTAAGCAGGGGAATAGTTTCAACGGCACTAGCCAGCTCGTACAGACCGACGCGACGGGTGCATTGCCGGCAGTATCCGGATCCAATCTAACGAACCTGGACGCGTCGGCCGTGGCTACCGGTTCGGGCGCGGTCAGCCTGGCCTCGGGCGGCACCAGCGGACTGAGCCTGACCTCAGCTTCCGGCACGATTGGCTTGGGATCGGCCATCCTCCAACGTACGGCCAATGCCATGACGATCGATCTCACTACTGCGGGCACCTCCACCCTCACCGTTGGCAACTCCAACGGAGCCAATGTGGCGAACCTGGCGGTGACCGGTTCGCTCGGAATTGGGACCGGCGGTGCCTTCTCAGTTGGCGCCAGCTCGGGGGGAAACATTACCTGCACGGGCGGCCAATTCTTTCAGAATCAGATTATTACGGGCGGCATAGTGACCGGTGGAACCTGCGCCGGCGCCACCGCCACAGATTTACAGACGGCGTATGATACGTCCACCTCCCCGGCCACTATAAATCTCAACGCCTCGGCTAAAGACTTCGTGATCAACGCCACTGACCAAGCGACCGACCCCAACATCCTCTTTAACCTTCAATGCACCACCTGCTCGGCCGGCGCCGGCCGACTCGCAATCCAAAACAGCGGCACCGACGTCTTTACGGTAAATCCGGTAGGTTCGATCGTTGTTACCCCCACCACAAGTCAAGACCTCACGGTAAACTTAGCAGCTGGCAGTACGGCCAGTTTTGCTGCAACGGCCGCGCCTACGAGCGACCTGGTTTCTATCTCCAACGCCGGCCAAGCTACCACTGCCGCTAATGCTAACGGACTTTCAATTAATTATGTCGGTGGCAACGCCAATGTGGAGTCATCCGCGGCCCGCTTCGACCTTACTCCAGGTACCAATACCTCCGGTGGCACCTGGAGCGGACTTCGTATCGTTGCCAACGCCACTGGCACCGCCAATTCCAACATTAATGAGTATGGCATCAAGCTCGATGGCCCCAGTTCGCCCGGTTCGGGAACTGAAGTTGGCCTCGTGATCGGCACCGGTTGGGATGCAGGGCTCGATATAGCCGCCACCCCAAATAACCCTACCGCACCAAGCAGCGGCACGCTCAGGCTCTACACCAAGTCCATCGCCGGGCGAACCATGCTCAAGGCCATTGGCTCAAGCGGCGTGGACTACCCCTATCAGCCGGCGTTCTTCCAGCAAGCCATTAGTATGCAGTCACCGAGTAACGGTGCAACCGTGAATAGCGTTGGCTCGCTGTGGTCGGTCGACACTACGGCGTCTACTCCCGCGGTATCTGAGCAATACGGCTTTGCAACCAATTTCGCCACCGCCGCAACCGCCAACGATACCACCGGTGTAGGTAATACCGCCGTCCAATTCTACCGAGGAAGTACCCCAGGGGCGAACGGATTCTTTTATGAAGCCAGAACCGCCTATCCCGATGCAAACTACGGTTCCGGCGCCACCGGTTCACGTATCTGGGAAGGATTGACCAACCAAACTATTGCCACTAACACAAGTGCAGATAATCCGGCTGGCCACTACGCGGGCTTCCAGTACTCCACAACCAGAGGTGACACTAATTGGCAATTCATGACTAAAGACGGTACAACCCAGAATGTCATCGACACCACAGAAGCATTTGTCGTTGGTAAAGTATATGAGTTTTATATCTATACGCCCCCGCAGGGAACAACCATATATTGGCGGGTCGATAACCTCACCGATGGCACCACCCAAGAAGGCTCAACCGTATCAAATCTCCCCGGCGCGTCAACGGCGATGCGCGGCGGCTCGGGCTTGCGCACCCTCACCACAACTTCCCGAAACATGCGAGTAATGCGGCACTACGTCGAGGCGGACCGCTAGTATGACGCGATTCAAACTGACTATCCCCAAGCCGGTGATCATTGGTTTGGGTATTGGCTTGTTATTGTGCGTTGGCAGCTTCGCCGGTTGGCTCATAACTACCAAGGTAGAATCGCCAGGGGGCGATAAGCAACAGCTCCAGGCTGTCCTGAAAAAGCTTGAACGGCATATAATCCTGCCTGCCGGCGATGATAATCCGACACTTGCCACCGTATCGGACCAAACTAAACTCAAAGATCCATTTCTCGCCCAAGCCAAGAACGGAGACAAGCTCATTATTTTCTATAAGGCTCAGAAAGCAATACTGTACCGGCCCAGTTTGGACAGGATAGTTGATATTGGGCCGCTGTTTGTAGATGCCGCAGTGAGTGAGGTCAACGGCACCAAAATTGCTATCCGCAACGGCAGCCGCAACGAATCGCTTACGCGCGTCGTTGAGGGGCAAGTTGGCCAAACGTATCCCGAGGCAAACATCGTAGATACCGGATCGGCATCGCGCCTCGACTTTCCTACAACTATCATTGTCGATCTCTCTCCGGGACAAACTAAGTCGAACTTTGCCGCTGCCCTCGCTCAAGTTGTTGGAGGCCAAGTTGGGATAATGCCTGTCGGCGAGCCAAAACCCACCGATGCCGACATCTTGATTATTATCGGTGCAGATCTTAAATGATTTTGATACCTGCTCGAGCTTTTATTATCTCCAGCTTACTTGATCTTCACCCCCTGTCGCGGATTAAAACGAATATATTTGGCGCAGATACATAACATTCACTTCAAACACTCATGCCCCTAGATTTCAGAAGTCGGTTGCAACAATAAAAAACCCCACCGAAGTAGGATTTTTTTAGAGTAGCGAAACTTACAGCACAGTCACGCCATTGAGCGTCGCTTTCGCGCTGTTTAGCACCGCGTACGTAACCTTATCCATGGTTGCACCGTCAAAAATGGCATGTTTTACCGCCGAGTGATGAAACGACACGCTGCGCAATGTCGCACCGCGAAAACTGGTTTTCTTAAGCGACGCGCTATCAAACTTAACGCCAAGCAGGGTCTGATTATCAAACGAGAGCTCAGTGACGTCGGAGCCGTTAAACTCGGTCTCCACCAGCTTGGCGCCAACATACGTCGTGCCTTTCAGCGCTGAACCACGGAGCTTCGTTCGTGTTAGGTCAGCCCCGTCAAAGCACACGCCCTGGAGGTCGCTACTCACAAACTTGGCATCAGTAAGATTCGCTCCAGCAAAATTGGCCTGTTTTAACGCGCTTGATTTTAGGCTGGCTTCGGTCAAATTAGCGCCCGCAAACGAAACGCCCACCAGTTCACTACTGTTCAAATTAGCACCCACCAAATTTGAATCGCTCAAATCGGCCTGTTTCAGCGCCGACGCATTGAGCTTAGCGCCAGGTTTAGGCTCATACGGAGTCTCGGCGGCAACTTTCTGGTGGGGGATTTGCTCCATAATCTCATCAACGTCACCAAACGATGCAATCGTAGTCGTATAGGCGTCATCATCACTCATGCCCGCAGTTTTAGCATCCGCAAACTTTTCCATCAAATTACCCAGCAGCTCACCAGTCACATCCGCGCGCGCCGGGAAATCACCGTAGGGTGCAAACACTCCGTCTAAAAAGGCCTGTAATTTTGCTTCCATCATTTTCTCCTTACAATAATTCACCCAGGATTTGCTTGGCATAATCCCAGTTCTGTTTATTCAGTGCGTATAGTTCGCGCCCGTGCGGTGTTATCCGGTAATATTTACGCCGACCGCCCTGAGACTCGTCGCCCCAATAGGCGGTAATGCGGCCATCATTTTCAAGGCGCTTGAGGCTGGAATACATCGTCGCTTCCTTTAATTCGTAGCGATTATTTGAGTTTTCGTGCACCAATTTCGTTATTTCGTAGCCGTACTTATCGCCACCCGTCAGTAGTCTGAGGATGATGGTATCGGTATGGCCGCGAAGCAGGTCTGAAGTTAGATTTGTATCAATCATGAATACAATGTAAGTCATATTACTATGACTGTCAAGGTAATAAATATGCTACGCCATTAATTTGGAGTGAGACGGCGTTTTGCGCGCCTCAGCGCTATTTATCACATACGCGCAGTTCGTTTTCCTATATACTTGTGTCCATGGTAAACCAGCCGCATAATTTAAGTCCGAAACAGCAGCTCTATCGCGAAATGGTGCTGGGCACGTTGGTGTACGCAGTGGTGTTAGGTTTTTTCAACGATTACACCAGTATCATCACGACCAAGTCGTACTCGACGACCTTTTTGGCCGCCTTCGTCCTGCAAATCCTCACCTACCTAACGCTCCTCACTAAGGCGAAAGTGTCAGCTAACTTCAAGCAGCGCACTGGCCGCTGGAACAAGTTAGGCCATGTCCTGGGTGTGTGGCTCGTGCTATTTTTGTCTAAATTTGTTTTTCTGGCCGTCATCGATTACGTCTTTGGCGACAATGTGAACATAAGCGGCTTTATCGGCCTCGTCGTCATTATCGTCACCATGACCGTCGCCAAAGAGGGCATCGACTACGTCTTCAACCGACTCGCTGACTAAGATTCTAAATGAGTTTCCAAAAATTGCTTCAGCTCGGCCAAGTCTTGTTTGTGCTCATCGTAAAACATAGTCGTAATGCCAACCGCCTGGGCGCACGCCATCGCATCTTTATTATGTTCAAAGTAAACCACGTCGCTGGGCAAGAGGTCGTAGTGCTTGAGTAAAATGCGAAAGTATGCGGGATCAGTTTTTTCGGGATCATGCTTTAAGGTAAAGACCTCGTACGGCACCTTGTCCAAACCAAACTTCGTAAACTGGTCATCATTAGCGCCGGTCAAAACCAGCTTACGATTGGGGAACGTTTCTAAAAGAGCATGCATGTCTTCAAACACGCCTTCATCTTTAACGACTAACGCACCAATAGCATCAACGAGAATTGTTTTCATGCCTGCATCATACCAAACTTATCGATTCCGGTCTGTCCAAGATTTGGGAGAGCGGTCCAACCCAGGTTATGTGGCCTAACTGAGAGTCGCTTTAATTTGATCAAATTCGTCTTTTTTGATCTCGCCTTTCGCGTACCGCTCTTTAGCGATATCTAGGGGGCTGAGTTGGTCCGACGAACCGTGACGATGAGCCGAAAATAGGCGCGCCGCTAAGAATATCATCCCACAGATGAGGACAAACCAGACTATCATGAGGGCCAGGCCGCCTAGGCCCCAGCCGTTACCGTCCATCATTGGGTTATCGTAGTACATGATATTGATCCCTTGCTAGTCGCATGGTATAGCAATCATCAATCCGTGGCTGTGATACCTATCACTTTGGTGATCTCTTAGACACCCCGTCTTACATCAGTCACACGCGTTGCAGTAGCTACTTAATCAAAGGACCCGGTCTTTGGATAAATTGCTGATGGCGGATGAGCACATGAAAGCCACCGTAGTGACGCAGGCCCCTCCAGTCTCTAAGCCACGAGATCGTTTACCTGACGCCTTTTGGGCGCGCCGGAGTAGGGGCGAGCCAGCTGGCTTGAGTAAGACTGTAGAGGCGCCGTCCCAAAATACTTACTCGTCAGCAAGGCTTGAGAGTGCCTCACGAACAGACTGCTCAACCTTGTCCTCAGAAACACAGGGCCAATTATTCTTATTGGCATGTTCGCGCAAGCCTGCGTTTGGGTTAACGCATATGGGGTGGGCCACCGAACTAAGCATCTCTATGTCGCCTTCGGAATCGCCGAAAGCCAACGAATTGGCCACGGCGTGGTCATCAAGTAAATGTTTGATAGCACGCTGCTTTTCGTGACGAGATGCAAGATACGAAACAACCTCACCGGTAAAGGCGCCATCTGCTAATTGATAATGGGTTCCATAGTAGCCACTAAGCGAATAGATTTCTGCAATAGCTTCAGCTACAAAGAGCGGTTCTCCTGTCACGAGATACAAATCATGGGTGGCTCTAAGTAGTTCAAACACTGGCTTTGCGTAGGGAAATACCTTCGGGTTGCCCGTATAAAACTCACGGGTTGAAGCATAGACTTCGGTGTACTGCTTGCCTGCTAACCCGTGGGCGTAGATGTCTAACAGTTGCGAAATCGTTGTTTCATAATCGATTGCGCCGTCATGGTGTTTACTCATCAGCTCAAAGGCCTCATCGAGAACAGTTTGTCTAACGAGGCCTTCGCCAACCTGTTTCTCTATGAGCGCAAAATAGGAGAAGCCCCGGTAAAGAGTGTTATCAAAGTCGAATAAAGCAACGGATTTCATTGCCGGAGTATAACAAACCTGCCCCATTAGGGCATATGTTTGGTCAGTCAGGCGCGGTCGGTGTGAGCATGGGCAAAAAATTAACGAAATGTACGACCGGCCGTATTAAGAACATCGGCTTAGCAAATAGGACGCGGGACCTACACGAGCCCTCAACTTACTTCGCGACTACTACGCGCGACTTTCGTTTTTGAGCAAAGCTTAAGATGCTTAGAATTACGAAAGTTATGAGCGATACTACTGCAAAGGTAGTCGCAAAATGCACCAGGCTACTTTGTTTGTTGTCAGCTAGGTCACCAAGATGCAAAACCGCTTTGTCGAATGATACGCAACCCGCGGCACCGTCAACTGGTGTGCAGGCATAGGTAATGCTCGTTACTGCCCCAGCGAAGAAAAAACCAACCACTAATGCTGCCGCACTTTTGACGTAAAGCCTACTGAAACTTTTCATATCGACATTATAACTAAAAGACCCTTACAGGTCTGTTTGATAATTTCTGGTGCGGGTACAGGGACTCAAACCCTGGACCTCCTCCTTGGCAAGGAGGCGCTCTATCAACTGAGCTACACCCGCAAATCTAAATGGTGGCGACTGCTGGACTCGAACCAGCGACACGAGGCTCTTCAGGCCACTGCTCTACCAGCTGAGCTAAGTCGCCGGACGGTACAATTTTCACAAAGGTACTGACAAATAGTACACGGCGCGAGCGTGGGTTTCAAGCTTTGGGACCGCAGTCCTATCAAATGAGAACCCCGCCCGCGGTTAGGCTAATCTAATATGACCACAAAACCGGACGTCGAACTCGCGCGTCTTGGCTAAATCACCGTTGCCCATAAAACGCGCCAGTGGGACCATGCTCCTATATATGAGGAACCAGATCATGAGCATAACGTTTAATCCGTATCTCAATTTTAACGGCAATACCCGTGACGCCATGGAGTTTTATCATCAGATCTTTGGCGGCACGCTGGAGCTAACGACATTTGGTGAAATGCCGGATGTTCCATCGATTCCAGCCTACAAAGATAAAATCATGCACGCTCTGCTACAGGTCGACGACATCACCCTGATGGCGACCGAAGCCCGACCTGATCGGCCGGCCGTGTTTGGTGATAATGTCAGTCTTAGTTTTTCAGGTACAGACCGGCCCAAGCTAACGCACTATTTCAAGTCGTTGCTCGACGGGGGTGAAGTCGGCATGGAGCTCCAGCCAATGCCGTGGGGTGCCTATTTTGGCGAGGGGACCGACAAATTTGGCGTTCATTGGATGGTTAACATCTCGAACGAGTAACTTATCCTTCACTACAACGCGAAAGGTGGCCGCTCTCCGACGAGAGCGGCCACCGAGACGACGGCTGAAACTGCGGTCCTAGACGACGCGGACGGCCTGATCCCTCAGGAAGGCAATGGCGACGGCCGCAATGGTGCCGGGCTCGAGCAGGGCGGCGTAGATGTGCTCCGGCAGGATGACGGTGGGCTGGCAGGGGGTTTCGGCTGCGCGGTAGGCGCTCAGCATGGCTGTGTGCAGCTCATGGGTTTCGTTCAGAACGGTCGTGTCCAACACCAACTCAGTGTCCGAGATGGCGAGCACCAAAGCGCGGAGCTCGGGCAGATGGGACGGGTCGTAGTTCGGGAGCTCCCAGATGGCGCCCGCGACGTCGGCATCCTGCTCCAACCCCGCGATCACGTAATGCCCGGTGTTGACCGGCCGGTTGGCGGCCGCGATCCGAGCCGCCGCGAAAAGAGCGTTCTCATTCACGGCGGTATTGGTTCCTAGTGACATATTGGTCTCCGATCTACTTGATCGCCCGGATGGCGACACGCGCGGGCAACCATAGCATAAAAATGCTAATTTGTCATATATCCTAGTCACAATGCAGCCTAGCCAGTATAATCAAGCGGTTACCCGTCCGCATCAAACCAGTCTGGCACCTTGGCGGAGTGGTTACGCAGGGGTCTGCAAAACCTCGTACACCGGTTCAATTCCGGTAGGTGCCTCCAGTAATTTTTCAATTTATTGTTCAAACGTCATCACCCGCCCACATTCAGGGTGGTGACTCCAGCTATGGGCGGGTGGTGGAATGGTATACACGGGGGACTTAAAATCCCCTGGCCTTACGGTCTTGCGGGTTCGATCCCCGCCCCGCCTACCATTGGAATTATTATGGTCTCAAATGGTGATCTTTATTGCTGTTTGGTGATTATCAAGCTAAATTTCAGCACTTTTGCTATAATTATGACAAATCAAGGAGAAATCCGCTCATGTCGCTTGGAATCATCATCTTAATCATCGTCGTTGTCCTCGTCGCCATTGGTGTCGGTGTCTATAACGGCCTCGTAAAATCCCGAGTGCGGGTCGACGAAGCGTTTAGTGATATTAATGTTCAGCTCAAGCGCCGCTACGACCTCATTCCAAACTTGGTGAGTGCCGTCAAAGGCTACGCTGCCCACGAATCAGCGGTGTTTGAAGCCGTCACTGAAGCTCGTAGTAACGCCATGAACGCCACTGGTATCGCCCAAAAGGCCGAAGCCGAAAACCAGCTCGCTGGCACGTTGAAAAGCTTGTTTGCGGTTTCCGAAGCTTACCCGGACCTCAAGGCTAATCAGAACTTTTTAAGCCTCCAAAACGAGCTCACGGATACCGAAGACAAAATTCAGGCTGCTCGCCGCTTCTACAATGGCAACGTGCGTGATTACAACATGAAGCTGCAAGTTTTTCCCACCAACATTTTTGCTGGGATGCTCGGCTTCACCCACCGCGACTTCTTTGGGGTCGATAACCAGGCCGAAATCGAAACTCCCGTTAAGGTCGAGTTTTAGAGCGCCGCATGAAGCTTGACGAATACCGCACTAGCTTTGCCTGGCAATCGGCCCTTGAAATGGCCCCGCACCTCGTGCGTATTGCCGAGCAGTTGCCCGAAGGTGAAACTGCCGGTCTCGGTGCCAAGCTTCGTACCTTAGCCGCCGAAGTCCCCGGAAGCATTGCGTCAGACCTCGTAACGGGCTCTCGCTCGTCGCTATCATCGGTTTTAGGTGCCGTCGCCGCGCTCGAAGTCATTGAGCGCGTTTACCCAGCCCTAGATACTGCCGCGGCTCGCGCCGCCGCCGATAGCTTGGCCGAGCGCGTTGCCGGACCAAACTTCGACGAACGCGAAGCTTCAGCGGCGCCCGCCGTGCCAGCCGAGCTCGCTGAAGCCGTCCAAACCGCTACCGAGTCGGCCCCCTCCTCAGAATCGCCCGCGCCGGTGGCCGTTGCCGACACCATGGCCGCCCCGAGCGAGCCTCAGCCGAGCCCCACCGCGCCGGCCGCTTCGTTTGGTGTCCCGGTGGTAGCCGCGCCAGCGCCGACGCTTGCACCGGCGCCTAGTGTACCAGTTTCAGTTCCAACCGAGGCTCCG
The DNA here is from genome assembly GCA_019352195.1 of Candidatus Saccharimonadota bacterium. GTDB lineage: Bacteria > Patescibacteriota > Saccharimonadia > UBA4664 > UBA4664 > JACAFG01. The sequence continues at coordinate 1,694 of JACAFG010000011.1, read as the reverse complement.
AATGTACAGCCAGATAGCCCGCAATAAACGCCTCAGCATTATTTTTGTCATCTTGTTCGTCGTTATTATCGGCGGGCTTGGTTACCTAATCGCCGAAGCCTTTGGGCAACCGAGTTACGCCTACATAATTCTTGTTGCCAGCCTGTCTTACGCCGTTATCTCATACTTCGCATCGGCCAGAATTGCTATCGCCATGAGCGGTGCCCGCGAGGTCCAAAAATCTGACGCCCCCGAGCTCTACCGCGTCGTCGAAAACCTCAGTATTGCCAGTGGCCTGCCCATGCCCAAGGTGTATACCATTGATGATCCCGCGCCCAACGCCTTTGCCACCGGGCGCGACCCTCAGCACGCCATCGTAGCTGTTACGTCAGGGCTCCTCAATATTATGGATAAACCGGAGCTTGAAGGGGTATTGGCTCACGAACTCAGCCACGTTGGCAATTACGACATCCGCTTTATGGCCGTCGTAGTCGCGCTCGTGGCCGTTGTCAGCGTTATCTCCGATTTGTTTTTGCGCTTGTCATTTTGGAGTAGTTTTGGCGACGAAGACGAAGGCAATAATGGCAATCAATTGTTTATGATCCTAGCTATCGTTGGCGCTATTTTGGCACCGCTCATTGCGCTGGTGGTGCAGCTAGCCGTTTCGCGCCAACGTGAATACCTAGCCGATTCATCAGGCGCGCTGCTTACACGCTACCCCGACGGTTTGGCCAGCGCTCTCGCTAAAATTGGGACTTACAACAAGCCCATGCAAAAAGCCAGTTCGGCAACGGCTCATCTCTACATTTCAAATCCCCTCAAAGGTCGTAGTCTCGGCGGCTTGTTTGACACCCACCCGCCCATCGAAGAGCGTATCAAGCGCCTCCAGGCCATGGACACCAAGGCATGAGCCGGGAGACTCCCGTACTGGAAACCGCCTGGCACATGTGGCGGGCTACCGTCAACGATTTGCGCCGCGGCTGGTTAGTTTACGGCCTCACCATTTTGGTAGTTACCTTACCGGTGCGGCTGCTGAGCTTGTCATCGAGCCTGACAGCCGACGGCAGTTTCAGCACCTTTAGCGCGGTTTTGTCATTTATTCTCAACTTGGCGCTGCTGGCCGTCGCGGGCCGGCGCTATCACGACGAACCCGTCACGGTGGGGGACGCATACTTTGATGGTACCAAAGCCTTTGTCCGCTACCTGGTAACCAGTTTTATGCTCACTCTGGCGCTCTTTCCCCTTGGGCTTGGGCTGATCTTTTTTCGCATCGGCGTCAGTGCCAGTCCCGCGCTTGGTGAAACGCTACTTATTGCCGCCGTCGCGCTCGCAATTTCACTGCCCTCGCTGTGGCTGCTCATTCGCTTTAGTCTCGCCCCCGTCATCGCGGCCAACACTAATTTGCGCCCGATCGCCAGCTTGCGCCTGTCTCGCCAGCTAACCTTAGGACGCTTTTGGTCGGTGACGCGCCGCTACACTGTCCTTGTGCTCTGGCTATTAGTTATTGGCACCGCACTGACGTTTTTATTGGCCCTTATTGGCAGCGTGTATCACGACACGGTCGTGCTCAATTCGTTGTATGCCTTTGTCCTAAGCTTAGTGGGGCTGCCGCTTGGGAGCATTTACCTGACGCGGTTGTACAACCGCTTATCTGAGCTAAACGAGTAGCATTGCTCTATAGATGGGGAATGCAGCTTTTTCTCGGCGTGCAGTAT
>JACAFG010000001.1 GCA_019352195.1 Candidatus Saccharimonadota bacterium | reverse complement strand
CCAGAACCGGTTGGTACGACGTTTACGTTGACGGTGCCATTGGTCGTAAGCAAACTGATGACCGACGAAATATTGGAACTGATGGTAGTCGACGCGGTGTAGGCAGAGACGACAGAAGTAGAAATAAAAGCTATGGACAGTATTGTCGCCAGGATCGCAGCAGATTTAAGATTTTTTGATTGTATCCGGTAGAGAGCCATTTGATAGTTTTATTTTTATGAGTTAACTATAACCATTATCCCCCCAAAAGCAAATGCTAATTGGGCTGCATGGCATTCGCCAGTAACCGTAAAAATGTTGTGACATGAGTTGAGTTAACTGCCCAAATTGCTCGCTGTACAAAGCTTATGCATATCATTATGCTGGAGATAGTCCTAGGAACGGCTTAGATAGTTTGCTTTAGCGGAGAATCATATGGCTAGTTTGCCTACACCAGGTGCCAATGCCAATAACTGGGGCACGATGCTCAATGACTACCTTCAGCAGGCCCTCGCGGCGGATGGTACGTTGCTTACCGGCGCCACCAACCCATACACCAGTTCGACCAATACTAATCTGGCCACTGGTACAAATCCTGGCCTAGTAACTCTCGCTGGCGACCTCGCGGGCACCTCTAGCAGCCCGGCTCTGGCTTCTGTTATTACGGCTGGTAGCGTGGGCTCCAGCACGGCTATTCCAGTCTTGACCTATGATGCCAAGGGTCGGATTACCGCCGTCAGCACCGCCACGCCAAGCGGGGGTAGTGGATCCTCAGATTTTGACGGTGGCAACGCCTCAACCAACTATACGGCTGCCATAGTACTAGACGGCGGAAGTAGTATTTAAGATGGCCGATCAAATTCAGTTCAGACGAGACACTGCGGCTAATTGGACTTCCAATAACCCAACGCTTGCCCAGGGCGAAGTTGGGCTAGAGTCTGATACCAACGCCTACAAGGTTGGTGACGGTTCCACGGCCTGGAACAGCTTGACGTACAACCAGTTGTCTCCGGAGATTACCACCCTCACGCTGGACGGCCAAAGCAGCGACCCATCTACTCCCGCCTCCGGCGATCTGGTGGTGTATGCCAAACCGTTGGCTGGTAGGATGATGTTGAAGCAGCAAGGGCCGAGCGGCCTGACCACGCCTGTGCAGCCATTCCTGGCTCGCAACAAGATTGGGTATTGGGCTTCGCCAGGAAATGCAGCGACCCTACCCGGCGTTTTTGGTTACACGTCGCCCACCGTCATCGGATCGGCCACCACCAGATCCGTCGTCACTACCAGTATGTTTACGCGTGCCCGCCGCCTGGGGTATACCTCGGCTACATCTACTAATGCATATGCAGCTCAATACGTTAACGTTTATCAAGTTACGGTAGGTGACGGCTCCGGCAACGGCGGCTTTTACAAGATCTGCCGCTTTGGTATAAGCGATGCATTGGTGGTGACCGGTGCAAGTATGTTCTGCGGCCTAGAGGACAATAGCAATATACCTGCCAATGGCACTGCAATCGATCCAACTACTCTGACAAACGCAATCGGGATGGGACACGGCACATCCGACACAACGATGCACATTTACTATGGTGGTTCGGCTGCCCAAACTCCCATTGACCTCGGCAGTAACTTTCCGGCAAATACGCACAGCACAGACCTATACGACCTGGCTTTATATGCGCCGCCGAATAGCAATAACACCGTATATTACGAAGTCACTAGACTTAATACGGGCGATGTAGCGACCGGAACACTAACAGGTACGGCCGGTACGGTATTGCCGTCATCTACTACGCTACTTTCATATCAACGTATCTGGCGATGCAATGGTACGTCAGGTAAGGCCGTCGCATATGACGTCCTTAGTGACTATATTGAAACGGACAATTAGATGGCAGTCCAGATAAAGTGGCGGCGTGATACGGTCAGCAACTGGACTTCAAACAATCCGACTCTAGCCCAAGGCGAGCCGGGTTTTGAGACCAACACCGCGAAATTCAAGATCGGCGACGGTTCGACCGCCTGGAACTCGCTTGCCTATGCAAGCGATATGTCCGGAGCCGAGGACGCTCTGGCAGCGCTATTCACGAACGTAGGCACTGACCCCAGCGCCCCGTCAAGCAACAAGTTGCTGATGTACGCAAAGTCGATAGCTGGCCGGATGATGCTAAGACAGCAAGGCCCATCGGGACAAACCACTTTTTTTCAACCGCATATTGCTCGTAACAAGGTCGGCTACTGGAATCCGCCGGGCAACGCCGTGACCGCACCCGGAGTTTTCGGTTATACTCCCCCGACGACAGTCGGCACTACAACGGCGGCCACTGTGGCTACCACCAATCTGTTTACGCGGATGCGCCGACTCAGCTTCGTATCATCGGCGACAACTGGTTCTCTGGCGAGTTTTCGAGTAGCACAGGCGCAAGTATCGCTTGGCGACGGCTTCGGTAACAATGGCTTTTTCAAGCTGATCCGCTTCGGCTGCAGCGATGCCGCCACGGTCAGCGGCGCCCGCCAATTTTGCGGCATTGGTACAGTTACTACCGCTCCGACGAATGTGGAACCGAATACGCTCATCAACCGTATCGGCGTGGGCCACGGTGCCGCTGACACCAACTTGATGTTCTACTACGGCGGGTCGGTGGCTCAGACCCCTATCGATCTGGGCGCGATTTTCCCAGTAAATACGCTCTCTACTGACGTCTACGAGTTGGCGCTACGCTCGCCGGCAGACCAACCGGCTGTAATATTTTATGAGGTGACACGGATAAATACCGGCGACGTGGCTACAGGCGTCATTGTGGGCGACGGGGCGGGTATTATGCTGCCACCACCAGGCACGCTTATGACCTACAGCTGGAATTACCGGACCAATAATACGACCGCTCTGGCCGTTAGCCTGGACATCATGAGCGACTACATCGAGACGGATAACTAGAAGGCTTGGAAGGGCTTAGCCGGGAAGGCCGTCAGCTTAAATGGCAGCCACCCGGGATAAGATACTTTGGTAGCTGCCTGAGTGCGCCAATACAGCGATAATCGGCTGCCGACTGATGGTCGGCTGGGCCCTCTGGTAGATTACTCCCGTGTGCGCGGTATTGGCACGCGCCATAATGGCCGTGTACTGCTGGTGAACGGCAGGATTGAATGCAATTGGTGCTGAATTGAAAGTATTTTTATAGACAAGTGGCGTAACGTCGTCTGGACAATTACTCAATATCTCGATGATTTGATTGTGTTTATCGATCAAGATGTCACGCACGGGCGCCACCACAACTGTAATAACCACGTTACTGCCTGAGTGGGCCGAAGCGGGGCGGGCTAACACCAGCATTGCGCCAAGAAGCACCGATCCAATGATGATGCCTCCAACTCCTCTCTCAACTCCAAACCTGCGCAGCATAAGTTATCTTATGCTAACTCACTATTGACAACGGGTAAAGATAGTGGCAAAGCATAAGCATTATGTTAGAAGAAAACGACCAGTTGTTGGCTCTCATCAGCGCCGAATCAAGCACACGACGATGCTCCTACAATGGCAACACAGCTATCGAAGCCATTCAGACGCCAACGACCACATGGTCTCGAAACCTCGTTTAGATTCTGGCCTGAACCTACTAACGCCAAGCATGAGCGAAGCATGCAAATCGGTGGAAAGGCCACCGTCTCCTTCAGCAATTGCGGGAGTTTTTGTTTAGTTTGTGCGCAAAAAAAAAGAGCCTCGAAGGGGGTCTCTTTTTCATAATTTCTTTGGCTGGCCATTATGGCCCAGGTTAAACACCTTATTGTTAGCTCGCCCGACGCGGCGGGCTACGTTTCCTAAGGCTCTTCCCTATTTAGTTTGATAGGGGTATTGGCTACGAAGACCTAGTTATCTTCTTCAAAATCGCGAAGTATTTTCAAATATTCAGCCTGAACCTCTTTCGGTATTTGAGGATGCTCGAGGGAGCTGATTTCGCCATTGTTTGTGATAATGTTACTGACTTCATCAAAAAAGAACCCGTCGAGAGTTGCGAGGAACAAGTAGGATGGATTCCAGGATGCATGCATTTTCTGCGCACACTCCATGATGTCTATCGGGTTCAACTGTCGTCTATATTTGACCTCGATCAATCGAACTTCTTTTGTTTGTGTATTGATGATTGCGAAGTCTGGGGCAGAACGTAGTGTTTCAATAACAGGATCGTCATGACCATGATTGTATTGGAGTAAATCTGGTATTACCTTCTCATATCCAAACTCTAAGACGGTAAAACAACCTGCATTTCTTAACATTTGGGCGAAAACTGTTTCGGCAATTCGTCCTTTAACTAAGTTTTTTGTAAATCTAAGTGGTTCCATAGACTTTATTGTATCAGGAACTTAAAACATAAGTACTTTGGTTGACCTGTTGAATTTGATGGGGCAGGGGGGTGGTGCACTGCCTTTCGTCTAAACTCGGTGATACATTGGCTACAAAAATTTTCCGGAATTTTTCCCGCCATATCCTCGTCTTCACTCATGCAATGTAATTGCCTACATAATGTTTGATATCTTGCTGAAATAGCTATGAGGTAATGTGCTTATTAAACCAGGCCTGGAACGTCTGCGGCATATCATCTAACTGCGCCGACTGGATTAACTTGCTGAACATAACCCTTTTGCTGTCTTTGATCATCAGCTCGCGGCAGAGATCAATGCGCAATTGTTTGCCTACCACGAATAAATACCAATTATCCCCTATTTCGGCCACCTTCGCTCGATAACTTGAAGGTAAGTCCTCAAGTGCCTTGTAATACGCCTTCAAATGAGCGTCAAAACCAGCCTCGATCAGAACCTGGGATTTTTTACCGTCAACAACAAACGACCTTCGATGCTGCGATATGTACTCTTTAATAACCTGATCAGCTGTAAAAGTGACTACTTGATCCTTGATCTTATTAAATGCGTTTGTGATATCCGGGCTAGAAATGCCCGGATACGCTCTGGCAATAATATCTGGCTGCAATAATAAGTTTTCTACTGAGTAACACGGCAGTACCAAGAGCTTGTCGTCGCTATTAGTATTGCCCTCTACCCATCCAAGTACATCTCCGTCAACGATTGCGAACACATCGCGAGAATTGTTGCTGTCGATTTCGTGATGGATAAACTCGATCCACTCTTTTGACTTCAGTTGAACTCGAGCTACATTTTTTTTATTGCCAACCTCTATAAAGCGTACTTGTTTAGAATGTGGATCATTCGAGAGCTTCTGATAAAACAGACCATCAAGCTGAACAGTGGAACCAAGCTCGCCTTCAACAAAAACGATTTTATTAACAATATCAGCGACACTAAAGTTCGCGCCGAGCGCATGGAAAAGTTCTGTGCGCTCCATCACGTCTTCGATCTTTTTAATGTCGGCCGCGGTAATTTGGTAAACGATGTCCGATAATTGCTGAATGATCTCAACAGAATGAGAAGCAATAAATAGCTGTTGGCTGTCGTTGGTAGGCAGGCTCTCGCTTAAAAACTTTCCGAGCCGTGAACAATACTCAGGATGTAGGTGCAGCTCTGGTTCGTCAATTATTACGACTGGCTTAATTGAGTCCGCGCCTACATTCAAATATTTATGCAAGGATAGTCCAAATATAACCAGCTGCTCCTCGCCGGCACTCAATCCATTAATTGTATACGTCCCATCGGGCCCACTTACTCTATATGTAAGGGTATTACTGGAGAGATCGATCACTACGTCGTCAATACATTTTGGGTTGAGCATCTCGTTAATATGAACCATGTCTTTTGCTATTCGAGATCGTATTTTTTCACGTATTTGCTTATTCTCTTTAGCAATCTCGTAGAACTCACCGAGTATGCCGGAGTAAAGCTCGGCAGCGTATGAGAACTGGAAAAGATTCTTGCCGAAATCAGGCTGGGAGTAGTTCACACTTCGTATAGGATCATTCACTGAGCCGTTCATGCCTGGCATTGTCTGGTTTTGCACAGTAGCACCGTAATTTTGGAAAAGCATCGTGTCTTGAAATTGCACCGTTCTAAACGGGCTAATATAGACGAGCGGCCTGTTGTTTTGATTTTGAGTAAACAATTTTGCGATCATGTGGTACTTAGGTGGCTGGTACTCTCCGTTCGCCAATAGCTCAAGGGTAGGCGCACTAATATATGCCTGGGTGCGAGTCATATTTCCAGTAGGATTCTGTCCCCCACCAGGTATCGGCACATCAATCCCGATTTTGCATATAATCGATTTTCCGATACTGAGGTCATACTTGTCCCGCTCATCGCTATTCCATGCTGGGCCGCCCTGCTCGGTCAACTCGGATAAATATGTTGAGCATATCTTTAGCTCCTCATCATCTAACTCAATATGAGCTTCGAGTGCTGCTCTTTTTTGTTTGTCGCGAACACACCCATAGAGATAAGGGCTTGGTTGGTTACTCTCTTGGCCTGCTGCCAAACAAAGTCTCAGGGCTTCCAAGATCGTAGTTTTACCGCTTCCGTTTTTGCCAACCAGTAAATACTTCCCACTCGCAAAGAAATCCTCGTTCAATTCGATGTGATCGAAGGCCTTAAAGTTATCTATTACTAAACGAGTAACTTTCATTTATCGAACCACCGACTTGGGAATCTGCTGAGTAATTTTACACGCTGGGTATTTTGGGCAGCCGTAAAACTCTCCAAACCGGCCAGTTCGTTTAATCATCACGAGCTCATGGTCAGGACAGATCGGAAGGCCGTCGGCAGTAACCTCTTTTTCGGCCTTGCGCTTCATCTTGAGCTTACCCTTAGCTTCTTTCAATTGTTCGGTCGATTTGGGAGGCGTACCTTCCTTGTGGCGGTTGAGTAAGCATGACGTCCAGAGACCTCCATACACGCTCGTATCAGTCCAGTACCATGCCGTGGGGTCATCACAGAACTCGCAGTGACGGAGTTGAGGCTTGCCAAGCTCTCCGAGATTTTTATCCAACTTCAAGAACGCCATCATTTGCTTAGAACTATTCTTGCCGTCAAATCGACGCATAATCTCGCGGCTATCACTTTGAGATAGGATGTTGAGGCTCCCCTCCCATAAAACCTTACGATCTATAATCGCAATCTTGCGGTGAATCTTTCCGATAAATGGCAGCACCTTAATGCCCATGCCACTCAGACGCTTAATCTCTTCTTCGGCGTAATACCGCATCTTCCCATCGTGTTCTTTTGGAATCCTCGTTAGTACATATATCTCGACACCTTTGTTTCGGAGCTGCTCGAAGTATTTAGACAAACCCTCGACCCGGGAAGTTGTCATATAGGGGCTGTCGATGACTACTTCTTTCTCTGCGCTTAGTAAATCGGCTATGAACTGCTTGTAGAAGTCCGCTTCGTCAAAGAGTTGCGAAGACGCCATTTCTTTCTCAATATTTTCGCTGCCGGCGATCTTTCTGAGCCATTCGTCTGCCTTCGCGGATACGCGGTAGCCACTCAATACTTCCTCGGTGTCATAGATTGGATATTTACGAGAGTCCACAATTTCCAGAATCTTCCGGACTAATGAGCTGGCACTGTGCTGTTTTAATATTTGTGTAATATCGCCTACGATTGCACATTTTTGTTGAGAGCGAGATAAGGCTACGTTCAGTAACTTCATGTCATTGCCTTCAGGCATTTGGTCGTCGTACATAGATGGGGAGCTTGGCGTTGTCACGTCAAAGATAATCAGCTCTTTCTCGCCGCCTTGGAAACGATGCACGGTATCTGCGACAACCTCCGTCGAACCGGGGAAGCTGTCGCTCACCATTTTCTGTATGAGGTTCACTTGGGCCCGGTAAGCTGAGATAATCCCGATCTTTGAGTAACCAGAAGCGAGCGCCTCTTTAGCTATCTCAATACAGACGAGCGCATTGTAGAGGTTATAATAACTGCCCCCATCGAGCTGCGAAGCGATCGCACCACGATTTGAGGTATCGTAGAAACCAATGTGGCTGTTAGCAATGGGTTGTTTCGGCGTTAGTTCAGGCCTGAGATTTCCTAACGTATTGTCGTCGGTATCGAGCTTATACTTCTCTCCAAAAATGCCATAGGCAATATCGTTCACCATGTCTGCAATATCTTCGTGCATCCTATATTGGCGCTTTAGCTGCTGGAGCTTCTCGGGCTCTTTACCGCTTCGGATTGCCTGTTCAATACCAGCTACCGAGAAGATGTCTCGAAGTAACCAATCATTTATCAGCCTTTCTTCTTCTCGCGCCTCTTCTTCGGACTTGTTCTTTGTCCGAATGATTTTGTGTTTAGCGATCGGGGGTAGCTGAATAAAATCACCTACCGCTACGACGTGTTGCTGCGCCAAACCGGCGGCGCAAAGTACGGCCGGCAGTGGTGCCATTGAAGCCTCATCCACAATGACGCAATCGTATTCGCGGCTCAAAACGGTTTTTGAGATATAACTTTTTGTGAGGGTCGTAGCAACAACTTTAGCTTCGAGAACAAGATTCTCCTGAAGAGCCACGAGCTCTTTGGTTAGCTTTGATTGCTCCTCGAGGAGCTCGAGTATTTTTACTCCGCCTGATGTGTTAAGCTCGGTCGCTCGATCAAGGTCTTGCCCATTGAGTGATTTCGTCAATTGCTCGTGCTCTGATTTGGTCTTCGCATAGTTATTCTTGGTTTCAATTAGAGCATGCTTTATCGCCTCGATTTGTTCGTCACACTGCGCGACAAATCGGAGTAATTGCACGCGGCGTTCTTCCATTTGGGCAGGCTTAGCTGAGGTGAATAACTTCCCAAATGCTCCTTTTGAATTATATTCTGTGATCTGTTGGTGCAGAGCATCGCGCTCGTTCTTAGCGTTCTCGCTTCGTTGCTGGAGTTCCCGAGCCTCAAGCTGCTTAGCGTCCGCGTAACTCTTATAGTTGTCGAGCTCGCGCTGAGATCGATGAAGGCGTTCATATTCCTTGAGGGTCTTAGCCGCGCCGGCTATCCCGACATTTAACAGCTGTACCTCTTTATCAAGCCTATCTATCTCTTGCTTGATTGCCTGGCCGTTCTTTTCTGCTATTTTTTCTGGCGTTACATACTTTTCACTCAGTTCCTTATTGAATACTTCCCCTACTCGGATTATTTTGCCTTCCTGGTAATCCGTGTTCTCATTTCCGAGATGCTTAACGGCGCTCAGAAGTGCGGCGTCCGTTGCGGCGTTAGTATGAGCCAGGAGTAGCACACTTTTTTCCTGCGCTATGAACCCTTCGATTATGCTGGCTATCGTAGCTGTCTTGCCGGTGCCTGGCGGGCCCCAAATAAATGCAACTCGATTCCCCAGAGCGAGTCTAAGTGCCTTCTCCTGGTACTCGTTTAGTAGCGTCTTGGATGGCGGCAAAACATAGTCGCTGTCTGCAGTAGCTGTTGATTCGCTATCGTCAAAGACTTCGGCGGCCAAATCGGTCAGCTTAATCTCGCCACTTTGAATCTTCTCTAGGCGCTCTTTGAGCTTCTCTAACAGGTAATAGCTCGAGATAACGAGTATCGCTTCCGAGATTGAGACGCCGAGGTTTTTATCAATCTCAATCTGAACTGAGTTCTCGGCTATGGCAGAGACTCTTCCGTTAGCACTAGTGTTGCGAAATCTAACCTCTACTTCAGCGTCGGTATCGATGTTTTGCAGAAACTCGACGTCGAACTGATAAATATATTTATCTGAGACGGTGTCGATAAGCTGACCGTTGCGAACGCGTATCTGAGCATTGCCTGCTTGACTCAGGTACTCAATGTTCGCCCTAAGGGCAGCTAGCATTTCCTCTATTACTTGTGGGCTCATTGTCATTCGTATTTCATATTCTTTCCTTACGGCAGCGTAAAACCGAGTTGAATATTCTTATTGTAATCTTGATACACCTTGAGCAAAAGCAGGTAAGCACTTGTTATGGTACGAATGTCCCTCTGTATCGTGCTTACTCCCGGATTCATCAGATTATCCGCACTGTTTAGATTCATAAAACGAGCCTATAATTGGCCCATGAAACCGAAGACCACCAGCGATATCGCGCTCCTCGCTCAGTACGAGCAGGAGTCTCTCAACGCATATCTCCAGACCGACGAAGCCAAGCTTGCCGACGCGGTGTGGGCTGTGCTGGCCAAGGGCATCCAGCCCAAGACCGAGGAACAGACCATCTTCTACGGCTACCATACCCAAGTGTCGGCGGCGGCGCTCCTGGCCACCACATCGCTCATGCGCCAGCACACCGTTCAGGCCTACGCCATGCTTCGTAACGCCTGTGAGAACATCTGCAATGCACTCTTCGGCCTCCTAGACCAAGACAACGCCATAGCCGCCTTCAAAAAAGAAGGCGCAGATAAACGCGCCGAGTCCGACGAGCATTACAAATCAGCCGCCTACGCCTGGATCAAAACCGCCGAGCCGGACTATTCCAATTACCTGCAAGACATGAAGAAAACCCTCTTCCATGCCATCGGCGCGCACAGCAGCGTTGCGGGTGTGGCGCAGAACTTTACCATCGAGGGCAACACATTCTCGGCCTCGTACCTCGACACCGTAGCCCCAGAGATGAGCATGACCAACCTGCTTATGGCCGTGGATTTTATGCTGCGCTACCTGGAAGTCATTATTAAGTACGCCGACACCGCCGGGCTTTCTACTCCCGTCGATCTCCCCGCCAAAGTCGCAGCGCTTCGGGCCGAACTAGAGCGGCTCAAGGTAAAGAACGAACCAGCATTTAGGGCGTACCAGAAGCGCATGAACTCTCGCCGGCCCAACTAGGGCATGCGCGTTAAGGCGCATCTCGCATCCCTCGCGTTAATCCATTCACTCTGGCGATACTGGGCCGTACCTTGCCCGCGCTCCGGGGGCGCGATGCGGCCACGTTGACTACGCGAGAGCCCCAATCCTCTTACTGGCAGTGGATGCTAGCGAGACGAGACTGCAATGTGGCAGCCGCCGCCGCAAAGCTGGGCGCGAATTGGTTGGCCACAACGGTGGGCGCGTTGTCATACGCCGAGCTATTGGCTCCCCCGGCTGCAATAATCTGTGCTCTTAGGCTTTGGATAGCGCTGGCCTCCTGTATCTGCAAGGAGTGAACCTGGGATTCGTAGGTATTCGTGTAGCTGTTTTTTAGGGCGGTATCGCAAACTACCGGTGCTGGTGTGTACGCGTACGTGGGGGCCGGTGTGTATGCGGTCGTTATGGGTGCGTCGTAGCGGGTTGCAGTGGCTCCTGTCGCCGCCTGGGGTGTTTGCGTGGGTGCAGATGTGGGATCAGGCGTTGGCGTTGGCGTGAGAAACGCCGCGAAATGCGAGGCCGGTTCTGGCACTTGAGCTGTCTGGTAAGCCAAAACCTGCTGATAGATCGCCATACCCAAAAGGCCAACAATGAGTACGGCTAGGCTCCCCCATATAATTATTCGTTTTTTCATTGCGCTTGCCACTTTGTTATTTCTCCTTTCCGAACAATCAGCCCTTTTTACGACCGAGTAACGCCAGTAGATTTGAAAGCACTCCAAGTACTACCCCAATAAGCACAGTGATTATGACTGTGCGGAAAAATGGATGAATGAATAATCCTAGGATCACACCTACAAATAAACCTATCGTTGCGCCGCCCCACACAGCAGACCTATTGTCTTCTTTCATGATCATCTCCATTTATATATCTCACGGTGTCTATTTTTCTGATAAACAAAAAAAGCGACACCGCATAGGTGTCTTACTTCCATTCGCAAACCGACTTTCGCCGACTTGTTTATGCGGTGCCGCTTTTAATCGGCGAGCCGCATAAAAAATGCGAGTTCGGTTCACTATGAAAGTAAGACGTGTGCAACTATAACATTTACTGACCATATTGGATAGTGTTTTGTTGAGCCTATAGAACCCAAATCTCTTGTGCTTGGGGTTCAGCGTGCGATGACGGATAATACCATGATTACCGAGATGGAAATGTAGATGGAACGATATTGGCCGCAAGAACAGGTGTACCTGTTTGCTCAGCTTTCCTTATTCCCTGAAAAACTAGCCGGTGAGGCGCTAGGCGAGGAAGCATTTAAGCGCTACGTTCCCGCTAGTCCACGCGGCGATTTTGATTTGATGGCGACCCTGCACCAGTACGAGAGGGCCGGTTATTTTAAGTTTGAAACCACCCTTTCCAACCAGTACACCGACCGCGTGCGCAAGCTTGCTCTAATGGCCGACCGTGCCGACCTCCTCGGCCCAGCAGCGATGCACGCCGCCGCCGGCCACAATGGGCTGAGCAGCGAGGTCGCCTTAAAGGTTGCCGCCACAGCGCCGCTCACTACAGCCGAAGTTGAAACGCTACCCAATGAAGCTAAGCGGTACTTGCTATTTACGCTAACTGATATCAATAGGCAAAAGTTTACTGATGAGCTAACTGCATATCTTGAAAAGTACAGTGAGGACAAGCTCACGACCGGAAGGGAGACCAGACCGGAGAATTTTGCGAGCCAACAGATGAAGCTCTGGCGGGCCGCCGTCCAAGATTATCCGCAGCATGGGTATCGCCCAATTATAAAATCGTCAGTTGTACCCGGCGCCACATTCTGGGAGCTTATCCTTGCCCATCAACTAGTGACAGGTGATGTGTGGCTTGTGGGTATGGGGTATGACGACAGCGTGGGTAGTATCGCCGCCGGGCTGTCATATAGGCACGCCGGCACCATCGCATTTGCCGAGCTTGAGATTAAGGCCAAGCCGGTGCAGCAGCTCGTCGCGGCCCAAGCCAGGTCTGTAAAACCCGCCATAGCAGCATTGGATGATGAGAGTGAGCATGAGGAGTATAAGGGCGTAGCTGTTGATAGCGATAATCGGATAAGTTACAGAGGTACACCAATCCCCTTTACCTTCCAAGAACAGCAAGTAATGTTTGTATTTCTAGACAACCCGGAAAGGCTCCTGACTAAGGATGCTTTTACTAACAATCCAGACGTATTTACTCGCGAGCATTACCCAGATAAGGATGCTACGTTGCGCAAACTCATTTGGGCCGTTCACACAAAGCTCAAAAGAGTGATCGGCAAAGATTGCATCGAAAACGTTCCCCGCGAGGGCTGGCGTCTCGAAATCAAGTAGCAAGCCAGTAGTCTGCTAGTCCACTGACTTCTTACTGACAACTGACAGAATACCCCCAAATACGATGGGGGTGTTTTTAATTTTGGAGCGGCAACCATGGATGTGGATGATCTATTCGATGAAATGTATGGAGGGGCAATTAGCACTACCGACTTAGGATTAGCAGCAGCTTTGATCACTACCAAGTGCAAACTTGAGAAAATCAGTCGCGATAAGAAAGGAAGAGCCTCGTTCATTTTTTCTGATGATGACGATGTTCAGGGTAATTGGGATGAGTATTTTGAGGGCCGCTTACAAGTTGATGCGCGTACCTATTTCGACAACATCAAGGCGCTAAAGGGCCGGATTTACGCCGGTAAGTAACCATGAGGCTGAGCAGCGAGCGCATCACTAGCCTTCGGAAACT
The DNA here is from genome assembly GCA_019352195.1 of Candidatus Saccharimonadota bacterium. Lineage (GTDB taxonomy): Bacteria > Patescibacteriota > Saccharimonadia > UBA4664 > UBA4664 > JACAFG01. The sequence continues at coordinate 193,277 of JACAFG010000001.1, read as the reverse complement.
CCTCAAAGAACTGTATGGGCTGGAGTACACCAGCGAACAGGCTCAAGAGGCCGGAGCGGCTATTGTACGCTTCGTGGTCGCAAAGACTCAACGAGAGAAGGAAGTTAATAAGATGGATATTAATCATGAATGAGAACAGCCCCACCAAATTACCTAGCAACGGCGACTCCACGGAGCAAGTCGCTTCCGTCGCAGAACAAGCCGAAGAGATGCCCATAATTGATACTTCACAATTTCGCGAAACAAGTCTGGATGAGGTTGCGGAAGTCCTGTCCTTAACAATAAAGGAAGATTACGTTAACAAAGTACTTACTCTGCTGTGCATGCTTTCCGCGTATACCAAAGATGACCAAATCAATATCAGCTTCAATTCGCAAAGCTCTTCGGGCAAGACTTACACCACAACTGAAGTCGCAAAGCTTTTTCCGACCAAAGATAAAATTGAATTAAGCGGCGCAACGCCTACATCACTTTTCTATGGCGAGGGCAAAAAGGATAAAATCCTGAAGGCTAAAGTTATAGAGTTTGAACGCAAAATACTTATCCTGTCAGAGCAATCAAATTCCCTAGTGCAGACCAAATTGCGCCCACTTCTGTCACATGATAAATGGGAGCTTGAATACCGTTTCACAAACCGGAACAACAAGGGGTCTAACCACGTTGAGTGTGTCATTCTACGTGGTTATCCGGCAACAGTATTTTGCTCTGCAAGTATGCGACTCGATGAACAAGATGCTACCCGGGCGATAATGCTAAGTTCGGAAGTCACCGATGAAAAGATTCGAGCGGGCATACATTTGCAATCAGAGCGCGGCGCAAATGCAATCGAGTTTGATAATCAACTAGAGGCAAATCCAAAGCGTAGGGCGTTAATTGAGCGGATTTTAGCAATTCGGCAAGCTCACGTTGACAATATCATCCTTATTAATCCAGAAGCTATCGAGCAGCGTTTTCTCAAAACATTCCCTAAGCTAAAGGCACGCCATCAGCGGGATATTGCGCATATACAGCAGCTCATCAAGGCCATTGCTTTGCTGAATGTATGGTTTCGGCGACAGCAAGACGGGACTATAGTCGCTAACCAGAATGACGTTGATCAAGCATTCGTACTATGGGAAAGCCTTGCTGAAAGCCAAGATTTGAACGTCCCACCTGCCTTGATAGACTTTTACAAGGACTTTGTATTGTTCATTTATCTCAATAAGGCGAATGACCCTGATATCTCCGAACATATAAAAACAGACAAAATAGGCGTAACCCGGAAGGAGGTTGCGGATCAGCATTATCGTAAAAATCGTTCAATGCTCAATGATGAGAGACTTCGAAAAGAAATTCTTCCACAACTAAGAGGTTCTGGTCTGATTGAGGAGCGAAAACCAGATATCGAAGGTAGCGATAAACGCAGTCCACATATCTTTCCTAAGTGGTTCCCGGAAGGAAATGACCCTCGCGATGCAAACAATATAGGGTCGGGTAGTGGGGCGCTTGATAGCCTGGACGATGAAGCCCGGAAGTTCTTTTTTGGCCACTAATGGTACAATGTGAACGTTGACACGGTCCATAAATTTGCGAGAAGTGTTTTTATTTCCCGGCCCGTAAGGGCGGCTCGGTATCAGGAAATAGCTTCTTGCTATGGACTGTGTCAACAACCGAGTCGCCCTTTAGGTTTTTGGGAATAAATATGAATTCACTTCGCTACATTTTATACGCTCGTAAATCGTCCGAAGACGCTGAGCGACAGAGCTTATCAATCCCCGCCCAGGCACGCAAGCTGAGGGAGATGTTTCCGGGCATCAAAATAGTTGCCACACTAGAGGAAAGCCGCAGCGCATTTGAGCCGGGCCGACCTGTCTTCGCCAAGGTCATGGATATGATCAAGAACGGCGAAGCTGATGGTATTTTGTCATGGCACCCTGACCGCCTATCCCGCAATGAGATTGACGCCGCCAACATCACCTACGCAATACGGCGTGGATTTATCCAAGACCTCAAATTTGGTTCCTATCATTTCAACAATTCGCCGGACGGTATCATGATGCTGCAAAGCATGATGAGTCAGTCACAGTATTACTCGGCTAAGCTCAGTGTGGATGTTAAGCGTGGCAACGAACAGCAGCGCAAGAATGGTTGGTTAACTTATAGGGCACTCCCAGGTTACTTGAATGCCCGAAACCCTAATAACCCTGACCAGGGCATCATTATTGCTGATGAAGATCGGCATGCGCTAATACGGAAGATGTGGGACATGCTTCTTTCCGGAAATTACAGCGTGCCGATGATACAGAAAATAGCGAATGATGAATGGGGCTACCGTACGCCGGTACGCCGCAGGTCTGGCGGTACGCCTATGACCCGTAGCACTCTCTATCTCCTATTTACTAATATTCGGTATACAGGGCTAATACCTGTACCTGGTAAGCTCGGCGAGTACGAAAAAGCCAACTACCCCGCGATGGTCACTATGGAAGAGTATGATAAGGCGCAGATCATTCTCGGCAATAAGGGCAAGCCCCGACAATCGGTAGTTAAAGAGTTTGCTTATCGAGGCTTCCTCTTCTGCAAGGAGTGCGGTTGTAGCGTAACTGCCCAAGACAAATATAAGAGGCTGAAGAACGGCACTGTGCTGCATTACATCTACTATCACTGCACGCGCAAGCGTCCATGCGATAACCGCAAAACGGTAGAGGAAAAGAATCTTGCCGGCCAATTAGACGCTTTGCTCGATAGCTACACAATTCATCCTCAATTTGAGGAGTGGGCACTCGAAGCTATTAAGGAAATGAACGGCTCCGAAGCAGAAGAGCGAAAAGCTATTGAAAATACGCAGTTTTCTACCTTGCAGCAAATGCGCCAACAGCATGACAAATTGATCGACATGGCTAGCAAAGAGCTAATCCGGGACGAGGTGTTTAAGGAAAAATCGAAAGCTCTATTGAGCCAGATCAAGGATATGGAAGATAATGTCGCCGACACCACAAATCGGGCGGCCAGTTGGCGTGAAGGTCTGCACAAGACGATTGATGTGATCGCTCATGGCCGAGAGCGGTTTGAGAAAGGCGATATTACCGCCAAGCGCGACATATTACTGGCGCTGGGTTCAAACCCAACACTTTACGGCGGGAAAATCGAATTAATGCCTTTTGAGTGGCTTATTCCTATCCAAAAAGGCCTACCGGCGCTCAAGGCTGAATATGAAATGGTTAGAACCTCAGATTCTGGCTCTGCTGAGGAGAAAACTGCCGCTATTGCGGGTATAAAAACTAAATGGCTGGGATGGTAGGATTCGAACCTACGATCTTCTGAGCCAGAATCAGACGCCTTACCGCTTGGCCACATCCCAATAGTTGTAGTCGGCTCACCTAGAGTCGAACTTGTAAATATTAGCCGTTTTGAGGCTATTTTTCAAGCTTGGTACCGCGCCAGAGCCGGCGGATTATGGCTCTGGCAACATCTTGGAAGTAGACAACGCCTACCAAAAAGATTGTTATCAGTACCACGGCGTCAGTGGAGCCATCGGAATTGTAGGTGGCGTTGAGGTGTAGCCAGATGACAAATTCGTCAAACGCCAGGGCAAGACCAATGCCGTAGAGCGCAGCCACATACGGCTTGGTGCGCTGAGGCACCACGAGACCGGCATAACCTGCGATCGTCAACAAGACGATGCCGTAGGTGAAGTGGTGAACGTGTGTACCGTGATAATTGAAATAGAGCGTCGGATCTGTGTGAACGACAAATCTAGCGATGCCAAAGGTTGGCAAAAATGTGACCAAGATCCAAAACGTGACTTCGCGTCGCTGATGATAGATTAGCTCGCGGTAGGTGCCCTTAATAATACGAGTGATAGTCATAGAGACAAGTGTAGCATTATTTGCCTTAGCTTAGCTTTGCGGCTTGGGCCAAATGATAACAGCTTCTATCTCGGAGGCTGCAATGGGACCAAATTGCCGGCTGTCGGTGGAGACAGCTTTATTGTCGCCCTCCACCCACCAGTCGTTGTGGATGCGGTGAATGAGGCGCTTAATAATGGGCTGGCCGTGACGTATTACCGCTACGCGACCCGCGCGTGCGCGGCCCCAGCGCCAGCCGATCAAAATCTGACCAGGCTGGTAGCTGGGTGCCATGGACATGCCGGCAACGCGGTATAGCCCCAACGGCCGAAGGCTGCGCACGTCTAAAGGCCAGCCTGCAAGTTGGTGTTTTTGATAACGGCGGCGTAGTCGTAGCCCGGCTTGGTAGCGGCAAAAATTTCGCCGATGGTGTCAATTTGGTCTAATAATTGTTTGGCGACTTCGAGCTCGGTGTGGTGCTTGGTATCGCCGGCTGTTTTGGTGGCCTTCCAAACCAGATCGTGTAACTGGGGGTATTTTTCAAGATGCTCTGGCTTGAAGTAATCGGTCCACAATACCCACAAATGGTGCTTTACGAGCTCGGCGCGCTCTTCTTTGACGATGAGAGCGCGCGTCCGAAAATCGGGCGCCTCATTTTCAAGATATTTTTTGGTGATGGCATACACCGAGGCGGCTTCAATGCGGGCTTGGGCGGGGTCGTAAATGCCGCAGGGCAAATCGCAGTGAGCATAAACAGTGGTGACGGGCAGAAAGTTTGGTAATTTCACGCTAGAATCCTCTTAACTACCCTTTAGTATAGCTCTAAATTGAAGCGTAATTGTCGTTACTTAAGCATGAGCGTCTTGATGATAGTTAAGCATGAGGGTTATAATATGGACATGACTCTGGTGATGGATGGAGTAAGACGGACGGGACTGGTAAGCTCGCCGATTGTTAAACCGGTACGGCGCACGCCCCCGATATTAGAAATGGTACCTCGGGCAGCCTACCGCACTGGCCTCGATGGTATTCGCCGCAACGTACCGTCGCCACGCGAAATGCTAGCGGTGATGCAAACGTCAGAGCTCGCGGATATTGCGCCTGCAGTGGCTCCGGCGATGCACGATTGGCAGCGTTTGCGTCAAGCTGCCACCTTTAGCTTGGTGGCGACAACGCTCACGGCTGTAGGTGTGGTTACGGCGGCCTCGGCTGTTCATACTACCGCGACGGCCTTGGCACCGGCCACTGCGCGGGCAGCACACGTAATTGCTCCTGGAGCCGCCGCGAGCACGGCGCCGGCTGTGGCTCCATCTCCGGTAGACACCGGTCTGCAGGCGCTCCTGACGAGCTTTGCCGGTGGCAGCAGTATGTACGGCATTAGTGTCACTAATTTGTCGACCGGCGAAACGGCCAGTGTTAATGGCGCCGCACCAATGGAAGCGGCCAGTTTATACAAGCTATTTGTGGCCAGTGAGATTTATCACCGTATCGACATTGGTCAGCTGACCTACGGGCAAGATGCCGGGGGCGGCTCAGGGCAAAACATTGCTGACTGTCTGAACGCCATGATTACCGTGTCGGATAATACCTGCGGGCACGCTTTAGGCGACATTGTCGGCTGGGGCGACCTCAACGCTGGGCTAAAGGCGGAGGGCTACACGGCCACCGATTTGTCCGGGGCGTATCCGACATCGAGCCCTCAAGATATCGCGAAGCTCTATAGTCGTCTCTACGGCAACACCCTTAACTCGCCATCGTCGAACGCGGCCTTTATCGACCTACTGAAAAACCAGAGTCTCAATGCTCAGCTGCCAAGTGGGCTACCGGCCGGTACCGTTATTGCCCACAAGACCGGCGAGCTGGACGGCTACATCCATGATGCCGGTATTGTTTACGGCCCCAAGGCTAATTACATTGTGGTGATGTTGAGCGGACCATGGGGTACACCCGCAGCTGCTAACAGCGCGTTTACCTCGCTTAGCGGTCAGCTATGGAATCACATCGAGCAATAAGTCCGTGCAGGGCTACCGTTAGATAAGATCTGGACGATTACGCGCGGTTTTAGCTTTCGACTGATCTAAACGCCACTTGGCGATTTCGCTGTGATGGCCATTTTGGAGAACTTCGGGTACGCTTTGGCCGCGAAACTCAACCGGCCTGGTGTAATGCGGATATTCAACTAAATGAGGATCAGAGAATGACTCATCATGCGCGCTCATTTCGCCGCCCAAGACACCAGGAATAAGGCGTGCTACGGCGTCGGTAATAAGCATCGCCGGCAATTCCCCGCCGGTTAGCACGAAGTCGCCTACTGAAACTTCGAGATCAACATACGCTAAGATTCGTTCGTCGAAACCTTCGTAGTGTCCGCATAAAATGATGAGCTGATCGAGGGCGGCAAAATCCGCCGCCACAGCTTGTTTGAACAGCTTACCTGCGGGAGTCATGAGGATAACCTTGGTCGCTCCTTCTGACCGGCGGATCGCTTCGATGGCAGCAACTACTGGCTCGCAGCGCAACACCATGCCATCGCCGCCGCCGTAGGGCGTGTCGTCCACGGTGCGGCGGGCCCCCAGCCCGTGCAGGCGCAAATCGTGAATACCAATACTGACCAGGCCCTTGTCTTGGGCTTTCCACAGCATGCTCATATCAAACGGACCCTTAAACATGTCCGGAAAAAGCGTAATAATATCGATCGTTAAGGCCATAATTTATCCTGTTAGCAGTCTTGGGTCATATGCTTACCTAAAATCGTCCTCCGGCATCGCCTGGCCTGTAAAAACGCTTCCCTTAGCCTACGTCGGGCTGGAAAGTCATCAGAGGACAGGAGACATTGAGCACAGGACGGACACTTACCTACAAATAGGTTGGGGCAGTAACGCAGGTGGCAACGCGGCTGGGAGCTCTAAAGGTCGAGGTCATCGAGATCAGCAAACTCTTGTTTAGCGCGGGTAACCAACTCTGACTCTTTGGTCGCCTCGGTCGGTGACTCAGCGATAGCCGCGGGAGTGTCGCTAGCGGTATCAGGCTCGATGATCTTAAGATTGACGCGTTCGTCACTGCGTGAACCCAGTACGCGCAGTAAAGTACGAATGCTCTTGGCGGTGGCGCCTGCTTTGCCAATGACCTTGCCCATATCTTCAGGATTGACTGATAATTCGAGCAAAACACCCATTTCGTCGACTGATCGCTTAACGCTGACATCTTCAGGATGAGCTACGAGAGCCTTTACAACGTACTCGACAAATTCTCTATCTAGTTCGGGCACCATTCCTCGCTCCTTAGGCTTGTTGCATTTATCATACCATTTATGAGCCAAAAAACGATCCCGAAGGATCGCTGGCGACTGAGGTAAGGCTTAATTACTCAGCTTTGGGAGTTTTGGCAGCGTCGGCGGCGGCAGCTTGGGCGGCTTCGGCGTCAGTCGCAGCTGCTTCTTCGCTCGCAGCAGTTTCAGTGGTACCGATGTTCGGAGCGGCGTCTTCGGTGTCAGTAGCAGCGCTTTCGGCCACTTCACCAACGCGGACTTCTTCGGCCGCAGGCGCTTCTACGGGAGCGGCCGCTTCGGCGACGGCTTCGGGTACTGCCTCCTCGGCGGGTGCATCAGTAACTTTGGGCGCCTTAGTTTTTAGCTTGACCCAGCTCGGCAGTTCAACGTTTTCGCGCTGCAAAAGCTTAACCACCGTATTGGATGGCTGAGCCCCGTTGCTGAGGTGCTTCTTAATTTCATCCGTCTTGAGAGTGAGTTCCTTGGTATGAGGATTGTAGTTACCAAGCACAGCAATAAACTGACCAGTAGCTGCGCGCGCTGCTTCAGCCGCCACGATGCGGTAGGTGGGGTACTTATTTCGGCCGGTGCGAGCGAGGCGAATGACGAGCAAGATAGTTACCTGGTTAAAGTTAATTACAACGGAATAAAGTCTACCTAAAAAAAGCTTGCGAGTCAACAGTTAACGAAAGGGTTCTGTCCACTAAACCGGAACAGCCATACTTTAAGTAAGGTAAAGGGATCTCGAAACAGTTCCGGGTGATTACGTCTGGCCTGAAACTCTTGTAGGACACCCGGTAAGAAGCGCTTCAAGAACCGGTCACGGGTCCGGATCACAAACCGGTCCAAACAGCTCCAAACATTCTCAATCCGGTTGGTTGGCCCAAAGTGGCCGCGGTCATGGTTGCAGAGAACTAAGCCATAGCCGACGTCTTCCAGTCCGACATGTGAAGCATGGGCATCGGCGTAGATTAAGCTCCCAACTTCGGCGTACCGGTCAAGAAAGCCTTCGATACTGTCTTGGGCCACATCCGGTATGACGGCGAGACGTATAGCTCCCGTTTGCCGTTCCAACACACCACTAACAATCGCCTGGTTACCATGTTTCTGGTGGCCCAGGAAGCTATCATCGATTTCTAGTTCTCCGGCTAGGGCAGCGGCTTTGCCATCCGGCAGCTTCCGGCGTAGACGTTCCAACCAGCGCTGCAAGGTGGGATATGACAAGCCGGTGGCGATCTGAATGTCGCCCGGTGCATGCTTACCCTGCCAACAGATGATAAGAGCCAAGATCTGGCGCCACGATAGCTTGGAGAACCCAAAGCCAAACTGACGTTTTAAGGACCATTTACGGCGGCATGACGAGCACCACAGGTACTTTTCGCGGACCAATACCGAAGAATGTAGCAGCCACGGGCAAACCAGTCCATCAGGATAAACGTTGGCAATAACCAGATCCAGGCAACCCTGGCTGTCGCCAGAAAGATTCAGTAAGCTATACATTGGAACAAGTCTCCTTAGTTAAAGTTATTCACGTAACTTAATTGTAGGGCTTGTTCCGTTTTAGTTTAGAGAACCAACGAAAGCTACCGGGTTGGGCGCCGTGGTACGACCATCTTAGCCGGCTATTGTTGTTGCCTTGAATTGGCGTTATCTGGAGGGCCTGACGCGATTATGGCCGCTGTCCTAGTCTCAACGAGCAGCCAGCTGTGTGGCCTGCTCGAGATGAAGCGACAACAAATACGAAACGTGGTGTTCGTTCATAGTAACGCCAAATAATACGCGTGCCGCTTTCATCGTTTGGCGATTGTGGGTAATGACAATGAGCTGCGATTTGGTAGCCAGTTCCTCCATAATATCGGCGAGGCGCCCTGAGTTGGCGTCATCTAACGCGGCGTCGATTTCATCAAGAACCACAAATGGGCTGGGATTAACCACCAAAATGGCCGCCAGCAAGGCTACGCCGGCCATGGCGCGCTCGCCGCCTGACAGCGCGGCCAAACTACCGAGACGCTTGCCTTTGGGACTGAGCTTTATCTGAATACCATATTCACCAGTATCATCTTCGACGAGCGACAGGCCGGCCGATCCGCCGTCAAATAAGCGGGCGGCTTGCCGTCCAAATTCGGCGTCGAGACGTTCAAAATTAGCGCGGAAGCGATCTCCAATAACGCCGGCAAGTTTGATAACCATGGCCTCGAGATCAGCTTTGGCGGCTTCGAGATCGGCAATTTGGGTGGTGAGCTCAAATTGGCGTGTGGTAACGTCGTCATATTCGACCTTGAGGTCATGGCCAAGCTGGATACGAGCAGCCAGTTCGCCTTCGAGGCGTCCCAGCGTTTCTTCTTGACTAGCTAGCGGCTGCGCGCCGGCATTCCCCTTAGCCGTGGCAATCCCCCATCTGCGCGCCAGCTGGTCATAGTGATGCTGGCGAGCGGTCAGGTCGGCCTCAAGACTGCGTGTGCTTGCGAGCGCCCGATCGGCTGTCGAGGCCTCTGCCCGCAGTCGCTCGAGACGAGCCGCCGCGTCAGCAATGTCAGCCGCTGGGGTCGCGGCCGCATCAATATGTGATTGACGTGCCGCTACCAGTTCGCTGGTAAGGTGCACTAGGTCGGCCTCGGCCACTGTCACCGCCTGACGCCGCTCCTCGGTCGCCGTATGGTGGTCCTGGGCCGCGACTAGCTGGCGGGTGACGGTTTCAAGCTCAGCCGCCGCATGCACGGCCTCACGGCCTAGCCCTATTTCTTCGAGCTCGAGTGAGCGGCGCGACAGGGTAATGTTAGTCTGATGTTCGGTAGCGGTATCACGCTTTGCCATAGTGCTTTCAAGCTTGGACTGCGCGCCTTTGAGCCGGCTCGCTAAGTCGGATTCGCCCGTACGCGAGGCGTGATTTAATAAACGTCCCGTCTTGTATACCAATAAACGCATCGTTTCAGAATCGACACTTTCAGCTTCAAGCTCACGGGCCATGGCTTTCACCAGTGACAGGGCATGACTTACATAGGCCGAACGAGTGCCGTCGCTTAACTGTTGGCGCACTTCGACCAGCTCAGATTGGGCCGTGGCCACCAGAACGGCCGCCGCTTCAATAGCCGCGGTAGCACGCTTGGCCGATAGGTGGTTAGCCGCCAGCTCGTCGCGAATATCGCGCATCGCCGATTCGAGCTCTGTTAGTTCGGCAGTAAGACGCCTGGACCGCTGCTTGAGATCATCACTGCTACTCGCTTCAAGGAGTGTCTGCGCCAGGAGTGCCTGCGCCGAACCCAGCGTTTGAGCAGCCCCGTCGCGCCGGGTCTCCAACTCCGAAATGGCCTTACGGGCAACCGCAATTGTAGCCTCAACATGCCTAGCGGCATTGAGCTGGCTTGCCTGGGCGTGCTGAGCTGCGGTGAGTTGGTGTCTAAGCTGGTGGCTAGCGCGTTCGAGGTGAGTCGTGTCGGCAGTTTGTTGGCGCCGCCTGAGTGCTAGTTCATGGTTTGCCGTAGCAATAATACTTAGTTTTAAGTCTGCAATGCGCCCGCTCAAACGTTCTTGCTCTAAGTGAGCCTCTTTAGAGCGTTCGATGACAGCCAAGCGCGGTGATAACTCAGCCGCAATATCGCGCAGACGCACCAAATTGGCCTCAGTAGCCGCCAATTTGCGCAGGGATGCCTCACGCGAGAGCTCGGGACCGCGGATGCCAGCCGCTTCATCAAACAGCAGCTTGCGCTCGGCGGGGCTCGAGAGTAGCAAACTGTCGATTGTCCCCTGCCCAATTACGGCGTAGGATCCAACTCCAAAGCCAGCCTCGGCCAAAAGTTGCTGCAAATCACCAAGTTTCACTGGTCGGCCGGCCAAGCGGTATTCCGTCTCGCCGGACCGGTAGAGGCGACGGCTGATTTCGACTTCGGTGACGTCAAGCGGAAAAGTACCGGCGTCGTTATTAAACACCAATACAACTTCGGCCAAGCTGGCACGAGCACGCTTGTCGGAGCCCGCAAAGACAACTTCTTCGCGGTCACCAAGACGCAAGCGGCTTTTAGATTGCTCGCCCAGGGCCCAGCGAATAGCGTCGGCAACGTTGCTTTTGCCGGAACCATTTGGCCCAACCACAGCCGTCATTCCCGGCTCGAGATCGAGCACGGTCTTGTTGGCAAACGACTTAAAGCCCACAATTGTAATTCGTTTTAGATACATACCAAACTTGCCATCACCATTAGCGTTATTGTAGCAAATTTCGACGGTAAGAGATAAGCATTAGAACTCGGCGGGGCGCACACTCCAACTTCTTGTAGTGGATGGGGCTCGGAGGGTGAGGCTCGCCGTCTCCGAAGTTAGAATTCAACAATCGCCCGCAAACCTATCAGATTCGCGGGCGATTACACGTTGCAAGCGGCCACGACATGACTCGACCACTTGGATGTTGTAACCGCCAGCTACCAACGGCAATGCTCGACTCGCTGGCATCAGAACGACATTGGGAGCCCGCTCCAGCAGGGACGATCGCAGTGGTACCACTTGATCGCCATGACTGGCTACCGAAATCACCCGATTGCTGTCGATTACCCGTTGAAGGATTTGCGCGTAGCCCTGCATGAAGGCGCTGCCTTTTTTGAGCTGACACCATGCAACCGGCGCCATCAAGTCAACGAGCGGGCGAAACATTTCGGGTAGCCATGACGCTACCCCGTCGGCCGCCTGCAGCCAGACGAGAGGTGTGATTGCTGCTAGCGCGTGATGCGACGAGCCAAGCGAGACTACTTTTGTTACCGCGGGCAGTTGGTCGGCGGCCATTACACCAACAATACCGCCCAGCGAGTGACAATAGAGCTCGGCGGTTTCACCCGGTTGTAGCTCCGACAGGAGCCGGCTGGTAACTATTCGGCAGACAGCTTCGATGTCGTGCAGGCCAAGTTCGGGCAACGCGATGATGTCGGCGCCGCCAACCGCCTTGGCCAAAGGGCGATACATACGGTTGGCCCAAGACTGCGGCACTAAGGTACCGCCAAGAATGAAACGCCTTGTGACCATGGAGGCCACTCGCTTCGAGATGTCGGGTGGAGCATGAGCGCAACTTTGTGCTCATGTTTGTGTTATACCCCTAGAATATTAGGTAATCAATGCCATTACTTTGTACTTATGCACAACTTCTATCCGAATGAGCCTACTTTTTGCGCTAATCGTCAGCCGCTCATAGTTGGCAGAGGTACGGGTACTATTAAAATTGGCCGCCAAACACAGCGGATAATAGCGCTTCGATCACGTGTCCCTGAGACAATTTAGTGAGAACACCACCGACAATTAGGCTTATAAATCCTCCGAGAATGGCGTACATGCTCCAACCTGCCGTGAGCCAGAAGCCCAAAGCAGCACTAATACACCCCACAAGGATGAGCGCCACACCGATCATGCGGCTGATGCGGCTAACGACCGTAGTTGGCTTGGTCTTGACCGTTTTCAATACGCTCATAATTTGGTTAGGCGGTTTTGGACTAAGCTTTTGTGGTGGACTTAGTCTCAATGGACTCAAGCGCGGCGGCCGCGGCTACCTGTTGGGCAGCTTGTTTGCTCGAACCATTGCCCTGACCAAAGACTTTGTCGCCAACATATACGCCAATGGTAAAAATTTTGTCATGATCGGGACCTTCTTCGCCCAGCACTTTATAGGCAGGCGTGAGACCAAACTGCTCTTGAGCCAACTCTTGGAAGCGACTTTTGGCGTCCATCCACGCTCCGGTAGACAATATTTCGTCGAGGCGGGCAATAATCTGCGCGGCAATAAACCCGCGAGCAGCATCGTAGCCCTGATCGAGATAAATTGCGCCGATAATCGCCTCAACGGCGTTAGCCGATATCAGCGCGTGTGAGCGGGCATTACCCTTGGTCTCACCGCGGCTGAGTTTGAACAGGGGCAAAATATCGAGTTCTTCGGCCACGGCTGCCAGGCTCTCGGTTTTTACGAGGGCGGACCGCCAGTTGGTAAGGTCGCCTTCGGGGTTAGGGAAAGTTCGGTATAAATAATCGGTTACGGCAAGCTCGAGGACGGCGTCGCCTAAAAACTCGAGGCGTTCGTTATGCTCGAGGCCGAGTTTGGGGTGCTCATTGAGATATGAGCGATGAATAAATGCCCGTTCAAGCAGGCTAATATCGTTAAATTGGACACCGAGACGGTGTTGAAAATCATCAATTGTCATTGAACTTGTGTTAATCATAGCATTTCTTAAGCGTTGTTGGTTATAAATTTATAGTTAAAAGGCGATCGAATTATGTAGTGGCGTAGACTTTCTCGAGGCCAAGCCGGAACAGTTTTTCGGTATCGCGGTACTCAATGAGTTTGAGGGCTTCCACCGAGTCAAACCATTTGGCGTCGGCAATACCTTCGGAATCTTCGGGCACGATGGCGTCGGTATCACCAAGCGCTTCCATGAGGAAAACGTGCGTCGTCATAAAAATGAGCTTGCCCTCTTTGCGGTAAAAAAAGTGCAGTTTGTCGAGTTTGTCGCCCAAACGAAACTCGGTTAAACCGGTTTCCTCGGCCACTTCACGTAACGCAGTTTGGTCGATACTTTCGCCTGCCTCAACGTGACCTTTGGGAATCGTCCAACGACCAAGTCGATCCTGAATCATCAGAATCTCAACTCGGTCCTCGATACGACGATAGACCACGCCGCCAGCAGTATATTCACGGACAGCCCGGTTGGCACGGTCCGACTTAGCTTGATTGTTTCGGCTGGGACGCCGGCTCTTCTTCTGGTTCATAGAAGTCACTGTTGCGGTAGATTGTACCCAAAACGCCGTTGACGAACTTACTAGAGTTTTCCCCGCCAAAGGTTTTGGCAAGTTCCACAGCTTCATTAATAGCCACTTTTGGCGGCACGTCGCGTTTTATGACGAGTTCATAGACACCGATGCGAAGCACCGCTTTATCGATTTTGGCAATCTGATCAATGGGCCACTCGGGAGCGGCCGGCGTAATAACGCCATCAATGGTGTCTTGGTTGCTGCGAACACCGGCAACAACGTCTTCAACAAACGCGGTGTCATCGATGCTCGAACGAAACTCGCCTAAATTGCGCTCCAAAATGGGCGCAATTTCGACATGCTCAGTCTCGCCACCGCGGAAATCGAACTCATACAACGTTTGCATGGCAACGATTCGGCCGAGGTGACGATTTGATGCCATATGCGGCTAGGCCTTCTTTGGCTTAATGAGTCCGAGCTCGACTGCCTTCTTGATTCGGCGGGGTACGAGTGCTCCGGAGCTGGTGGGAACGAGCTGAGTGGGAACGAGCGCCATGTGTGAGCGGCGCTGGCCTTGGCTCGAGCTAGTAGTACGTTTCTTAGGTACGGCCACAACTTATCCTTTCGTTATGCGAGCCCGGTCGCCAACGCGCAAACTAGGCGCGGGGGCTGGTTCGTTATCGGGTTTGCCATCAACTCCGGCGCAGTCGGGACTGTGGAGCTGTTTGATGGGCTGGGCGAGAATAAGCTCCTGGTTAATGATGGGCGCCAAATCGATCTTGTCTTTCACAATTGGCAGATCATCGTCCTCGGGCTTTTCGCGGTAAATCCATTCAAACTGGATACGTTCCGGGCGTGTGAACGAGCGTAGACAGCGGTCGCAGACGAGCTCAATTTCAGCGTGAATTACGCCGCTAACGAGTAAACCGTCATCAATACGCGAAATAGTAACATCGCCATTAATGTCGTCCGTTAACGTTATACCCTCAAGGGGTGGGCGTTCACCGGTGATCTCGAAAGTTCGCCGGTACCCTACGTCTTCATTTAGAAACTCTCGAACATTGACGTGCATAGCACTCTTGATCCCGATTATACGTTAATAGGCAGCTTCTGGCAACTACTTATTACCTAGTATAGCCTCGATTTAGCGAATGTCACGCGTATCCTAGTCGTTACGTGCTACTAATTTAAGTACGGTAACATCGCTCTCAAGCCGCTGGACCCGCTCTTTGAGCTCGGTAACGTCGTTGCGCGTGCTGACGGTAGTGTGAACAAGCTCCGCAATTGCATCCATTTTTGTCCCAAAATGTTCGAACATGACATTAAGGCGGCGGACGTCAGTTTTAAGTTCGGAGACGTCCGTTTTAAGCTCGGAGACGTCAGTTTTAAGCTCGGAGACGTCCGTTTTCAGATTTGAAACATCCGTTTTCATGACGCCAATAGTGACGCTCTTCTCGATTTCTTCACTAACGATTGTACGAACTTTTGACTCAGATAATTCGCTCATTGTATTCCTCTGTAATCATAATAATCAGATATCACATCCGAGTATACCGAACAAATTACGAACATGCAATACCGATCTAGATTATAAGTATCGGTTAATTGGTACCGTTAGCTACTTCACTACAAAGTTAACTAGCCGACGCGGGATGACGATGGTTTTAGCGATTGTGCCAGTTAGGAACTTGGCGACGTTGGGGTTGTCTTTAGCAGCGGCCACGATCTCGGTTTCGGACGCTTCGACGGCGGCCAAAATGGTCCCGCGGAGTTTGCCGTTAACTTGGACCGCTAGCTCTACGACGTCGTCTTTGATGAGCGACGGATCGTAGCTAGGCCACGCGGCCGTATGAACACTGTCGTCACTGCCAAGTTCGTGCCAGAGTTCTTCGGCAATATAGGGCGCAAATGGGGCTAGCATCAAAACGAAGGTGCGGGCGGTGCGGGTGGCCAAATCGGCGTGACGCGGCTCGATAATGCGCGTGTTGATGGCCGGGGTGCTGAGATTATTGAGGAGTTCCATCATAGTTGCAATGGCCGTGTTAAAGCGCATGTCGTGGAGATCATCGTGGACCTTTTTGAGGGTTTTGTGAACAAAGCGATCAACTTCGGTGACAAAGGTGCCATCGGGATCGCCGGTTTGTGTAGTGTTGGCAGCTAATTGCTGCACGAGGGTCCAGACGCGGTAGGCAAAGCGGTTGACGCCGCCCAGTCGCTCGTCGCTCCAGGGTGTCGTTTCGTCATACGGCGCCATAAATAAAATGTAGAGGCGCATAGTGTCGGCGCCGTACTTGGCAACAATATCGGAGGGATTGATGACGTTGCCAATTGATTTGCTCATTTTGCGGCCATCGGCAGCCAATACAATCCCCTGCCCACGGCGGGCAGCGTAAGGTTCAGGGGTTGGCACAAGGCCTTGGTCGTACAAAAATTGGTGGCAAAAACGTGAGTAAAGCAAGTGGAGCGTGGTGTGCTCCATGCCACCCAAGTACATATCCACATGCTGCCAATAGTCGAGCGCTTTCTCGCCGACAAATGCTTGGTTGTTGCGCGGATCCATATAGCGCAGGTAGTACCAGTTTGACCCTGCCCAGTTGGGCATAGTGTCGGTTTCGCGCTTGGCCGGACCGCCACACTGTGGACACTCGACATTGACCCAATCGGTCATGGCAGCGAGGGGCGACTCGCCGGTGTCGGTAGGTTCGTAGGATTCAACTGGCGGCAGAGTGACTGGCAGCTGGTCGTCGGGCACCGGCACAACACCGTCTTTAGGACAGTGAATGACCGGAATTGGTTCACCCCAATAGTGCTGGCGACTAAAAACCCAGTCGCGGAGCTTGTACTTTTTGGCAGTTTTGCCGACACCCATTTGCTCGAGCCTGGACACTATGGCGGCTTTGGCTTCGTCACCTTGGAGACCATCGAACTCGCCTGAATTTACGAGCGGGCCATAGCCAATGTAGCATTTTTGGCCAATGAATTTTTCGTAAACATACTTGTGCAGTTCGTCATTGACAAGCTGCTCAACTTTGGTCGATGGCAGCCACTCAACCGTGAATTTACCTTCCTCGTCGGCTTCTAATTTCTGCTCGTCACGATCATCGTTTTCCAGTTCAAAATAGACTCCCCAAACATCGATCCCGCGCTTAATACCGCCCTTGGAGTGCGCTATGTAGTGGTGATGAATTTTTTCAGATTGGCCAATAAGTTTGAGATTTATATACCCAGTCTCTTCTAGTACTTCGCGGCGGGCCGTTTCAACAACGTCTTCACCTTCGTCTATACCGCCGCCAATGAAAATGTTACCACCCTGTTGGCCCCAGTTGATCGAGAGGACTTCATTGGTTCTGGGATTGCGCACGAGAGCCACAATGCTGCGGCGATACTCTTCGTCGGGTAACGGGTTACCCGTAACAGGCTCGACCACTGGGATTATCGGCAGGTCAAATTGGGCGGCAAACTCGCCGTCGCGCTCGTCGTGGGCCGGTACGGCCATAATGGCGCCAGTGCCGTAGCCCGCCAAGACGTAATCGGCCACCCAGATTGGAAGCTCTTCGCCGGTAAGCGGATGAACGGACTTAATTCCCTTCAGTTCGACCCCAGTTTTTTCCTTAGCCTCCTGACGCTCCAGCTCGGCGCGGCCGATAGCCGCCTTAACGTAGATGCTCACTTCTTCGGCGTTAGACGATTGGTGAATGTAGCGTTCTATCAGCGGATGCTCGGGTGCCAAGACCAAATATGTCACACCAAACAATGTATCTGGGCGCGTAGTGTAAACGCGCACGGAGTCGCTTGGTCGGCCGGCCAACTGCTCCCACATAAATCGGTGGGACGATGGCAGCTTAAAGTCGGCAATTTCGGCCCGAGTGAGCCATACCGGTTCGTGGATCGACTGTTCTTCGTCAGCTACCGTCACGCGTTTGTCATCTTGGAGCTCAAAATACAGCATCTTAAAGTGCCCGTGACGATTTTGGTTTTTTGGCACATGGAAAAACTGCGAGTGCATGCGGCCGAGATCTTTTACGAGTCGTGCGTTGATATACCCAGTTTCTTGCTGGATTTCTGCGAGGGCAGCAGTCTCGGGGGTTTGTCCGGCTTCTATACCGCCAGTGATAAATGTTTCCCAGTCCACCTGCTTCCAACGTAAGCCAAGATATTTGTCTTCATTCCAATGCTTCACAATCGCCAAAATGCCATCACGCTCAACAAAAGGATGCTCGGGCTTGATTTTGCCCGGCTCAAAGAATTGATAGAAGGTGGGTTCGGTTTGAGTTTTGATCGCAAAATCAATTTCCGCACCTTCGGAGCGACCAATCCAATTGATCTGTTGGTTGGCAATTTTATCGGGGAAATCGACGGTTTTTAGGCCATCAATGAGACGATCAGCGTAGTCGGTAATGCGAAATAACCATTGCTTGAGAAACTTTTTCTCGACCGGCGTGCCACAACGTTCGTGTTTGCCGTTGACGACTTCTTCGTTAGCGAGACCAGTCTTTTCTTTGGGACACCAGTTGATGGCAATTTCATCCTGATAAGCGAGTCCCGCTTTCAGAAATTGCAAAAACAGCCATTGGGTCCAGCGGTAATAATCTGGATCAGTAGTGTTTACTTCGCGGCTCCAGTCGAACGACAAACCGAGTTGATCGAACTGTCTGCGGAAGTTGGCCACGTTAGTGGCGGTCGCAACTTGCGGGGCAATTTTGTGTTTGATAGCGTAATTTTCAGTTGGCAAACCAAAAGCGTCGTAGCCCATGGGATAGAGCACGTTGTGGCCCTGCATACGCTTGTGCCGAGCGATAACATCGCCCACGGTGTACTCGCGGATGTGGCCTGCGTGCAAACCATCGCCCGACGGATACGGGAACTCGGTAAGCATGTAGTACTTGGGCCGCGACGAGTCTTCCGTCACCTTGTAAAGTTGAGTGTCAGTCCAGGTTTGCTGCCATTTGGGCTCGATTTCGGACGGATTATAACGCTTCATAGGTATTGATTATAGCCCGGGTGGCAGATTGAGGCTAGCTTAAGCTCAAAACAAGGCGACTTGCTTGCATTTAAGGTCTATAATTGGCTTCATATAGATAAAAGGATAATTTTAATGCCTACCAAGGTGCCCGAAAAACCAGTTACCGCCTCCGATACAAAGCTCATGTTCCTGAAGTTCTCGCGGGTACTTACTTACATCGTGTATGGCTACTCGCTAGTGGCAAGCGCTTTCCTGGCCCTTGGGTTTATCTTGCTGCTCTTTAGCGCCAGTACGTCGGCCGCATTTACCCAGTTTATTTACCGAGTGGCAGCAGCCTTCTTGGAGCCGTTTCGGGGGATTTTCCCCGCTCATCCCGTTTCGGAAACCGGCTACTTTAGCGCGTCAGCCCTGTTCGCCATCATGGTCTATCTGTTTGTTGCCCTCATGTTGCACGCGTTGATTACGTATGTGACATCCAAGCAGGTTAAGCACCAGCAAGAGTTGGATACTTTGTTGGCGGCACAGGAAGCCAACAAAACCGCCACGTATTAATTTAGTTGGTTAATCCTTAGGCGCGTCCATAAACTGGGCGCGTTTTTGGTTCAGCCAAGCCGGCGATTGTCGGACGAGCTTACCGGCGTCGGACGGATGAGCGAGCAGCAATTTTACGGCTTCTTCGGCAAAGACGCCGTTTTGAGAGCCTTTAGCGAGCACGACATCGCCGGGTTTGAGAAGTAATTTGACGTACTCACCCGCCGCGTATGGCGAATCGGCGGCTTGGAAGCGGGTAGGGTCGAGGCCAGCGGCAACCGCGGCTGGCCCCAGATATTCGTTGGCGAGATCACCAATGGTAATGAGGTAATCGACACCGGCACATATTGCGCCCACATCGGTGTGATACTTCGGCGAACCAGTTCCTAGCTCGTTCATGCGACCCATAATGGCAATGCGGCGGCCGGTTATTGGCAGTTCATTTAAGTACGTCATGGCAGCGATTATGGCATCGGGGCTCGAGTTGTAGGTGTCGTCAATAATGAGTGAGCCATCGAGGCCGTCTAAGAGTTGCATGCGGCCCGGGACGCCTTTGAATTTGACGATTCCGCTGGTTATTTGCGTGTCGTTGAGCTTGAGCTCAGTAGCAACCGCGACTGCCGCTCCGATGGCTTGCAGAATGTGGCGCGGAAAATGATCTTCGTCCCAACCGTGATCGTGTTTAAGCTTTGTCTTAATATGACGAAAACTCTCGTCAGAGTACCAAATCGGGGTAGTTTTGAGGGCCTTAGTAAGAAAGTGCAAGCGATCGAACGTATCGTTGAGAATGGCTTGTTTTGATCCGAGGGCCAGATCAAATTCTTCTTTTGCGACAGCTTCGATAGTTTTAAAGAATTCCATATGTTCGGCCGAAATTGCCGTAACTACACCAAAATCAGGTGTTAAATAAGTCATGAAGTGTGCCAGCTCGCCCGGATGATCTGTGCCTAGCTCTAATACCAAAATATCAATCGTAGGCTCGCTCCAAATAGCTCGCTCCATCTGGAGCAGTCGCATAATCCAAGCAAATGGGTTGATGATGGTACGCGGTACATCCAGATTAAACGCGGCTAGCGGAACACTTACGGAATCGTTGTAGTTGCCACTGTGGACGCGGACTCGGTATTTTTCGGCAAGCACTGTGGCGATGGCTGTTTTGGTTGAGGTCTTGCCGACACTTCCGGCTACCGCTACTACTTTGAAGTTGTGACGAGAAATGAGCCGCTTCACTTGCTGCTCGATCAGAGGTCGAATAAGGCGACGGAAGGCGTTTTTCATAGCATTTATGATACCACTAACGCTCGGCGAGTCGCGCCCCAATGATAACGGCGAGATCACGGCAACGGATCATCTCAGAGTGCAGACTATCGTAGCCGGCTCGCGTAAGGCGATAATTGGGGCGCTGACGGGAGGTGACGGGCGAGTCATCTAGTAAACGCTCGACGAGTTCAAACTTAACCAGACTCGCAAGACTGCGATTGATGGTAGCGCTGGCAACTTTGAGGTGCGCTTTAGAATCGGTTTGCACCGTATTCCAAATGGACAGGCTCGATCGAACCTGCCCATCGGCCAAGGCCAGCAAAATGCGGTATTGGAGGTCGGTGAGCGCATCTACCTGTGGATCGAACATAAATTGCCACACTCGTTATGGCACTAATTTACCACACGAGAGCACAATTAGTTATTTTTTTGAACTACCTGTCAAAATAAGCACTAGCGTATAATCAAATCAAACAAGGAATCATTATGCCAAAAATTCTGAAATTACGCGGCGGACGGCCGCTGAGCGGCCATGTCAGGGTACAGGGAGCCAAAAACGCCGCCACCAAAATGATGATTGCAAGCCTCCTTACCGATGAACCAGTAATATTGGCTAACTGTCCCGAAATCGAGGACGTTAGCATTACTGCGGAAATTTGTGCGCACGTTGGCGCTATTGTGAGCCGTGAAGGCGATGTTTTAACGCTACATACCCCCAAAATTCACGGCACTAAGGTGACAAAGCTGTCGAGCCGAAACCGTATCTCAATTTTGGCCTTGTCGCCGCTGCTACACCGGGTCGGCGAGGCTCAGGTGCCAATTGTGGGCGGCGACGCCATTGGCCCCCGTCCGGTTAACTTTCACCTCGACGCGCTGGCAGCCATGGGCGCGGTGATTGACGAAGTTGACGGTACGTATATTGCAAAAGCGCCAAACGGCTTGCGTGGGGCCGTTATTACACTGCCCTATCCCAGTGTCGGCGCCACCGAAAACGTCATCTTGGCGGCAGTACTCGCCAAAGGTCGTACCCGAATCGAAAATGCGGCCATAGAGCCAGAGCTCGTAGACATGGTCAAGCTGTTACAGCAAATGGGAGCCATCATTGAATATGGCGCCGACCGTACCCTCACCATTGACGGCGTGAGCAAACTGCACGGCGTGAGCTACCGAATTTTGCCAGACCGCCTAGAAGCCGCCTCATTTGCCAACTTGGCCATTGCGACCGGCGGTAAAATTGTGGTTGAAGGTGCGCGCCAAGACGAATTGGTATCATTTCTTAACACCGTGCGCCGGATGGGTGCAACCTACGAAGTAAGTAACGGGAGCATTACGTTTAGCCGAGGCAAAGGCAATAAGCTCACAAGCATTGAGCTTGAAACCGATACCTACCCAGGGTTTGCAACCGACTGGCAGCAACCAACAGTAGTTTCACTTACTCAGGCCGAGGGCTTGTCGGTAATTCACGAGACTGTGTATGAAGACCGGTTCGGCTACACCGAAGATTTGCGACGTATGGGTGCTGACATTGGCGTGTTTGCCAAGTGTTTGGGCGAACTGCCCTGCCGTTTTCGCAACCACTCCGAGCCACACTCAGCGGTAATTAAAGGCCCAACGCCCCTTGCAGCCACAACTATCACCATTCCCGACATTCGTGCTGGTATGGCGCAGGTCATTGCGGCGGCGGTAGCAACCGGCGAAAGTACGCTCGAGGGCGTGCACCATTTGGAACGCGGTTACGAATTCTTTTGGGACAAACTACGCGCAGTTGGTGCCGATTTTACGTTGGAATAAGCCGCCTGGCGTTTCCAAACATATACATTATTGTCCGGGCCACGTGATGGCACCACGACTGTATCCTGTTTTGGTGCTTAATCCGAGCGCGGCTGCGACGTTATCGGGCAAAGTGGTAGCGCTATGATAGGCTGCACTGGATGACTTCACTGTATAGTCGCCGCCGGCAAGATTAGTGAAGAATGGATCGGTGGTATCAGTACTGTATGTGCCGTGGCTTTCCCAACCATGCGCCACGGTAAGGGCCGAGATTGGTTTGTAGCCAACCTAAGTCGTGACCCCCGCATCGGTGCCGGTGGTGTTATCAACCCAGTTTACCAACGTCCCGCCGCCACCATTAATCCGGTAGTAAGTGTTGTAGTCGAGGTTGGTGAAGAAACCCGGAGTATTAGGTCCGGTATTGTCGTTGTTGGGATCACTGGCCTGCGCCTCGGAAGAGCGGTTGACTTTGAAGATCGTGATGGGGCCGCTGGCACCACTGGAAAAGATATTATTTTCGACCACCATATCACGGGTATCGGGTCCAATATTGCTACCGCGGAGATCCTCGGCGTTGCGAGCGTCATCGTAAAGCCACAAATCGATAAGGGTGTTATTGACGATACTTGAATTGCCGGAGCCAAACGAAATACCAGTTCCGTTGTTGTAGATGAGATTTGAGGCCACGATACCGGTGGTTGAGACTTGGTAGCTGATACCGGAGCCACCGTTACCGCGGATAACGTTATTTACCATGACACCGTTTTGACAGGCTTCGTCGCACCAAAAACCGTCACCGGTGGATTGTGTGTTTTCAAACAGACTGTTTTTAACCGAATATCCATTCATGTGCGCAATTTTTACGCCTGAGGTGGCACACGACAGCGTGCAGTGCAGACCGAAGTGCTTGAGATTGTTGTTATTAACGATGATACTGTCCATGGTGAGATTATCGAGCGTATATGTACCTGTTCCCTGCGAGTGACCGTTGGAGCCCATACCGTTGAAGCCGTTAAACGCTAGCACGCTGCGGTGGACAGTCATGCCGGCGGGCGCGACGGCCAATGCCTGTCCAGCGTTTTGGATCATCGATACGTTTTCGATAAGGCCACCATTACCGCTGTCATAAACAGCCCCCACAGTGAGATTGGCCTGTTCATTGCTAGCGTAGCGGCGAAAGCCAATACCTTTGAGGTTATAGACTTGATGATTACCGAGCACGAGCGCGACCGGGCGCTTTGCCAATTCAATGGTCTGCATGGCTGGGTCGGTGCCAATGTAGATACGGCCGGTTTGATTGGCCAAGTCTTCCTGATAGTAGAACGTACCGGATTCGGCTTCAAAGGCGATTGGCGTACCCGAAGCAAAGATAGACCACACCACCACAATGCCAACAATCGACATAGTGGCAACAAAACCAACCGCCTGGTTACGTGACAGTTGGCGACGGTTTTCCAGCAGCTTTGTTGAAGCTTTATTCATAACCCTTATGATTGCATTTAGAAATATATATTTCAAACCATTAAAAAACCGCCGAGCGAACTCGGCGGTTTTTAATGGGCGAGAACTACTGAGTTTGAGGCTGGGTTTGTGTTGCGGCGGCGACAAAGAACAGCTGTGAGGCGGCAATAGCAAAACCAACCGTAGCTACGATGGCGACCGCAAAAATTAGCTGCTGAACGATGCGAACACCACCGAGGGTGTGGCGAGCCTTCGCGCCATCCGCTGAAGTCTTA
Source organism: Candidatus Saccharimonadota bacterium (assembly GCA_019352195.1). GTDB lineage: Bacteria > Patescibacteriota > Saccharimonadia > UBA4664 > UBA4664 > JACAFG01. Next base: position 169,205 of record JACAFG010000001.1, on the reverse strand, counting down.
GACTTGGCAATGGCAGCGGCCTCCATAATTTGACCTAGCTGGTAAAACAACAGGTTAAGACCAAGCGCGACGAGCGCAATGTAGAGGAAGTCACGGATAAGCGGCTTTGGGTGTTGCAAGCCAACGCTGAGCAAGAACACCATGAGCGCTAACACGCCAATAAACAATCCAGCCGAAATTTTGGCCATGTCCGAATAGTGGTGCGAGGCGGTGCGCTCGATGGCCCAATCACCCTTAGGTGCAGCGGTAGAAACTGTTGCTTCCTTGGTTTCTTTTACTTCGCTGACTTTGCTTTCAATTTTGTCTGATGATTTCTCTTTTGAATCTTTGGCGTCTTTAGCCATAATGGTGTCCTTCGTAAATACTACTCTCGATCAAACCAGACTACGGGCATTAGCGCAATGGGAAAAGATTTCTAGAGGCTAAGTTTTTGGTGTCCACCGGGGACTTCGGCCCATAAAAGCAACTAATTGTTCAGTGATGCCAGCGTGCGGCGGTGGTGTAACTTTGTAACCAAAAACGCTGTTCGGGCCTCGATATTCCGGCCTCATAATGGCGTGGGCAACTGTGAGCGCGGCGCCCGCTTCACTGTCGGAGTACGTGACGGGTTGAGCCGTGGCAACAGCGATATCCCAACCATGAACAATATATTCGATGAGGAGCATACTGCCAGCCGGCGAATGGTTTGGGCGTTGGCGAAGTGCTGTTACGAGCTGGTCCGCATGCAAATGAAAGTCGGAGGCAGCATTCGTTGGTAAAACATAATGGGCCGGATCAATTTCGGCGCCCGGGTCAGCGGCTTCAACGGCAAACTTATTGAGCCAACTAAGCGTATGACTCACGAGCGCCTCTACCGTGTACTGCGGGCACGGTGTTGGCAGCTGCAGTTGCCCTAGACGTACGCCGGCAATAATTGTCCTGGTTTTGACTAAAATAGATTCAAGCAAATCTATCTGGGTGGAATCCATTATTTGATACTAGCACGGCTAGATCAGCTAGCTAGTTCGCCAATTACTCGTATAACCCAGGTTGGTATGTCATAATAGCGTTTGTTCAAAGTCCGTGTTCACCGTCTGGTTAGGAGCCCGTTCATGTTGTTGTCTCGTGAGCAGCTGTTGCTCGACATCAAGCGCGGCCAAGCCCGCATCCTACTCGTTGGTCCGTCGGGCCAAGGCAAATCGTATTGGAGCCGTAAGTTTGCCGAACTCGACATGCAATACCCGTTCCGGGTAGTCGGCATCGATGACATCATCGAAGAGCGACTGCGCCCCGAACTGGATGCGCTGGGCTACACCGGCATCGGCGGCGTCTCCAAATGGATGGGACAGCCCTGGGACGAGCGATACGCCGCGCACGAAGCACGCTACATCCAACTCGAAACTCAAGCCGTCCTCGGCATCCTCGATGAGTTTCACAGCGGCGTACCCGGCAATATCGTAGTCGACTCAACGGGCAGTTTACCGCTCATCCAAGACGCGGCTCATACCAAGGGGGAAATTCTGCGCCAGTTGTACGAGACCTGCTTCGTTATCTATCTGGAAGCGTCTCCGGCAGAAGCGGCCGACGATTTGCGTCAGTACTTTCTCGATCCCAAACCGATTGCCTTCATGGAGCACTGGCGTCCGCAGAGCAACGAGGATCCGCGCCAAACCATGCAGCGGGCACTCCCGGAGTTGGTGGCCGCGAAGGCAAATGTCTTTAGCGGTCTTGCCGACGTCACCATCCGGCGCGCCGATCTGCCCGAGAACGCCAGCATCCACGGCTTTGTTGGGGTAGCGTTCGACAAGTGCTCAGGCTGTTAAGGGGCAGCCACTAACATCTATCCGAAAGTGCCCGTCAGATTGTTGACGGGCACTTTTCTATTGCGTTGGACCCGGTTACGACCGAATCATCTGCTCATGCTAGTGCAATTGGCTAGCTACATTCCACAGCAGTCGCAATAGTATAACGGCAGCAATAATGGCTACGATTCCCAGCGCGGCAAACACTTTGAGGCCCTCTTAGCGGCCCCGTTATGCTCTTGTTTGGCTGCCAGCACCGCAAATAAGCCCGCAATTATGATCCCGAGAACGGTGAAACTGAGGCTTGGGTATTGAACGCCGTAGCGCATGAGATATAAGCCGTAACTAAGTACCGCGACGCCGACTAACACACCAATGGCGTATTTGTTTTTGGCAAACAGCTGCATGCATCATCCTTTTCTAGAGCAATAATATACCATTAGCAGTTTAGAACGAACACATTAACTATATCTAAATTTGACGTAATACTAAGTTAGATATATTCTCAAAGAATGAAACGAATCTACAACCAATTACCCCAAGTTGCGTTTGGGATTTTGCTGGCGCTGAGCCTTAAGGAACGGCACGGCTATGAAATTATCAAACAAATAACTGAGGATAGTGACGGCAAAATAAAATTAAGCCCCGGCGCGCTGTACACCAGTATTAAGCAGCTCAATGAACAAGGCCTCATTAAGGAGGTTGAGCACACCGAAGATATCCGTCGGCGTTACTACCGACTGACTGAGGCTGGTAAGAAGGTTCTCGGTCATGAGGTTGCGTATTACCGGACCAGTGTCGAACTGGCGCGCGAACGCCGCATCTTGGAGATTGGATATGGCACAACTATCTAGCCGACGGTCTGGCGAGATCTACGGTAAATTGCTTTATCTCTACCCTACTCGCTACCGAAAACGCTATGCCCAACCAATGACGCAAACCTTTGACGATATGTTGGCCGGCGAACCAAATCACCTGGCACGAATGGCTATTTGGGGCCGGGCACTCGTAGACTTACCGGCGAGCGCCGCCAAAGAACATTTAACGAATGGGGTTGACATGAATATGGGCCGGAATCTTAAAATTATCATCGGTGGCGTTATTGCTGCCCTGGTGATCGGTAACATTGCTTCGTTTTGGGTTGGTAATTTGCACGCGCGACGGACTCAGGGTATTCAACAGGTTAGTGTGGCGCAACTAGCCGATGCCATGCAGCAAGACGGCTTTTACAGCAGCTATGGCGATGCTACGGTCCTGTTCACGGCCACTGTAGCTAGCACGCAGCAAAACAACGGTGTGACACTGGCTACGTTTGTCACGGGGCGCCCCTACGCGGTGACGTGTCAATTCACGACGCCAGTGAGCGTTGGACAAACCCTAGGTGTCGCAGCTCCTGGCGGCAGTGCGGAACGGCAAACTAAGGGCGTGCTCCTGCATGGTTGTGCCAAAACTTCGTAGCATTGAGGCCCGTGCCTTCGGTTGGCTTGGTGGAATGATGATTTATTACGGTTGCTATGGATGATCGCTCAGTATGGTCGTCTTCAAAAGAAGCATCATCGAGCTTGGCGCCATGGCGGTTCAAGCTGTAGCTATACACCGTGCGTTGGATTATTACGAAAATCGAAATAGATTCAATTTCGCCCGAATGGTACCATTCATAACTAACTTAACCTAAGTAGGAATTTTCATGAACATGAAGCTTGAGTTGGTCTCTATCCCGGTATCTGATGTCGACAAGAGCAAATCGTTTTACGCAAACACGCTTGGTTTTCATGTCGATCACGATGTAGAGCCCGGAAACGGTCTTAGAGTCGTCCAGCTGACCCCACCAGGATCGGCCTGCTCGATTGTAATCGGAACTGGCATGGGCTTGAATCCTAAAGACGGCATTGTTCGAAATACACATCTCGTAGTTGAAGATATAAACGTCATGCATGACCAATTAGCAAACCGTGGCCTTAGCATCAGCGACATCAACGATATGGGCGGCGGAGTAAAATACGCTTATTTCGCTGACCCCGATGGAAATACTTGGGCGCTTCAAGAAATTAACCAGTCCGCCCGTCAAGAGTTCGCTGGCCCAGATCTTTAGACCGCGCCTACAGATGCACAGTAAGGTCTAAATAATCGGCATCTTCAATTTCTAAGCTTATAGTTAGCTGAGAAACGAGTGATTATATTAGAAGCACTATTTCAGCCTTGAGAAAAGTACAGTTAGCATAATCAGTACTCAATGGTAGAGCATTATATGTTCTGATAGCGCTGTACTATACAAACTAATCTTATCCAGACACACAATTCAGCGTGGTCTAATAACACATCTAAATTCTATCAACGTCAATGGAAGCGCTGGTATGCCTTATAGAGGGTATATGCTGCGAGCCATACGACGGCTACTACTGTAACCCAGCCTGGCAAATTCAGGACATAAGCTAAAGCGCCTATACCAAACTGTACGCCGATCCAGACGTACCAAGGAATACCGATGTCATCATAAAACTTCGATTCGTAATAACTTTGCGACTGGAGATCAGGTCCCATGCCGCCATCCAAACCATCTGCAATAGCTACATCACGCGCATCACTGCGCTGATCGTTTAAGGCTGCGACGCCCAGTGCCATAGCAGCTGCCTCACTCGATGAATTGGCGTCTCCATCTACGTCGGCACCATGTTGAACTAAATCATACGGAAACTGCTCAGCTGCAGCCTCGATTTCGGCTTGGCTCCATCCGGCCTGACCTAGCGCGTCGCGAGCAACGGCGAAGCTGACACCGCGGCGAGCGTAGCCACGCAACTGGTCAACTAACGGGGTATTATCCATAAGCGATATTGTACAGGAGTATTTATGGCTCTGAAACCAAAAGAAACACCCGAGGTTGGGGCTCGGGTGTTTATTTTGGTGGAGCATCGTGTGCTCTGTTAGCACTGCGTTGCGCTGCGAAGCGGGAGTTGGCCAGGCGCAGAACCGAGTATCTTCTTCTGCATGTAATAGGCCCCCGACGCCGTAGCGCCGGGGGCCTTAATCTAACGTGGCAGATGAGTTGATGGGATGTTCCGGATGCCCCTGGCTCACCCAGCCACCTGCACTCGCCAACTCTTAATCATGGATGAGCTGCCTCACAAGGACGGGCAGGACAGCCTAGAAGTGCCGTACGTGGCTCCTAATCGACGATGTACTCCCAGATAATCGGGACAACCAAGAAACACGAAGTCAGCCAACCGAAGCAACACCAGGTCACCAGGCCTTGCCATGCACTGTGCATGGGCGCTGATGCATGTCCTCCGTTGACGACGTAGTAGATAGTTAAGAATGGTCCGCAGATGTATGCCAAGCACGCCACGAGTGCGGTTATCATTCGAGGCGCTTCTGATGTTGCCGACGTCCCGGAGCGTACATAAGGGCGATACGGAGCCGAAGTCCCGTCTCGAGAAGTACCTGATACCCCGGTCGCATGGTCGAAAGTGACGGCACCAAATGAAGCGGGGGCTACTCGAAGCGATTCAATTACTTCTGCCTTCAATCCGAGAGTCCGGGAAGAAACGTCAGGGCGACTGATGAGGTGGATCAGGATCTCCTGCTGGATCGCACTAGCTAACTCGTTCGCGCCGACCGCCGTCGTAAACACAAGCTTGCCAATCGCGTCGGCCGGATCAGAATCGTCCAACCCCGCAACGTCGACAAGCCAAAACGGTCCTGAGATCGGGGAGGTGGTGCACTCCAGATTCTCGCCCACCCCATCGCCGCCATCGTTGTAGATGTATACGACCCGGTCTACTTTCTCTCCGGCCCGGACCGAACCAAAGTCCACCGAAACTTCGCTGAGACGGAGGATTGGCGGCTGTGAGAGATAATGATCTTGTCGCAGTTGGTCGTATTCTGCCCGGCGACTTGGGTCACCGAGCGTTTCGTAAGCCAAGCAGACAAGCTTAAATTGTTCGGCTGCAACTGGGTCGGGGTTGGTGTCGGGGTGCAACTTGTGGGCGAGCCTGCGATAGGACGCCTTGAGCTGATCTGATGTGCAGTCTTCGTCAACCTCGAGCCGCACATAGAAATCAGCGTTAGGGTTGTTGGCGCGGACGGACATCGAGGCCTCCTATTCCAGGACTTTGCGATCAGGATTGGCAAGATAGCGAGCCACGGATCCCCAGCCTAAGCGGTGGACGTCATTGGACACCCGCGAGACATTCTTGAGTAGCTGGCGAAGGAACTGCAGCAGGTCGGCCGTGTTGAGGGAACTCCCGATGGGGTACCACTTGCCGCCGTTGTCGTGGGCCAAGGCCTCATAGCCGTGGCCAGACGGTGAAGCCACAAAGCAGATGAACTCCCTTTGCTGCAGCTGCAGATTGATCACCTCGGTCGTGAGCTGCCGACTCGTGAGAGGAGGCTCATCAGTTAGCAAAACGATCACCTTGACCGCACCCTTGCGGTACGGCTTGAACATCGCCGCCTGCATCGCTTCGAGCGAAGATTCACCGGTATTGCTGCCGCCGCTGAAGTGCGGAGCGCTCCGGATCATCCGGATTGCCGCCTCCGCATCGTTGACGAACGGAAGATTGTCGACGATCTTGTCGCCGGGGACCGTTAGGTCTCCGAAGGGTACGAGGGAGAACTGCCAGTCCAGCAGAAATTTGACGATTTCCTGGATGAACTCCGCCATACAATTTTGCAAGCCCTGAAGCTTGCTGGACATGGAGCCGGTCGTGTCGAATGCAAAAACGACATCCACCAGCCTCTTGGCATCATCCAGGGTAATGCGTTCGCCTGGCTTCGGCGTGGCGAGCTGGCCGCTAGCCGTACGAACAATAAGCGGCTTGCGGCCGGCCGTAACCAGCGAACGAGGGCGGATCCTGTCGGGCGTAGTCATGGTTTCACTCCTGGTTGTAAAAGAACGAGTAAGAACTGAACATCTTATAACAGAGATGTCCTAATCAGTCCAGGCAAATTGTGTCATATTTATGCCACTACCTGGTTTCGCTCAAATGTATTTAAGAGACCTTAGGAGACTCGAACCCGCTTACGCCTCAACCACACAACAAAACACAAGCACCGGCAATGCGGTGCTTGTGTCGAGTGGACGCGTTATTAGCCTCATAGGCGTACAAATAAGATATTTTGGTGGAGCATTGCCGTGTCTGTTAGCACTGGGTTACGCTCAGAGGCGGAGATTGAAGTTAGCCATGCTCCGTGATTGTCGCCATCAAAGCTGACAAAGCTAAGGCTTATGGTTTATGTTTATGTTTATGTTTGTGTTAATATAGTCGTCACTAAATAGGGGGGTATAAGGTGGACTGAAAACGAGTTTATCTTACAGAGTCGAAATGATTCACTCGCTGACAAAGTGAAAGAAATAGCACCGGGCGACACGGGCAAGAGCATAACCCTAAACTTTAGATGCGAATGCTCCGATCTTAACTGTGGCAGAGTGATACCACTTCGTATCGATGAGTACCAAAGAATTACGAAGGACATTGCAAGGTTCGTCGTTTTTCCCGATCACGAGCAGCCAGATATAGAGGCCACCATTGAGCATACTCCCGAATACAATATCGTAGAAAAACGGATAGACTTAGTTGAAAAGGCAGCTTAGCAGGCGTACCAGCCTTGCTGTTATATCGAAAAGACCCTTTCGGGGCTTTAAGTATGAGCACGTCGGCGGAGCATAACGGGATGTGTCTCGCCTGCCACAGGCGGCCTCCCCACCTCTCTCGTGCCTCGTCTCGAAGACTGTCACGTCGAGACGGCGCTCGGTCACCGAACCCGCGACATTCGATCCCGATCGTACTATCAAAGCAAAAACCCGGCACAAGGCCGGGTTTTTGCTTTGGTGGAGCATTGTCGTGTCTGTTAGCACTGGGTTACGCTCGGAGCCAGGGGGTGGGGTTAGCTATGCCCTTTAAGTTGTGAGCTAAGGTTCAAGTTTCCAACTAAGGGTTCTTCAAATATTTGATACAAATCGAAACATTAATTTTCGATCTCTCGGTCTTTACGGTTGAGATCATACACAAGCTTTGTGAAGCCTCTTTTGTCCCGTTGGGAGTGCTCGCCATATTTGCGGTCAAACATGCGATAAACTACATCAAACCAAACCGCTGTTTTACGGATCTTCCTCTCCCACTCGGATAGGCTAGGGCCGAAAACATCTTCGATGCGATCGTCGTCGGTTAGCTGAGGAATCGTAGCTCCTGTTGTAGCTACCCCGCTATCATTGTATTTTGCTAGAAACTGTTCGAGCTGCTCGTTTACATACACTTCATATGATTCGCCACCTAATTTTGCCATAAGCTCATGCTCAAAGGCAAAAACTTCAACCTCTTCGTCCCACCAGCCTGATTCTTTATAATCTTCACCCCTGCGCTGCTGCATATCATGCGCTTCTGCGTGTGCCAATTCGTGCAAAAGCAAAATACCTTTCCAGGTAGGATCAACTGCGTCTCGCCCATTTAGCGAGACGAAACCCGGCGATCCTTCATAATAGGCGGCTGCTTGACCTCCATTATGCGCCAACTAAGCGCGAGTCCGGTCGTTTACATCACAATCAACCGGCAGAACGGGGACCAACACCACTCTCGGGGGGTTATCACTTGAGGACGCCACCTTTCTCACGCCATTCGGAGTCTCATGCCCCAAGGCACTATCCGTAAGGAAGTTCTTAACGAGGCGCAGTGCGACGGGGTTTTGCGTAGTTTCGGCTACGTCGTGCGCGGCTCGAGCCCAATCAGAGGCCAAAGCCATTCGTTCCAGGTCTTTTGTGGTATCAATTTCGGTATTACTACGCTCTGAGCCCTCACGTTCGGATGGTTGCGGGCTTTGCTGGTCTTTGTGATCCATGAGCTTATGATATCAGACTACGACCCTGTACTGATATGTTATCAGTATTCGGAGCTACGATCTTGGTCAATATCTACGCCCTTTATAGAACCTACCAAGACAGAAAGACCTCCAGAGGAAGCTAGTGATGGCGCTTTGTGGATTGATGGCACTTCTGAACGCTTTGGTGCCAGTGGTTGTCTGTTTATATTTTATTGTTAGCGCTACTTAGCTGCGTGCTGAATCAAATCAAACATAGCCTCTCAGCTCTTGATGTAATGCTATATTGCGCTAAAACGCAGTAAAAATGACTATATGGTGGAGCATGTCGGGATCGAACCGACCACCTCTTGCATGCCATGCAAGCGCTCTACCAGATGAGCTAATGCCCCACAGCTGTGGGATTATTTGTTTATGAGGCGCCTATAGCGGCTAAAGTACCCGAAAAGATTACCAAAAATAGCGCTTTAGGGCAAGCCTAGTGAATGTGGAGGAAGTAAATTACGCCCCATGCCACAGCACCAAGCAAGCTAAAAAGGATAAGGATGCCTACACCAAAGCCTAAGCCAAAACGAAGTCCGTCTAAGTAGCTCAGGTGTTTTATCTTTGGTTTGGTGATATCAGCCAGGAAATTGTCAGACTTTTTTGCCATGTTGATTCCTATTGTTATCGCTTATGCTACAGCAAAGCCATCTCATTTGCGAATCATTTACTGCGCTGACAAATTTGGATCGTCGATTGTGGCGAGGAATGATCGATTTGTACGTGGCGGGAGGACCTAACAACAGCCTGCTCAACCAGTCCAGTGTCCGAGAAGAATCGATAGGTCGATAACGTTGACCGTGCCATCGCGGTTGAGGTCGGTTGATGCGTAGTTGGTATTCCACTTACCGAGCAGGAGCGAAAGGTCGACTACGTTGACACGGCTGTCGCCGTTAACGTCACCGGTAACTCCCGATGGTGTCGGTGTAGCCGAAGCGGTTGGCGTTGGGGTGGCCGTAGCTGTGGGGGCGGGCGTGGGTGTAACAGTGGGTGTCGCCGTGGCAGCTATAGCACAGTTGTCACCGGTGCTCGTCGGCACACAGGTGGGATCGGTCGCAAATATCACCCGGTCGACAATAACGTTGGGAGCTTCGCCAGTGAGATTAAAGGTGTGGCTGCCAGCGCTGAGCGTGGCCGTAATCTTGGTTGAGGTGTTGCCATCCTTGTAATCAACCCAAGACCAAGCACCTGCGGTGAGGTTGGTACCACCCACGCTAATAGGTGCGCCACAATCTATTTGCAAATAGTACGAGTTATCGGTGGGCACATCGGCCATCATGCGCGTCCAAATGGTATACGTGCCGGCGGTAGGAATGCTATAGGTAACAAAGTCGGTACCTAGGCTTGGATCGGGACCGTTGGAAGTACAATTGGGGTTGGTAGCAGCCGCAGCAGTGCCCACACTAAGCGCCGAAACGCCAGCGATACCCACTAAACTTAGGAGTGAGCAGAGACCAAGTGAAAGAAAGATCTGCTTCATAAGCAGTTTTTGAAACCTGTTATGCTTTGCCATTACTATGGACGTATGTCGCGGGCTTGTCAAAGGAAATTGTGATTTATGTGTGAACTATGTCGCGCCCTGATATTCTTAGGAGTAGTTACATAGTTTGCATACAACTTTTACGAACCCAAAGGACTCATATGTATCGACGAATGTTGATCGCTTCACTCTTAGTAATGGTTGCCTTATTGCCCGCAACTGCCTCGGCGCACGTCGTAGTAACCCCGGCCCAAGCGGACGTGGCTAGCGAACTAGTATTTTCGACCAGCGTGCCAAACGAAAAACAAGTTGCAGTCACTGGGCTTCGCCTAGTTGTCCCCGGCGGCTTAAAAGAAGTAAGCCCTACGGTAAAACCGGGCTGGACTATTATCACCCAAAGCTCGGGCAATACAATCACCGAAATCGATTGGATGGGAGGCAGTATACCTGTGGGCCAACGTGACGACTTTAGCTTTGGGGCACAGGTGCCGGCAACGCCAACAACCCTCAACTGGAAGGCGTACCAAATGTATGCTGATGGCAGCGTGACGGCGTGGGATCAAATCCCCAACGGATCCGGTAATGACAGCTTTACGCCCTACTCCACAACCAGCGTGGTGGACGATTTGACCACTGGCGCTTCCACGGCGGCCACTAGTACCAAAACTGACGCCGCTTTGGCGCTGAGTGTAGTTGCGCTTATTTTAGCTCTAGCAGGACTTATTCCTAAGCGTAGCCGCTAAATAAGCTTGAGCAAGTGAGCAATGATGATGAGGTCCGTAAGCACCGCCATGCCACCAAAGAGGTAAAAGATGGCAATAATAAACTTGGTAGCCGGATTGCCATTCAGGTCCGGATTTTTCTTCAGCAAACTAATACAAAACCACAAAAAGATCGGCAGTACGATCAGAATAAACAGTCCGAAAAACAACATTGGGCCACCTCTTTGTGATTGATTCTTTGAGAATTATATACCGAATTGGCCTGGGAGAGCTAAGCAGGATTCTTAATCGTGACGAAGGCCGGCCCATCAAAATCTGATTTTATGGCCTCAAGCAGCCACGCACGAATGGATTCGGGATACAAATTGGCCGGTAGTGCTGACATGCTCACCCACATGGGTTCATAACGATCGTCGGCACCAGCGTCCATTTTGGCCCGCTCATTGAAGTTGCCTAACTCTGGTTCCCCGCTTACGTAGCGACACAAGAAATAGCTGTTGTCTACAATGCCTTTGAGCGTAGTGTGAGCGACTAATTTGATGATCTCGCCCGTAAGGCTGGTTTCTTCCATGAGCTCGCGCACGGCGGCCTGATCGGGAGTTTCGCCCTCATCGATACCGCCTCCCGGAAACACGTAATAATCTTCGCCGGCTATGAGACGGTGGACGAGAGCAATACAGCCGTCTTTTATCACTATGGCGGAGGCACGGTTACGCATGCGAAAAGTATAGCAAGGTAAAAGGACTCGGCCAGTAGTTTTGAAAACCTACATGAGCTTAGTTAAGAGGAAAATACTGCGTGAGCGACGTGTGTGACTATTCATAGACATCAGTATTTCTTTGGAATAAGTACTGTCTAGAACGTTTTTGCTATCGGTTTGGAGCGCGCGAGGGCACAGTTGGATTACATCAGAATGAAGGCACATGTGGTGAGATTTTATTCCGACTTCTCGACAAAACGATTCATTATACTTATGCTTCGATCATGATTGAATTACCAGACGAAGCGATCGCTGAAGCACAAAATCCAGCCATCTTAAAACGTAAGGCGGAAAAGAAAGGCTTCAGCAGGTTCCTCAGAATACTAGGCCCTGGAATTGTTACCGGTGCTGCCGACGACGATCCGTCGGGGATCGCAACCTACTCGCAAGCTGGAGCACAATTCGGTTTTGGCTTGCTATGGACCATGCTTCTTACTTTTCCACTCATGACCGCAGTCCAGGAGGCATGCGCGCGAGTTGGTGCCGTCACTGGTAAAGGTCTTGCTGAGGCAGTGCGTGAACACTACCCCAAAAAAGTTCTTTTACCCGTCGTATTATTAGTGGTAGCAGCTAATACTTTTAATATTGGCTCTGACATTGGCGCAATGGCTGCAAGTACTCAGCTGTTATTGCCAGCGGTTCCCTTTGGATTATTGGCTGTAGCCTTTGCTCTCTTTATTTTGATCCTAGAAATATTTGTACCTTACAAAACTTACGTACGAATTTTGAAATGGCTGGCCATCGCCCTGCTTTCATATCCGATCACTGCATTCTTGATTAATGTTCCGTGGGGAGAGGCGATACGTGCTACGTTTGTTCCTCATCTTGAATTCAATAAAGAATTTTTGTTCATCATTGTAGCTATCTTTGGGACAACAATCTCGCCATATTTGTTTTTCTGGCAAACGAGCAATGTGGTGGAAGATGAAATCGCGGAGCACCGTGTCAACCAAAAGGGCGGGATCCCGCGTATGTCTCACCCCTATTTGAAGCGGCTTAGAATTGATACTGCTCTCGGTATGTTGTTTTCGAATGTAGCAGCGTGGTTCATTATGATTGTCGGAGCCGTGGTTCTTAACCAGTCGGGTATAACCAATATCACCACGGCCGCCGATGCCGCACGGGCGCTTGAGCCGTTGGTTCATACCTTTCCGAACGCAGGCCTTTGGGCCAAATTGATTTTCAGCGTCGGTATCATTGGGATTGGCTTACAGAGTATTCCGGTACTTGCTGGATCCTCTTCCTACGCCGTGTCAGAGACATTTAACTGGAAGGAGGGCCTCTTTCGCAAGTTCAAACAAGCTCGCGAATTCTATATCATCATAATTTTAGGTACGCTGGTTGGCCTGTTATTCAATTTTGTAGGCTTAGACCCAATGAAAGCTCTCGTTCTAACAGCCGTCTTCAATGGCATTGCTGCCGTGCCACTTATTTATCTCATAGCGCGTATTTCAAGTCGACCGGACATCATGGGTGAGTATAAGAGTGGCATGTGGTCCCGAATCGGTCTTTGGGCAGCATTTATCGTTATGGGAGTGTTTGCGATCGCTTTACTCGCGTCGTTTTTGTAGCCCTAATCTCTGACTCTATTTTCAGTAGCGTAATTAATGGTTGCTAGCATCAAACTCAGCATCGCTGTTAACCAGCAATTACGGCTGTTCTCAGTAAAACCGGTGAAATAGAACGCAATTCCAATAATCGTGAGGCTCGCCGAAATGGAAAACTCAGCAACGAATGAGGCCTTATATATTTTCTTGAGGCTGCTCATGATAGGGTAATTGGTAAGATTTTCAATAACTAGCGTGCTTGATATTAGTACAGGCATTTATGCCCCACCACCTTACCCCACGAGACGAAAAAGTTGCAATGACATAAGAAGAATGATGATAGGCTCTCCTGCTTAGGCTTATTCTTTGGCCTGAAAAAAGCAGAACTGCACCACCATTTGATCTTTATTGAGGGTTGAGATGAGGAGAATGCCTTCGTTCAATTAAGGTACTACGGGCCAGCATCGCTCGAGATGCGAATTATGATCTCGCTGCGTCACAAAACTTGTAACTTTGGTCTTAGTATTGTATAGTATGCATGGTATGCCCCGACTACGAACGGCGCACCATGCCGAGTTATCAGCTAAGTATTGTTTGTGGTGCGCCACGTGCGCACCAGTATTTCCACGCTCATTTCGGTGATGTACTAGCTTTAGAGTCCATTACTGAGCCAACATTGCGTCTGATTTTGACCACCGAGTTGGCCCGCTACCGAGAAGTCTACGGCTGTTCAAATCCGAGAGGCTGGTTACAGCCACAGCAAGACTTGCCCGATCTAAAAATCCGGCGCGGTACGACGATCGTATCAAGCAGTGAGCCGGGTTTTCCGCCCGATGCTGAGATCTGTGCCCACTGCGGTTGGCAGTCGTTCGGCGGAAGAAACCTTTACGAGAGTGCTGACCGAAATCTCCATTATTGTATGGAGCCAGAGTGCTTGAAGCTTGTCACCGCGCGGCACAAAAGATCGCAACGGGAACGCGGGCGGCAGAAATCACCAATCATCAGTGCGTTTACCAACCCGCATGGTCAGGGGCGTGCCACAAGCCTACTGCAAATGGCACGATCGTTTGTGCCGAGCATCAAAGCCAATACTGCATCGTAAGTGGCGACCATCAGGCCCCACGGGGATGTAACAATGCCGGTAGTTTCGTCTGCGGCGCACCACTGTGCGATGACCACAAGTGTCCGATGCATCAAATGTAACGCCACGCTCGATGAATGTTCGCTAGCTTTGCAGCCAGCGAACTTTTCATCTATAAGTATCCGTATCAATGAATACTGTAGCACAGTGGCGGAAACGGTTTGATCGGTAGTCAAACCTCACGTACAAGAATTGACGAATGTGCGTGACCTGCAGTCACTGAACTAACCACCTCGATCCATTCTTTATTGCACACCAAAATGAAAACCGGACATAAGTCCGGTTTTCATTTTGGTGGAGGTTATGAGCCACTACTGCAACCCCCGTTTTCGGTCAAAACCGCTTGTCAGCGTACGTTTGATCGCGCTGGCCGAGCAGCGGGTGGAGGTTCCCGGGCGTGTAAGGCACCATCAGCGCCGTCTCGATGATAGCCAGTCGTCGCAACTCATCACGGCCTACCTCCAGGGGATGAGCGTCAAGGAACTGGCTCACCGGTTTGGCGTCCACCGGCACACCGTCACGGCTGTGCTCACCCGCTACAACGTGGAGATTCGCCAGCCCGGCCTCAGGCCAGATGACGTCGAGGCGGCCGCGCAGCTCTACCGCGACGGCTGGTCGCTGGTGCGGCTCGGCAAGAAGTTTAGCGTGGACGGGACGACGGTGGGGCGGGCGCTGAAGGCGGCTGGGGTTGAGATGCGATCGCCGAACGAACGGCACCGCGACGGTTGACGCAATTTACTGCATGTTGCCAACCTTAGCTTGGCACCTACTTCGATCGGGGTGGTAATTGTTTTTCCCGATTATTTGGACTGACGTTATTCGGGAACTCCACTTTTATGATAGAGAATCTGTTTAGTACAAAGAGAATGACTAAGATCAAAAATGTTAGTAGCAATGACCCGGCTAATGCTAGGCCTCCGTAAGTTGCTGCCTGTACCAAGATATTTTTCTTCGATTTCGATACCACCACCGCTTGAGGCGTGGCAGAATTAGCAGCGCTGACGTCGCCTTGCGCCACCGGGACTTGTTTTATCGGAGACTGTGTTTCGGTTAGTTTGTTCGTTCCACTGGTGCTTCCTCCCGAAACCGATGAGCCTGCCTGCCGCAAAACTGTAATTTGTGTTGATGATTGGTGCCCTGCTTTGTCCGATGCCAACACGGTGACCGTGTTTAGGCCCGTCGTCAGTGGAACTGTGGCGCTAAAGCCTGAACCAGAGATTGTTGCATTTACGCCATTTACTTTTACACTTGCGACGCCTGACTCATTCCCATCCGATACTATTCCAGTAACGCTAATTGCAGGTGCGGACGTATTTGCATTATTTGTAGGCGACGTAATCGATACAACGGGAGGCGTTTCGTCTATCACTATTACTTGATCGAAAAGAACCTGCGCCACCCCGGGGGCATCACTCGCCGATCCTGCAATCTGCCCACAGTTATTGCCACACTTATCGTCGAGATCATAGTAAAGATCTCCTGAGGCATTCTGCCAGACCTTGTAATGATGCGTGCCTTGGTAGCCAAAAATACTACACTGGCCAGGACTGAGATTACAGCTATATTCCTCCTGGCCGCCATAATAGTTATTACCTGCCGAGAGGTACTGTCCCGAGCCGGTATAGGCAAAATTGAAGTTTACGATGAACTTCCCGGTAAATATGCCGTTGACGGAAGGTCCGGTAGGTCCACTAGCGAACGAGCTTGCAATTACAGGCTGCGACATCATACAGGCAGCGGCCAGAACTATGCCTAAAAGTAGTTCGTGTAATCGTCTGGCCATAAGTGTATAAATAGTACCACTTGGCAGCAATTCCCACTATTTGCTCTGCTGCCGAGCCGTTTGGTATGGCTGGTCACTTGCGCCGCTCGGCGACAAGTTTGGGGTGGACGGGTCGACGGTGTGGCGAATGCTGAAGACGGCTGGGGTTGAGATGCGATCGCCGAATGAACGCTAAATGAACCTTCAGTTGTTCTTAACGCGATAGGGCGCGAGCTTACTTTATTGCGGCTTCTATCTCGTCCACCACATCCTCAATACTTCTTTGACCTACATCAATAAATGATTCATTTTTGAGTGGATCGCGCTCAAGTAGGTCTTTGTTAATTCGGAGAGCCTGCTCCCAATCCCGATACCCGCTGGAACGTGATTGATCGAGAATCTGCTTCTTCAGAAGGTCTTCATCTACTTGTCGAAGTGTGAAAATGTGATAGCTGTAGTCTGAGAATTCCTCGTCGAGCTGCTCAATGCGATGGTTCTCGAGATCAGTAATTATGACATTTTGATACTTGTGAGCGGCATAGTTTTTGGCGACAAGTACCAGATTCTCAAACGCCAATGCCTCATCTTCTTCATACGTCGTTTGCGTGTGGCCCGTATTGCGAAACTCTGGTATCCAGCCAAATTCGAATAACGGACTGTCGAGTCGCTGCCGCAAAGCTGCCGAAACGACAGATTTTCCGACGCCTGGCGCACCTGCAACAAAAATAAATGTAGCCATGGACCGAGTATAACAAATTCACGTCTCTTGGCTTAGAATAAATATTCTCAAAAACTCAGCGTACGCCGGCACATGGTCACCTTACGAGCCACTAATCGAACTAGCCTCAAAATCATACGAAAAAGATCACCAGGTAACCTTAGTAATCTTAATCGAACTCCTAATTGTGGCTTGATAAAGGGATATTTCGGACAATTAGGACTTTTGGTGGAGTTGAGGAGGATCGAACTCCTTACCTCTGCAATGCGAATGCAGCGCTCTACCAGATGAGCTACAACCCCGTAATGGGACTGACTCATTTTCGCCAATTAGTGGGCGGCCGTCAACCGAACTAGCCGAGCCACGCGAGCTCGGTTTCGCCAATGCGGATGATATCGCCGTCAAGCGCGCCTTGCCGGCGCAATTCACGGGCAATTCCTTGGCGCTTGAGAATATCCCGCAGACGCCCGACACCTTCGTCTTGGTCAAAGTTGGTACGCTTGGCAAAACCTTCGATGGTGGAGCCGGTAACACGGAAGATTCCCTCGCCTTCGGCGGTAACACTCCAGGTGTCAGTGAGACTGTCGAGGCCAATGACGGGCAGTTCGTCTTCCGGTTCAACCACATTGGCCCTGGCAGTCGCTACAGCCAGCGAGGCGGCGTCGAGGAGCTCATTGAGGCCCAGATGGGCTTGCGCCGACATGGCAAAGACGCTTTGACCGCAGGCAGCCTCAAGCTTGGCTTTGGCGTCGGCTAACCACTCGTCGGGTACGGTATCAATTTTACTCAAGGCGACAATTTGCGGACGATCGGACAAGTCGACCTTGTAGCCGGCAAGTTCAGCCATAATAATTTTGTAGTCGCGCGCGACATCGTCGGAGCCGGCATCGATAAGGTGGATGAGCACCGCCGTACGTTCGACATGCCGCAAAAATTCATCGCCCAGACCTTTGCCTTCACTTGCGCCTTCGATGAGGCCGGGAATATCGGCCGCCAAAAAAGCGCCGGCGCGGTGATCAACTACTCCCAGGTTGGGAATAAGCGTGGTAAAGGCATAGTCGGCAATTTCGGGCCGGGCATTCGAGATAACTGAGAGGAGAGTTGATTTCCCGGAATTGGGCAGGCCAATGAGGCCAACGTCGGCCACCAATTTAAGTTCAAGTCGGAAGCTAAAGTGTTCACCGCTTTCACCTTGCTCGCTAATACGCGGGGCTTGGCGCTTGCTGCTTTGGAAGTGCGCGTTGCCGTAGCCGCCGCGACCGCCTTTGGCCATAACTAGCTGGCCTTCGGGCGTAGACAAGTCAGCAATGAGTTCTTCGCCTAAATAGACCTGAGTACCTTGGGGCATCGGCACGATGATGTCGGCGCCCTGCTTGCCGGCGCGTTGGTTTTCGCCACCCGCTTCGCCACCATCGGCCTCAATTATTCGAACGGTGCGATACGAGGACAAGGTTGAGCTATTGTGATCGACCCGAAAAATAACGTCGCCACCCTTGCCGCCATTGCCGCCATCCGGACCGCCCATCGCCCGGTATTTTTCGTGACGAAACGAGAGGCGGCCATCGCCGCCCTTGCCTGCCTTAATTTCTATAGTCGCCGTATCTGCAAACATAATGAGTTCAGTTTACCATAAACATTGACCTTTGTCATACTATATGTCGAAGTTTGAAGATGGACATTTCGGAGCTGGCAAGCCTGTGCAATTTGGTATCATCAGTCGGTACGATCTTAACTCGTGCCCATTTTCCGCCCTCGTCCGAAACGGAACAACCATGGTCTATCCGTACCAATCCAACCCCGATAGCCCCGATAGCCCCGATAGCCCCGAGCAAATCATAGCGGCTCTCGCTCGCGAGGCTGCGGCGTCGAAACGGTTTCGGCAGCCACCACGGCCCAGCGAGACCGATGACCCGTATTTGCACCACACGCGTAACAATCTGCTGGCGGAGATTGCCCTGATCGTCATTCTTGTTGTGGCGATCCTAGGTGGTGCCACCTTCCTCGGACTGTCCCCGTTTTAGCCCGCTCAACAAAATATCCGGACTGCTCCAACGGCAGTCCGGATATTCAATGGCAGCTCGACGCCAGTTGTGGGCTATTGGTTAATCTAGTAAATGTAGCGGAAGGATGACGCCGAGACCGTGCGATAGGTAACTTTGTCCCAGTTTCCGTTAAAGTTCATTTCGGAAATCGTGACGTTGCCACCCGAGACGCTCTCAACATAGGCTACGTGGCCGTAGTAGCCGGCGCCGCTCCAAGCAATGGCGCCAGGTACGGGCGTTGATCCCACTGAGAAACCTGAGGCCTGCGCGTTGTAATACCAGGCGTTAGCGTTACCCCAGTTCGACGGGACAGAGCGGCGGTTAGCGACATACCAGGTGCAGTAGCCAAACGAGTAGCCATTGGCGGCGCCATAGAAGGCGGTGAGCTTGGGTGCTGATGACGGGCTGATGGTGCTGCGGCTCGAGACAGCTGCAGCTGGTGCGGCAGCAACAGCTGCAGCTGGAGCTTGAGGCATTACTCCGTCAGGAATGATGATTTTGGTACCAGGCGTAAGGCCCTTAACTTCAGCATTATTGTAGCTCGTAATTTGGGCGGCATTGGCGCTGTACTTAGAGGCCAGGGTGTCGGCTGTATCCCCAGACTGCACCGTATACAGAAGCCCGCTAACTGGCAAAATGGTGAGTGACTGTCCGGGCTTAATAGCGTCGGCGCTGGCAAGATTGTTGGCCGCGACCAAAGTGGCCGAAGTGATATTAAACTTGGCAGCAATCCCGGACAGCGTGTCGCCATTGGCAACGGTATAGCTCGTGATATCTCGGGTAGCGTTACCCGCGGTTTGTACTACCTGTCGCTTAGCCAATGACAGATCGTCTGAGGTCAGTAAAGATACCTGCGCTGTTTTGGCGGTAGCCGTTTTGGTTGCTTCGGTAGTAACCATCATGTTGGCCGATGAAGCGATGTCGGCGGCCACGGCGGCTTGGCCTACTTCATCAAGCGTCGAGCCAATTCCGGCCTGAGCCGAAGTAAGGCGCAGCGATAACGCGTGGGTACGGACCGGGCTATTGCTGAGCACCACTACTCCTGCCAACACCAGCAAACCGGCGTGGGCAACAAATCGCGGACGATATACAGCGCGAACAACAGAAGCGGCTTTAACTGAAGACGCGGCAACTGATTGACTAAGATGGGCGGGGGCAGTTTGTGCGCGACGGACAGCGGCGGACGTTTTGATGTTAGAGAATGTCTCAGTGGCGGTTCCGATTCCGTCGGCCAGTTGGCCACTTGGGAATTGTTCGAGGGAGCCACTCATGGCACTTCTACTAATAACTTGTCTCCACCTCGAATGTTCATAAGAACAAACGAGAAACTATCTTTACTAGGACTTTCTCCCGCCTGAGGCGGGACAGAAGAAGTTCGACCTTACGTTTAAGTCTTCGTGTCGACCTTTCAAGATAGTAAATCAATGCTACGGAAGGGACTTAATCACCTATACCACTTAAGCTTATCGATTTACTAACGTAGTCTAACAACGACTGTCAAAGGTGTCAAATTGAGAAAATGGCTTTGCTAAGAGTAAAAAATCGTTGGGAAAATGTTGTAAATCTAACTTCTTTCAGTAATAGATCTAAATATTGGTCTGTCAAGCGGTGAGAGTATGTAATTATGACTAAATATTTGCAGACCGCTCGCTTACTTTAAATATTTGGCGACGTTGGCCTGGTGTTCGGCGTAGGTAGCGGCAAAATGTGTCACACCGTCCGAACCTGCAACAAAGTATAAATAGTCGGTGGCGGCAGGATGTGCCACGGCATCCAGAGCTGATAAGCCCGGGTTACAAATGGGACCAATCGGTAGTCCCGTATGCAAATAGGTATTGTAAGGCGAATTCAGGGTAGTACTAAAGGTTGTCCCAAGTTGCGCGGCGCCGTAATCAACCGTCACGTCGGAGCCTAAAGGCATGCCAAGCTTAAGGCGTTTTAAGAATACTTGCGCTACGATGGGCCGATCTTCCGGGCGACTCACCTCTTTTTCGACAATCGAAGCCAGCGTTAATCCTTGGTGACGTGTGAGGCCTTCGGCAGCAAAATCGGCGTCATAGGTGGTTCTGACTTTGGCCGTAAAAGTGTCGAGCATGGTATTCACGAGCTGGCTAGCCGTGGTGACACCAGGGACAACTTCGTACGAATCCGGGAATAAATAGCCTTCGAGGCTGGCGTTGGTCGGCTTACTACTCAAGCCCGCTTGGGTATGCGGTTCGGCAAGGGCGGCTTCAAAACTGGCTGTCGAAATCCCGTGTGAGGCAACTGCGGTTTCAATTTGGCGGATAGTGTATCCTTCAGGGATCACTACTTGTCCGAGAGACGAGGAAACGGTAATAACGTTAGCAATGTGCGGACTGCTGTCGCTGGGCGACAAAGCGTAGGATCCAGCCTTAATTTCCCCGCGCAGATGGTGGAAATTAAGGTAGGTAATAAAAGCGTTACGGCTTCTTATCAGCTTGGCGGTAGCTAAATCGCTAGCTACGGCTGGCGCGCTTTGCCCTGGCTTTACTATAAAAATGGTGGGTTTACCTGGCCCAACCGCACGCAGCTGCAGCTGGTACCAACCGTAGCCGCCAATAATTAGCACGGCCATGACAGGGGCAACGAGCCACCACAGAGGGCGCTTACGATTGGTTGCTCGAGAGTAAGGGTTGGAACTCGTCATAAAGCGTTGAGGTAATCCTGCAAAATAATGGCGGCGGCGTGAGCATCGATATCTTCTTTTTTATAGGCTTTGCCAGAAGCGCGCAAGTTGTCTTCAGCAACACCTGAGGTGCCAGCTTCGTCTTGCCAATAGATTGGCTCGGTACGGTCGCCCAACAGATCGTCGGCCCAGCGTTGTACCGCTAGCGTTTGGGCCGTTGTTTGACCGTCGAGGCCACGTGGCAGACCTATTACGAGCCCGTCTAACGGTGCGGCGGCGGCGACAGCTGCGGCCAGGTCGGCGGGCACCACAGTTTTGAGTGCCTGCGCCAGCTTTGTGTCAGAGTCGCCCGTGGCTAAGCCAACCCGCCGTGAACCCATATCGATACCAAGGTAGCGTGCGGCGGCCATTAGTTATCGCTCGCAACCGAAATGGTAATCTTAATTTTGCTCGTCCGATGTGGCAGTGAGGTGAGCCAGCCTGGTGTTAGATTGATGGTGACGCGCTGTACCCCAGGCTCCTTTGAGGCAATATCAACAGCGCTGCCGTATCGTTGCCCCGCTAGCTTGCTAGTGAGCGCTACAGTATCGATGCGGGCCCCGCTGTAGGCCTGAGTTGAAACGCTAAATTGAGCCTGCCCAGCAGCATTTTTGCCGGTCGAGGCAATTTGAGCAGAACTCACGCCGTCATCGTAAATTTGGTTCGTGCTGCCAATTTGTGCTTGTTCGTGGGCGCGAACAAACGCTACATAATCCGGCTGCTTCACTGCCAGTTCGGTATATACCACGTGCAATGTGACGGTGGCGGTGGTGGCTGGCTGCCCAACAGCTGGTGACGACGTGATATTGCTTGCCACTACGCCAGTGGAACCGCTCATAGCGACATAGCCGCTAGGCACGTGACTATCCAGCGTTTTCTGCGACACGTCTTTGTCGGCAGCTAGCATATCGGTTTCGGATTTGTTGATGTCATCTTGGGCAACCACGGTAACAATTTTGGATACGCCACCTGACATTTGAGCCCCTTCACCGTAGATAAAGCTTTGGAGAGCAGCGGGGTATGCAACAATCGTGTACTTAGCGGGGGGTGTAGTGGGCGCCTCGTTGTAACTGTCGCCGTTCGCTGAGGCGGTTACACCAACCGTCACCTGACCGGGATGAATTGACGCCGGCGAACCCGACAAAGTCTCGCCCGGAACGCTGACGGCAGTGTTGGTAGTAAAGACTTTGCCGTCGGGCGCCGCCAATCGGGTGCCGGCATCCAGAGCATGTGCTGAGGTGTCGAAATTATTATAGATGGTCATCTGTCCGGTTGCTTTGGTACCGGCGTCTTGCTGACCCGTAGCTGTGGCCGAACCCGATAAATCTTTGCTGTATGTTACTGTTTGACCGGCCAGGACGCCCGTTGAAACACTTGAGGTGGTGAAGTTCGGATCTACCACGAAGCTCGTATCCACCGCCACCTTGGTGCCCGCAGCGTACAGCGCCACGGTGGCATGGCTAGCAATATCTATATATATGAAATATGAAGCAACAATGGCTACGGCCAATGCCAGCCACGCAATCCGTCGTTGCAGTTTGCCGAAGTTTGGCACCATCGACTTGCCGGCAGAAGTGGGGGCAGCCGTCTCGTCGGCCGTTTTATTCTCAGTGGCATCCGTCTCAGAGACTGCCACAGGTTCTGCCACCGAAGGCTCGACTGGTGGGGGCGTTGGCTTATCGGTAACGGGCTTACGCTTAAAAAAGGCTTTGGTTGAAGCGGCAGCTCCGACCGCGCCAGCAGCAGCGGCAGCCGCTATGACAGGCGCTTCGGGTTCTGGGTCATCAGCCTCAATAATGTCTTCGCTTGCCGCGGTGGGTGCCGGCGCGGCTTCACCAACAGAAGCTTTGGCGCCTAGTGATGGGGCTACAGCCAAACCTAGTCGGGCTGCCAGATCGGTCGCCACTTTGTCACTGGTTACCAGCACGAGCTCTTTGCCGTTGTCGGCAGCAGCTTTTTTGAGCAGCTTGAGATTGATAATACTTTGCAGCAGTGTGGACCGCTTTGGTACGACAATTTGTACAGCGCTGCCGCCAGCTTTCGCTAGCTTATCTATGGCTGAAGTAATATCTTCGTCAGCTTCGAGGTATAAAGCCTGATCCTTCATGGTCTAAGATTACCACAAGTAGTTTGGTTTGGCCTCCCCTGCTTGCTAATATGACGCACAAATTATTACTGATGATCACAGAAGCTTATGACGGTTTTGGGTCTAAGCTTCCTACCTCCCGCTACGTTCGGGCCGAAGGCGAGATAAACTTGGACCTCGAACCGGAAGCTGCAAGCTAAACTGCGTCTTCGGCTTTATGGGCGGCCAAATTTATGGCTCGCTTGAGTTGACGGCGCGTCATCGCATTCTTGATGATTGTATTGGCAAGGGTCGCCAAAATACCAATGCCAATAATCACATAGAAAATGGTGAAGAGTTTGCCGAGATCAGTTTTGGGAACAAAGTCGCCGTAGCCAACCGTTGTAAGCGTTATGGTGCAGTAGTAAAACGCGTCGAGCCAGTCAAAGTGCTCAACCAGGTGGTAAAAGATGGCACCCCCTACAAGCATAATCAGCGCGACCCCGGCAATGCCGGTGAGGGTTCGATGATTTCTGGTCACTTCTTGCCGTAAGGCTTCAACCGATTCTTCGTGCTGCATGATAAATGCCTTTCTTAGTTGACAGTATAACTTCATGAACGTTTAGGTCACAGCTAAGCCATTAGAGCGCCACTCGTCGGCCAATTTTATAGACGTCTAACTAAGGGCAGATGCCGGGAAATTTTGAAGTGCTTGAGAAACTAAACGGGCCGAAACGCGTTAACTTTACAATGCTAACGGTAACATGCGTGCCTGGGGCGGACGTGCCCAATGACGTACAAGCTACAGCTTGGAGTTTGGCCCTGTCAGAAGCGTTGACGTCATTGGTTTGGCGAATGGCAACAATGTAGGTTGGCCGCTGGGAGCTCGTATTAGTCGGGCCGGCTGCAGAGGCATCGTACCGGCTAATGGTAATAAACTTGCCTGGAAAGCGTCGGTTTCGGCCTGATACATCTTATTTAGATCTGGGAAAAACGAATAAAACCATCGTTCGCCGGCTCGGGTGAGTGGATCTTGCACCATCAGCCAGGTAAGCGCCAGAATAAGGCTACTTGCGGCAATTATTGTGTATAGTCTTTTGTTCGACTTGGTTGCTGGCTTGGCAAAACCGTTGGGAGTACTTGGCATGGTGGCCGTTAGTTGGCAATGGCACGGCCGAGGCGCTTAATGAGGCCTTCGGTAACGGTTTCTCCGCCGGCGGTGTCGAGGCCAAGGTTGGCTAGTCCCATAGGGGTAATATCGGCGTAGCTCGTGAGTTTGCCCGTGGTATCGGTAACCCGCGTAACTTCGGCCGGCGAAATGTGAGCTACCGTCGGTTTACGTGCAAAGGGAAGCGTCTTAAACCAGTCTTTACCTTTGAGTGCTTCCATAATTTGAGGTAGGCCCGTACCGCCGCCACAAAGTAAGATTTTGGCGGGCAAATGGTCGACGCGGTCAAACTCAGCCAGACTTAGCTCAACGCCCGATAGCCAGACTTTGATATCGGCGTTAACGGCTTCTTCGACAGCCGTTTTGCTCTTTGGTCCAAGCTTTCCCTGCGAGTAGGCTATTTTCATTTCCTCGGCTTTCTCAAAACTCACGTTGGCAACTTGAGCAATGCGTTTGGTGAAGGCACGGCCGCCAATGGCAAACATTTTGGTACCTTCGACACCGCCATTATTAACGAGTGCTATATCGGTGGTCCCGCCACCAATGTCTATAAAAATGGCCGAAAATTCGCCCGAATCTTGGGCTCCAACCGATTTTGCCACTGCGAACGGTTCGGCGGCGATGGTTGATAGGTTAAGATCGAGGTCTTGTGCAACTGCCTGGAGTGCGCCGAGGTGCACCATGGGAGCAAAGGCGTTGAAGAGCTGAATGGAAACGTCTTTGCCCTGAAAGCCAATGGGGTTGGTGACACGATAGCCGTCGATTTGGACGTCGACAATGGCAGTGTTAACCAGCTTTACTTCGAGGTCTTTTTGGCCCGTTTCCCAGGTAAGCTGCTCCCGTGCACGCTCAAAGGCGCGAAATTGAACCCTATCCAGAATTTTGCGTAATTCCGGCATATCAATGGGGTCGCTGGCCGTTGAACGCTTATAGCGGATAGTGGTGGAAGCGCCCTTTACCAGCTCACCGGCAATACCAACGACGGTATCGAGTCCTTTGGCGGAAACGCCAGCCATTTTTTCGGCTACACCCAAAGCGGCATCACAGTTTTCAACCACACCCGTAATATCGGTGACTGCACCGCCCGCCATATCGGTGAGACGCTGCCGCTGACGGCCAACACCCACAATATCAATGCGCGACGGCACACCCGAAGCGGGATCTAATACCACTTGGCCAATAAGAGCCTTAACAAATTCAGTTCCAATATCGAGCGCGACGAGGTAACGCGGCCCAGCGGGTGTACCCGATGAACGAAGGCGGACTAATTTTTCGATCAGCTTAGCCATATGCGCTTTGTTATGTTCTCATTGTAACGCTAATGGTTAGACTGAACAAACGCGTGGTGGTTATTTGATACCCGCGAAAGCGGCTTAGAGTTGGTCGGACTGACTCGACTGCAGAGCTTCAGCATCTACTTTACCAGAGGAGATCGCCTGGGCGTGCTGGTAGCAAATGCTGTTCGCGCCGACGGTCGCAACAAGAATCCCCTGGGCATTTTTCTGCCAATCTGCCCTTGGGATACGGTTGAAGTGATCCCAACGAGGTCGATATTCCGATTGGCCTTATGGTGTGGGAGTAACTTTGGGAGTGGCAGTAGCTTTGAGAGTGGCAGTCGGCTTCGGGGTGGGCGCTGGCGTCGCTACCGGAGTTGGCGTAGGCGTTGGTGTCGCGAGCGCTGCCTGCAGCTCGCCTCGGAGTGTATAGACTTCGCTTTGCAACTCATCGCGAGCCGCAGCAACCGACTTGTTTTGGTTATATTGCAAAACTATGGCAGTTCCGGCAACTACGATGAGAACGACTAGCAAAACAATGATCAACGTATTATGAGACTTTTTCATCGGGCCTCCTGGCGTAACTACTTGGTTTTGGCTACCGGCGTAGGCGTAACCGACGGGCTGGGCGAGGCTAAATTACTGACGGATTCTTGCAGTGGAGCGGTGGTCGGCCGGGGAATTTTAGCTTGCCGCAGCTGTTCCTGGAGACTAGCGATATCGCCGTTGTGCCCGGCTTTGGCCTGCTCGATAGCTTGCGAGCGGTTAAGTGAAATGATGCTGACGGCGACGAAACCGACGAGCAGGACTCCGATAAGAATCCACTGATATGTTATGAGATGTCGTTCTTTCATGTTGCTTATGATTTTAACAGATTATGCCGGTTATGCATCGCATCATTTGGGGCGACTACCTAAGGTAGGCTTGGAGAACAAATCCCGTCGTTCCATTGACCGTTACTTGACGGTAGCCACTAGCTGCTGGACTGCCAAGGGTTACCACGGTACCCGCAGCTAGTTTTGCAAGAATCGCCGAATGGACATCTGGTTGGGAATGAAGATTGGCCACCTGATTTGTCGTAGTGGTGGCTGCTGGAGCCGGAGTGGATGCGGCGGGGCTGGCGGCCGGAACGGGCGTCGGCGACGGTGAGGAGCTGGGAGATGGACTGGGTGAAGCGCCTTTTTCATCGATCGATAATTGATAGCGCAAATCGGTGATAGTGCCGTTGAGCAGTCGCTGGGCATCTTGGGCACGCTGGTACTGAACGTAGTTGAGGTAGGCCGCGGCAACAAACGCCGCTGCCAATACTATGGTGCAGACAATCCAAATTTTTGCCACCGGGCGACTTGGCTTCACAGAATCTTCCTTATGGGCTTAGTATACCTGTTATTTTGATTTTAGGAGCCCGCCGACAAGGTGGTAAGGATTGCGGGCATAATGGCGGCGTCAGCTTTAAGTGCTGCGGTGGTAACGGGATCCTTGGCGCAGGCAAATTTGGCAGGCTGATAATAGTAATTTTCGCTACCAATGAGCTTAACGAGCGTTGTCGCCGACAAAGCAGGCTTAGCATCGGCTGATTGGCGAACCAGACGGCCAAGCGCGCCGGGACCACATGTCGTCGTGGTATTTATGAGTGAAGTGCTGGTGATATTGATGCCGTCGAGGCCGTCGAGTTGCTGATATTGGTAGCTGAAATCGCCCAAAGGGTTAAGCGTCGTAAGCGTAATGCCCAGCTCAGGTACGGTGATGACTTTAGCGCCCAAAACGGCGGCAACCGGCGAAGACGTTGGACTGGCCACAGGCACTATAACTGCTTCGCGCTTGAGCTGGGCAATGGTGTCTTGGTCGAGCTGCTGGTGGTCTTGGCCGCGTTGGTATTGGTAGTAGTTGAGGTAGCCCGAAGCTGCCAGGCCAAGGCCAAAGACAATGGCGCAAAATGCATAAAACCGACCTGTAGAACGACGCACGCGAGCAGCCTTTCCGTCATTTGTCGATTACAAGTATAACCGATATAGCAAGGTGACGCTATCTGTTGCGTACCCCATCAGGTGTTGCAGTTAATGGATAAACCTGATATAACCACATGGAGGTTTTTCCCACGCCTAGAGAAAAGGGTACGCGATGATATCGCAAACGAGAACCGGTTTTGACCCCGCAGAAATGGAGCGGGCATTGGCCGCCGACTCAGGTCCGCGACGACGTTTTAAGCGGGTTATGCTCAAACTCGGCGGCGAAATGTTTGGCGATGGCGAGCTAGGGATTGCGCCGAAGATTCTTTCGGCAGTTGCGGCGCAGATCGCCGACATCGTTCACGATGGCGTTCAGGTGGCAGTCGTCATTGGGGGAGGCAATTTCTTCCGTGGTGCCGAGCTCACCCAGCTGGGCATGGAGCGAGGGCGCGCCGATTACATGGGCATGCTTGGAACCGTTATGAATTGCTTGGCACTTCAAGACTTCTTGGAGCGAGAACAACATCTGGAAACCCGGGTACAGACCGCTATCACCATGGGCCAAGTGGCAGAAAGCTATATCCCCCGCCGCGCCGAGCGACACTTGGAAAAAGGTCGTGTCGTCATCTTTGGTGCTGGCGTCGGAATGCCCTACTTTTCCACCGACACCACTGCTGCCCAGCGCGCGTTGGAGATCAGCGCCGAAGTTGTTTTGATGGCCAAGGCAGTCGATGGGGTATTTGATGCCGATCCTCGGAAGTGCCCCGACGCCGTCATGTTCGCCGAGATTACCCATCGCGAAGTGCTCGAACGCGGCTTGCAGGTGGCCGACGCCACCGCCTTCAGTCTGTGCATGGACTATGCCATGCCCATCATAGTGTTCAACTTGCTCACCGCAGGCAATATCGGACGGGCCGTGAGAGGCGAAACTATTGGCACGTTGGTGTGGACACCAACGCAGTAGACAACGTTCGACCGAACGAATCACCGGGATCCTACCGAGGAACCGGCAAACCCGAAAGCCCGCGGAACGATGTTGTTCCGCGGGCTGGTTTTTGTTTTATCTGGCCGCTCCTTGGCGTGTTGTTTTATTGCAGGATGGCCTTAATGCGCCGGACACCAGACGAGCTGGATTCTTCTTTGATGATTTTGAAAGTTTTGCCGCCTTCGGCTAACTTACTCGCGTGATCGACGTGCGGACCGCCACAGATCTCAAAACTAAACGGTTGGGCGGCGTCTTTACCCTGCATGCGGTACACCTTCACGGTTTCGTCGTAGCGATCGCCAAATTGGCCGATGGCGCCCATCTCGCCGATAGCGACTTTGGTGGGATACTCTTTAAAGCTCACCACGAGATCATTGTTGATCTGCTCGTTAACGATGCGCTCCACTTCGGCGATTTGTTCCGGCGTCACTTTAGCGTCGTGAGAAAAATCGAAACGTAGTCGCTCTGGGGTGATGTTACTTCCCCGTTGCACCACGTGTTGGCCCAAGACATCGCGCAACGCTTGGTACATTAAGTGCGTGGCCGTATGGTACATCGTCGACATTTCGGAGTGGTCGACTAACCCACCTTTAAACTGGCCGGCCGTGGCAGAGCGGGACCGCTCTTTTTGGGCAGTCATGAGCTTGTCCAAATCGGCTTTCCAGTTATCGTCAAGTTTGATGTCGCGATCCTTGGCCTCTTCTACGGTCAGCTCGGCCGGAAAACCATAGGTATCAGACAACTTAAAGACCGCTTCACCGGTCAACTTGGCCCCAACCACTTTGTCGAATTCTTTAATGCCTTTTTCTAGCGTGCGGCGGAATTTGCGCTCCTCGGCTACCAACACTTCAATGACAATTTGCTCACGACTTGCTACTTCGGGGAAGTCGTCGCGGTATAGTTCGGTGATGGTAGGAATAATTGTTTCGAGAAAATCTTCTTTAAGGTCCAAGCTCAAAGCTTGGCGAATGGCGCGGCGAACGAGGCGGCGCAGCACATAGCCTTGCTGAGTGTTACTGGGCGCCACACCATCGGTCGCCAAAAACACGGCAGCCCGCAAATGATCAGCAATAATGCGCATAGCGGCCGAATTTTGGTTGTACGCTGTTCCGGATAAATCTTCGAGCTGCTCGATAATGGGCCACAGCAAGCTAATCCGGAAGACGTCGCCGTCGCCGTTGGCAGCGGCAGCAATCCGCTCCAGGCCACCGCCAAAGTCCACGTTACGTTGTGGCAATTCATCGAAGCCGCCATCGTCACGCTTGATGTATTGCATGAACACCGAGTTGCCAATTTCCATGAAGCGGCCGCAGTCACAGTTGGGATGACACAATTCACCCCATTGCTTCTTCTCGTCATCGGTGTGCTCGGAGTCATCAAAACGGTAGAACACTTCCGAATCTGGGCCGCCCGGCTCGCCGGCCGGCATATTTTCGGGAATGCCGGCTCGGCTCCACCAGTTTTTCTTGGCGTCGTAATAAAAAATGCGCTCGCCGGCCTTCATGCCGCGCTTGTAGCCGTGTTCTTCAGCGCCAATAACGCCGATTTCGGCTTTTATGCCTTTGGCATCAAATAGTTTTGTCCAAATTTCAGCGGCTTCTTCATCGCGCGCAATGTTGTTTTTAGGGTCGCCCATGAAGGCGGTGACATACAGCTTGGCGGGTTCGAGACCAACGACGGAGGTGAGAAATTCAAAAAACCATGGCAATTGCTCGGCCTTAAAGTATTCGCCCAAGCTCCAGTTGCCGAGCATTTCAAAAAAGGTCGTGTGACGATTGTCACCAACTTCGTCGATGTCTTCGGCCCGGAAGCAGGCTTGGGAGTCGACTAAGCGTGTGCCGGCCGAGTGCTCCTGTCCCAACAAATACGGCAGCAGTGGCTGCATGCCCGAGCCGGTAAACAGCGTTGTGGCATCGTTATAGGGTACCAAAAGAGCGCGCGGAATTACCGCATGGCCACGGTCGGCAAAAAACTTGAGGTAGGCGGCGCGAATTTCGGGGGTTGTCATAGTGTTATATTGTAGCAATTTTGAGGCTAAAAGGCGATAAAGCCCCCACCTAGCACTGTCTCGCCGTCATAAATAACGGCTGATTGTCCGGCTGCAATGGCGCGCTGAGACGTGTGCAAGCGCACAGACCACGTGTTGTGATTGTCCTCGAGAGACATAGGTACCAACTCGCCTCGATGACGAAGGCGCACCAAGTAATCGCCGGGGGGCGGTGTGTCATTAATCCAGTGTGGATCATCGAGTTTGAACTCGTCGCCTGATAGCTGCAGATCGTCCGGATTGTCGGTAATAGTTACGGTATTGGTGGCTACATCGCGAGCCGTAACGTAATAGGGTCCGTCGCCGCCCACACCCAAACCTTGGCGCTGGCCAATCGTGTAATAAGCCGCACCGGAGTGAGTGCCTACTACGTGGCCGGCTTTATCTATAATATGGCCGCTGACGGGAGGAATGTACTGCTCCAAGAATGGCCGAATCCCAACTTCACCCACAAAACAAATGCCTTGGGAATCCGGCTTTGTGGCCGCGGGAAGGTTAAATGTGGCAGCCAGCCGCCGCACTTCGGGTTTTTCGATTTCTCCCACAGGAAAGATCGTACGCTTGAGGGCTTCGCCAGTAACGCGGTACAAAAAGTAGGTTTGGTCTTTGGCGTCGTCATAAGCGCGAAGGAGCCGGCCATTGCCATCGGTTTTGGCGTAATGACCGGTTGCAATGTAGTCGGCGCCGTCGGCCAGGGCAAGTTCGAGGAATAATTTGAATTTAATTTCTTGATTACATAGCACGTCGGGATTTGGCGTACGGCCGGCAGCGTATTCGGCCACCATCGCTTCGACAACTTTCTCCCGGTATTGATCTTGAAAATCGAAAACCTTAAACGAAATGTCGAGCACGGCCGCAGCGGCGCGAGCATCCGCCAAATCAATTTTCCACGGACAGGCCACGCCGGCAACGTCGGCGGTCCAGTTTTTCATGTAGACGCCCACGACGTTATAGCCCTGCTGTTTTAGCAAGGCGGCACTCACCGAGGAATCGACTCCCCCGCTTAATCCGACATAGACGGTTGGCATAACGCAGACTATTATACAATCTTTACGCTAGTCCGTGAAGTCCTGAACCACCATAAGTCCGTATTGTCCGCCGTCAATCACCCCAATGCCGACCTTGTTATAACTCGTGCTGAGAATATTTGCCTTGTGCCCGGGTGAGTTCATGAGGCCTTGATGCGCCAGATCTAACGTGGCAGCTAAGGCCAGGTTTTCACCCGCGGCGCCAAAACTAACATTGCCGGCCTTCATTCGGTCAAACGGCGTGTGCCCGTCGTTGTCGACATGGGAGAAGACGCCATCAGCAAACATGCGCTCGCCATAGCTGCGGGCAACCGCTTGAGCAGCCGGGTTCATTACGAGCGGCTTGAGTCCGCGAGATGTTCGTTCATGATTTATAAGTATGAGGTCAGCCTGTTCGTCGCCAGCGTCAATCTTGACCGCTGTGGTAGTGAAACCGAGCTGAATACGCTCAGTACTTTCAGGGTCGGCTTTGACCGTGAAGACAGTCAAACTTGAGTTTAGATCTCGCCCCAGTGTCTGACCAAGCAAGCGCTGCCAACTAGCCGTGGCGCCCAAAATATAGCGAGATAAATATGCATTAGTAATCGGTTGTTTGGTCTCAGCCGAAAACGGTAAGCCACTGATGATAATGAGACCCAGCGCTATCAAAATGAGTGCCCTCACCATACTGCCAATCGCCCCACCTATTCGATTGGTCGTCGAAAACTGAACTTTGTGTGACAAGCGTGGAATGACGGTGTAACGCACCAGCAAGGCGAAGCCAACTTCAATAAGCATCCAAATCGCCATGAAGGCAGCAATATTTGCCAGTGGCAAACTAATACCGGCCCAGCTTACGAGCCAGCGGCCAATATCCTGATAGAGCACGCTGGCAATAGTAGCCGAGACGGCAAAACCGACCAGTTCCGCTGCTACCAGCACAAAACCACGACGCGTCCCGACATAGGCAGCATAAATAACTATCAGGATGATGAGGGCATCGGCTACAAACATCTAATTATTGCTCGCCAGTTCGTAAATTACTTTTTGCAACTCGGAGAGCGTTAAACTGCGGCTTTCGGCCGTTGCCCACCAGTCGGACCTGCGCCAGCCTTGGTCGACGGACGAGTGGTTTTCGATGATGAAATTCTTACCGAGCTGCCGCCGAAACACAATGTAGGCGCGGCGCTGATGATACGGTGAAGTTACCAATATAATTGACTTGTCTTGTTGGGCAGCAATGACTGAGGCGGTATTGGCGGCGTTTTCGCGCGTATTAGTCGCCGTTTCGTCGAGCGAAATAGCGGAAGATGGAACTCCTTGCGCCTCGGCGGCGGTGGCCATAACTTTGGCATTGGACGGCGCGTTGGGATCGAGCGCGGCCCCCGAAAAAATGATTTTTGGCGCATAACCACTGCGATACAACGCCACGGCTTCGGCTGTTCGGGCATCGGTATCGCCGCCTGAAATGGCAACAATGGCATCGGCTTTGGCAACCTTACTTTGAGGCGATAGGTAAAATCCAAGACCAAAAAAAGCGGCCACGGCTACAAGCACGAGCACCGCGAGCGCTATACCAACGATCACTACAAACCGCTTCATGCTTTTATTGTACTCTGCCCAGCTCGCGGAGTCTTGCGACAATTTTTGGTAATTCTGCAGCGACCCGGGCAGTGGACGCGGCGTCGGTGCCGCGGCCAAAGGTAAGGCGCAGACTTTGACTGGCCTGCTCACGTGTGCGCCCCAGTGCTAATAGTACATGCGACGGATCGAGATCGCCGCTTGAACACGCCGAGCCAGTGGACGCCAAAATGCCAGCTTGGTCCAAATAGAGTACCAAGCCTTCACCTTCGGCACCGGGCACAGTAAAATTAAGATTATTAGGTAGGCGCCGTACGGGATCACCGTTAAGAATAAGGCTTGGTATAGCTATTTTTAACTGCTTAAACAAGTCGTCACGTAGCTCGGTCAGCCAACGACCCTCTGACGTGCGGTCGGATTGCACGAGTGCCAGCGCCGAGGCAAACCCGACAATCGCGGCCACGTTTTCGGTACCGCTACGCCGACCGCGTTCTTGTCCCCCGCCATAAATAATAGGGTCCATAACGGTGCCAGTGCGAACGTACAGCGCTCCCGACCCTTTGGGCCCATAAATTTTGGACCCGGCCAGCGACATGAGGTCGATGCCCAGGCGGTCGACGTGCAGACTAAGATAATTGGCTGCCTGCACTGCATCGGTATGCAAAAACAGTGGCGTAGCGATGCCGCGACGGGTGCGGTCTAGGCGAATTTGGCGAACGGCACGCGAAATCTCACCTACTGGCTGAACGGTACCAATCTCGTTGTTGGCGAGCATTACGCTTACAAGCACCGTGTGGTCGGTAATGGCAACTTCGATCGCACCAACTTCAACCACTCCCGCCGAAGTAACGGGCACCACAGTACACGCGTGACCTTCGCGTTCGAGCGGTTTAATTTGTTCCAAAACGGCGTCGTGCTCAATATTGGTGGTTACCCAGTGGCTCTTGGGGTGAGCGCGTAGCACACCCGCAATCGCCAAATTATCACCTTCGCTGCCACCTGAAGTAAAAACTATTTCAGTTGGTTTGCAGCCAATGAGGTCCGCAACCGTTGCCCGCGAGCTCTCGATGGCGGCGCGGGTCGTTCGGGCTACGGTGTATACACTTGATGGGTTAGCATAGGCCGTTTCAAGATAGGGCCGCATGGCCGCATAGACCGTGGGGTCGAGCGGCGTAGCGGCAGCGTAATCGAGGTAAGTTTGTGGGTTTGGTGTCATGGTTTATGTCTATGCTAACAGACGCGCAGCATTAGTGAATCCAGTCGTTTGAACCGCCCAGATTATCCTCGAATACAGCCGCATCAATGCGGTGCGTTGCAACCGCGGCGGCCAGGGTTTGGTTGTCGAGGGAGGCCAGCACTGCTAGGCGGCGATTTGCTTCAGCTAACGCCTGAATGAGGGCGTTTTTTTGAACGACATTAAGCGGCTCAGGCGTAGCCTCGGGGGTTAGAACGTCGCTATCGTCGGCTTCGTCAGGGCCAAAAACTATGGTTTCGCGAACTTGAGTCACGTCACCCGCGGCAAATTGGTAAATTATCGCCTCAATGACGTCTGCGCCGGTAGCAGAAATCCGCCGCCCTAAATAGGTTACTTTGTTCGGCGAGACAAAACTGACCGGTTGGTCAGTTAAGCCCTCGGCTATCAAGTGTTCCAGCTCGGATTTTACTTTGTCGTAACTCGTGCTGGCACCAGTGTCGCCTGCGAGATACTTGCGGCGCTCATCGGACGACAGGCCACCGAAGGCGAGCGTAGACATCTCACCCGCCTCGGTAGCTTCCTGGCCCAGCAGGCGGGTGATGAGTTCGTGTTCGCGAACCCAAAGGCTGCCCAACAATTCATGCGACCGATTGGTTGCAGTGTCTCCCGCTATTTCTATTTGGGTAGCCGCATCAAAATCTCCGTCGGCCAGACGAAAAGCGCTCTCAATTTGAGGCATCATTAACTTGCTCTCCTCAGCCTCAATGCGGTGCGGCATTACAGGCGGAGCAATCGCAAAGCCAAGGGCCGCTTCGGCGGCGCGCACGTCATGGCTAGGTGGAGTTGGCTCAGCGCCTTCGCGTTCGGTCATACCCCAAGCCGCCGTACGGCGTCAGCCGTGCAACGCATCCGGCTTTGCAAAGACTTGGCTGATTGGGTGAGTTTAGCTTTCATGATTACTTCTCAATATACACGCTTTGAGACAAATCGGGGCTCTACTAGGAGATTAGCCTTGTGGAGGGCCTATTAGTGTTAGTAATCGCCGGTATAAGACTTTGCCAGCGTTGTCATTTTCATAGACCTCAGGATGGAATTGAACGCCGACGATTGGTTTTGAGATGTGACGTACCATTTCGATCCCATCAGGGCTTTGCGCAAGTGCCATCAATGACGCGCCAACAGCTTCAAAGCTCCACCGATGAGCCTCATACACTTGTGATGAAGCCAGACCTTCTAGCACTGCTGATGCGTTGACGGCGGAGAGTTCAACCAAACCATGCCGGCTTTCAATCTTGCGTAACTTGGAGCCGAAGGCTGTAGCGATTAATTCGAAACCGAGGCAAATCCCTAATATGGGGCCATTGTGAGAGCTAATTAGGCTTAGTTCACGTTGGTAGTGCTCGTGGTGACTTACGACCGAGGCGGAATGGCCACCAGACAAAACGAGGAGCTCACCGGGTTCGATGTCTACATCGGACCAATCAGCTAAAGCGATGACGCGACAATCGCCAACGAGTTCTATAAGTTCCTCAAGGTGCCTTGTGCCATTGTCCAGGATGAGCGTCATGGTTATATTCCGAACAACCGTTCGGCGTTGGCGGTGGTGGCAGCGTCAAAATCTTCGATCGCTTCGCCGCGCAACTCGGCTAAAAACTTCGCTGTGTGCGCCAAGTTGGAAGGCTCGTTGGGTCGACCTCGCAATGGAACGGGTGCCAAAAACGGCGAATCAGTTTCAATTATCAGTCGGTCTAATGATACTTGTTTGGCCGCTTCCAGCTGACGGGCTTCTTTGGTGAACGTCATGATGCCGTTGAGTGAAATGTGTAAGTCTCGCGCTAAAGCTGCCTCTAGCTCCGTGACTCCAGCTGTGAAACTATGCACGGTCCCGCGAACATTTTCGCCTTTATAGTCGTCAAAAATGGCCCAAAAAGCGCCAAAGGCATCACGGACGTGGAACACCATTGGAAGATCAAGTTTCAAGCCGAGCTCGATTTGAAACCGCAGCGCACGCTCTTGCTGTTCGGGCGTGGTTTCGGATTTAAAGTAATCGAGGCCGCACTCACCAATTCCAACCACACTCTCAAACTCCGCCAGTCGAGCTAGTTCTTCGAGGGCTTCGAAGCCTCGGTCAGCGTCGTGGGGATGTAAGCCCACCGTGCTCCACAAATTGTCATGCGCCCGGGCAACCGCAATGGCTTCGGCGGAATCTAAATCGTTTACGCCAACTAGAATTTGTTTTTCGACGCCAGCAGCGTAAGCGCGCTCCAAGACTTCAGGGAGCTCATCGCGAAATTGGTCGAAGTGGATGTGGGAGTGGGTATCAATAAGCATTAGATTCTTTCTTTATTCAGTCCAGCCGATGCAAAGAGTGCCATCAAAGTCGTCTGGGAATCGATATGTCCATTATATATGTAGTAAGCGTAGTCATTTGCTTGTGTAACCTGATAGCTGGCAGCCAGCTCGGTTGTACCGTCTACAGCGCTGTCGCAGCGGAGTACCGATTGAGTAAAGAAGCCTAGACTCTGCCCATAGCGTGGGCGCTGCATCACCTCATAAAGTGCAAACCCCTGTCCGCCGAGCTTGCCCTTCAATTTTGTAGGGCACAAATAGGGAATATAATGACCGATCCACGGCGGAGGGCAACATCAGAGGATCATGAAAGGGCTGGTCCGAACTGTACGCCCAACCATTGGCGGCGGAAACTGCAGCCATGGCCTTGTTGGAGGGTTGTATAAACCGGTACAGGGCCAATCCAACATAGGCTAACAAGCCGGCATACACGAAAGTCGAGACTTCGCTAACTGGCTGATTGAGAGCCGGAGCCACCAGCGTGAGCAGGACCATACCAACGGTATAAGCAACTAGAACAACGGCCGCCCTGACAATAGCGTGCCAGAAATTTCGGCGACGATCGGACGTCTTTGGCAATGCATCAAGCATTAACATATCTTGCCTGGCACTGGGTTAGCCCTTAATCTCGATGTCCTGCGTTTCGATAGTGTCGGCTTTTGGAAAGAGGAGACCAATTGAGTGGTCGACTTTACCGTCTTTAAACGTGGCCAAAATTTTGGCTGAGGTGCCAGGCAAAAACGGCAGCAGTAAACTCGCGATTTGAGTAAGGTCTGAAACCGCCTGGCGCAAAACGTAGGCCAGCTGCGTGGTATCAGTCTTGGCGAGCACCCAAGGCTTCTCGGCCTCAATGTACTGATTAGCTCCGCGAACAAGCTCCCAGATTTCGTCAATAGCGCGGTCGAAACGGTAGCTATTCATGGCAAATTCGAACGCGGAAGCATCATGTGAGTGGGCAGGAATTTCGCCGAGCTGCCCACCAAAATACTTGGTAATCATTACTGCGACGCGCTGCACCAGGTTACCCAAATCGTTAGCAAGCTCGGTATTGTAGACCGTTTCCATGCGCTCCCACGTAAAATCGCCATCAGATTCGCTCGGAATCTCTTTAAGCAAGTAGTAACGTAATGCATCAACACCGTAACGGTCGATAACCTGTACCGGAGCCACCACGTTGCCAAGGCTTTTACTCATCTTGTGTCCCCCGCT
The DNA here is from genome assembly GCA_019352195.1 of Candidatus Saccharimonadota bacterium. GTDB lineage: Bacteria > Patescibacteriota > Saccharimonadia > UBA4664 > UBA4664 > JACAFG01. The sequence continues at coordinate 130,885 of JACAFG010000001.1, read as the reverse complement.
GGATATAAAACCGTGAACATACAAAGCATGCTGCGGCTCGATGCCAGCCGACAATAGCATGGCAGGCCAAATTGCCGCGTGGTGCCGCAAGATATCTTTGCCGACAATCTGGATATCGGCCGGCCAGTACTTGGCGAAGTCGGCGCCATTGGGGTAACCAAGGGCCGAGATGTAAAAGCCCAGAGCATCAAACCAAACATACATTACCTGGTTATCATCGCCGGGGACTGGTACTCCCCACGTGAGCTGCTTTTTATCACGGCTAATGCTGATATCTTCGAGACCCTGCTCGAGCAGTGCCATAATTTCGTTCTTGCGGGTACGCGGATAAATTTTGAGTTTATCCGTGGCAATGAGCTCTTTTACCTGCGAGGTGTAGGCCGAGAGTTTGAAGAAATAATTTTCCTCAGCAATTTTTTCGAGCTTAGTTTTGTGAATTGGACAGATGTGATTTGGCACGTCAATGGCGGTATAAAAGGTCTCGCAGCCAACGCAGTACCAGCCTTCGTAGCTTGCCTTGTAGATGTCTTCGGCGCACGCCTTCCAGAGCGCCTGCGCAGTCTTTTCGTGAGCCGGGTCGGTTGATCGCACAAACTGGTCAGTGGATACGTTTAGAGCCGGCGCCAGATCGCGAAATAGTTGACTAACCTCATCAGTAAAGGCTTTGGGTGTTTTGCCAGCGGCATCGGCCGAACGCTTTATCTTGGTACCATGCTCGTCGGTACCGGTGACATAGCGCACGTCGTCACCCTGCTGACGCCGGTAGCGCGCCATGACATCACCCTGAATGAGTTCCATCGCGTAGCCAATGTGAGGACCCGCGTTGGTATAAGCTGAAGCAGTGGTGACATAGAATTTGTTAGCCATATGGCGCTCCCAAGGACTTATTTGATCTTCTCAGTTTACCACGCGTGAGGCTAGTCGACTGGCGACGACTCAGATTTGGTTTTGGCATGATGCATTAGATGGGCAATGAGCCCAGCTACTACATGCGCTACGATGCAAATAACTCCGACAACAGCCAAAATAAGCGCGTATCTCAGCAGTTGGTGGGATTGGTCGGTCGCAATAGCCTGCGAGTAGGCGCGAATTGCCGCCGCCAAGGGACGCGCTACCGAAGTATTGAGCGTTGCTTCTATGAGGCTTGGTGGTAGTTGCACAACTGCCGCGGCCAAAGCGGTGAGGGCTGATCCCAGCCAGACTCCCTGCGCCAGAGCCAAGAAACGCCGATGGTCAGATATCAAAAGTAGCATAACCGTCGCGGCCAAAGCCACCAACGGCGCTAGCCATTGCAGTAAACCCGACACTCCCCCTACCGTTTGGAGCGGCGCGGCCAGATGACTCGACATCAGCGGCTGTGGCGAATTGGTAATCGCAGCCAGGGCTGGCGGCACTGGTACGCCGCTAAGTGCTAGCTGCTGACCTAGATCTGTCACATCAAGGTTAGGTACTGATCCGCCGTGGCGAAAGCCGGTCACAAAGGCAGGGATAACGTCATTTATTTTCGTCTCTATGTAGGCGGGCGTTAAAACGTTCGTGATGGCAGCCTGGGTATCGGCCGCGGGCGCATAGCTGGCAATTACGGCCGGCAGCTCGTTAGAGATATGCTGGGCCAAATTGGTGCGGTCGGCTGTGGCCATGAGGTAGGCCGAATTCCAGGTGGTAGCGTCGGTTACAGTGATAATAGCCGTGACTGTCAGCGCCACGCCGAGAACTGTCGCCAGCAAGCGACGTAACCACTTCACTTATAACAGCTCCGCAGCCAAGGCTGCTTTGTAGAGGCGTACCCAGCTGGATAAATCTAGCTCCTGCGCACGAGCGGTAGGCTGAAGTTTAGCTTTTTTTATCATGGCCGCGGCGTGCTCAACACTGCAATTTAGGCCGCCTGCCAGGCTGTTTTTCAACTGCTTACGCTTTTCGCCAAAACCTGCCTTAATGAGGCGAAACAGTCGATCGGGGTCGGCCTTAAAAGCGGGCTCAGTGAGCTCGACTTTAAGCACTGTGGAGTCGACATTGGGTGCCGGCCAAAATTTGTGACGCTCGACGGTGGCCACGATAGTTGGCTGGCCGTAGAACTGGACACTGAGCGCCAAAATACTCATCGCGCCCGGTTTGGCACAGATGCGCTCGGCCACTTCTTTTTGAATCAGTACGCTCATAATCGTAGGCGGATTGGGGCTTTCGATGAGGAGACGGAAAATTTTGCTCGTGAGGTAGTACGGCAGGTTAGCGATTACTTTGTAGCCAGAAGGTAACATGGATAGGTCAAATTTGAGAATATCCGACTCTACGACTTCCAGGTTATCTGGGGCGTCGCGGCGAAGCAGGTCGGCTAAAATGGCGTCGGTTTCTACGGCTACTACTTTGCTGACCTGGCTCGTAAGCGGGCGTGTCATTACCCCAAGCCCGGGGCCAATTTCCAGCACCGTGTCGCCTATTTGGGGATCCGCGGCGGCTACAATGGCTTCAAGACTCGCCATATCAACGAGGAAATGCTGGCCAAGGCCTTTGTTGGGTTTGATGCCGGCGAGTTTAAGCGCCGTGCGTACGTCTTCGACGCGAGTAAGGTCCATAGGAGTATTTTAGCAGAGCAGCGTTTTCAGACCTATTCGGCCGCTATTTCCCCGGAGGTCAGAAATTATAAGTCCTCCAAATTGCTTATGCTAAACTTTCAATAATGACCCATTCTACCAAACGAATTAGCTTCATTGATCTCCAAGCTGCAATGGGTAAACACAATTTTGCCTACTCAGTGGTTAGTATTGTTTATATTTGCGCTCAGCGGGTTAGCCTTTGGCCTCATCCCCGGCAGTTCAACCTCAATTAACTTTGATTTGATTCTTATAGTAGTCATTTTGACCTTACCCGCTCACGAAGCCATGCATGGCTTGGCATATCTGTTATTTGGCGCGCGGCCAACTTTTGGCTTTGGACTGGCCGCCAAGTTTTTTGCCCTATCTGTATGCCATCGCGCCGGGATATGCGCTGTCGAGAGGCCGGATGCTGACGGTCGGTATGGCGGCGCTTATACTCATCAGTGGGGGAAGTGTGATAGCCGCTTTTATGTGGCCGGTGGTGTCATCCTATGCGGCAGTTGTGTTTGCTGTTAACTTGGTCGGGGCTGTCGGAGACATCCAGATCGCACAGGCGATGCTAAAAGTTGGCAAAAGTCAGGAGCGGCTATTTTCGGCCGAAAAGGATGGCATGGCGGTGTATGCCCGCTAACACGCGGGCGCAATAAGATGGCCATCCACCCGCCGTACTTACCCAATAGCGTGATCAACTTCGATAAGTGGCCGCGATAACTAGACTAGACCGCAGGCTTCTCGGCCAAAACTCGTGCCGTCATATATTGTATAGGGTCAGTTTTTCCCGGTGGTAATACCCAACTTCCCAAGTGTTCTTCGTAATGCAGGATATTCCAAGTGGCAAAGGCGTCTCTTAGCCCGTTATGCGCGAAAAGATACGGTCGAGTGCCGGTGGGATTGGCATCGGTGAACGCGGATATGATGCAGCATCCGCCTGGTTTGGTAACGGCTTTAAGACGATCGACGGCCGCGATGATTTGGAGAGCATCAAGAAAATGCAACACCATCAAACACACCACGAGATCATAAGATTCGTGCAAATCTAGATTAGAAATATTGCCTTCGATAAAATTACCGGTCAAATTTTGGCTTTTGAACGATTTTGCTAGCTCGGTCAGGAGCGCTTGGTCCGTATCATTGGCCGTGACTGCCCATCCTTCCCGAGCAAGAAAGAGCGCATTGCGACCGTTACCGGTGCCAATATCTAATGCGCTCCCAGGTACTAGGTCTCGTGTCCACTCAACCAATTGAGGTGTTGGCTGGGTAAAATCGGTGAGCTTTGGCTCCGTCATTCAGCCGCGCATTCACTGCCGGACGATACGCCGGCTGAACTGGATGCTTTGGCCACATCGGTACCAATCTCGGCGGAAGTAAGGGCGTAGCCGACGTGAGCATCGGTGACAGAGGCCGCGAAGACGACACCGATGACCGTACCATTCGGCGTGATGAGTGGTCCGCCGGAGTTGCCGGGCCGTACCAACGCTTGTAAGGCATAGATTTGGCGCTTCACAAGGCCCCGATCGTAAATATTGCGGCCGATAGCGGTTTGCTCGTACAAAATAGCGGCAGACTGGACGTCAAAATTTCCGCCGCCCGGATAGCCCAATACTGCGCCAACCGTACCGCGAGGATATTCGGTACTGGCCAGCGCGAGCGGCGAGCCAGCTAATCCAGTTGTACGCAGGACAGCGATATCCAGATTGGGATCAAATACTAGGACGGTAGCCGCGTGCTCTCCGGCGCTATCGATAACGTTAGGACGCGCAATGCCGGCGACCACATGGGCGTTGGTAACAACAAGCCCCGGAGCCACGATGAAGCCCGAGCCGTCAACTAAGCCGCCGCAGCCAGCGCCTTCAATTTTTACGGTCGATGAAGAGCCGGCGGCCGCAGCGACGGCGGCGGCGGCGTCGCTTGGTGCGGCGACAGGCGGGCCTGCCTCTGGTTCAATACCAGCGAAAACGCGGGGGAAGCCATTGGGTGCCACCAGCCCTTCGATTCTAGCGATGGCAGACGGGACAGGCGGCAAATTACGATCGAGAGAGGTCAAAATGGCAGACCGCTGAATTTGGCTCGTCACCGTCGGAAATGGAAGCCGAGCAAAAATACTGGCGAGTACCCACGCTGTTATCAGCACCGCTACCGCGCTCAGGATAGCTCCGGCCACTTCGTCGACTACTAAAATATGAAACTTTTTGGTGAGACCGGCTAAATAATTGCCGAGATACTCGCCAAAGGTGCCAATAATGGCGACGAGACCCAAGATCGTAACGAGCGTAATAAGGGCTTTTCCGCCTGTGCTCGACGCGAGACGCACCGTCAGCGGAGCCAGCAGTGAGCCCAGACTTAGCCCGATAATAAAGCCGCAGAGAGCGCCGGCCTGCCTGAAAAACCCGGCAGAGAACCCGCGAATCGCGTAGCCAATAATGATGGCTAGCATGATGAAATCAAGCGTATCCATTAGCTAATTGTAGCGCCATTTGAGGTATTTGGCTCCGGCCCCGATTAGGGTCGGAATCAAGCCGCGTTGACTATTGACAGGCCCAGGCCGAGAAGCCATCGCGTCTCATTTTTTTGGCAGCCAACTGAATTTGCGTGGGGCCGTCCAAGATGTTGTTCATGGTGCCGCCGATCGAGATCCAAGTGGTGGGCAAGAATTGGAACAAACCTTCGGGGTGCTGGCCGTCATTAATGAGGCGACTGACGCTGGTAGCGTTACCACCCGATTCGCACGCCATAATTCGCAACATCTTATTGGGGTCTAAACCGTAAGCCGTAGCGGCGGCCACCACCTGCGGACGCCAGTACTCCACCGAGCCGGCAAATAAAACCTTGGTGCCAATAACCATAACCTGGGTGACTGGTGCGGTTTGGGCAGTGAGGCTTTGCAAAACGCGGCCGGTTTCAGCGCCATTTTGATAGTGAATCAGCCAAACGCCGGTTCGTGAGCCATTAACACCTGGCGTCTGGACTTTGGAAGAGCCGACCAATGTGGTGGGATCGTTAAGGGTAGTAGTGCTAAAAGGTACGACGTCAGTGAGAGTAGCTGTAACGTCGGTAACACGCGTTACTTCAATATTGAGGCCTGGCATAACTGCCGTGGTATCGGGTACCGAAATGGTATCTTTTAGGCCTAATTTCACTCCGGCGCCCGCGAGCGCAGTACCGACCGTTTTCGCCTGAGTACGAATCGTTTCATTGGCACCGTCAATATGAACGGTGATGGGCGTAGCGCGGTTTACCGTAACGCCGACGCCAATTTCAGCGGGGGCCACAAAGTCGGTTACCACCGCGGTGGTGTACGTGTCTTCGGGGTAAAGGGTAAGCCCAGCTTGCGCGGCCAAGAGATGAGGACTTTGATAAGCGCTTGAGAACTGATACGTTTTATCGCCGTCGTGGACGACAATCGGTCGCGCACGGTAAACGTTGATGTTGAAGAAACCGTTGGGAATGGCGGCGTTAACACTTGGCTCTACCACATCTCCGGCAGCTAGTTTGACACCGCTATCGCGCAATAATGTGCTAACTGTGGTGTCGTCGGTGGTAATCACTCGCTTTTGATCATCCACATACAGCGATACGATCCGCTGCGATGAAGCGCTAGCAGATGGCGTTGTCTGGAAATTATTTGAGCTAAAACCGAAGCCAGCAATAATGAGGAGAATGGCGATGGCAAGCGTATTGCGAGGCTGGACAGTAATACGCTCAATGGTTGTAGCCACCGGCCGAGAAGGGCGGTTTAAAATGGTAGTCTCGCTCGTTAATGAGTGGTGACTTTTTCTTTTAAAGCGCTTGTGTTTTAAGATCCCTCTTATGCTACTGCCTAATCAGTTGGCAGTCAATCTTGACTACTTTTAGTGTTCAGTTTGAGACAGGCAAAACCCCACAGCATTGTGGGTATGCCGTGGGGGGTTAGGCGGCCTGAACTATTTCAGACTTGCGGGCAATGATGCGGGCGGCCAACTCGCGAACGCGGGCAACAGCTACCGTCATGAGCTGTTGCCGCCGAATCTCAATCTGGTCTGTGACATCATCGAGTACGGCCGCGTGATCGAGCGTCTGGATGTGATCCATGACATTTCGGTGGTACGCGCAGGCCGGATGAGCTGAGGCGTACTTGTCGATGATCGCCGCCAGTTCGATGTACCGCAGTCGGCCGACGGAGGCGGCGGGGAGGTTGCCCACATAGTCGGCCAATTCGAAGGCTTCGGGCGGCAGGCTGGCAAGGAGGTCGCATAGCTCTGCAACCAGCTCGTGGGCTGTAACGCCAATGCCTGTGCTTTCGGCAAGTGCGACAGAGCCTTGCGTGCGGATGATTTCGTTGAGCAAGATGTGCTTTGGATCATTCAAGATCCAGTGCAGAACGAGCTTGAAAAGATCGGCATCGGTCGCCTGGCGAACTTCGGGGAAGGCAACGTTTGGTCCAACAAATTCCTGAAGTGTAGAGTGGCCGATAGCGGGCTTGAGCTCGGGGCTGGAGCTGGGCTGGTGCACAGTCACGGGACTGGTCCTTTCGGTCGAAGAGGGCTGAACTCGCCAGATGGCGGTAGCTCAATTGTAGCGTAACTGGTTAGGGTTGGCGAGGCTCGTCCTTGCGACGTTGCAACAGATAAACCGCCGCTCCAATGAGTGCGGCACCTAAAGCGGCCGAGATGAGGTACTTGGGTAGAGCAAAGAAGACGTCACGCAGCTGGTAGAGTGTTTCGGCTACCAAAGTCGCGGCGCCCCAATAGGTTATGAGGCGGTATTTGGCCGCCATACCAACCAAAATCAGTGCAATGGCTTCCCCTACCAGCGCTAAACCATACCATTGGCCGTTGTCGCCCAAAGCTTGTGCCGCCAACGGAAGCGTGAGGAGCGTAAGGGCGCCAACAGTGAAGCCGTTGATAGCCTCACGGCCACGCTGTCGCCGGCGGTATCCTAGCCAAGCGACAAATCCGGCCCAGGGCAGCGTGTAGATTTGCGTCTGGGAGTAGTCTTTGGCGTGGAATGCCCAGGCAACGGCGGCAATAGTGAGTGCGACGGCGGTTTCTTCGAGAATTTCACGGTAGTACGTGCGCGACTCCGCGTAAATAATCGCTGCCATGACGAGCAGCCCCAAACTAGGGGCAAAAATAGCAGGATCGGCGGTGACGCCAACAATAAATCCGAGTCCGGGACCAATCAGGCCGCTCCAACGCCAGACTTTGACGCGGCCGTCATTAAATAGCGTGGTGCGGCCGATGAGGTATAGGACTATACCACAGCCGGTTAAAACCAGCGAACCCGTACGTTCCGGAGTTGCCGCGGTGAGGGTCTGTTGCCATACCGACAAATAGACCAGTAAAGCCGAGGCGTAAATCATCTCCGAGGAATGCTCAATATAGCTTAGGGCCACTATTGCCACCGCCGCCGCCAAACCGAAAAGCAAGAATATGTTGTGCCCAGCCAATGCCGCTGCAGTCAGGGTGGCGATGAGTCCCGAAATATAACCAGCCAAGCCAATCGAATCGCCGTCGTGAGGCCAGCCACGCAGCTTGAGTCGCCAGATTACCAGTAGCGCAGTGAGACCGGCGTAGGCTAAGGCCAAGGTCTGATATGAAGCAGGTATCGCAAGCCCGAAACGCAGGCCAACGAGGGGGACCAGCAAAGCCGCAAGTTCAGTTAGAAGGGCAAAATTACCGTGACGGTGGCGCAGTGCCAAAGCACCACTAAGTACAGTCGATATAACTAGCATAATAAGGAGATAATGCGCATGATCAACTACGAGTAGCGTCGCGAAGGTAGCAGTTAAGCAGGCAGCCGTGCCCAACAAATTGGCCACGTCAGGCATTTGCCAACGCTCTGAAGCAAGGGCATACAAAACCGCCACCGCCATGATGACACTGGCGATAAACGGCCGATTGGAACTACTCCCTAGCCCCGACAATACGGCCAACGGCCAGGCTGCGAGCGAGAACCCTAGGTACAGATACCGTAAGGTTGAGGAAGTTAGAACTGTTAGAGCCAAATAGAACAATCCGGCGAGCGCTAAGCTTAAGCCAAGCTGGCTATACCCGTGATTCACGCTAAATATCAGCGACAACAACAGGGCCACCAGCATAAAAATGTCAGCCGATATCCGCAGCGTCTGCAAGTCGTCGGCCGCCTTGCCTCGATATCGGGCTACTACGGTAAAGCCAATGGCAACGACTGCCATTATCCAGCTGTACCAATAGATGGGCAGTTTGGTCACCGCCACAATCGATTCAAACAGCGATAGCGTAGTCGCAGCCATGAGATAAGCGAGATAGGTTTGTCTGGTAATTCGGTACGCCAAATAATGAAGTGCAAGACATATCACGGAGACACCAAACCATAATACGCCGCCCCCTTCTCGGGCCAGGCCATAGTTGTAAGCGGCAAGCCCAACGAGTGGCGCTACAATAAGACCGATAGCCACAAAGGTCGTGCCCGCGGGCCGCAATTTGGGGAGAAATTTATACAGCGCTAAACCACCCACATAGAAAATGGCTGCAAACAAGCCCAAAATTATTGTTTTTGCCTCGCCGCTCAGCGTTGAAAAATTGTAGGCTACAAAAATTCCGGCTGAGACTACAAGCAAAAATGCGCCGAGGTAAAGCAGTAAATTGATGTTGTCCATGGGATTGACGGCGGTTGCTCGTCGGGCAGTGGCGACATGTGATGCGAGCGGTGTAGTCTGGCCAGAAGTTGGAAACAAATAACGCGTGCCCGTGGTGACACTACCGCGCGAGTGGGCAGCCTTATTGCCCGTAGCCACAGGAAACGCAAGGTCTCGCCGGAGAACGCTTAAGCGCTCGCGAGCATCTTTGGATAAATTGGGGTCATCTAGCTCGTCATCGAGACGATCGAGCGTTTTTTGTTGTAAAACCTGAACTTGGGAACGGCCCCCGCCCATAATCCACCGCAACGTAACTACGAGTCCAATAATGTAGAAAACCGGAACGGTTATTGCCAGGATTGCCCACAACACGGTGAATGCCTCGAGAATTTATGGGCTTAAGCATAAGCGTATTGACATGTTTCAGCAATTACTTGGGCTAATTTTCAACTTTCTTGATGGGCGCAAATGACAAGGACAATCGCTTGGTGCCAACACCGGCGAAGGCGGCCGTAACTTCATCGCCATTAATTGCGGCGACAATTCCTTCACCAAACTTGGTATGCGTAATTTTATCGCCTGGAACGAGCTCGAGACCCAATAATTCCTCACGGTGAGCAGCGGCATCATGGGCCGTAATCGCCAACCCTCCGCCGGTATCGGCGCTCCAACTCGCTCCACCGGCCCCATGACCATGGCCAAAACTGGCGCTGCGTCCGCCAAAGACGGCGTCGCCCAGAGCCCGGTTGGCAGTTCCCCATTCACTCCCGGAATCTTGCAAGGCGGGTGGTAATTCGAGCACAAAACGTGAAGGCGGGTTGTGATCGGTGCGGCCGTAGAGCAGACGGGAGTTGGCGTAGAGCAAAATAAGACGTTCTTTAGCGCGCGTAAATGCCACGTAGCACAGACGGCGCTCTTCTTCCATTTGGTCGGGGTCAAACAGGCTGCGTGAGTGCGGAAAGATACCTTCTTCCATCCCAGGTACGAAAACGACCGGAAACTCGAGGCCTTTAGCTGCGTGCATCGTCATGAGCGTAACGGCGTTGGAATCGGCCGAGTAATTATCGAGGTCGGCAATGAGGGCAATTTCTTCGAGAAAACCTTCGAGGGTTAATTCGTTATAATTTTCGGCGACACTGAGGAGTTCTTTGACGTTTTCGATGCGATCGGCAGCGGTTACCGAGCCATCATCGAGGTAGGCTAGATACCCTGAGCGCTTGATCACTAAATCGAGCAACGGTCCGACCGCGAGTTTTTCCATCTCGGAGCGCAACCCACCAATGAGCTGGCCAAACTGCTGAAGTGCGTTTACGGCCCGAGTTTGCAAACCTGGAATTTGGTCGGCTCGGCCCAGCGCATCCATAAGAGTTAGGCCTTGCTGGACGCGCCAGCTTTCGACGCGCTCGAGCGAGACATCACCGAGCCCCCGCGGTGGCAGGTTGATAATGCGGCCAAAGCTCACAATATCGTCGGGCTGGTATATAAAACGCAAATAGGCCAGCGCATCTTTGATTTCGCGGCGCTCGTAAAAGCGCGTGCCGCCAACAATTTTATACGGCATACCGGCACGCAGAAATGATTCTTCAAGCGAGCGTGATTGCGCGTTGGTACGGTATAGCACGGCAAAATCAGACAGCTCGCGATTGTCTTTGGCTTTTATGTCCTGGACTCTCTGGACGATCCACTCGGCTTCTTGGATTTCGTTATATACGTTGGCGACGAGCACGCCGACACCGTCACCGCGCTCAGTCCACAGCTTTTTGTCGCTACGGGTGCGGTTCTTGGTAATGATGGCGTGGGCGGCATCCAAAATGTGCTTAGTAGAACGATAATTTTGCTCGAGTTTGATTACGGTCGCTTCGGGATAGTCTTTTTCAAAATCGAGAATGTTTTGGAAATTGGCGCCACGCCAACTATAAATACTCTGCCAGTCGTCACCCACCACACACAAATTATGGTGGACCTCGGCGAGCAGTTTGGTTACCTGGTACTGAGCGTGATTAGTGTCTTGATACTCGTCGACCATGATGTAGCGAAACTGCTGCTGATATTTGGCCAGAATGGCCGGATATTCGCGGAACATGCGGACGGTTTGAAAAATGAGGTCGTCAAAATCGAGCGCGCCAGCTTCTTTTAAGATCGACTGATATTTTGGGTACACCTGAGCGGCGGCTTCTTGGGCGCGCCCTTGGGCAAGTTTGGCATAATTTGTTGGTCCAACAAGTTCATTCTTGGCGCTCGAAATAAGGTTTGCGATCAGTGAAACATTAAACTGTTTTTCATCGATGCTGAGCTGACGCATGGCACGCTTGATGGCACTGGCCGAATCAGCTGCGTCAAAAATAAGAAAATTGCTCGGTAGCCCAATTTCAGTAGCTTCGCGGCGCAACAGGCGCATACACACCGAGTGAAAGGTACCAATATATGGGAAATAATTGCGGTTATTTGGGTCAAGGCGCAGTAGTTGCAAGACGCGGCCACGCATTTCACCAGCAGCCTTATTGGTAAATGTGACGGCTAAAATATTCATTGGCTGTACCTGTTTCTCAGCCACCAAATATGCAACACGGTGCGTAAGGGCCATAGTTTTACCGGAACCCGCGCCGGCCAGAATGAGGACGGGCCCGTCGGAGGTGACAGCAGCCAAACGTTGCTGTTCGTTGAGGTCAGATAAAAGTGGATTCACTTACAGATTGTAACGCATTTTGGGCCGAACAGGGAGCGAACAGGCACAGAGTTTTTTGGTTTTTCGCTTGCAGGGGTTGCATCTGGGCGATTAAAGCTGTCACAATAGATTTGTCAGTGTGGTGCTGACGCGCTCTTTGGCTTCGTATCAAGCCCAAATGACGAATTGCAGTTTCGTCGGCATGGTCTAAAGCTAATGAGCAAACCCATTTCCCCGAGAGTCCCGGAGGTGTTTTATGTCGTACTCAAGCGGTAAAGTAGCCGGACTCACCTGTTGGGCTTGGCTTGCCGAAAAGTTTGGCACGCACCATCGGCCAGCCCGACTGGTTCCCCATGCCCCCCGCCGCAGTTTGCCGACTTTTCCTCGCCGTCCGTCGGAACCATTGGCGAAAGCAACGCGTACCGTTAGCGATACACGAACAAGCGCCTTTTTGTCCCCCGCAGCTGTTGCAACTATCTACCAACTGCAGCGGCGGGGCGAGCTGGCAAACGGAGTCGCGTTTCGTACGCTCAGTGACCATGAGCCGGTCATCCGCGTAGTTGACCTTGAGACCGACTCCGACAACTGGACAGTAGTGTTTCAGTTGCCGGCGCGCCAGACCCAGTCTCGGCGCAACGTCACCAAGCCGTCAGAAGACGACCTGGCAATTGCGTACATGCGGCTCAAGCTGCGACCACCGCGACAGTCAGTGCGCTCGGCCTAGTCCTGTTCAATCAATCGACCGAATGAGCCCCGGGAAGCATGCGCTTTCCGGGGCCGCTTCGTATTCAACTGCACGCGAGATTATTTAATAACGAAAATATAGCCTGCCGTACCGAGACCGCCAACCGTAATAATGGATAGGGCGATAATCGCCGCGACCATGGCGCCAGACAGTTCGCCAGGATGAGTTTCTGGAGTGACGGTATTCAGGGTTGCAGCAGCCACCGCCTGAGCGGGAGGCGCTACCGGTGCAGGTGCCTTGCTCTTGGCAGCCAGGCCATCGATGGCTTTGGCAGGCGACGATACTACGGCTGGTGGTACCGGAGCGGCTGGTGGAGTCGGCTCGGGTGGAAGCGGCGTCGGTACAGCCGCTGGGGCTGCTTCGGCCGGAGCCTCGGTGGCCTTATCGGTGGGCGCGGCCGGAGCGGGGTTTGGCTCCGCTGGAGCTGGCTCAAGCGTAGGCGCTGGTGACTTCATTGCTTCAGGCGACGGCGACACAGGATCGACGGGCGGTACCGCCGCCTGGGCGGGTTCGTCCGGCGCTTTTGGTTCTGGAGCCACGACTGGCTCGTCGGCCGCTAGCGTTGCTTCTGGAGCAGCGACGGTCTCGGCTGGCTGGTTAGCTGAAGATTCAGGTGTGGTGGTCGCAACAGGGGACACTTCGGGGATCGGCTCGGGGGCGTGCTCAAGCGCACCTTCAGCGATGGCTTCGGCGGCAGCGGCATCTGCCTGCATAGCCGGCGTGAGATCGGCAGGATTTGCTTCGGGGACATCCGCTTTGTCGAGGTCAGGACTGGCCGCTTTATCGCTGATGGCCGTATCTGGAGGTACTGACGCCATCGACGACGCCGGGGAACTGCTGGCGGTACTAGAGCTAATTGCCGGCGCCTCAGGAAGGGCAGCGGCGGTAGGTTTGGGGGGGTCGCCGGGAATGAGCGGCACGTCGTGCGGTGAGGTATTCTCAACATGGCCACAATGCAGACACAGCCAGCCCTTATGCGACTGGACCATATCATTCTGGCACTCGGGGCATTTCATGCCTCGATTATACCATAACCATTTTACGTAATAGCCAGTTTAATTGGTTATTATGGCCTATTGTCGCCGATTTCAAGGTGATCGATGCCATTGTTTTCAAACTCGCGGCGGTAGACGTCTTCGAGCGGCCTAAGAGCCAACAAATCGTCGTCGCGATTAATTTCATCGGTAGGGACGTCGCGTTCGCGACCTAAATCGCGCTGTGCCATGCGTTCGGTCAGCTCATCCCAAAAAACATGGTCGTCGTAATCGGCGATGTAGTGATTGTATAAACGCTCGGTCCACGCTTCATCCAGGTAGTAGTCGCCCGTTTCAACATCTTTGCCGACGCCCTCAGTACGCCCGGCGTCCGCCAAGACTTGCTGTAAGGCAGCGCGGGCAGCATCGTCTTGATGCTCCGGATCGTGATGGGCATTTATCAGCCACTCGCCAAGATATGCGAGCTCGATGAGTTTGCGTTTGTCGTTGTCGTCGAGAGGAAGGTTCATGACCAGGTTCGTTAAACTCCACCCATTCTAGCGTATAGCAGCCAGTGAGGCTACGGCTCGGACAAGAGCAGTCACATTAAGCGCCCTCCACCGAAACTTCAAAGCGGTTTTTATGGTTGATTGAGCTATCGTTAGTTTGGTTCAAGCAGGTGTGGTTTAGTCGGTATTTTCGCGATCTGAAGCATCAATAATCGAGGCAAAATCTTCGTAGTTTAGGCTATCGCCGCCCACGAGTAACCCGTCGATTTCATCCATCCCCAGGTAGGCCATGCAGTCGTCAGCGTTCACACTGCCGCCGTACAGCAGCCGCATACCTACCCCGCCCGCTTCGCCATACAAGTCTTCAACGGTTGATCGAATGGCTCTCAGGACAGCTCGGATATCATCGGGCGTGGCGTGGCGGCCTTTGCCGTCGCCGTGGCTAATGGCCCACAGTGGTTCGTAAGCAATGACGATATCTTTTACCTCTTCGGCGGTCACCAGGGCTAGATCGGCGGTGAGTTGATCGACCACCACTTTTGACGATAATTTGTGCTCGCGTTGGTCCAGATTTTCCCCAATACACACAATGGAGGTAATCCCGTTGCGGTAAGCGGCCGCCACTTTCTTGGCAATCAATTTGTCATCTTCGCCCATAGCGCGGCGCTCAGAGTGACCAATGAGCGCGTAGTCGATAACGCCTTTGAGCATGGCGGCCGATACTTCACCGGTAAAAGGCCCCTCATCGAGGTAATGGATGTTTTGAGCGCCCAGCTTGAGCTTGGTCTTGTCGATAGTCTCATCCAACGGGTATAAGTCGATCGATGGCGGCAAAATCACCACCTCCACTCGCTCGCTGGGGTCGATTTTTGGCTCCAATTTAGTGACCAATTTAATGGCCGCCGCCGGATCCAAGTTCATTTTCCAATTCGCAACAATCAGACGCGCCATGCTCACCTCTTTCTAATGGTTATTCTAATGCTTTAGTCGTCCCAATAAAAGCAAACACCCCACCGCGAGCACGGTAAGGTGTTTGCAGTAGGGTGTGACGAGGTTTATCGTCGCACGGGCGGGTGATGTGGTCAGCGGGCTTCGATTTGGTACGGCGATACCACCTCGCCGTCGATGGAGGCGGCTTGCGGAAGGGAGACCGGAGTCAACCTTCCCAAGATCCGGTTGGGTTGCTGGGTGTAGCGCTGGTTCGGCGGCGCAATCACCAGGATCGAGTCGTCGTCCGAAACGACGAACCTGGCATCGGGAATCCCAATGATCCGGGGTGGCTCGTGGCTGCCTGGTGTGCGCGTGGCAAACAAGACCGTGTTGTCAGGACGCACCTCTACTGCCAGCAGCTCTTCTCCGGAGGTGAGACCGATGTTCTTGATCCCCAGGAACGAGTAGATTGCGTAGCTGACTGACCTTTCCTTGGCCGTTGAGATCAGCTTGAGTGCTTTCTGTCGGTGAGCGCCGGCAACATGAAGTTGTGAAGGTTGCTATACGGGATACGCTGGTCTCATTTTATCACTTTTTAGGTGATAAATCAATGTTCTTATGGTAACAAAAAACACGGTCACCTTTGGGTAGCCGTGCTAGTTGCATGTATTGGAAGCTATTTACGACCGTAATAGATGATGGCGGCCCGAGCGATAAAACCAACGCCCACGCCGAGGATAGCGTATACGGCAACGTTATTTACTAGCAGCCCGACACCCGTGCCGATGATAATCAAACCAACGAACACCGCCCCGGCGACCGACCCAACTTTATCTTCCTTGTCTTTTGCCATGGTAACCCTTATGCTTAGTTGTCTTTAGTCTAGCATAAGCTATTTTTTATCGAGCAAGGCCGCGATACCTGGCAGCGTTTTACCGCTCATGAGCTCAAGGCTAGCTCCGCCGCCAGTGGACACCCAGGTAAACTTATCGTGCAGACCAGCATCGTCTATGAAAGCGGCCGTATCGCCGCCGCCAATAATGCTAATTACACCCGGTAAGGCGATAATGGCGTCGGCTAACGCCCGCGAGCCAAGGGCAAACTCGGGCACCTCGGTAACGCCAATGGGTCCGTTCCAGATAACCGTACATTTGTTATCAAAGTCCAAAAATTCGTGGACGGCAGGGGTAATTTCGGGACCAAAAGCGGGGGCCGCATCCACAATAATTTGATCGGGTTTAATTTCGGCCACCTTGATGGTGCGAACATCCTTGGGGGCATCGATGTCGTTTGACACGACTACATCGCCCGGCAAAATGAGCTCACAGTTCTCGGTCTTGGCGAGGGTTACAAGCCGCTTGGCTTCGGCCACAAAGTCGGGCTCGACCAGAGATTTGCCGACGGGTAGGTCGGCCGCTAGATAAAACGTGTTAGCCATGGCGCCACCAATCATGAGCACATCGACCTTGGGAATAAGGTTTTCGAGGACTTCAATTTTTGACGATACCTTGGCCCCGCCGATTACGGCGACGAGGGGGCGATTAGGATGATCGAGGGCGCCCTTGATGTAATTAACCTCTTTTTCAACCAGAAAACCAGCTACGCCGGGAATGATAGCAGCAATGCCGCTCACCGACACTTGATCGCGGTGATCGACGGCAAACGAGTCGTTGACGTAAATATCGCCGTAGGAGGCTAATTTTTCGGCAAAAGCGTGATCATTGTCGAGTTCTTCGGGATGAAAACGGACGTTTTCGAGCATCATAATCTGGCCCGGCTGCAACGCTTTTACCGCCTCATCCACTTCGTCACCAATGCAGTCGTGATAAAACGCGATTGGCTTGCCCAGCAGTTCGGCAGCTTTGGCAGCTACCGGCTCGAGGCTCAATGCCGGATCGACTTTGCCCTTGGGCTCACCGAGGTGGCTCATTAAGACCAGGCTAGAGCCCTGCTCAAGCAGATAGTTAATGGTTTCAAATGAGCCTTGAATCCGCAGTGTGTCTCCCACTTCCCCGTTTTTGATTGGCACGTTGTAATCAACGCGCACGAGCGCTCGTTTGCCTTTTACATCGATATCCCGGACGGTTTGCTTGTTCATAGTAGCTCCTGATTTAATCTCATTGTAACCCAGAGTATTAGGGCCGCCCATGTTCAAAGGGTTTGACGAGACTGATAGTTGACTAACGTGTCAAAAAGTGGTAATGTATCTATACATCTTTCACGACAACCCGAGGAGTAGTCATGTACGTGAAGTACCGCTACAACGAGCACACCGGTCGGTTCAGTGTCGAAATCGGCGAGCATTGGTCGTTGCATATGGCCAACGGCCGGGATCTGGTGATCTGGGCCCGCTGGCAGACCCCCGCGGGTCCGTATGAAATCGGGACGCTGACGCCCAAAGGCAGCGACGAGCGCAACGCCGATATGCTCAAAGCCCTGATGGGCACTGCCGTATGGAACTTCCACCGCGGGGTGACCAACATTCCGCTGCCGCGGTTCCACCGCCGGCTTCGCCTCCGCTACGAGATGGACCCAGACGCAGCCGCCTTAGTGCAGGCCGCCTGGGAAGACCGGGTTCTGGCGGTCGTCCGCGATCGCCGGTCGGCCTGGCCGAGTCGGTTCTAACCGACCCAGATCTGCCCGCACGGCGTACCAACGCCGAAGCCCCCAGTCGAAGTTGACTGGGGGCTTTATGCTGTTGAGAGCTTGTTACTGAACTATTTGGACAGAAACGGTGTTGGTGCCACCGGTGATGCCGGGTTGGTGGCCGGAAGCAATCACCAGCGCGTCGCCAATCACGACGTTGCCGGCAGAACGCAGCTGCTGGATAACGTGCTCGGTGGCTTCGGCGGGCTTGTCGAAATAGTAACTCTTGCCGCCCCAGATGATGGCCATCTGGAAATAGGCGCGGCGATTATTGGTGACCATAATGATGGGCACGCCCGGGCGCAGGGCTGAGACGTTGCGAGCCGTTTGGCCGGTAGCAGTTTCGGCGATAATCACCTTGGCAGGAAGTTGCTTAGCTAGCACTACGGCGGCAGCCGAAATGGCGTTGACGCTGTTATGAGCAATTTCCGGGGCGCGGAACTCGGTGTGGTCGTCTTGCTCGGTGTATAAAATGATGCGCTTCATCATTTTGACGGTATCAACTGGGAACAGACCCATGGCAGTTTCGCCACTGAGCATAACGGCATCGGCACCTTCAAGCACGGCGGTCGCTACATCGGAGACTTCGGCGCGCGTTGGCTGCGGCGTTTGGATCATGCTTTCGAGCATCTGCGTGGCTACAATCACCGGCTTGCGGCCTTGGCGAGCGAGTTCAATCATGCGGCGCTGGGTGGACGGTACGGCCTCGGGCTTAGTTTCAATAGCCAGGTCGCCACGGGCAACCATAACCGCATCGGTGGCCGCAACGATGGCGTCCAGGTTATCAACGGCGGCCTTGGTCTCAATTTTTGCGATAATGAGCTGATCGCCCCCCAATTTCTTGATGCGCGCTCGAAGATTATTGATGTCGGTGGGTGTTTGGACAAAGCTTAGCGCGATGTAATCCGTGTCCGCATGAGCGGCAAACTCGATGTCAGCCACGTCCTTAGGGGTGAGAATTTCGCCACCTAAGTCGGTATCGGGGAGGTTCATGCCCTGGTTGGAGAAGAGTAGGCCCGGGTTAAGAATTTCGCCGCTAATGAGCGACTTCTCAATTTTCTTTACCTCAACTTGAATTTGGCCGTCGCGCAAATAAATACGTTCGCCAATTTTGAGGTATTTGCTAACGTCGTGCTGAACTGGAATAACGCCCGTTTCGTCATAAACGGCGCCAAACTGAAAGTGGACAATGTGCCCACGTACAAACGGTACGCCGTCGCCCGGGAGCGAGCCGACGCGAATTTTTGGTCCCTGAATATCGGCGAGGATGGCAACTGGCTTGTCGTGCTTTTTCGACAAATCACGGGCCAGTTTAATGACGGCGCCATGCTCTTCGTGGGTGCCGTGCGAAAAATTGAGGCGAAACATGTTGACGCCCGCCAGTAACAATTCTTCGAGGACGTCGACAGAACTGGACGCAGGTCCAATGGTGGCGACAATTTTGGTGCGTTTAAATGAGGCTGCGAGCATAGTATCCTTTGGTGTTAAATGCGTAATAATCTCATATCATTTTAGCTTAGCCGTGAGCGTGAGGCTAGTTTATTGAGTTTTGAGCTTATAAATGATAGCATTGAGCGGTTCTATGGCCAATTGGGATTTCTCCAAATAGGCTCTCAACTTCATATGGTCCCATCGTCTAACGGTTAGGACGCCAGGTTTTCATCCTGGTAACCGGGGTTCGATTCCCCGTGGGACTACCAAGATAAAACTCTCACTTCGGTGAGGGTTTTGTCTTGCGTCAGTTTGATCACCGCTTGGTTTTGTGACAAGAGGTGATAAATGGCAACGTTCAAGATCTTAACTCTGGCAGGTCTGATAATCGCTCAACGGTGGCTAGTTTTGAACCGCTATGACGCTCATTTCGATTGATGCTCCCAGGGGCAAAGCAGCTACACAGACAGCTTCACGGACCGGTAGTGAATCTTGAAAATAAGTTGGATACACCGCGTTGATCTCGGGCATAAGTGCCATGTCGGTGACATAAATGATCACTTTGACGATATCATCCAAGCGCGCGCCCGCTGCTGTCAGCACCTCGGCAATATTTTTCATAATTAGTTCTACTTTATCGGCAGTTGTGCCCTGGCTTAGGACCATATCTGATCCGGCATGAACTTGGCCCGAAACAAAGATAAAACCACCAGCACTAATGCCCTGAGACAGTAGGTGGGCAGATTTGGTATTAGCGGTAACAACTTGGTGCTTCATATCTATCTTTCTCGTTATGGCATAACTATACGCCCGCCCGGAAGCTGGGGCTAACTTGCTTAAATTGTTCTATTATATAATCATAAGCATTATGAACAAGGTCACATCCCGTCCAATGCGTGCTCGCCGCGAGATCTCACGTAGTGGGCTGCTGGCGATGGCCGGGCTGACCGCGGTTATCGGCATCGCAGTGGTGTGGCGGATTTTTGCGGCCGGCAGCCCGCTTGGGTTCGAAGCTGAGAACGGAGTTTTAGCCAACGGTGCTGAAGATTTTGAAGGCTTTAAGCATAGCCATATCGTAGGCTATCAACGGTCGCGGGCGAGTGAAGCGCCTCGGACCATAGTCCCCCGTCGCAGAACCTTGCGGCGGGGGATCGTCATGTTAATCAGCGTAAGGCTCGGGGAAACGTTTGGCGATACGCGCGCGATGCTGCGCTGCGACGGTTGCGCGGTCTTTAGGCGCGGCCGAAGTTACGAGATCCGTTAGCAAATGACCGGCGATGTGGGCAATGTCGTGAACGGCCGCATTAAAAGCCGCTTCATTGGCAGCCGACGGCGCATTAAAACCAGAAATCTTGCGCACAAACTGGAGTGCGGCGGCCTCAATTTCGTCACCCGTGGCGGGCGGATCAAAGTTATACAGCGGCTTGATGTTGCGACACATTTTTCCCCCAAACGTTATACGGGTATTATACTAAGCCCATGAACAACGATCTAACCGCTATTTTGAACAGCGCAATTTTAGCCAACGTCTTTCCGGGCGCCGTGCTAGGCTTTAGTGATGCCGGGAAGCGCACAGTTATTAGTCGCGGACACCTCACTTACGACCCATCGTCGCCGGCGGTAACTGCTGAGACCGTGTACGACGTCGCCTCGGTAACCAAGAGTATTCCGGTTAATG
Organism: Candidatus Saccharimonadota bacterium; assembly: GCA_019352195.1. GTDB lineage: Bacteria > Patescibacteriota > Saccharimonadia > UBA4664 > UBA4664 > JACAFG01. The sequence continues at coordinate 110,118 of JACAFG010000001.1, read as the reverse complement.
CGCTCATTATGCAGCTCGTTGAACAGGGGCGTATTTCACTTGATGATAAGGTAATTTTGTATCTGCCGGAAATTGATAATGAGTACCGCGAGACTATGCTAATTCGTCACCTCATGACCTACACGGTGGTATATGATCTAGCCGAAGGCTTGGGAGCGACAGCTAAGAAAGGCAGCTCAGCAGTTTATGACGTACTATTTCATTCGCCGCTGAAGGCTGCTCCCGGAACAATTTATTTTTACACCAACGCGCCGGCCATTTTGCTGGGCCTCATCATTGAGCGGGTGCTTGGCAAACCTCTCGACCAAGTGGCCACCGAACGCTTTTTCGAGCCGCTCGGTATGACTTCCACTACTTTTCACGCCGAAAAATTGGGTAAGCGCGACATTGCACCCACCGAAATTACCGACCGCGGCGAAATTGTCGGACAAGTGCACGACGAGACAGCTTGGGCACTACGTGAAAGCGGCCTTATTGCCGGCAATGCTGGCGTCTTTTCAACCGCCGGTGATTTACTAACGTTTTGCGACATGTTGCTCGGTGGCGGTGAGTTAAATGACCAGCGCTACTTTGATACGGCGACAATCGCCGCCATGCACACCAATCAGCTGGCTGGTATCGGCCAAGCCGCCGGGTTGGGCTGGGAGATGGGCCAGGAACGTTTCATGGGCACTAAAATGAGCACCAATGGATTTGGCAAAACCGGCTTCACGGGCTCATTAGTTCTGATTGATCCGGATCAAAATAAGGCCATGGTACTACTGAGTAACCGAACGTATCCTGACCGGCCTGGCACGCGCGACGGCATCAACGAGGTGCGCGCCCAGGCGGCCAACCTCATATTTGGCTAAAATTAGCTTAAGTTCTTTGACTTTTGTTACTTTTTATGCTATTATGAGCCAATTCGGTTTTGAGCCGACGGTTTTTTTGCATTAACCTTTCGAGCGGCGTGCAGCGATCTAGAAACGAGGTTCGCTTTTGGTTCGCTGTACACCTCTGACGAAAGGCTAGAAAATGACCATTCCCACTCGCATGGCTCCGCGAGTCCGCGTCAGCGCTGGCAATTGGAACGACACGTTCCCTCCCGGCGAACTGGCCAAGCTGGTCTACGAGATGGGGCGGCAACTCGACAACGAAGTGCGGCGGGGCTACGAATCGGGCGAGTACCTGAGCGACTCCTTCGGGATGGTAATCCTCGATCCGGCCGCACCGAACTGGCGGCCAAGCACCGACTGCATTCTGGCGACCATCGCCGTGGGCAACAACGGTGACGGGCTGCTAGTGAACGCTCTCGCCAAGGTGGTGATACACCGTGACCACGGCCAGGAGGCCGGTATCGCGGTCTATACCATGAAGCGCACCATTCCGGATCGTTACTTCAAGTGGGGCTTCTCCGCACTCCTCGACGGCACCTTCGCCGGGGGGAGCGGCCAGAAAGAGCTCCAGGACCGCATGCTGGTGACGCGCTTCGTTGCCGACTTCAATTGTGCGCTCGACTCCGCTCGCAAGCAGTCGGAGGCAGACCACCCGAAGAACAGCTGGTATGCCAACGACAACTGCCCCGCGGCGGAACTCACCTACGCACTGACACGGCTCGCCGGTGATAACAGCTTGACCACCTTGAGCTGACCGAATCCTCTACCCTAGGAGCACGTCATGCCCGTAGTAGTAGTTATGATGACCGCCCAGGATTTCACCCCCACCAGCGCTTGGAAGAAGGATGCGAACGGGTCGCAGACAACGCGGCAGCAGGCCACCAAAGATTTATCGGCTTGGCTTCAGGGAAGCTTTGCCGACCTCATGCGCGAAATCGACGGGCGGCTGCCCGGAGAGCTGGCCATGAGCTATGCATTCGAAGAGATCGCGATCCGCCACATGCCTATGGGTGTGGCTTCCTCCAACACGGAGGACATCGAACTCGATTTCTTCCCGCCCAAACGCAACGGACTCGCCGAAGCACATGCCGTATTGCGAGAAGAACTGGCCTTGGCCCAACTCTCAGACCTAATCCGCCGGTTCTACAATAAGCGCCCGGACGAGGAGGCAGACGACCGGCCGAGCATCGCCACCAGCGTCAACTGCGATGGCCGCTCGTGTGGCCGAGTCATTGGTAACGATGGCAGTTTCGGCGACTCTTGGGCGTTATCTGATACCTTCGAGGCTCTCCCCTACGTCGACCGAGTCGGCAGCTTTGGGCTGATGCTGCTGCTGTCCTGACCCGACCGAGACCGAAATGCCCCGCCGACCTTGTCGGCGGGGCATTCTCTATTTGGAAGATTATTTAGTTGGTTGACGCGTTAGGATCGGCCGAACCGGAAGTTGGCCCGCCCCCCATTCCTCCACCAAATTCCGGGTTGATGCGGATGGCCGTGGCTGTAACCGTAGTACCAGACTTAGTCCCCTGTACGATTACCGTATCTCCGGTAGCGAGGCTGCTGGCCGTGGTGGAAGCGCCAGTGCCATCGGTGTAGGTGGTAGATGCCGATGTGTTGACGGTGTAGGTAGTAGTGGTGCCGAGCTCACTAGTTACCGTTAAGGTAGTGCCATTAATGGCTGAAACCGTGCCAAAAACACCACGCGCGCCGCGTTGGGCGACAATTCCAGGGCCAAAGCCTCCGCGGGCATTAGCCGCTGAGGCGATAGTGGAACCGGCGTGTTTTTGATATTGGACACCGCCAACGAACGCACCAATTGCAATGACGATAAAAGCAACAGCCGAGATCACACGTTTTTGATTCATAGTAGGTTTGGACTCCTGTAAGTTTGAATCTACTCTACAAAACTGAGCTGTTTCTGAGCTGGGGCGAATCTTAGGCGAAACTGTAACCTGCCGCTACCCTTCCAGCTGAGAAAGTTCGTCCTCCCCCAGACGCGCTTTGATCGTAAAGCTCGAGCCTTTTCCAAGCTGACTGGTTGCCACAATTTCGGCTTCATTGAGCTCCGCTATATGTTTGGCTAGTGAAAGGCCGAGCCCATGGCCCGACGCTTGGCCGCCCGTTCGAGATTTGTCAGCGCGGTAAAACCGGTCGAAAATATGCGGCAGATCGCTGGCGGCAATACCGGGACCGTGGTCGATAATGGTGAGCCAGCCGGCGTGTCCCTGAACGGCGGTGGTTAATGTAACCGTGGAGCCGTCCGGGCTGTATTTGATAGCATTATCGAGCAATATTGCCGCCAATTCGGCCAAGGTTTCATGATCCGCTAACACGATCACAGCCGTAGTGTCATTAATCAGTTGAATTCGTTTAGCTTTGGCGGCGCCAGCTAACCGATCGACCGCGTCATCGGCGACGCGCGACAGCGACACGTTGGTGAGGGTGAGGCTTCGGCCTTCCGAACGGGCAAGACGCAACAAGCTGTCTGATAACTGATGGAGCTTTTTCACCTCATCTAAGTTACTTCCCAGCAGTTCGATGGCCTCGTCGCGGCTGAGCCTGGGATCGGCACGAGCAATTTCGATTTCAGTCTGCATAACCGCCAACGGCGTCCGCAGTTCGTGGGAGGCATCGGAAGCGAAGCGGCGCTGAGAGGCTAATGCTTCTTCGATGGGACGGAAGGTGCGTTTAGCGAGCAAATAGCTGAGGCCGGCACCCAAAACAATAATCACTACGTTGAAATAGACAAGGTTTAGGATCAGGTTGTGACGGCCATCATCGAGATACGATTGAACTCCCGTCGGGATATGCGAGGGATCAAACGGCCCCGTAGGAGCTTCCCCCCTATATTCCAGGTATTGATGATTGAGGCCACGAGCCAGTTGACCAACTGCAAAATGATACAAAACGAAACTGAAAATTAAGCTTAAGATAAGCAAAATGAAGGCGTATCCCGCAGCAAGACGAACGGCTGGTTCGTCGTCCCATAGCTGGCGCAAGCGAACTGGCAGGTGGCTCAGCCAGTTCATTATTCGGCTCCGAGTCGATAGCCGAACCCACGAATGGTATGGATAAGACTGGGAGACTTAAACGGCTTGTCAATTTTGTTACGCAAGTATCCGATGTAGACCTCGACAGTATTGTCTAAAATGTCGGCGTCAAAATCCCAGACGTGAGCGATGATGTTATTTTTGGATAAGACTTGGTTTTGGTGACGCATAAGGTAGTGCAGCAGGGTAAATTCTTTATTGGATAGGGTGATAAGTTTACCGTCGCGGCGAACCTCGTAGGTGGTGGTGTTAAGTGTGAGATCGCCGGCTGTCAACACAGTCGTTAAAGCCTCACCCGGCCGACGCATAAGGGCGCGCATACGTGCGACCAGTTCTTCGAAGGCAAACGGTTTTACCAAATAGTCGTCGGCGCCTGCATTCAGTCCTGCTACACGGTCGTTGATGTTATCTTTGGCGGTGAGCATAATAATTGGCGTATGAATTTTGTTAGTACGCAGCTGCTGGCAAACCTCGAGGCCTTCGAGTGAACCTGGGAGCATGCGATCGAGCACAATGAGCTCGTAATCGCCGCTTAAGGCTGCATCGAGACCGTCATCCGAGTTGTAAGCTAGGTCGGTGGCGTAGCCTTCGCGGTCGAGGCCGCGCTTGAGCGCAGCCGCAATCTTGTGTTCGTCTTCGATGATTAAAACTCTCATGACCTCATATTAGCGTACTTAGTTGAGACGAAACTGAGACATGACTTTGATATTACCTCGTACCGTAAACGAAATTAGCTAGTTACCGAGGTGCTTGGCGTGCTTGTGCTGCCAGCGCTGTCGCATTCGCATTTTGTAAGGCAGGCGCGATTTGGAAGTTGCATGATTCATAGTTGGTCTCCTCATGTAATAATTAGCAGCCTAAATAAATTGACGACGAGCGCTAAGCCGCTGTTCAAGCTGAGTGGCCGTAACGCCGTAGATGTTGGCCAAAAACGCTATCTGATGGACGTATAACCGGCGTGCTTTGGCAGGCGTAGATTTGCCGGCATTAATTATGAGTTGTGGATATTTACTTAAACGTTCAAGAGCAGCTAAGTGGTGATCGGTGGTTTTCATGTTGGGTCCCCTAGTTACAAAGCAAGCTTACAAAGAATAGTTGAGAGGCGGCTTATACGAAGTTATGGTGAAACTGAAGCCCTAACATCACCCTACAGTATGAGCTGACAAGCAAGTTAATCGCATCATATGTAAATAAGGATTGGTTGCTCTTAATAGCCTGAGACGGCGCAACCCAGGAGCGGGAGAGCTCGCCTGAAATGGGAATGTATCAGAAGTTTACCCAATCCAACGTAGGTCACTCGATTTTGTTTTGAGATAGCGATAAAATACATAGATGCGGATTACAACTAACCAAGCTTACGGCCCCCATCCCCGTCAACGGGCCGATGTTTATGCACCGAGTAAAGCCAGTAACGAGACGGTCATCATATTTTGGCACGGTGGGTCGTGGCAGCGCGGTGATAAAAAATCTTACCATTATGTGGGCAGGGCTTTAGTACGGCTCGGCTACACCGTAGTAATACCAAATTACCGGCTTTATCCCGAAGTAGTGTGGCCCGTGTTTGCCGAAGACGCGGCTTTGGCGGTGGCATTTGCTAAACATCGGCTCAAACCCAAGCGCCTCGTTGCCATGGGACACTCGGCGGGTGGTCAAATTGCAGGCGCGGTGGCGTTTGATTCCACGTACCTGAGGGCCATAGGCGAAGCAGGGGCAATCGACGGTTTTATAGGCCTCGCTGGAGGCTACGATTTTGATCCGGCTCGGTCACTTCGGCCGATATTAGAAACGGGCGAACAAAGCTGGCGGACGACGAAACTCATCAATCAGCTGCCCGTACCGGCGCTGCTCGTACACGGCCAGATGGATGCTATTGTGCGCCCTCATGTTTCGGTATTACTCGCTAAAGCACTTAAGGAGCATGGTGGCCGCGTCGATATGCTAAATTATCGCTTCCAAAGCCACTTCACTATCTTGGCGCCGTTTATCGTAGGCTTGTGGTCGGCGCCAAAATTGCGTACGACGCTCGCGCGATTTGTTGATTCACTGTAGGCTTAATCTATGCACGATCACCCAATTTCACAAACATGGCTTGACCGCTGGTTTAAGATTGTTCTGGTTTTTAAGGGTATTGACGGTGCTCTGGAGCTGATTGGCGGCCTAGCCTTACTGCTCGTCCCAAGCGCGTCGCTGCATGCCTGGATCATAACTATTGGCCAAAATGATCTGGTAGTAGATCACGACTGGTTAACGCATGCGGTGACCTCACTGGGGCATAGTTTTACGCCGGGAATCCAAATGTATACCGCCGCTTATTTATTGCTTCACGGCGTCATAAAGGTAGGGCTTGTGATAGCTCTGTTAAGCCGTAAATACGCCTTGTATCCGGCGGCAATCGTAGTTTTGATTTTGTTTATGCTGTACCAAATATACCGAATTTTTACCGAAGGCCATTGGGTATTCGATGGGCTGCTGACGGTTATAGATGGCTTAGTAGTCTGGCTTACGATCATTGAATATCGCCGTCATCAGGCCAAGGTGGAATTGCCAACCTCCTAAGGCCAACCTTATAATCGGTTCTAATGACCAGGTCTAAATCAAAAGCTAAACGCAAATTGAAGGCGAAAGCCCTGCCTCAGGCAAAGGCGAAACTCTTCCCCCAACGCCGACTCATTTTTTTGGGCTTATTGCTTATTGTTACCGCGGCCATTTACGCTGTCGTTACCAACTGGCCTGCGCCAACGGGTACCGGCATTTACACGGGTTACCCGCTGAAACTACGACAAGATTTAGCCAAGCTCCAAAACGATGTCCATAGTTTTAATTCGCTGCAGGCGCGTAATGATGCCAGCTTGGTCGCGCCGGGAATGTTGGCGGGCAAGGTCTCTAATATATCGCTGCAAGCTGCCAGTGGCCAATACATCGCGGCTGAGACCAACATTAAGCAGCTTGAAGGTCAGCTCGGTAACTGGCGCGGCCAATTATCGTTACTAGGTTCCGGAGCGGTGGTAGCTACCGTGCCAACCCCAACGCCATTTTCGAGCGTATCGCCGAGCGGACTGTTTATTCCGATTGTCATTTATCACTACACTCCCGCCGACTTCAACGATGAACTGGATTATCTGCAGGCGCATAATTACACCGTGATTGATCTCAAAACGGTCTATGCGGCGCTCACCTTGGGAGGCCCGCTGCCGGCCAAACCGGTGGTACTCACTTTTGACGATGGTTTTGAGAACCAGATGCAGGCGTTTGATATGCTCAAGGCTCACAACATGAAAGCGACGTACTACATTATCAATGGCGGTACTGAAAGCCGCTGGTGCATTGGAGCTGGGCGGCGCTATAACGACCCCATGCAACCGGCGGCGGGCTGCGGTGATGCGTACCTCTCGTGGAATCAAATTCGCCTGCTAGATGCCAGCGGTCTGATCACCATTGGTGGCCACTCACTTAATCACCTTGAGCTAGCAACCCTACCAGTCGATGAGCAGCGGCACGAGATTGCCGACTCAAAAACGGCGATTGAACACGAAATTGGCCATTCAATTTATGATTTCTCCTATCCGTACGGAAACTACGATTCGGATACGGTAAAAATAGTGGCGGCAGCTGGTTATAGGACGGCCGTAACCACATCCAGCGGCGAGTATCAGCTACCTGGTTATACTTACACGCTCAGCCGGATAAGGACCACAATTGGACTACCTTAGCATTCCATTGCCTTCAAGCTACTTATTTACCGGCCAATATTGGTCAGAAAAACATAAAGGCCCGCCAGGACCGCAAAGACCCAGCTGCCCCAATGAGGCGACCAGTCGGGTGTGTGGCGCAGGTGATGGTAAAAATATTCGAAGCCGCGCAGTCCAAGAAAAACAATTATAAAGCAGGCCATGCCGAAAAGCCCGGCACTAAGCATGGCCGATACCCAGCTTGTCATCGATTAAATCGAGCACCTGGCGAGGCGTGAGCTCGGCTTTTACCAGGTATTCGGCGCCATACTGCTCGGCTTTTTTGCGGTCTTCCATGCTCGATGAATTTGTGAGGACAATGGTAGGCGTGGTGCTAAAGTCGAAGCTATCGCTCGCTAATGCCGATAGCACTTCCAACCCGGATAGCTCTGGCATATTGATATCGAGCATTATGAGACTCGGCTTGTCCGACTTAATGGCCTCATAGGCTTCACGGCCATTGGTTTTGGTAATAACGGTAAAACCGGCACCAGAAAGCTTTACTTGGTACATTCGTGAAATAAACGGATCATCTTCGGCCAGCAAAATGATTTTGTCGTGCGCAGCAGAGGCAGATTGAGCCATTGTCTTATACTTTCTCACTTATTGCTTATTGCTGTAAACGGCAGTTCGAATCCGAAGGTTGAACCTTCGCCTTCAGTGCTCTTAAAAATGATTGTACCATTTTGATCAGCAATTACGCGCCGCGCTAAGTAGAGCCCCAGACCAGTCCCATCTGGACGCATACCCTGGGCGTTTTCGGCGCGGAAAAATTTGCTGAAGAGTTTTTTCTTAGCGATAGTCGGCACACCGATGCCGGTATCGGTAACTTCTAGACGAGCATTCTCGCCCACGCGCTTCAAACTAATAGTAACGCTGCCGCCGGTCCTGGTGTAGTAAATAGCATTGTCGATAAAATTCATAATTACCTGACGGGTTTTATTCTCGTCAATCTCAATTGGCGGAAAAATTTCGGGTGGCGGGATGAATTTCATTTCGAGGCCTTTAGTATCGGCGTGCTGCTGAAGCTGCCGAACTTCGTCGGCCACCATAGCGGTAATATCGGTGGGTTTGGTCTGAATCATAAAGCGCCCGGCTTCAAGTCGCGACACGTTAAGCAAATCGGAGATGAGATTTACCATACGCTCTGAGGCATCGTAGGCATAGCCGGCAAATTCGCGCTGAGTCGCCGTTAGCTTCCCGGCATCGCCTTCGGTCATCATGCTGAGGTAGCCTTTGATGGTGGTTAGCGGCGTACGGAGCTGATGAGACGCCATGGAAATAAATTCGTCTTTGGTTTTATCAAGTTCTTTGAGGTGGCGGTTGGCCACGCGCAGACGAGAGGTGGCGTGGTCGACGCGGTCTTGGAGGGTGCGGTTAAAAGCCTCGATTTCGGCGTACGACATGGCGTTAGCCACACCTACAGCCAGTTGTTTGCCGATGATAGCAATGAGCTCGAGCTCTTCTTTGTTGTAGCTGTCGCCCGAAAGTTTATCGCCAAGCAATAGGTACCCGACAAACTCACCGCTCGTTTTGAGCCCAAGTGACATGCGAATACCATGATCGTCGAGCAAACCTTTACGTTCGCCACCCGAAAGTTCATCGGCAACGACTTGCCCTGTGCCCAAGCGACGCAGCTCTGGTACCACCATGAGCCGTTTGGGTAATGGTCCAAAGTGCTCAATGCGGTAAACCCGGTCTTCGTTGAAAATGATGAGCTGCCCAAACTCCAAGCGCATCTCTCGGCAGAGCGTATCAAGACTACGCGACATTAGCCGGTCGAGGTGCAATTCCGACACCAAAATGCGCGAAATGCTGTCGAGAACCATCCGGCTCGAGTATTGATCATGGTAAAAAATGCGATTGGTCAGATGTTCAAAACCACGCCGCAGTGGCTGGAAAGCAAACGCTAGAATAATGCTCAAAGCTGCATAAACCAGCGTTTGATTCAAACCGCCGGATTGGTCATTGAACAAGAAGTGCGAAGCGGCAAAAGCGGACCCTACGAATATAACCGTGAGGGTAATGAGCAGGAGCAGGTAAACGATGGAACGTGTAACGAGCAAACGCACATCAAACAACCGCTGGCGGATAATAGCGTACGTACTTACTGAAATGAACAATACCAGTGACAGCGGTCCCCAACTAGCCGAGGCATCCGAACCCACCACAAGCGGAATCAACACGTTGGTGGCCATAAGCAGTACGGCGCTTGCGCCCAGCGCTACTGCTACCAAACGAACACGACGCCTCTCGAGGGCACGAGTTTTGTCTAAGGCCGTGACAATTGCCGCGCCGGTGGCAATAAAAATGATCGCTGCGTAAATAATAAACACGCCGTAGAGCGGGCCTTCCTGAACCGTATTTTTGCCCGCCTCAACAACAATTCCAGGTATAAAGTATGGCGTCAGCGTAAACAGGGCCGTGATAGTGGCCAAAATAAGAGCGACCCATTCGGCGCGTCCCGGCCAAAATCGCCGAGGAAAATTAGCCATAAAAGCAAACATGGACCAGGCCATAAAACAACCAATAAAAAACGTCGCGCGAGCTAACAACAAAGCGTGGCTGTCGGTGTGATCGACCAGATAATTAACGACCACAAAGCAGCACGCCAAGCCGCTTAGGATCGCAAAGATACGGTTGGGACGGCGATGCATGTTGGTAAGCAGCGTCACGAGCCCTAATAAAATAGCACTCGCAGCTACCAAAACTACGCCCACCAACTCAACAGTCATGGGCTTATTTTAACACGCTTAAGCTTAACTTGAGACGGTAAAAAGCGTATTAACGCCTTTTTCAGAGCCCCCGTAGCAGGTTACCGCATCGTGCATGTGGCCGCCGGCTGCCTCAACGGCAACCTCCAGAGTGGCTTCGTCGCTAAAGGCAAAGTGGCCGGTGTGGCCCAGTACGTTAATGATGGCATCGATAATGAATACGGCTAGGAGCCGTAGTCGCAACAAAGGCCACAACGTAGCATGAGCGAAATGCTCGGCGATAATAGCGCCGCTGCCCGGCCGCACCGAGGCGGTAATAATAATACGGCCGCCAGGCCTGAGTACCCTCATGAGCTCGTACCACAAGCCTGTTTGGTCGGCAATAGTGTAAAGCACATTCATGGAGGCAATGACATCAAACGAGGCGTTTGGTTGTTGTCGGAGGTAGGTCATAATCTCGCCTTCGGTAAGTTCTACCGTACCGGTTTTTATCTGTACTGCGAGTTTACGTCGAGCCACTTCGAGCATGCCGCTAGAGACATCAAGACCAATGAAATGAGCGTTAGGGCTTGCCTCGATGAGGATTTTTAGTAAGTTACCAGTGCCGCAGCCGAGATCGAGCATTACCTCACCGGCCGCTGGATGAGATCGCGCCGCCATGAGGCCGAGCAAGTTTTTATACGGCCAAAAATACAACAGGCCGTCGTACGATTTAGCATACAAGCTCCACAGTGCTTTCGTGAGTCGGTTCATATTAAGCCTCAGTTTTCGCTTTTGACTGATGGGTACGGCGAAGATCGTTTGGTAGTCCATGCAGCATAAATGCGGCTAAACGAGCACGCACCAAGCGCTGCCAAGGCGAGCCCGTTTTACTCGCCCGTATGAGTTTGTCGATCGATGTCTCCAAATTTAGCATAGCCGGTACTACGGTGTGACCGCGAAAAAAAACTGGCTCGCCCGCAACCTGAAAGGCAGGCCCGAAGAGCTGTTGAATTCGGCCAAACAGTCGCTCATCTACCGCCATCAGCCACAGTTTATGATGTCGTCCAATCGAATATTGCCACATGGCGCGGTAAAGCAGCAAAATAGCGACCGTACTTTCGCCTCGACGCTTAGCAAGACCCGAAACTTCGGCACACGTGCTGGGGTCGAAGCTTCCTATTGTGGCGACGGCTTCTGGCGACAGCGTGAGCTCGTTGTACATTTGAAATGCCATGTGATCGTCACCTGGAGCAGCCTCAATAATACGTCCCGTGGCAACGGGCGCGGACGCAGTTTTAGCGGACGACCAAACAGCGAAATAGACCGCTTTGTGGCCGTAGGGGTCGGCTGCTGGCGTCATGAGACCAAGATGGTTGACCCCATCGGGGGTGACATAGCCAAGTTCACGATAAATTTTAGCGTGTAATTGGCGCGCGGCCCGATCATCGTCCGGACGCACGGCCGGGGCTGCGTTATATGATTTGTCTGAGCCTAGAAGCAGAATTTTGTGGTAGCGCAGAAGATGTTTTAAAGTTGACATTTGATTAAACTATAACACTATGTTATATTTTAATCAAGAATAAGAACTACGATAAATGACGACTATTCGCGCTCAGCGCCTGCTTCCAACCCCCATCCCCCTTACTTCCTCACGGTATCTGGGGTTTATTCGGTTTAATCAGCATTTTTGGTATTGGCCGTCCCGCTGGGTTGAGGCATTGGTTATGCGGGGCGCCCGACGAATCGAGCTCTTGCCTAGCGATCTGGATAAGAACTATCACTACGTGATTGCCGCCAACCACCAGAGCGCCGCTGATCCATTTGTAATTTGCGGCGCGCTACCCATGAGCTTGTGGCCAAATCTGGGCGTATTTCGCTATATGGCCAACGCCAGCCTGTTTACCCGGCTGTGGCTGCGCTGGCCATTGCTTAGCTTTGGCAGCTTCCCTGCCCGAAAAGAGCAGACGCTGCCCTATGGGATTGAAGCTGCCCGGGCGTACCTGGGCCGCGGTCAGACCGTGGTGATGTTCCCCGAAGGCCGCCGCACGCTGCCCCGCCAGTCGCCGGCTCGTGTTGGCGTGGCCGTCTTGGGAGTAAACCCGATGGTGCGTATTATTCCGGCGCGCATCCAATGGACGAGCGGGCTCCGGCGTGGGTTTCAGGTTACCATTGGTCGCCCGATGAGACCGCAGCCAACTGCCGACGCTGTGCTCGCCGCCATCTATGACCTCGAGCTACCGCAACTTGCTGTCAAGTAGCCATATTGGGGCGCCACTTAATTGCGACCGCCTGATCTTTGGGGTAAGATTGCGAAATGAGCGAGCAACCTACAAAAATTGCTATTGTTGAAGATGATTTAGCCATCGTTGAAATGTACCGCGCCAAATTTGAGCACGAAGGCTACGCCGTCCAAACGGCGGGTGACGGCCAGAGCGGCCTGGAGTTGTTTGATACTTTTAAGCCAGACATCGTCCTTCTCGACCTGATGATGCCCGAAGTAACTGGGTTTGACGTGCTGAGCCATTTGCGCCAGACGTCCACTAGTCACCCTTTTAAGGTGATTGTGCTCACCAATATGGGCGACACCGAAACTGCCACGCGCGTCTACAAAATGGCAGCCGATGATTTTATTGTCAAAGCCGAATCTACTCCCAAAGAAGTAGTTGAGCGCGTACAGACTCTTTTAGGCAAGAAATCACCCAACGCCGCTTGATTCGCGGCTTTTTCTATCCATCTATTTAGTTGTGATGGATGCCACGTTTGGCGGCACTCCCTTATTTGCGAGCGCGGCGACAGGCTAAAATCACGTTATCGAACAAGGCAGCTACCGTCATGGGTCCAACACCGCCCGGGTTAGGCGTGCGAGTGAGATCTGGACGCGCTAAGACATCGTCAGCTAAATCGGACTTGGGGGCACCCGCGTCAACCACCACAGCTCCATCCGCAAGCATGCTGGCAGTGATGAGTCCGGGCTGTCCGGTGGCAGTTATTACTACCGGGCATTCCGATAATTGGGCGGCTAAATCTTTCGTATGCTCGTCGCAGCGCATCACGGTGTGGCCTGAGGCTTCGAGGCGCTCGGCCAACGGTGCTCCTACTAATTTACCCAGTCCGACGATGCCAATACGCCGCGCCTTGAGGTCGATGTTGTATGCCGCCAGCAGCCACATTATGGCCTTAGGTGTAACCACTTCAAACTCCGATCCGGGTGCAAAGCCTTCGACGTCTTTGCTGGGCGTAACCGCGGCCAAGGCCTCATTGGTAAGCTCCGGGGCGTCAGTGAACGGTAATTCTACATTAATAGCCATCACACTGTCGTCACTGTTGAGCTGATGAATCCGCTTTAAGAGCGTTGCCCCAGTTTCAGTGTACAAGTCGACATCAATACCAATGTCATCGCCGTAGCGCTGCTTAACACGCAAGTACATGTCGGTGGCCGCGGTGGCGCCTTGGCGCACAATTGCGAGGCGCATCGGCGGTAGTCCCCTCACCTCGCCTGCGTGGCGAGCTTTGATAAAGTCGGCCGCCTCGCGTCCGTCCAGGAGCTTCATTTCTGGTTATCGCGACGTTGCCAACGCTCCACGATGGCAGTAGTTGCTCGATCGGGCGTATAGTCAGACTTCACCCAATATTCGCTGGCGCCAAGAGCAAGCACTTCATTCATTTGATTGGGGGCAGAAATATTGCTAAAAACAATAACTTCGGCGGCGCGCTCTGGCAAAGCACGCCACGCGCGCATAAAGTCGAGGCCGCCCATTACCGGCATCATCATGTCGAGTAATATAATATCGGGTTCAAAGCTGGCCGCGCGTTCGAGTGCAATTTGACCGTTTTCGGCGGCAGTGACGGGAAAACCTTCGAGCTCGAATTTGAGCGTATAAACTTCTCGAATAATATCGTCATCTTCAACGATCATGATTTTGGGTAGTGTTTTAGCAGTCATGATTGAGGACGCCTCGGTAAAATCATTGTGAATCTGGAGCCGTGATCTTTTTTGGAATCTACGTTTATCGTACCATGATGCAGCTCCGCAATGCGACGAGCCAAGTATAAACCAAGACCGGTACCTTCGATTGTCCCTGCCAACACCATCCGCGAACGTTGGAACCGATCGAAGATGTGATCGAGCTCATGCTCATCGATACCAATGCCACTATCGGCCACTTCGATAGAGACATGATTACGGTGGTTGGCTATTGTTACGGTAACGCTGCCACCTTCTGGCGTATATTTGCGGGCATTGTCGACCAGGTTCGTAATGGCCATATAGAGTTTTTCTTCGTCAGCGAGCAATTTCACCGTGTGGCTCGGCTGATGCAGTCCAAGCGCAATATATTTCGTCGTGTAGGCAGCCTGCTGCTCACCCACTACCTGCTCTACCAACTTACCCAAATCCAGTTCAACCGGCTTCAAAACTAAACGGCCGGCGTCGGCCTTGGCAACGTTAAGGAGCTCTTCGATTATGGCGAGTTCGCGGGCGTTACTTCGGACGGCTTTACTGACAACATTATGCTGTCGATCTGTCAGGGGGCCAAAATCGCCGTGTTCAAGCATTGATAAAATGGATTTGATACCGGTGGCAGGTGTTCGCAACTGGTGCGACGCAAGCGAAACAAACTCATCTTTAGCTTGATCGAGAGCACGTTCAGCCTCAATCGCATGGTCAAACAAGAAGTAAATCCCCACCACCAAAACGAGTGTTCCGCCCAGGGCCAACAAGCCAATATCGCGGGCCCAGCTGGCGTACTGATTTACCTCCACTCGCGCAGCCGATACTTCGCCGTTAAGGTTGTCGAGAATGCTAGTGATGATTGTTCGAATTTTCGACATGCGGGACTGCCCGTCGGCCGCGGCCACGATACTTATGGCAGCATCGTGCCCCTGCGTATCGTTGGCGGTAATCGTTGATGCCAGCTCCGCGAGTTTTTGATTTACTAGCGGATAGATGGTGCTCATGGTGGTACTATACGGGGTTCCGGCGAGCTGAGCCTGAAGCGTGGTGACATCCCCCGGAATTACTTTTATGGCCATGTTATAGGGCTCGAGATAGGTTTTATCCTCGACCAGCAAATAGCCTCGCTGGGCGCTCTCGGCCGCATTAAGCTCAGTCAACAAATCGCCCAAAGTGGTGCGAGCATTGCTATAATTTAGCCCTTCTTGGCGCGAGCTCACCATTTTGGTGACAGCACCAATTGTCACAAACGTCGTACTTAGAGAAAATAGTGCCAAAATTGATAAGGCGGTGAAAACCCGACGGTCAACGTAACTGCGCCGAAATGATAATGCCACATTTAACCTCAATATTACTTTAAGGATGCCGGTATATGACGAGTAAGCCAATAACGCATTCTACAAAACCGATCGCTTTATCGAGCCTTATCGTTGGTTATCTTAACTATGTCATAGCGTAACATGGCGATAGAACCACTGTTTTACGAGCTCAGTTGTCGCCAAGTAAGTGGCTACGATCAGTACAATTACACCGATCACCTCCGGCGAAATATACGAAAAGCCAAAGAAATGGCCGATTGGCGATAGCGCGATAATATAGGCGGCCGCCACAGTGGTGAGGGTACTTACTACCAACCAACTGCTGGGCCGGCTGCCAATAAACGGCAGTTTGCGAGTGCGAATAATATACACGACGAGCGTTTGCGTGGCGGCACTTTCCAAAAACCAACCGGTCTGAAAGCCCGACTCACTCAAGTGAAAGCCCCAATACAATGCGCCAAAGGTTATAAAGTCGAAAATTGAGCTAAGCGGACCAAATACAAGCATAGCTTTTTCAAGGCTGCGCAGGTTTAATTTACGCGGTTTTTTGAGGCTTTCAACGTCGACATTGTCAATGGGAAGGGCAAACTGCGAGGTGTCGTAGAGCAAGTTAGTCAGCAAGATTTGGGTGGCTTTCATTGGTAAGAATGGCAAAATAAGCGATCCGCCGGCCATCGAAAACATGTTGCCAAAGTTTGACCCCAAACTCATCATGAGGTACTTCAGCGTGTTGGCAAACGTGCGGCGGCCTTCAATAACGCCCGCAATGAGGTCGTGCAGACTTTTGTGTAGCAAAATCAGATCGGCCGTATCCTTGGCAACATCGACGGCGTTGTTAACTGAAATACCTATATCGGCAGCTTTTAGCGCCGGAGCGTCGTTAATGCCGTCCCCCATGTAACCTACCACGTGACCGCTTGCCTGCAGACTCTGAATTACTCGCAGCTTTTGCTCCGGTGACACCCGCGCAAAAATCGTAGTACGTTCGGCCGCCTCGCGAAGTTCAAGATCATTGAGTCGTTCAATCTGAAGACCGGTAAGGATGCCCTTCACAGTTAGATCGATTTCTTGGGCAATTCGACTGGTTACTAGATCGTTGTCGCCGGTGACAATTTTTACCTCAATACCATATTCAGTCATTTGGTTTAGCGTACCGCGAACGCTCTTTTTGGCGGGATCCAGATAGGCCACAAAGCCTTCGAACACCATTTTTGTCTCATCCTCCGGCTCGTAGCTATCGCGTTTTGGCAGTGCCCGGCTCGCCACGGCCAAAACCCTAAAACCATCGGCCGAAAGGGCATTGTATTGGGACGTGACCTGCTTTACGACTTCGCTAAACGGACGCCCATCGTGGTAGGTGCGGCAAATTTTCATTATCTCTTCGGGAGCACCTTTGGTAATAAGGGTGGCATGCGCGCCCTGAGCTACGGCCACGCTCTCACGCTTGCGCTCAAAATCGTACGGCACTTCGTCCAGCTTGGTATAGGCCGAGACATCAAGTTTGCGAAAGTTACGTACTGCCCGGTCCAATGGACTCTCGTAGCGAGTCGTAAAAATACTCCCCAAATACGCGTTCAGAAGCACATGCTCGTTTACGCCGCCATAACCATCTACGTACTTAACCACGGTAATCCGATCTTCGGTGAGAGTACCCGTTTTATCCGTGCAAAGAACGTCCATGGAACCAAAGTTCTGGATGGAGGCCAGGCGCTTTACAATGACCCCATGCTTGGCCATGGCCAGTGAACCTTTAGTGAGGTTGAGAGTAATAATCAGTGGCAGTAACTCCGGCGTCAGCCCAACGGCGAGCGCGACACTAAAGAGCAGGGCCTCCAAAAAACCGCGGTGAAAATAGACGTTGGCAGCAAAAATAAATATCACTAAGCCAGTGGTGATTTTGATAATGAGCAAGCTGAACTGGCTAATTTCGCGATCGAACTCGGTGGGGCCAGAGCTAGCGCTAATGGCAGCAGCTACGTGCGCATACTTGGTTGATTTGCCCGTTGCGGTAACCAGCATGGTTCCTCCGCCCGAAATAATACTTGAGCCCATATACAGGTCCAGGCTCGGACCTTTGGCGACCGGAAACGACTCCCCGGTGAGGGAGGATTCGTTTGCATACAGATCTTTGCCTTCGGCTACTTGCCCATCGGCCGGAATTATTTTGCCGGCCGCCAGTTTCACAATGTCCCCGGGGACAATTTCAGCCAAGGGCAAGCTCACCCATACGCCGTCGCGAAGAATTTCTGACTGGACGCGCACCCTGTCTTTGAGGGCGTCAGCAGCTGCTTCACTGCGGTATGTATTAACAAAGTCAAGCGTGATACTAATTATCACGATAACGATAATGATGACAAAACTGACTTTGTCACCAACGAACGCCGATAACGTCGCTGCGAGAATAAGGATGATGACGAGCGGGTTTTTGAACCGGCTCAAAAACGCGGTTACGCCCGGGAGTCGTCGGTTTGAGACGATTTCATTTCGGCCGTACTTTTGCTGCCGCGCGGCAGCGTCTTTGCTGGTGAGGCCAGTTTGAATCATGCTTACGCTTAATTATAGCGTAGTTTGAGTTCGAGCTAAACCTTGGCCGGCAGTGCCTTGGGCTGCGTTCCAGCCGCGCGCAAATGAATCGTAAAGTGCGAACCTGCCCCCAGCTTGCTCGTGGCATCAATGCTAGCGCCGTGCAGTTCTGCAATGCGCGCAGCAATGGACAGCCCAAGCCCATAGCCAGGCGTAACTTTGGAGCGTGATGTATCGGCGCGGTAGAAACGGTCAAAAATGTGCGGCAAATCGCTCGCAGCAATACCCGTCCCCGTGTCTTTAACGGTGAAATCGATGATAGCGCCATGACGCTTGGCATATAGCTTAACTTCGCTAGCAGCAGATGAATACTTAATGGCATTATCAAGCAATATTACCGTTAGCTCGAGCAGCGCATCGGGATCAGCCAAAACAGTCCCCGAAACATCCGCCATATTGATGCTGACGTGCTGTTGTTCGGCGGCTACACTTAGCCGACTGATTGCCTTAGCCGATATTTCAGATAGATCAACGGGGCTTAGCGGCAAGCGCTCATTTCCGTGTCGGGCGAGCCTCAGTAAGCCGCCGGCCAAGGCTTCAAGCTTGGCAACTTCTTCGAGATTAGATTTTAGGAGCTCCCTAGCACCAGCAATCGGTAGATGCGGATCGCGCAGGCTTACTTCGATTTCGCTCTTCATAGCGGTTAGGGGCGTGCGAAGTTCATGGGAGGCGTCGGCAGCAAAGCGGCTTTGCGCAGCCAAGGCGGCCTCGATAGGCGACAACGTTCGCCTAGCTAAGTAAAAACTTAGGCCACCGCCAATCAGCAGCACCAAGAGATTGAGAGTAATGAGCTCATTGAGCAGGTGTTTATGGAAGCCGGTAACTTGTCCTAGCTCAATCTGCTGATAGTTGGGGCCTATGGAATACGGATTAGCACCCTCAAAGTACAATCGCTCGCTCCGCAGACCACGGTCGGCGGCGCCGGTAGACGATCGGTACAGCGGTATCGTCAATATCAGGCTTAAAGCCATGAGGAGGGCGAGGTATGAAATTGTTAGTTTGACGGTTGGAGTAATTCTTGGTCGAGTGGTCAGAAATTGGGGAAGATTGCGTTTCATTCTATCCCTAGTTTATAACCAAAACCGCGAACCGTATGAAGCAGAGCTGGACCGGAGAATGGGCGGTCAATCTTGTTACGCAAGTAACCAACGTACACTTCGACCGTATTTGGCAGAACGTCGGCGTCGTAGTCCCAAACATGGGCGATAAGGTTGTCTTTCGATAGGACACGGTTTTGATTACGTAACAAATACTCGAGCAGGGCAAACTCTTTTTGGGAAAGTTCGAGCCGGCGGCCGGCACGCTTAACCTCAAATGACACGGTATCCAGCGTGAGATCATCGAGCCCCAGAGTGTTACCTTGATGTTCCTGTGGACGGCGGAGCAATGCACGCACACGGGCGAGCAATTCTTCGAAGGCAAACGGTTTAACCAAATAGTCGTCGGCGCCAGCGTTGAGGCCCGCCACACGGTCGGCAATTTGATCTTTGGCGGTGAGCATGAGGATGGGTGTATGAAGGCCGTTTGCGCGTACCTCTTTGGCGATTTCAACGCCTTCGATAAGCCCGGGAAGCATGCGATCCAAAATGATTACATCGTAGTCGCCGGTGAGCGCCGAGCTCAAACCATCGTCGGCTTCGTAAGCCACATCAACAGCATAGGCTTCTTGTTCGAGCCCGCGCTTGATGGCGCCGGCAATTTTGTGTTCGTCTTCGACAATTAAAATTCTCATACGCGCATCGTAGCATTATTAGGCTGAGATTGGGCTGAGGCAAGGGCGCTCGCGCCGACTTTTGGCGTGGTATATACTTACGGTTAATTACTAAGGATAATCGTATGCCGATCGACGCTGCTGGTACCACGCCAGAACCATTAACGCCCGCTCCCGAGACGCCTGCGGTGTCCACCGAAGTAGCAGCTGCCGATGTGACTACGGCTGCCGAACCAACTGTTGCGCCCGTGCCAACGCCGCTGGCGGAAGGGGCTGTGTCCGGTGAAGCTGTTGTTGCAGCAGCTCCCACTGGTGCCAAGGCTGAATTGCCAGCTGATCTTCGCCCTATCACACCTGAGGCCGACAAAACTCCGGAATCCGCTGAGCGCATTGAGAAAGTTCGTGCTGCTTTGGCTGAAATTGTGGCCCAAGCTGCCGACATGTCTCGGCCCCACCCTCGGGCGGAGGGCAACGCGTCTTTAAGACAAATTGATTTACTCACCTACGTTGGCGAAGACAAGGCTTACCGTTTGGGCCTGGGCTATTCCACCGATTCACTTGATGACAATTTTATGCTGACGTTAGAGACACCCAATTCGCGTCCAGCCTGGGATAGGGGAGATGTTGTGGCGTTGGGTGAAGCCGGTGTTAGTGTCGAGGGGCGTAAGATTCAGGACTTTTTGTATGTCAAGGGCGCCACTGCCGTGCCGGTACGTGAAGTCGATTTTACGTATGTTTACGATTACAGGCCGACGGGATCTAGCTACAATTACGACGCAGCCAAGCCACAAGTGGATCAACTGCTCGGTTTTCTGGTTGGTGCTAACGTGGCCACCAAGGACAATAGGACTGGTAGCTTCGTAAAAGGAGCTAAACTTGTCGAAATGGTGCCGGCCGTGGCCGAGCTGAAAGCGGCTTAGTCCTCCGGATACTCGCTGGGACCAAAAATGCCGCGCTCAGGAAATTCTAAATCGATCCGGGGCAAGTCGGTATCGTAGAGCACAGTTGAGTTCGTAGGGATAATCAGGACAGAACCGGGCATGGTTATAGCTTTTAGTTGCGCCTCAAGCGCGCGCTGCCGACGCGGGCTCATGCCGACTTCTGGTTCGTCGAAGAAATAGATCTGGGGACCTTCGCTACTGCGGTTGGCATGATAATTCGGTGCACCATCTTCTTCGAGCGGATGCGGATGATTTTCGGCACGAGCGCGACGTATTGCCAATTCGCGTTCGGTGTTGGCTTTTACATATTCAAATAGATCGGCGTCGATGGTCTGACGGTGTGAGCGATTCCGGGAACCGTCAATCTGAGAGTTAAGCCGGTAATCCATGGCGCTCGATAGCTGCTTTTCAACTTTAGAGCCCATAAGCTCCGCGGCATCGTAGTAACGCAGGTAACCATAATTTTGCATCTCATCAACGGTGATGGCGCGTGCAATATCTGGTGCAAGGCCCGACATTTGTACCCGTACTGACGAAGTTGACCGGGCGGAGTCAGATCCTTGGAGCACCATTTTCTTAGCTTCTTCGAAGGTACCTCCAAATTGGTCTACCCACTCGGCTACCTCGGCTGCCAGTTGTAAGGCCTTCGCGAGCGTGGATTTGCCGACGCCGTTTTCGCCAAGCACCAACGTGATTCCGGGCTGAAAATTGAGGTGCTCGGGCAACGCTGCAATGGCGTCGATGGTTCGTTGGAGATCGGCTCGGCGCTCAATTTGCGCTTCGATCTCACGGGCGCGGTCTAAACTATCCGCCGCATTGCCATGACTAATGAGGTCGGGACGGCCGTCCAGAATGGTGGCGAGCGCTGCCTTATCAATGGTGATGCTTAGGCTCGCCTCCGTGATCGCCTCTTTGCGTTCAGCCTTTACGACCCATTCTGGCTTAGCTTTGGCGGCCTCAATTTCGGCATCAGTCATTATACGCGCTGGCCGCTCTAGGTTGGCGGTATCGACACCGGCTGTCCACGGCGAATTGGCCCACGGATCGGTTGCAACCGCTTCAACTACAGCCGTCACATCGGGTTGGGGCAGCTGCGCCAATAAGTCTTCGGCATTCGTAGAAGCGTTAAATTCGCCGGAGATTTCTTTGGACTTTGACGCCTCGACAGAATCTGCCATCCGTAGCCCTTATTATTACTCCTATTCTAGCATAACCAGAAACCACCCGGCTGCCTCATGCAATCCGAGTGGTATTGGATCAAATCTTACTTGCTGAGTTCGATTAACTCCGACTTAGTGAGCAGCGGGTGTCGGTTCCATAGCCGCGCCTTCGGCCATTTGCTCGGCCGAGCCACGTAACGGCTGTTCGCGCAGGAACAAGGCAACTCCAAAGGCGGCGAGAGCAAACGGGATGGCAATGAGGAACATGTCATGAAAACTCATAACATAGGCCTGTGAAATGGCGGCGTGAATGCTCTCGGCTAGTTCTGGCGGAACGTTGCCGGCAGCAGCGGCTGCGCCACTATTAAGGCTGCTCGCAGTCAAGTGGAGGTGTGCCGCAACGGGCTGCTGGGCCAAATGGTGAGTGAGGCGCGATGTGAGAATGGTGCCGAAGACGGCGCCCCCCAAGGCCGAACCGATGCTGCGGAAGAAGGTCACTGTTGAGGTGGCCGTACCCAGCTCCGAGCGCGGCATGGCGTTTTGCACGGCCAAGGTTGGCACCTGCATAAACAGGCCTAGTCCTGCTCCCAGCACTATCATCCAAGCCGACATGAGGATTTGATTAGTATTGACGCCGAGATGACTAAACAGCCACAGACCAAGGGCTAAAACGAGCGTACCTATGATGGGGAAAATGCGGTATTTGCCGTACTTGGTGGTGAGGCGCCCGGAGGTGAGTGAGGCGGAAAACAGTCCTGCTACCAATGGCAGCATCAACAGACCACTCTTGGTTGCCGAGTAGCCATGAACAATCTGCTGGTAAAGCGGAATGTAAAGAATGGCTGCAAACATGGCGATACCGGCGAGGAATGATAGTAATGAGGCGACCCGGAAGATGTCGCTCTTAAATAATTTGAGAGGAATGAGCGGCTCAGGAGCGTAGTGCTCACGAATAACGAACGCAATGGTACCCAGCACGGCACCGATGCTCAAGCCGATAATTTGTGTGGAACCCCAGTCATACGTAACATTGGCCCAAATGGCAACCAACATAAAGCACACTACTGAGAAGGCCATGAGCGCTGCACCAGCGTAGTCGATCTTGTGCTCGCGGCGAACAACTGGTAAGTGCAAGCGCGCCGCGACAACCGCAATGGCGGCAATGCCCAGGGGAATGTTGATGTAAAAGATCCAGCGCCAGCCGAGATGATCGGTGAACAAGCCCCCGAGCAGCGGACCTGCTACTGTGGCGATGCCAAAGACCGCTCCAAAGTAACCTTGGTAGCGGCCACGTTGCCGCGGAGGAACCACATCACCAATGATGGCAAGTACTAACGCCATCAAACCGCCACCGCCGAGGCCCTGAACGCCGCGGAAGAATACGAGTTGATTCATCGTTTGGCTCAGCCCCGAGAGGGCAGAACCCAGTAAAAAGATAACGATTGAGATCTGGAAGATTTTCTTGCGGCCAAATAAATCGCCAAGTTTGCCATAAATTGGCGTCACAATGGCCGAAGCAATGAGGTACGAGCTGGCAACCCACGAGACTTTATTAAGCGCGTTCAGTTCACGGCCAATCTTGGGCAGCGCCGTTGATACAATGCTCTGATCCAGCGCGGCCAAAAGCATGGCGAGCATGAGTGCGCCCATGACAACCATAATTTCGGCGTGGGTGCGTTCCTGTGGCTCATCATAGCTAGCAGCCATGGCTACGGGCCGTGGTTTAGTATCGGGCACTATTCACCTCCTTTTGGGGCTGGATTATTGTTGAACTGGCGAGTAAGCCGGCTCAGCACCGTTATCATGACCCGGAGCTCGTCTTCGCTGAGATCAGAAAACACGGCTTTCATGTGGCCAAGATGACTTTGATACAGCGTATCGGCTAAGACGATACCTTCGCTCGTGAGTTTGATGCGAACGATGCGGCGATCGGTGGCGTCGTTAAAGCGTTCAACTAACCCGCGTTTTACCATGGTTTCAACGGTCTGAGTACTCGCACTATGGGTTACTCCCAAATAATCGGCCACTTCGCCAATGGTTTGATCGCCGTTGTGCCGAAGAGCCGCCATTACTTCAACTTGAGTCCGGGTAAGCTGGTGCTCGCCAAGCATTTGATCGCGAGTACGCATCATCATACGCTTGAGTTCGCCCAAGTGTTCATAAAGTTCGCTGATAGATTGTTCGTGATTATTCATAGACTCTAACAATATTAGTAACTTAACTAATACCTGTCAACTGTTGATTGCTAATATTCGACAAACGTGCAATAGTAGAATATCCTTCGAGCGCACGGCTCGATATCCAATCTGCGGTGGAGCCGTAGCGAACCCGAGAAACGAGATGCGGTATGGTCACTAAAGTATCACCTCAAATCGTCTATGGCTTGTCCGATCTGACCGAGGCGCTGCTCGCGCAGCATTGGCGTAGCGGCCAGCCTTTGCGTTTGCGCCCTTTTGGCGGAGAGGCTGAGCTAGCCTTTATCACCGGCATCAACGGCGACACGTGGCACGGCTGCCTGTACCGGCGGACGTTCCGGCTAACTCGCGAACGAACCAGTCGCTGGACCTTGGCCACTGATAGCCCGCAAGCTGACAGTGCTCATTTGGAGGCGTTCGAACACTGGTGCAGCCTTAACCTCGACCGTAGGGTGCTTGTGAATCATTTGTTGGAGCGGCATCCAGACATCGCTGCCGGCTCTGACCTGGAGAGTCTCGATCTGGCGACTTTGTACCTCATCCACAAGGCGGCCCACAATACGACAAGCGACCCGCATCCGTTGCGCGATTGCTCGTCGTAGCTTCGATTTCTAGACCCCCGTTGATGAGCTCCCGCTCTCGTCGGGGGCTTATCATTTGTTGCAATTAAATATTCAGACGAACTGAAGCCGTACTTTCAGATCAACCCGCTTATGCTACAATGCGCGCATGGCAACAAATTGGCACACCGACCATAAGCGTAGCCTCACTATGGGGCAGCGCTCGGCCGACAGACTGCGTAACGGCATGGGTAGCTGACCGTTTGTTTTTGGCTTTCTGGTTTTTATGGGCATTTGGGCGCTCATTAATACCTCTGACCTGTTTGGTCACTGGGATAACTACCCCTTCATATTGCTGAACTTTTTTTGTCGATGTTGGCTGGTTTGCAGGGAGCAATTTTGCTTATTGCAGCCAAACGCCAAGATGCTATTAGCGCGGTGATGGCCGAACACGACTTTAACACCAATGTGCGGGCCGAAAAAGAGGTAGCCGAGCTTATTGCTATTAACCAAGAGCAGCTCGAGTTGATCAAACAGCTTATCGATATGGTCGAAAAACCCAACAAATAGCCCGCTTGCGCCCTTTGGGACTGTGCCCATAAGATAGTGTGATGAAACCGATGAGTTATCCGCTGGCCTTTATTGACGTTGAAACCACGGGCGGAAGCATTGATTCGCGCGTGCTCGAAATTGGCATAATTAGGGTAGAGAACAACCGCGTGGTGGATACTTTCGAGACCATGTTGGACCCGCTTGGGTATGTGCCGCCCATAATTACCGAAATTACCGGCATCACTAACGACGACATTGAGCACGCGCCTCAGTTTGAACAAGCGGTACCTCGGTTGCTCGAAATTTTAGATGGGACTATTTTTACCGCGCACAATGTTAGCTTTGATTATGGCTTTATGAAGCGCGAATTTGCTAAGCAACACAATTTGTTTGCGCCGCCTTTGTTATGCACAGTAAAACTCAGCCGTCGCCTGTTTCCGCAGTATTCAAAGCATAGCTTGGAAGCCATTATCGAACGTCACCAAATTCCCGTGAGCGCCCGGCATCGAGCGCTGGCCGACGCTGAAGCGATGTGGCAGTTTTATCAACTCATGCTACACGAATTTGATCTCGATACAGTAGAGCAGGCCATGATGGCGCAGTTGAAGCGCCAGGAGCCGGCGTTTCGTTTGCTCCGCTAAGAGTCTTGCATCTGACCACAAATCTATTGCAATCAGATGATCCCTAGCCTCAGGAGCAAGACCCAGAACCCCATGCTCCTGCACCGAAAGCACCGGCTCCCCCTGATGACGGCGGTGCCGCTGAGGAGGACTAGCTCAGTCCCCTGTCAAAAGTCCAGGATCCGCACCCGCGGACTCTGGGCTGTTGAGATGTTAGGGCCTACAGCGAGGCTTCAAGGTCATGAACATTACCTGGCACAATTTTATACGGGTTGGCAAACCGAGCATCACTTTTGTGATACACAATGCCAGCATCAGTAAACTTGAGCGTCGAAGCTGTTGAAATAGCTACCACGGTATCACTTTCTTTCACAATGCTGGCCGTGCGAGCTTGGGTGACCGCGTGAACGGCGACTGCTCCCTGGGGGCAGATATTAGCTCCCCCACGCATGAATTGCGCCCAAGTGTCGGTAATTTCAGCTTCGGTGGAGCGGTAAAAATGAATATCGAATTGATCGTGCAGTTTTTTGATTCGAGGAAAACTCACTGGATCGTTAATGTTCATGGCTGAGGCTACGGTATCGGTAAATGTGCCCGGTTGATAGGTTTTATAATCGCTTTCTTGCCAGCGGACCAACGTGTCGGCAGCGGCAGTTTGGCCGGCAATGATGCTAGGTAATTTGTCGATTAAACCAAACTCTTTCGCCCGCAGCAGACCGTTAAGCAGTGCGGTAAGATTACCGCCATTGCCTACCGGGATACTAATGAAGTCGGGTGCCTTCCAGCCCAGATCTTGCACTATCTCCAGACCAATGCTTTCTTGACCAACAATGCGCATGTCATTCTTGGAATTGACCAGAACGAGCTCTGGGTGGGTAGCGGTAAACTCCGCAATGAGTTTCATGCAGCCGTCAAAACCATCGGGGTGGTTAATAGCGCGCACATCAGCACCGTGAGCCATGGCTTGAAACAGTTGCGCGTCAGCAATTTTCTCAAACGGAACCAGTACCAGGCAGTTGAGCTGGTCACGCACGTAGGCGGAATATATGGCGGCGGCAGCCGACGTATCACCGGTGCTCGCACACGATACGCCGGTAATGCCGAGCTCGGGATGAGTGCGTTGGAGGCGCAAGGCATCGGAAATGGCTACGGGCATGCCACGATCCTTAAAGCTTTCGGATGGAGCCTGCCCTTCCATTTTGATAAACAAGTTGGATAGCCCCACCTCTTTACCTAGCCAGGCTGGCACTTCAAACAAATCGGTTTGACCCTCCTTCAGCGAAACAATCGCGTCTTCAGGGAAGCCAGGCAGCAAAAAATTACGCCACAACCAAACTCCAGAATCGTTGGGATAGTCTTTGCGGGCGGCGCCAAAGCGCAAATGGTCGATGTAAGCCCGAGCCGCAGCGCCCGTGCCAATGCTAGCCTTGACCGCTTCTTCGTCGCGCATGACCAGGAGCAAGCCATTGCAATCGGGACAGGTGTAATAAAACTTATCGGGCGTAAAATGATGGCCGCAATTAATACATTCGTGCCAGTAATGCAGCGGTGGGGTAGTTTTGCTCATGGTGTGTAGTTTAGCACTACCTACGAAAAATGGGGCCGCCGAGTTGATCTCGGCGGCCCCATTCGGAGGCTTAGACAATGGGTGCGAGCTTGGCCAGGGTGAGCTGGCCGGTTTTCCAAGCCTCATTGGCACGGCGCACCCGAATTCGGTTGGACCGAACGAGCTCGCGAAGTTCGCTTTGAGAGCGTGCAAGCGTCGGATCAAACCATGCGGGTCTGTCGTCGAACATCATCTGGTAGGCCGATGAGTTGAACATCCGCGTTGCCACTACGAGCTCGTGCAAATTGAGCGTCGCGAGCCACATTGGTTCGGCGGTGTTGGGACCACCTTCGCTGGCTGGGTAATCGATGGGGGGCGCCAGCGTCCAGGGAAACCAGCTGAATGCCCTCATGAGTACCCCGCGCAGTGACAGCAGATACGAGTCAAAGCCCTGGAGCACCGAGGTTTCGGTGAGCAGGCCAACAAGGCTCAGTAAGGCTTTACGCCCAACTTCAGTTCCCTGGAAGTCACCGCTAAGGCCGAGTCGAGACGGCTCCGAGTAGCGATGGTGATGATTGACAGCGGGAGGCTGCTCGAGCCGCCCGAGCAGACGACCCGTGGGCATTACGGCCAGCCGGGTGCCCAAAATGAGGCGCGCCGTCATAATGCTTTGTCCGTTGTAGTCGACACCGAAATGCAACGCGCGCGGGTCATAATCGTCGTGGTAATCACCCGGTGAACTAACACTGCAATCTTCGAGAGCTTCGCTGCCGGCTTCCCCGCGGCAGAAGATGCGGTGCCGGGTTGCAATACTGCGTCGAACTTCCTCGGCGTCGGTGGCAAGCCACGCGAGAGGCGTGCCACTTGTGGACATCAGGGACTCCTATGGGCTAGGGCTAGCCAGTTTTGGCCAGCGTAGGTAGTAGACAATGAGAGAATACTCCAGCCGGTGTTGTCAAACCAACTGAGCAAAGTAGATTGGTCGGCAAAGTGAAACGTCTGGTGGGACAGAATCTGCCGATTGATAGCCATAATGCCAGCAAAATCGTTTTGTACGCGCTGGCGTTCAGCTTCCGCATCACCGCCGCTTTCCGCCACGAGACGCAGGTGCTCTGTCAGGACGGCGGTCATGTCCGGGGCCGCTTTGGGGGCGGAAATCACCAGCTTTGCACCGGGTGCCGCCAACGTGATGATCTGACTTAAGCACGCTCGCGGATCATTTACCGTATACAAACTGTTGACCATTACTAAATGGCCAAACGTGCCTTCCAATTGCCAGGTTGCGGCGGGTTCATCAAGGTTCGCGCGGACAAACTCAACCGCGCCCTCATATGGCACCATTTGCGCCTCAGCCAACATGTCCTCAGAAGCGTCGAGCTCGGTAACGGTGGGGGCCGGTTGCTTATGTTTGTAAGCGCACGCAGTAGAAACCCTGTCCCGCTCCCAAGGTCGAGAATACGTTGGGCTGGACCAAGCAACGAGACCACTTCAGCGAACATTTCCTGTAGTGGGAGAATTCCATACAAAAGCGGATATTGGGCCGCATATTCCCGCCAAAGGTCCTGCTTGTCAAAATTCACAGCCTCCACCCACCTTCGACTCATAATTTCAAGGGACGGAAAGTTTTCTCTCCTAGAGTCCATTTTATAAGAAAACTGAGAGTTATGCCGAGGAACCTTTGACCGCGGCAACCATCCAGTTTTGGCCGGCGTAAGTAGTGCCAATGTCGGTGATATGCCAACCTGAAGCTTTAAACCACTCGCGTAGCTGCGGCTCATTGGGTAAATGATAGCTGTCGCCGTATTGCTGCATGAGACGTTCATTGCACTTAATTACGGGCTGGAGCAGTGGCAACATGCGCTGCAAAGTATCTTCGCGCGTCATGCCCATGTTTTCGGATAATTGGAGGTGCTCCTCTAGCAGCTCGGTGATATTGGGATTGGGGCGCGGAGTCGAAGCCACGAGTATCGCACCGTCGGTGGCTAACTCGGCGGCACCTTGCAAGATTTTGGCGGGATCATTCAAGAATGCCAGACTATTGTTGAAAATAAAGCGTTCAAACTTTCCCGACACGCCCCAGTCGGCGGTCGGGTTATCAAGATTAGCCCGCACTAGCTCAACCTCACCTCCATAACCTGCCACTTTGAGCTGGGCTTTGGCGATCATTTCTTCGGAATAATCTACTTCTGTTACCCGGCAGCGAACCTTTTGCTCGCCTAAGGCCCACAGTAAGTTGCCGGTGCCGCAGCAGCCATCGAACACACGCATGTTGGAGTCGATACTAGCGCAATCTACGACTTCAAGCAGCAAATTTCGGTATGGCAAAATAGTCAAAATTTGGTCGTATACACGTGCATAGTCGCGCCACAATTCGTGGTCGTAACGCATCCCCCCATACTCGGAGCGATCTGTCCCAGCTTGGTGCGTAACGTTATTCATCTTGAGCTCAATTATTCACACTTTTTGCCTGTTTGGCAATGCTTGACGGCGGCTTACGATCTCGATGTTTCTCAGAATGCCGCCAGGTTAACACCTGCTGCTCACGCAATACTTGCATAATTTTGCGGCCGGTACCAAACACTCGACCGTACATGGCGCCTGCGAGCAAAGCCAAGGTGATAGCCGGCACCGATTGGCTCGAAGTAAACAGATGCACAATATGATTGCGCGACAAATCGAAAGCGACGTACAGAACAAGCACGATAACGCCGTAAATGTCGATATTACTGGCGGCGTGCTGACTTTCGTCATTCCAGCTGATCTTGTAGATGCGAGCCGAAATTAGGCCGACTCCCATACCGGCAAGGAGTCCCAGCCCCACTTGCCATATGCTAGCGTGGTCGCGGATGATGTCATATATTACAAACCCAATCAGCACAACCGAAATTGCCAGTAGCAGCCTCAAGCTTCGGCGCAGCTTGGGATTAAGGTGCTTAGTGATGGTGCGACGTTGCTCGCGGCGTTCGCTCATGGCGCAACTATAGCATAAGCGCTTATAACCGCTCGTCTTTCGTTCGGGCAAGCGGGATTAGAACAATGGTATTAACAATGGCTAGACAGGCTGGACCGAGCGTTTTAATGAGTTGGTTATTGAGGCCTCCAACGACACTGTCGCCAGCCTGGACCAAAATCATGACCCCCGCTAGGGTAATGAGGCCAAGCTTCGAGCGTTTGCTAACGACAATGAGCAGCATTATCAAAATGGCAAGGCTCCGTACGCCCGCGTACATGGCGTTTATGCGCCCGTCACCAGAACCGCCGAGCGCTGCCAGCGCGAAGCCAAAACTGATGAGCGCACTAACCAACGTAACCGCGACACACGCATAAAAAGGCTTGATTGTTTTTGCGGGAGTCATTACGCGTAGTGTATCAAATGCACGGCAACATTTGGCTTGGAAAATGCTCCAAAGTTTTGCTTAGTGGAGCCGCTCGCCGCGTTCGAGCATGCCGATAAACTGCTTCATTTTGAGCGCGCGGTTGGTGGGGTTAGTGGTGGTTTGCAGGCGCCACAAGTAGGCGTAGGTGTTAGACCGATCAAGCGAATTATAAAACGCTTTGGCTTTTGGGCTTGCCGCTAGTGCCGCCTCAAATTCGGGCGACATTTTGATACTGCGCGCGCCGTCGTAGGCGGCGTCCCAACAGCCGTCGGCTTTGGCGGGTTCGACAGCGGCCAAACCCGACGGCTGCATGCGGCCAGCGGACACAAGCCGCTCGATATGACTGACATTGATCTTAGACCAGACACTTTTACTTCGGCGCGGGGTAAATTTCTGAAGATAGTAGCCGTCGTCGTAGGCCTGTTTTTGGCCGTCGATCCAGCCGTAGCACAACGCTTCATTGAGAGCGTCTGCATACGAAATTGACGGATACACAGAGCCTTTTTTACTTATCTTGAGCCACAAACCTTTGTTTTGGGTATGATTTTGCTCAAGCCACGCATGCCAGGCGTTGTCTTCAAACAAGCTTATCTCGAGGCTGTCTAATGTCTCCATACGCGGCCGTTCGGTTAGGGGTTTTGCTTCTTTTGAACCAGGCGCGAGATGTAAAGTAAGCCCATAATCAGACCGCCGGTTGCCGTCATACCCGCGAAAATACCCGTCGCAATTTGGATAATATTGGCGTGACCCGAAACAAAGTATGAACTTAGCCAAAATATGCCACCGAGCACGGCCGAAATGACGGTTAAGTAAAAGGCTCCGGTGCTGGCGTTATCGAGTGCGGTACGTTGGGCGGTGGCCATATGTTGTCTCCATTTTGAGTAGCATTATTGGGCCAGTATAGCATATGTATTAGAGGAAAACGCGGGTGAATATTGTGGTTTACTCAGCGCACGACTAGTGAAGGTATTAGAATAGAAGTAACCGCACTAAATTGACGAGGAAACCGATGCAAATTGTTACTACCGAAGAGATCGCTGGCTACCGCGTAACCGAAGTAAAAGGACAGGTATTTGGGCTGGTGGTGCGTAGCCGTGGACTGGGCGGCAACATTATGGCCGGATTCCGGTCGCTCGTGGGTGGCGAAATTCATGAATACACTGCCATGCTCGAAGACGCACGCCGTAATGCCATCGACCGTTTGGTGCAAAATGCGAACGGGATGGGCGCGAACGCAGTGCTGCGCATGCAGTTCGATTCGTCGGAGATTGGTCAAAATATGAGCGAGATTGTGGCTTACGGTACAGCCGTCGTGATTGAGCCCCTGTAATGAAACTGTTGCGCATTATTATCATTATTTACGCGCTGGCAATCTTGGTGGGAGCGTATTTTATTTTGCGGTCGCATGCGGGCTGGCCATTAGCGGTGTATCTGGTAATAAGCGGCGTCGTTATTATTGTTGGCGTGGTGTTTGAACGCGGTCGGTACAAACCCAAAGCGAGCGGTGGTGACGGGTGGGAGATAACAGGTGAAAAATTTATGGATGCCACCACCGGCCAATGGATGGTGGTACGGTTTAATTCCCGCACGGGCGAGCGCGATTATGTAGCACTGGATGCAACTAAAACGGATTGTAACTTTTTGCCCGCTTATTCGCCCCTTCAAGACAACTGTTAGCACTTGATGAGCGTCAACGTCGCACTTATGCAGGCTGCTAGGGGTGACCTTCGACGAGTATTAGCCAGCGTGGCGGGGCGCCTTATTTGGAGCGGCGCGCCGGCTTAACTGTTCCTGCGTGCCAAAAGCCTAGGCCGGAGAGAATGAGCATGATTACGCCACCGATAAATGAGATGTAAGCGGCGTAGAGCGCGATCGTAGCCATAGTGTCAAAGGCGTAGGCGTTGAGCAGCAGGCCACGTAGGGTTTCACCGCGGAAGACAGTCTGGACTTGGCCGACAAGAACTTGGTCATTAGGAGCGGCGAGCGATGCAGAGCTGAGCTCTGCGTAGGTTTTGCCGCCGCCAATAAGCTTGAGGTGCACAGCAATATAATTATCGGCAAACACTTCCGCCTGGGCACCGGTGAGCAGCTGCTGGCCGGCGTATTGGGCCACTTTAGCTTGGTCGGCCGCGGGCAGCGAGGTTAAGCCGGCGGTCCCAGAGGCTGGAAAGTTAATTTTTTCGGCGGCCAGCTGGTCGTGCACTTGGCTATGGATAAAACTGTTGGCCCAGGCGGCCCCAAATGAGGCCGTAAACAGCATGATAGCCACTAATAAACCGGCTGAGGAAAGTAACTTATCGAGCATCTTACGATTCATACAGTGCGCTCTAGCCTCTTAAATTGAGCTAACCATAACACTTATGCTTAAGCTTTACCGTGATCTATGTCACTTAAGGCTAATGTAATACGGCCTGTTAGGACTTAGTAATACGCTTCGAGAGTGGCAGTGCCGCATCACCCACAAAGCTTCTTGCATGACGCAACAACTCGTAAATAAACCAGGCAGAGGCGATAAAGTTGATATATCCAACGCCAAAGACAATAAACAGAATCAAGCTATGAGGTGAGCTAACATAAAGGAATATGCCATGACCACTGAGGTATTGGGCAATTTGAGTTTGCAAATAAAACAGGAATTCTACGCTCAAGAAGCTTAGTACGAGGATGTAACCATATTTCTGGTAACGCGCGAGCCCATGATACCCAATCAAAAACCATGCCAATACTCCACCCATCAGCACGAGGCCAAGCGGACTCGGCGCAGTATGCGATGTCAGATAATACTGATGCAGGTAGTACGGAATCTGAGCGACGAAATTTGCCATAGTGACGGCAAATAAAATATAGAGAAACGCGAGATCGGCCGCAAAGGCAAAGCAGACTGTACCGCATCCATAGTTTGATTCTTGTGTGATACTTTTCTTCATGCAAGAAGTATAGAATTTCAATTTTTATTAACAAGTGAGAAAAGATAATAACAAAATAACGGCTCTATGAAGCCGTTATTTTGCGGATGATTCCTGGAGGGCCATCGTGCTGGCTGTTGCAACGAAAATAGCTAAATCAAATTCTTATAGCCATGGGTTATCGCGTAAACTCGAATAACCATCGAAGTAGATACCGGCAGCAACTGACCAAAGTTGGTGGCTATTCCCCCTCGGCTCTATTTTCGGCTTTACCCCAATGAGCTCGTTCCCTTGAGCTATGAAAGGCACTATCCGTTTGGCCAAGTCAGCACACGAAGGTAAATTGAATTTGGCTGAGCCATAATGGATAAAGGCTTGCTCAAAAGG
Source organism: Candidatus Saccharimonadota bacterium (assembly GCA_019352195.1). Lineage (GTDB taxonomy): Bacteria > Patescibacteriota > Saccharimonadia > UBA4664 > UBA4664 > JACAFG01. The sequence continues at coordinate 75,960 of JACAFG010000001.1, read as the reverse complement.
CCATACTACATAGCCATGGTACGGATCATCGAGCAAGGTAGCGATACTTTCGGGCGTACAGGCAAGCCCAACGGACGTAAACAATCCTTTCGACCGTTGCTCGATTGCTTCTAGCGGCAACAAGTGGCCATACTTTTGCGGAATGTATGCCAGGCTGTGCAACTCATCCGAAGAAGGTTGCGCCAATTGAAATCGATGCCCCGTAGCCACCACGAATTGTGCTGGGCGCAAGAACTTACGAATACCCGTCTTAAACATGACGTCTGCGGCCTCAAGCAAGCCCGGGGTTCGCAGAATACGTGCGGCGCTCAGTAGGCCACGAGCTGCTTGAAAGTGCGCTAGAGCATAGGCAACCGGGTAGCAGAGCTCACTAGCCAAAGGGTCTGGGGCGATAGAGTCCTTCCAGTAGGTTACCTTGAGAGCAAAGTGGTCGGCGTCATCAGGTGGATACTCATAAAAAATATTAGTCTTAACATGCCGCAGAATATATGACACTGCCAAGACGATATTACGTTGGTAACCAGCGATAATTTCGGCATAAGAGCATTCGTCCAACTGCCCAAGGGCCTCGATTGCAAGCAAGAATAAAGCGGTCGTGTCGCAAGCGTTATAGGTAGTTACATAGTCTCCCCGTCCTGCCAGCTTAACACCAGGATACTCGTGATGAACTTTGCCTGCCTCCTCTCCAGTCGCCGCGTCATAGCCCGTTCCCTGATGATTTGCGGCCAGTATGATTTGGGTTCTTAACAGGTCTTTGTCCATCGCTAGAATACCGGCCAGGAAAGTATCCCGACTGAAATTTCTGGGGTATGAAGGGAGTCCCGCTATATAGCCCGGTATTCCAGAAAAATTCGACTTATAGCTGCGCAGGGAGACTGCAGTTGTGGCCATGATGTGATTATAGTTCTTATGCTGGCTGAATCAACAAGGGATAATGGATAGGTATAAGTACTATCGAAGGCCATCGTGCTCGCTGTTGCAACTATGCCAAAACAGTAAAGCTACAGAATACCGGGTAGTGATCCGTCTTAACCGAATTATCTATCTCAATTTTATTCAGATTAAAGCCCTGTATATGACATGATCGTATTGTTTCCCTGATGGAATTGTCGGTTCATCAAGAGTTATCTCTTTAACGCCACTAAGATTAAAGAATTTAGGTAAATACTCGCTGATAGTCGGGCTGTCGATGTTGAAGTCGCCCATTACGAGAGAATACTTATTTGATACGCCAATTTTCTGCGTGACGCTCGACAATATCTCTCTCCCCTTCTCAGAGCTCAAATCGATATTAAATGTTTGAAATGGAATTAAATGAAGTGCGGCAGCTTCAACACTTTTTTCGCCAAAATTAATAAAACATTTACCAAAACCCTTGTCGTGGGTCTTAATTATTTTTCCTTGTCGCTCTGCCTCTATATTTGGGTTAAGGAATAGACCATGACTGTGTTCACTAATCGGATATTTTGAGATAATACCATTACCGAGTTGTTTGTTCTCATCGATATGTGAGCTCGACGTTGCATCAAAGTTGTGATACTTGAAATCGATCAATTTAGCGATTTCTTCAACTTGATTGCTATTACTATCCGCTTGAGCTTCTTGAATCGCAATAATGTCCGCGCCACTTGCTTTGAGTCAATCAGCTATATTGGATATTGCATCAACAGAATATGAGGACAACAATAGCGGGTCCGCACCCGCTTTGAGATATTTACCCCCACCGATATTCCAAGTGACCGTCTTCAGTTGCATTGATTCATTATAAACAAAAAACAGAGATGCAAAATCTCTGGTTAAGCATAACCGTATTGGAGGGCCATCTTGAAGCTTGTTGCTACCGAAGTTGGAGACGGTACTATTTATTCTCTACGGTAAAATCGGCCGCTTGTTCTGGATGGTATTTGTGCTGATAGTCTAAATCACTTTGTGCCCACACGTCCCACTTGGATTCGTTCTCGTTACCCGCATCTCTGGCTTGGCCTCTGGCTTTTGCTACCTCGATCGGTGTCCCTATCCAGATTTTGTAATCATAATAGTCGGCAATATCTGGATGATACGACGAGATACCCTCAACGATGAGGTAACTCGCGAAGGGAACGTTGATTGCCTCGCTTAGGTTATTCGTTGCCCATAGGAGTTTGTGATAGCGGATGGTTTGGCCACGACTTGCTGGAATTAGCACTTCATCTTTGAGCCTCATCAAATCAAATGAACCCTCCCAAGCTGGCTCATCCATCTTTTCTTTGACGATAAAATCGTCGATGCCGATAACTGCGGCATCACCCAACGCCTCTGTGAGCTGCCCCGCAAAAGTTGACTTGCCCGACCCACCAAAACCTTCGATGGCAATCAAAACTGGTTTATTTGAGATTTTGGCGCTTTTGATTGAGGCGGCTATTTCGTCTGCTTTCATAGTGAGGATTATACCAAAGCTTAAAGACTTCCGAAGAAGTCTTTAAGCATAAGTGCTGGAGGGCCATCGTGTTGGCTGTTGCAACTGCAATTCGGATACGACGCCCAGACATGGTCGCGTTGCGGTTGAAGGGAATTACTGAATGACGACGTACTCTTCTTCGGCAACGGTAACAGTTGGTATGTCTTCCTTGTAGCTTTTCAGTAGCGCAAGCTGTTTTGTTTGGTCTTCCGAGTAGTGAGTCAAAACTTTGATATTCAGCAGTCCAATGCCCTCACGAATTTCTTCGCTACCTTGCGAATAATAATATACACCGAGTATATTTGCTCCTGCGCTAATGCCAACCAGTGTTTTGCCCTGTATCATCTGACGAAAGTTTTTGACGCCAATTGTGAGAAGGGTGTCCTTGAGGTGCCCGTTGTAGCCTCCGCTGATAAAGATGACGTCAGCCTCGACAATGCTCCCAAGCAGCTCGTCCATGTCGTACGTTGCCATTGTTGTATCAAGGTCTCTGCCTGTCTCTATGCCCAAAGCATGAAAAACAGATTGATCTTCGGCATAGGAGTCTTCCCATCTTGCTTCGGGACGTGCGAAGTAAACACACAGTACCGAAAGGTTATCCTTTTCTACGCCCCTGATGATTTCTTGATAAAAGTCATCATTCTTGTCACTCTTTATATTCGAGTTTCCGCCATGAAGAATTATTCGGGTAGCCATATGCTAAATCCATTATCTTTTGTACATCATAACAAAAGCGACCCGAAGGTCTCTATTGTATAAGTGCTGGAGGGCCGTCGTACGCGTTGTTGCTACTGCACTGATGTACCAAAAGCTGGCTGATTTACCACGACCGCCTCAAACGTTCCATAAAAATCGTAAATCGTGCCTTTTGAGATCAGTAGGCTATCGCCCGTCGAAATGCCACTGCTTTCGCCATCAATGTTAATCAATAACTCGCCACTAATGACATAGTAGATACGGTCATAATCAGTTGTCTCTCGCTCAGAATGGCCCGATGCCGTATTGACGGCCAATGATACTGATCGGGAGATATCCTTCGTGATGTAGTTTCGAGCTTCGTAAGTCTCTGAGATCTTACGTACTGCCGCTTCCTGTTTTCTGACTATTTTGTACATGTTGTTAGTATAACAAAAACGACCTTTCGGTCGTTTAAGCATAAGTGCTATGGAGGCGCATTGTATTGAGTGTTAGAACTGATATAGATCGTACCTCGGAGGCACTGCTGCTTGGAAAATAATGAACCCCCGGTGCAATCAAGCACACCGGGGGTTCGGCCTTAGCCAGAAGCGATAGCTCCGGCCAACGAACATAGATTATCGATTTTTACTGCACTAGCCTACATCAATTGCTATGGCCGTTCCGGCTGCAGCCTGTAACCCCCAGCCACCTACTCCAATCGTGTCCTTGGCGTATACGGAATTATCGCCAGTCCTGATTACCTGTCGGCCACCAGTGCCTACCGCAACGAGATTGGCAGTTCCGCAATCGGCTTCCTGCGTCCAGCCTCCAACCCCAATTGTATTCTTGACATATACTGCGTTGCAAAAAGTTATCACTGCTTGGGTGTCGTCGCCGACTGCAATTGATCTGGCAGTGTTGCAGTCGGTTTCTTGGGTCCATCCATCTGTCCCAATGCCTGTTTTTGCGTACACTGCGTCGCACGCATTGATAAGCATTTGGGTTCCGGTCGAACTGGTAGCGATGGCTTTGGCAGTTCCGCACGGCGTTTCCTGTATCCAGCCTTCAACACCAATTGTATTCTTGGCATATACGGCATTGCAGGAGTTGATAAGCATTTGGGTATTTCCACCCACTGCTATTGCGGTGGCAGTATTACAGGCCGTCTCTTGGGTCCATCCCCCATAGCTAATGCCAGTCTTTGCGTACACCGCGTTACAAGCGTTCAAAAGTACTTGAACACCAGTTGCGCTCACGTCAATCGCCTGTGATGCGCCGCAATCCGTCTCCTGTATCCAGCCTCCGACACCGACCGTATCTTTAGCGTAGATTTGGTTGCACGAGTTTGTAAGAAGCTGAGTTGCGCCACCAGCTGCTATTCTCGTGGCGGTTGAGGGGTCCGTTTCTTGAGTCCAGCCTCCATTCCCGAGGCCATCTTTGGCAAAAACAGTGCTATTTCCGGTATCGACCATTATGCGCGATGGCGGTGCAGGCGGATTGGTTCCTGGCAACGCGGTATTACTACTTGAATAGCTGATCGACGGAAACCAATCATACCAGCGATATCCATCTAGCGGCATTGCGCCGCCAGGGAACCCGCCAGTGAAGGTTTTGCTACCGAAAAGCGTCACCGCGTCTCCATTGATAGGAAAAACGCACCACGCTTCATTAGGGTTCCTGGAATCACCTTCCGGGTACACGTTTCCGCCAGCGACAAGGCAGGAGTACTGCTCGTAAGGTGAGCTGCTAATCCATCGGCTTGGAACCCAAACATACTGAATGTACGGGGTAGTACCGGACTGAGCGGGAGCCGTCCAATTTAACTAGGTGTAGTATGAGTGACCCGCCACAAGCTGTGCTGTATATACACGCGTCGTGGCCGGACTGGTTACATTTACTGGGTCGCCGTACGCCACGTCATGTATCGCCCCAGGTAGATTGGTATCAACGATCGAATACCCTTCCCAGGCTGCAGGTACACTGAAGTTGTGGAGCGAGAAGTCGATCTCCAAGTAAGGAGCTGATGCTTGGAGCGAACATAGCTGGTCCGCGGTAAGCGAAAATTCGAATGTTGCATCGTACGTGTTGGAGCCAGCGACGTTTGACGTCTGGATGCTGCCTGTCGTGGGCCATGTTTGGCCGGTACAGCTTGAAGCTTGCGCTTGACCGGCAGTTGGCACAATCAGCGCAACACATGCGAGGATGACAGACAATACGGCTAGCAGTACTCTTCTTCTTACCAACTTAATCGCCTTCTTCTGGGTAGGAGGTGCGGATTTCAGGAAATTCACGAGCGACATGCTCGGAGTGCTTTCATCCATCCTTAAGCTGGAGAACTACAAAATCATATTGCTCAAGCCGAAATTAATCAACTACGTTGAGTCGGGACTGTTAAGAAATTACGATGCTAAATTGCACATATTGTAGCTCTTGGTGGCATAGGTTGTGCCAAATAAGAAGATCCGCTTCACTGTCACCGTATAATATGCGACCTCGCCTGGGTTGGTAGAACAGACCCCAACTCCTTTAGCATTGTTGCCAACACTTGGAACTACGCTTACAACTTGCTGTTTTGTGTAACTGCTTACAATATCAGGCGAATAGGCACTTTTATCGTAAGTTAGCGCCTGTTGTGCAGCGTCAAACTTTACCCCGGTGAAGGCATTCTCATTTGTAGGGGTTGCCCGGATTGCAATCAAGCCTATTCCAACAATAAGTATTACGGTCGCAGTGATAATTGCGGTGATCTTTAGAAAAAACGGAACATGCTTTTTTGGTTTGCTTACAGGCTTATTCATGGCATTATCATACATTAAAATGGTGCGTTCGCGTAACCATGACTTGTTACAAGCATTTTAGCTCGCTTTTTTATGCTGAGCTAACAAACGGGTATATCCCCCACATATTGGCCGGTAAGTTGTTCGGCTCATACTGGCATCACTCGGGTATCTTAGCTGGGTATGGATACTTGTTCCGAGCCAACATGTGGGTTATCAATTACGAGCACGAACGAATGGCTTTATAGAGCCGTTCATTCGCAGATAATTTCTGGAGGGCCATCTGGGATTCGAACCCAGGACACGGGGATTAAGAGTCCCCTGCTCTAACCAACTGAGCTAATGGCCCGCAAATTGTACCGACGAGTATGGGCTTTTTGCTGAGTGCCAATATGCTCTGAGCAGATATTATCCTAGCTAAAAAATAGCCGTTTGGCAAGCTAAATGAGGCTGCCAGGCATTTTAGATCGGGAGGCTGATAAGAACTTTTGGTGCGCCCGGAGGGATTCGAACCCCCGACCCCTTGGTTCGAAGCCAAGTACTCTATCCAGCTGAGCTACGAGCGCAGGCTAACATTGTACCGCACATTCAGCGTAATTGAAGCGTTGGCATCTTGGCGCCGCGATGGCGTGAGCGCTTATTCGGCTTTTGTAAGTGCTTCTGCTACAGTGGTGATTAGAATTATTACAAGTGAGTACCATGGATATCAAACCCCCAGCTAGCCAGTCCGTGCCCCCGACCGAGCCGGTCGTAACGCCCGCATCGAGCCCAGAAACTACAGGTGTGACACCGGAGACGTCAGCAGCGACATCGACCGAGAGCGCGTCAACACCAGTTGAGCCAGCCGCGACTCCGGCCGAGTCACCGGTGACAGAGCCCAAGCAAAATGATTCTAAGGCCGCACTCATTGTTGTAATTACGGCACTGGCCGCGGCCTTGATTGCAGGGCTCGCCGTGTACGCTTGGCAGACCAATTCGCAGTCTAACGACAGCAGTACCACGAGCCAACAGATTACCGATCTCAAGACTCAGAATGCCACACTGACGCAGCAAAACAAGACGCTTACGCAGCAAAACGCGGCGTTGACGGCACAAGTAGCGAAAACGCCATCGCCTACCCCAACACCCACTCCAACTCCTAAGACGGTTCCCACGGTTACTCCCAAGGCTTAGCCACCATCGTACAAGTGAAAATTATGGCCTTAAGTTTTCAGGCTTAAGGCCATAGTTGCGCTCATTGGGAGTTAAAGCGCTGCAACTTCCGCTATAAACAGCAAATAATACTCATCACTATCAGCATCGGTGAGGATTCGGGCCGCGCCTCGCAACGGCACCCTTTCACCCGCCTTAGTAAGCACACGGAGGCCAAACTCGATCGACTGACCTAGAAGGACCGCGTCGTTACCGGCGAGGTTGGCGTGCGCGTGATCTTCAGGCGATACCACTTCAGACCAATGTTTGCCGATCATTTCAGCCTGAGAGTATCCGAGAATGGTACGATGTGTAGCTGAGGCGAAGCGACAGCGATTATCAAATGAGTAGAGGGCTACAATTGCCTCTGGCTGGCGTTTTTCAAACTGCTTGACTTCATCGAATGGCGTTACTTCTGATGGATTCATATTCATCCTACAACCAAAGGCCGGCGCTTAGCCGTATTAATAAGTAGGAATAATTGCTTTGATACGACTGGCATTTCGCCCTCAAATAATTTCGGCACTCTTAGACGGTAATGCATTAGTTCACTATAAGCCTGTGGCATCGTTTACTGCAACTAAGCCGAATGGTGCGCCTGGAGGGATTTGAACCCCCGACACCCAGTACCGGAAACTGGTGCTCTATCCCCTGAGCTACAGGCGCCTAAATTGTACGGACTAGCTTTGGCGGGCTATGCCTTCGACATAGGAAGTATAGCTGGCGCAGCCTGCTCCGACCAGTTTATCTTTGGCAACACTTTGCGACTAGTCTTGGTTTAATAGGTCGAGTTGGAGTTTGGTTGACTAATCGTGTAGATGAAAAAGGCAATGAACGCCACTATTAGAACAGAGACACCGATGATTACGCCATAATTCCAGCCGCTAACAGGCCCCGTCGGCTTGTTCGCTTCGGCGTGATCGCGTAGCTGAAAATAGCGCAGCGCATTGGCACTCCCATACGCATAGCCCAAAACAAGCGAAATGAGGCTACCGATAACAGGGATATTTTCGAGCGCACTAATGAGACTATACGTGGCCAAAAACCCGTAAACTTCCCAGCCGTGGCCTTTTACCATTGCCTTGCTGCGGCCGAGAGCTTCGGTGATGCTGCAATTTTGGTCAACAAGGACATAAGGGGCCATGGTAAACCAATATATAAACAGGATGCCCGGAATTATAAAGAGCAAAAACCCGCCGAAAAAGATGAAACCCATCAGCAGTGATAAGCCGGCGAGGCGCAACGCAAATGGCTTCCCCATAGCGTATAGCTCGCCAAATTCGACCTTTTTGCCCTGCGCGTTCGACATGTAGAGCAAGACTCCCACGGCAAATATACGCACGCCGATGACAACTGCCACTACCAGGGCAGCAAAAATAAGCGCACTGCCAATCAATATGTTCGTCATCTGTGAGTGACCGAGAGCGATTACCGCAATGCCCGGAATAAACGCGATCACGACGGCGATACTGATAAGAAACAGTAAAATGAGCGGCCCAACATTCGCGCCTAACGACCGAAAGCCGTCCCAAATAAGTGCAAACGGATTTGACTGGTAGGGCGTAACTGGTTGCGGTACCGTTCCGGTAAGCGTTGGCTCCAAAATGTGCTCCCTAAGGCTTAGAATTAGCTTAAATGTAGCAGGTCATTGCACAACCGGCAATAAAGTTTATGCTTTGATGTATGAGCGACAATTCCCTAGCAACCGAACCAACTAAAACAGCGCTCGAAAACGCAATTACCTGGTATTTAACCGAAAAAATGGCCCAGACTGGGGCCCCCATTGTAACCCAGAAATTTCTTACGTGGGATAACCAGCTCATTTACCTCACTCGCTGTACGGTGGCAAGCAGTGCCATCCCCATCGTGAAAGTGCAAATACTCAAGCGCGTCGCTGGCGGTGTGCGCGAAACGGGCTACCAGCTATATACCGACCGCCGTCTCGAGTCTTACGAAAATGCCATGATTTTTGGTACTTCCCCCAGCGGCGCAGACTTGACTGGTCAGGCTGTAACCGAGACTACGGCGGCAGAGCTATTGGCCACGGTTAGCTCGCTCCAAACAACAGCGCGCGCGCTAGTTTAACCAAGCTGAAGCCTTAGCACGATGCTTGATCTACCAAATCTCCAAACCAACGTCCCGCTGGCCCCGTTAACTACCTATAAAATTGGCGGGCCGGCCGACATGTTTGTTACGGTTCACAGCGCCGCCGAATTAACCGCGGCTGTGACTGCAGCTAAGGGTAGGGGTATCCCCTACTTTGTGCTCGGTACCGGTGCGAACATCTTAGTGAGCGATGCCGGTTTTCGCGGGCTCGTGATTCATAATCGGGCCAAAAGTATCGAAGTCGATACCGAGCGCCTTCAGGTAACAGCCGAAAGCGGCGCCACCATCGGTGAAGTTATTGCCGCAGCGGCCGAGCTAGACTTGGGAAATCTGGAATACTTTACCGTGGTGCCTTCGAGCGTTGGGGGCGGTGTGCGACAAAATTTTCACTTTGTAGAAGTAGACGCGGCGCAGTGGGCCGCTTCAGGCGAAATTGTTGCCGGCGAGACACAGTATTTAGCCGATCGCGTAACGGCGGGTGTGGTGCTGGACGAAGCCGGCAAGGTGCACCATGTGGATCACGCTTGGTTTGAGTTTACCTACGATTATAGCCTAATGCTTGATCGCCCAGTGATCTTGCTGGCGACAACGTTCCAAATGACTCGGCGACCACGAGCGCAGATAGAGCAGCAAATTGCCGCTAGTGCTGCCTGGCGGGCAGCCAAGCAGCCGCTGCTGGCCGACTTTCCATCGTGCGGATCGGTGTTTATTAATATTCCAGGCGTTGGCGCGGGCCGACTCATTGATCAAGCTGGGCTAAAAGGCCGCAGCTTGGGTAACGTTCAGGTTTCACCTAAGCATGCTAACTATCTCGTGAACCTCGGGGGCGCCACGGCGGCGGACGTACGAGGGCTCATCGAGGCCGTCCAGCAAGAGGTACAGGCCGCCACGGGTCAGCTGCTGGAGACCGAAATTGGTTTTGTGGGCGATTGGTCAACGTGGAGATCCTAAACGCCAGAGGCTCGACGCCTCAGTTCATCAGCTTCACGCGATAAGCGCTGCGCTTCAAAGTCATCACCGGTCGTGGCAGCCATAGCGCTGGCTTCGCGGTCACGGTCCTTAGCCTGCTCCGAAAGTAAATTGGCCTCATCGGTCGCTTTTGACTCCAGGTCGGACGCCTCGGATGCCAAGCGGTCGGCCAGCGCACTTTGTTCTTGTGCGGCACGACGGTGGTCACGCGCCTCGATTTCAAACCGACCTTGCTCGATGCGGTTTTCGGCGGCGACCATTTCGATGTCCTTGTCGCGGGCCTCGCTGTCAAGTCGATCAGCTTCGGCGCGGGCGGCTTCTGCTTGTGCGCGGAGATCTGACGCTTGGGCTGTTAGTTCGGCTGGATCTTGCATAGAAATACTCCTTTTGTAGATTTTACCAAAACTAGCGGCACCTGTATTGTGCATAATTACAAAATCGCACGAAGCATGAGTTGGTATACAATAATGCTTATGGCAAACGGAATTTTATTAACCCATGTGGGCGTAACCTTTGATCATTATCAGACGGCGCTAGAAGACATTTCGGTAGCATTAGATGGTGGACAAATTATTGGCATCATTGGGCCGTCTGGCGCTGGTAAGACCACGCTGATTCGCGCTCTCGTTGGTCGACAGCGGATCACGTCGGGTAGCATCGATATTTTCGACCATCCCGCGGGGAGCGCCCAATTGAGGCGGCAGCTAGGTTATATGACGCAAGGCGCTGGGACCTATAGCGATTTGACCGTCGCGGAAAACCTCCGCTACTTTGCGACTATGGCAAATATTCCCCGCCGTCGCATAACTGCGGCCGTAGAACGCGTCTTGACTACCACCGAACTGAGTCCGCACGCAGACCGTCTGATCGCACAGCTTTCGGGCGGCCAGCGTCAGCGCGTCTCGTTGGGAATAGCTCTCATTGCTAAGCCAAAATTGCTCATCTTAGATGAACCCACGGTGGGTCTTGACCCCGTACTTCGGGCGTCTTTGTGGCAGCTGTTTGAGCAATTGGCAGCTAGTGGAACTACCCTGATCGTGTCGAGCCACGTAATGGACGAAGCCAGCCGCTGCCACGACTTGGTACTGCTGCGCGACGGCCGCTTGCTGGCGCACGGAACGCCGCAGCAGCTGTGCCAACAAACCGGCACGACCGGGGTTGAGGCGGCCTTCCTTAAGCTAGTTGGAGCTGCCAAATGAATCCAAGGCGAACCTTGGCGACGGCCGTACGTGTGCTGCGACAATTACGTCACGATCCGCGCACGGTGGCACTTATTATGGTGGTGCCGTGCGTATTACTCATCATCTTAAAATACGCGTTTTACAACAACGCGGTGGCGTTTAACAACGTCGCGCCCATGATATTAGGTATCTTCCCTTTATTGATGATGTTTTTGGTTACTTCGATTGCGACTCTGCGGGAACGTACCAGCGGTACCCTTGACCGTCTCATGACTATGCCTATTAGTAAGCTGGACTTCTTATTTGGCTACGCCTTGGCGTTTTCGCTCGTTGGATTGGTACAGGCGTCGCTGGTCAGCTTGGTAACTCTGGGATTTTTGAGCGTAACCGTGCTCGGCGGAACTTTGGCTCTGATCGTCGCCGCCGTCGCCGCGGCTATACTGGGCACGTCGCTCGGCTTATTGGTGAGTGCGTTTGCTACCAGTGAGTTTCAAGCCGTAGAGCTCGTTATGCCGATTCTGATGCCACAGGTATTGGTGTGCGGGCTCTTTGTGGCGCGCGATCAAATGGCAACTTTCTTGCAGCGACTGGCTGATGTCTTTCCACTCACCTATAGCGTTGACGCCATGAAGCAAGTAACGACGCACTCCCAATGGACGGGTGAGCTGAAGCGAGATCTGTGCGTCGTACTGGGGGTAGCTGCGGCGGCATTGGTGTTGGGGTCGATCACCATCCGCCGGCAAGAGTAGTCAAGGCGATACTCGTAGCCGGAATTAGTGGTGGCACGCCTGAGACCTGGCTATGGTTATATATGAGATGAATTTACTTCCCGAGACCAGCAACCAAATTAATTACGCCGGCCAAAATTACCGCCCCAAACAGATACGAAATGAGAGCCTGGCGTAGAGCCGTACTGCGTATGGCTGAAGTCTGTAACTCGGTGTCGGATACTTGATAAGTCATCCCGATCGTAAACGCCATGTAAGCGAAATCGGTGTATTTGGGATTATCGGACTGATTAAAGTCGATCCCTCCGGGCTTATCGCCGTAGTAAAGCCTAGCGTAACGAAGCATAAATACCGTGTGGACCAAAAGCCACGACACCGCCAAGCTCACGAGAGCCACCGTAATTGGCAGCGTACTTTGAGAGCTCGCGCCGGTCACAACAAGTCCGGCGGCCACGATGCTCGCGATGCTCGCCACGATAAGAATGATGTCGGTAAGGCCCAGCGTCGGGTCGTCCCGCACCGCATGATGCGCTGTTTGGGTAGCGTTATAGCCGCCAACCCGCAGCCAGCTCCACACCAAATAGGTAGCGGCGGCGGCGTCCCAGCCGAGCAGTAATGCTACAAGGAGCGAACCCGAAAATGCCACGATAGCGCCGACTACGAGCCCAACGAAGGCCGCAATCATGAGCCGAAACCGTGCGGTCAAACCTTGAGTACTACTACGTGCCATAGGGAAACTTTCATTAATACGGCCACTATAGCCCAATTTTAGTCATATTGTCGAAAATTCCCGATTTTGGCCCATAACATGGCCCCAAATCCAAATATAAAGCCAATGCCCAGCGTAAAGATACGAACCAAAATAGTGACGGCAATGGCCTCAGGCAAGGAAAAATTAAATAGCAATAATAACCCTACCGATGTACCTTCGTTGGCGCCCAAGCCGCCGGGCAAAAAAGAAACGACTTCAAGCACAGCCGGCAGGGCGTACACCATAGCTGCCTGAGCAATGCCGATATGCAGTCCGAGTCCATATATTACCGTGATAACCATGGCAATACCGGCAACGGTACTAACAAGTGACGCCGCCAGCAAAATACCAAAATTTTTACCTGATAGCAAAATGCGGTTGCGTCGCAAATAAGCTGCTACGCTTGAGGGATGAAAATTGACTCCCGGCAACAAGTTGGTAACCCGGTGAGCTTTCGAGCCAGAATATAAATTGATAACAATCCACATCGCAAACAGCACGATGGCGATGCTGGCAGTGGCAAGTTCATAACGATGTAAAATGCCAGCCCCAATCAGCGCGATAACAATAAGACCAAAGCTTTCGGCCAATGATTGCGCAAACACACTTGCCGTACTGTCACTTAAGTTCACGTTTCCATAACGCTTGAGCATTACGCCGCGATAGAGTTCGCCGCCAGGCAATACCGCGATAGGTTGGGCGGCCAAGCAAGACAGTACCACGATTTTGAATGGCGCCGTTTGGTGCAGCATCTTCAACATCAGCCAGTAGCGCAAACTTCGCCCAAAGTAATACAGCACGCTCAGTAAGATCAGCAAGCTATAATTGAGCGCGGAGACCTTTGCAAGATATGGCTCAACACTATCCCAAGGCACATAAAGCGCCGCTCCCACTAAGAGCGCGATTCCAAGGATAAGCGGTATGTAGCGCTTTAGGGTTGAAGTTTTGATGGTCATTCTCAATTATATTATGATAGCAATTTCTATGTATGTCAATGCTTATTGTATTGACTAATGTAGCAAAATCCCGCCGATCTGCCACCATTAATGTGGCTTTCACCGGCGGGACGGGTAAATAAACTAGGCTCTGACTTCGGAGCCGTGCGTAATGAGCGCGTGCAAAATGAGCACGTCGACAACCATAATGATAATCGACCAAATGGGAGCAATTGGGATATAGGCAAAATTTGCCAGCAGGCTAATAACCGTTAGAACTACACCAACGCTTCGACCCCATAAACCGCCCCGCAAGAGGCTAAAGCTGGTGGCGATGAGAGCCAGACCCAGCAGGAAGTGAATCCAGCCCCAAGTGGTAATATTGAAAACCCACAAGCTGTTTGGAGCCTTTACAATCAGGGTGTTGTTTAACAGTGCAGCCAAACCTTCAAAGGCCTGGAAAAATCCGAGCACCATCATCATGAATCCAGCAAATAGACCCATCCAACCCAACCGGTCACGGGCTTATCAGTAACAGCCACAGCTTTGTCCTCCAGCGGTCGTAAATATATATACTCCAAAGTATGCTCGTTCATTTGACAATGAACGAGCTTTTTGATCATCAGCATGAAGGCTTTCGTCAGCGCCAGTTCAAATATAGCTTTGAGTTGATCGAATACCCATTTGCAATCTTGCTTGAGCTAAATGGCCCTCAGCAGTCAGTTAGTGTAAGCTTGACCCAACAAGAGAGAAACTATGGCTACCACCACCCAAGATTCGTCCCCGCTCGACTTGCTCCGTTGGACTAAGCCGCTCATGTGGGATGAAGGGGTTCGAGCATTTTTGTGTCTTATCCCCATGTTTATCGCCAGTTTTACCGGCCATACAAATTATGTAGTGACGCTCGGACAAGGTGCTTTCTTTTACGCGGCGTTATTCTTGCCGAAACGGACGGGCGGCCGACTCATTATGGCCGCGCTTATTTTATCAGTGGGTCTCGGGCTGTATCTCGTCGGCGGCGTGGTCGCGCCAAATCCATGGCTGGCCGTGTTCTTTACCGTAATTGTCTGCCTTAGCCTCAGTTTCTTGAGCGGCTGGAAGCTGGGCGGACCGCTGGCCCTAACATTTGTCATGATATATACGGCTGGGCTCAATACTGGGTCACCTACCAAAGCTTCGGCTAACTTTGTACTGTTTGCACTGGTGCTAACGTGGTCGGCTATCGTGTCGCTGCTGCCCTTTTGGACGCCCATTCCTCCGCCCGCTGTTAGCACTGAACTCGGCAACGGCGAATACGCCGAACAGGGATTCCGCATGGGTATCGGCTCCGGAATCGCGCTAGCAGTGTCGTATCTCGCGGGTTTTGCCAAGCTAGGCTGGGCCCCGAGTGCCGTTGGTAACGTCGTGCGATACGACCCCAAAATGAGTAAACTTCGAGCTTGGGTACGCTTTGCCGGCACTATCGGGGGCGCGCTGTTGGCCACAATTGCGCTGGTGTTCTTCCACAGCGTCACCGCCGTAGTTTGGGCCGGCGCATTCTTTGCGGTAGTTAACGGCATCTTTAAGAAAACCAAGTTTGGCATGATGCCACTGTTTTATACAGCCACAATTTTGCTGCTCTACAGTGCAACTAATATAGCCGGCAGCACTGAAACCACCTTGCAGCGGGTGGCCTACAACATTGTTGGTATCACGATTGGCATGCTGGTCGTTTTGTATCCATTCCCGGTGATTATGCGTCGGCTTCGCCTCATGCCAACCGGGACGGACGCCGACTAATACGAATGGGTCGAAAACGCCGCTCGTTATATATCCGGAACGCTGGCTAACATTTATGCTATCTTAGCGGCCAGATGGGCCAAGGCTAAGGCCTCACGCGTAAAAGCAAAACGCCCACTAACTGCAAGCCTGGTGGGCGTTTTGCGGTTGGTGGGCGGTGAGGTCAGGCCGACACGAGCTGACCGCGCGTGTCTTCGAATGGCTCGCCCAGCTCATGGGCGAGCACGGCGATGGTGAGGAACTCCTCGAAATCGGCGAAGCCGGTGTATGCCAGCACCGTCTCGAAGTTCAGACCGAGCACCTGGAGCACGGCGATGAGCCGACCGGTATGGGCACTGGCCACTGCGTCAGCGATAGTGTCGAGCTTACGGCGAGGAAGGACCTGCAGGGGTTCGCCCGTAGGGGTGACGAGCCACTGCCAGAAATCGTAGGGACTTTGCGACTGCAACTGATTCAAGGCCCGAACGAGACCCGCGATGATCCTGACCTCGTCGTGACTGCCGTGGTAGAAAACCACTTCGTAGCTACGATCGATCCAGGACGTCCTCGTCGTGAGTTGGACGCGCGTGGTGCCATCGACCCAACTGGCGGTTTGGGCCACATCGAAAGTGAGTAGCCGCCGCAGCGCGTCGACGAACGAGCCTTCGGTGCTCATGCGGTCGGGATCGCGCTGTCCATCGTAGTACTTGAAGCGCTAGATGCTCATTACTGCCTCCTATGCTAGGTAAGACATCTTTCAACTTGCTAGAGCAGGTATAATGTTCATTTTAAAATAATGCTTGTACTTTGTCAATAAACGTAGATTATATTTTAACTTGGCGCCAACTAGCCTAAGCTGTGATTATGCAGCTTAGGCGTGTTCGAATTTTTACCGACAAGTACCCATGGCTTGGTCCTCTGCTGTGGATTTTGAGCGTCCAATACTTTGTGAATCAAATTATCGTGGCGCGCGCGGTAACTGTGCCGTTTAGTTTGACTGCTAACACCATCAGTGATTTGGGCGCCACCAGTTGCGGCTTACAGGCCGGTCGAATGGTGTGCTCACCGCTGCACTCGCTCATGAACAGCTCATTCATCGCACTGGGAATTACGATGGCACTTGGGGCGGTGCTGTTGTATCACGAATTTAAGGCAACTCACGCCACCGGCTTTGGCTTTGGGGCTTTAGCAGTGGCGGGCGTTGGTACTTTGATCGTAGGACTATCACCAGAGAACGTTAATACTGGCCTCCATCAATTTGGTGCTGCACTCCCCTTTTTGCTCGGCAATTTGGGTGTAGCAGTGCTTGGGTTTGCGCTCGTGCTGCCGCGCGGAGCCCGGCTGTTTACGATCACGTCGGGCATCGTACCGCTGGTGGCTTTGACCCTGTACGTGCTTGGAATATATCTAGGTTTGGGAATTGGGGGCATGGAGCGGGTAGTGGCGTATCCGCAAACGATTTGGCTGATTTGGTTTGGCTGGTACATGTCGAAAAATCGTTACGAAGTGGTTCGGCGCAACGGTGGTCGTGGCCGCAGCTTCTAGACTTTCTTGGAGCGCACAAACTCTAATACGTTAATGTATGCGTTTCGGCATAATAACTGCTAGTTTGTCGACTCCACTGAGCGACGTACGTGCCGCCTTAGTCGTGTGCTTAGCTGCAAGATGGACACGAATGATTACTCGTCAGATTATAAAGGCGCCCCGAGCAATGCGACTTGAAACTATAGTTTTTTAAATTCATTTATCGTGACGGCTATATCGAGCGTACAGGTTGGCCGCTGCGACAAAACCTCTAGGAGCGTAACTTCGGTCAGATGCAGCGCCGATGGTCCCATAAGAATGACGTTAGCGGCACTATTAGGTGATATTTCTGTTTGGGTCGTGATCGTTTGCTTGTTATCAAGCGAGAAATGGCCCAGGGCAGCCTCTGCGAGACGCTCTGATTTGGCTTCAGGAATGTTAAGCATCGGGACAGCCGCACGCAATGTGGCCAAATGATCGGCCTCCGGGGTGACAACAATTAAGGTGCCCCCGGGTTTGAGCACGCGAGCGATTTCAGTGAGATTCATGGGCGCAAAAATTACTATCACCACGTCTAATGCTGCGTCTGCAAAAGGTAACTCGTCCCATGTGTCGCCGCGCACAGATGCAACATTAGGATCTACTTTGGCGGCGCGTCTAGCCGCATAAAGTGAGTTGTCGAGCGCAATTATACGTATGGGGACGCCGTTAGACTTTGCCTCCCGAGCCAAAAAACCAGCGTAATAACCTGGTCCCGCGCCAAGATCTCCAACTGTGAGCCCGGAGGTATCCGTGCGCAGTAAATTGAGAATTGGTTTGGAAACGGCTGCTGCAATGGCGTCGTAGTAGCCGGCTTCGAGCCACGCAATTCGCCGCTCTACCATATCGGCGGTATCACCTATTTGCTCCGAGTTACGCTGGCTACGCAGCAACGTTACAAAACCTTGCTTGGCGATATCAAAGTGGTGCTGGCTGACACAAGCAATTGACGTCGCTTGCGGGTTTGCCGTTATGGCGCTCGCAAAACGCTGCCCACAAACGGGACAGCGCAATAAATCCAAAACTTGAGTGATCATATTGGCTCATGATAGCACCAAACTGCAGAATACCCGCCGACCACAGGCCGGTAGGCATTCTGCAGTCAGCGGGCGATAGGTACGGCATCAAACCGAGGAGGCCGCAAACATTTCGGGTAGCCAGCTGCCGGCATTGGGGCGCTGAGTGACCTCGTAGAAGTACGCCAGATCGAGCATGGCGAGCTGTCGTTCGGTGTTGGTATTGGGGCCCAGATGCTTGACGGCAGCCAGCTCAGGAAAACATTCAACTAGCCAGTCGGCGGCCGTCCGCTTGCGGGCAGCGAGACTGTCAGGCTCCAGGCCCACCAATCGTGCCGAGTCGGGGCACTCCCCGATGATCAAGCCGACGAAGTTGTTGATGGCGCGGCCGCCGACGAGTGCAATGGGGCCAACGACAGACACCACAACATCGCGACTAACTCGCCAGGTCGGGGGAGGTGTAACTTCCTCGGCAACGTTTTGCGGTTGGGTATCGGAATTGTTGCAGTCAATATTGCCGTCAGCGATATTTTCACTCATGCTGAACCTCCAAGGCTCGCGGCTATACACTCCAATTTGAAGCTTTGTTACTATAACACTATAAGTAATGTAAGTCTATAATTTGGAATGTGGCGAAACAATAAACTCTTGGACCTCGGCTAGGACGATTTAGTTATGATTATTGGAGCCATTTACCCTTTAAGTGTCGAGATACTGCCTACGCAGATATTCCCGTGATGAAAAACCGAAGTGAATTTCGGGAAGTGCTCGGGCAAACCTCTTCTTAAATAAAGTAAAATTTCGGCATGCATACTTATGTAATCCTGCTGCGCGGCATCAACGTCGGTGGTAAAAACATTGTACCGATGGCGAACCTAGTAACTTGTCTTGAACAACTGGGCTTCGTTCATATCTCGACGTACATTGCCAGCGGGAATGTGATTTTACAGTCGAGTAAGAACGAAGCAGACATTAAAGTCCAAATTGAAGGCGCACTAATTCAAAGCTTCCGGTTAGACAGTGATCTCATTAAAGTTTTGGTGCTTAGCCGTGAACAGCTTCAGGGCGTAATTGATCATAAGCCCCAAGGTTTTGGCGAACAGCCAGATAAATATCACAGCGACGTAATCTTCCTGATGAATATTGATGAGGCTGAGTCCATAACAATCTTTAATCCGCGCGAAGGCGTAGACATGGTGTGGGCAGGAGACGGTGTAGTCTATTCACAACGCCTGAGCGCCTAACGGACGAAAAGCCGACTCAGTAGGATCATGGCGTCACCACTTTATAAATCTATGACAATTCGCAGTTGGAACACGACAATGAAATTGTTAGAAAAGCTCAACGACATAGATACTGACTACCCCTTGTACAATCGTTGAAGCTTTTTAACAAACAGACCCTACTGGGTCTTTAAGAATTAGTACACTTGGGCGAGCGAGCCTTAAAGTTTTGAACTAGCTACATTTCGCCAAGTCTAAGCATGGCAAATGACATTCAGGTTAGGACATTACCCGCGTAAAAAGTATTATTTGATCAACGCAAAATCAAAGATTAGAAACGGATCATCA
The DNA here is from genome assembly GCA_019352195.1 of Candidatus Saccharimonadota bacterium. Taxonomy (GTDB): domain Bacteria; phylum Patescibacteriota; class Saccharimonadia; order UBA4664; family UBA4664; genus JACAFG01. The sequence continues at coordinate 56,299 of JACAFG010000001.1, read as the reverse complement.
TCTGCAATTTCACGCCCAATGTAAGCGTAATAGCCAGATAATACCTGACGCTGATGCTCCTTATCACGGTATGACTCATGGGTCCCCGTGTTTACAGGTACACCTTCAAAAGTCGTTGAGCGCTTAGCCAATATCCGTGCCTGCCCAACAATCTCTTTCGTGGTTGAGTTTTGGATCTCCACTAAGTCACCTACTTGATGGTAATCGTATTTCTTACCGAAGCGATAGGTCGTTAATTTGCGCTCATCAAGGATGAACTGCACAAGTTCAGGTGCAAACGGGATGACGTTCTTGTTAGGAATAAACTCATCATCATTTACCGAAGTGGTGGGCGGAACTTGATATGACATGAGGTAAGTATACCAGCAGCTAAAAGTACGAGAAACTTTGCGGGCGGAAAATCGAATAACAGCTGTATGAAGACGTAATTTGATGATCAATGCTGGGGCGGCCAAGGCTTCAAGCTTCGAGCTGAATGCGACACAACACGAAATGTGATGGTGAATGATATTAGGTTTCAGTCAGTATTGCCTCAGAATGCTTAAGCCACGCGTGAATTAAGTTGACTATATATGTCTTTTGTTTTATAATCAATAACTGATGTTCGATCCCGCATACTCGAAGGAGTGACCGATGCATTTCACCGCCAACATCGGCGGCAACATCCTTGCTGGAGTTGTCGCAGGCGCTATCACCGCTGCCATCATCATCGCAGCCATCACCGCCTTGGGTGGTGTCGCGAATAGCATGGTGTCCTTCGGCGGAAGTGGTGGCTTCGTGGAGAAGTTCTTCAAAGGCTCCCTCATCTACATCCCGGTCGGTATGATCGTCGGTGGTGCTGTCGCGGCCACGGGTTTGCCCTGGTGGACCTCCATCATCGCGCTTGTCGTTGTGTTCTTCATCCTCAACCTGGTCATGAAGGCGCGACTGAAGGCGCGGGGCTACTGACCGCAGTCTCATCACAGCTCTACCGCCCGCAAGGGCCAAGTAACACCCGCACGGGTGTCGCGCCTCGCATACCGCGGGGCGCTTCGCTTTTTTGTTCGTTACCCAGCTGGTTTTTAATCTCGAATAATCAAATAACGCCTCTATTGAGCCGTAAAATTGTAAGTGTATTGCTGCCGGATAGTCGGCTGTAGAGAACGATTATTGAGCGGTCGCAAACTAATCATACCCGCGTTGTTTAACGCGCACATTTCGTGCGGCGCAACTAAGAATGGGTTTGCTATGATACAACCATGAAGCTTGTAGATACCCAGCAGCGATCCATCACCAAATCCATCACCTTTCGCATCCTAGTCATCATCTCCGACTTGGTGGTAATTTATCTCATCACTAAACGTATTGGTGCTACCATAGCCCTAACTGTTTTTACGAACCTGGCGAGTACGGTACTCTATTTTGCGCACGAACGAGTTTGGAACCGGATTGCTTGGGGTCGAAAACGACTAAAATAGGGTCCTGGTTACCGATATTGCGACGATAGAGCCACTGCGCCAGAACATACGCAGCGGCGGAACCAATTATCTGGCCTGCTCCCATATCTAATGGCGGGTGAACTTTGGCGAGTACGCGGGCGACGCCAACGATAACGGTTAGCACCAACATGACCAAGGCAATTTTCTTCTAAAAGTAATAACCACAGCGGCGAGCGTCATCGCATGGAGAGCGTGATCAGGCGGGGAGCCGTGATCGGCGGCATGAGCAATCAACGACTGAACGTGCTGGGCTACAAGCGGCCTCGGATCATAATAGAGATGACGAGCGAGGCTCTACAGGGCAAGAGGGATAATGCCGGCAACGTCCGCCAAATAGTGTTAGGAGGCGTAGAAGATGAGGTGATATTTCTGTAAATATGCCATCTAGACTGAGTTCCACTCGCAAAGAGCAGGCCTTTCCGCTGGAGAGGTTTGCATCTGCCATTTTACTCTCCAATACTGCCTGAAGTAATCTGCCCTGGTGATAGCTGATTTCCTAGACTTTATGTCGTTCAGGCGGTTGGTGCGACAAAGCAGGGTCAAAGCCGTCCCATGGCTGGGCATAGGGCATACCTTGGCTCGACGATATTCGTTGTCCTGCACACTGTAAGCGGCACTAGCGTAAGTAGCTAAATGTTAACGATTTCTGTGAGCTGTCTCGATGTAGATTGCGGTAGCTAGGTAAAATGGAATCAGAAATCCAACGCACAACATAATCGTATCTCGTCCCAGATAAGGGTATTGGCTAGCGATTTTTTCACGTACACGCCTATCACGATAGAAAGCCATGCCAAGACCTCTTTCGCCTTGGATGATGCTCTCAACCGCAAAGCCAACAATGACAAGAAAGTTCATTATGAGGCCGATACTCAATATTCCAAAAATAATGCGATTATGGGCCAAATAGTAATAGCTAAAAGGGGCTACCACGAAACTCGCCAGGCTGAACTCAATTGCCGAGAACCAATAGCCATTAATATAATTGTGGGATTTGACTTTAGCGATGAACATAATTGTATTTAATTATGTTCGTAAATTGCATATAACCTTACCAAATAAAATGACGGCAGCATTGCCGTCACTAGTATAATTCCTGGGGCGAGCTAGGGCTCAAGTTTCGAACGAGCTACTTAGATCTAATTCGGAGCCTGGGCAATGATATCAAATTCCGTTCAATCATCCAGATATGACAAGACCCCGATAAGGCTGGGGCCTTGTCGGGGTCGGGCCTGATAGTGCAGGCGATGGACAGGGGGTCGGGCTGGTAGTTCAGCGCCACCAGGCGGAGCAAGGTGTTGGCGAAGCCAGCCCTGATCCAGGTGGTGTGAACTTCTGACTCCATACGGATCTGGTTGCCCGCCTCTGTCTTGTCGAGGTAGGTGGGGCGGTACGGCTGAGCAGTGATCTCTTCGGCAGTCTCGCCGATCCGCACGTGGAGAAATTCTCCGGTGCGGTGAGTACGGTAGTCCTGACTCCAGTCAATACTTGAGCCATTGAAGGCCCAGTAGCGCTGCAGCAGGACGTTGGCCGGGAGGCCAGCGGCCTCCACGACATCGCTGAGACGGGCCCAGCGGAAGGGATTTCGCTTCTGGTCGCGACCACGCTCGAACTCGGTGTTCTTGCGGGCCGCCGCGGCCGATTCACGAGCGAACTTCAGTTTGGGGATCTGAATCCCCTGGCCGAGTTCACCCTTGTGAATCTGCCGGGCATACTTCAGCAGGCAGGGACCGGTCGGTACCCGCTTGGAAGAACCCCACACGCTCGTAGCTTCTTCCGATTTGACGAAGCCGAACGGTGTGTCCGAGATGCAGAGCGTACGACGATACGCCAAGCTCCGAAGATCGATGGGCTCGGATGAGACCTGCTGGTAGGTCGTCCCCACGATCCAGGTGCAGCCGAAGGTCGGGCGTTCGAGTACCCACATCCCGTTCGGAACGACGAAGTCGGAAAAGACTTCGTAATCGGTCTCGGAAGACGGTTCGGGGTACGCCGAACCGTCTTCTCGGTGGTTGTACACCGGGTAGATCTCGTACTTCGGTACTCGGTACGTGTAACCGTCCATGACGGTCACCTCCAGTGTGATATATGTAGGTATTTTCCGAAGCTATCACCACCCCGGAAAATCCGCGAACTACTGCCGCGAAATGAAAGACTGACTCTCATTACGCAGCGGAAGTTCGCACATGTGAAGGTATGAGTATTATTAAAACGCTAATTGACTTGTTTTGTCAATACTTAATTTGGGTTCGATCCCCATTACGAATTACTCACTAAATAGCAAAATAACGACTATATGAAGCCGCTATCAAAGAATGAAAACTGGGGCGAGTAGAGGGACTTGAACCCTCGACCTACGGTACCACAAACCGCCGCTCTAACCAACTGAGCTATACCCGCCATGTATGATTTGAATGTGGAGCTGATTTGACCTTAAAACTCTACCCTATTTTGGCGTTTTCGGCTAGTGTTCTAGCGTTAAATTGACCCTCGACGCTTCCCTAGCCTATAATTACCAGGTTCAAGACAACTTATCGGGGTGTGGCGCAGTTGGTAGCGCGCGTGCTTTGGGAGCATGAGGTCGAAGGTTCGAGTCCTTTCACCCCGACCAGTAGATATTTCAGCTAAATCCGCCAGCAAATTGTATGGCGGATTTAGCTTTATAACAGGGACGGCGTTGTTCCTAACTCGTAGGTTCAACACTAGTTCATTACATACGGCGTCTTGTTCCATTAAATCAGTAGTCTTTAGTAGTGTTAACAGATACGAATTAACAAGTTCGTAAAACTCTTGCTCGGTTGGCAATCCAACACTTAACCGTACCAGCTCAGCCTTAGCCTGTTTTATATTGTGGCTAGCTACATTTACAAGTTGTTGGTAGTGTTCCAGCTTACCTTTGTGGTGCTTTATATAATCGTCAGGGTGGTCAACCTGAAACTGTTGGTATCGTGCATACTGCTTTTCGTTTGTGCGTAGGTCATTCTCGGCTTCTGCCAGTTTACGCTTAGCAATCGCTGTATCTTGTGCCAGCTTCGCCCTGAGCTTATCAATATGCATTTGGTAGGCTTTTTTGCTCTTTTTGGTACAGTGGCGTAGCTCCCACTCAATGGCAGCCATAATGTACTTGGCTCTAACGCTCTTACTAGGGAAGTCGCCAGCTTCTGCCTGTTTATCTTTGTCAAATCTAAAGCAGTTTTGGTTACGGCAATAGAAGCTAATTACCCAGCTGCCTGCATTTTTACCTCGCTTAACTTGTTGGTGCTGGAATTGCATTTGCTCATCGCAGTAGTCGCAAATAACCTTGCCTCGCAGCAGCCCATAGTCTAGTCGCTTGTTTTGAACGCTTTTGTGAGCAGATTTTTCGCCAAAGTTGGTTGCCATTACTTGGTTAAGTGTTATGTATTCGTCAGGCGTTATTAGCGGCAAGAAACCAGTTAGCTCAGTAAGGTCAGCTAGGTGCTTGCCATAGTGATATAGCCCAAAGTAAAAGGGGTCAGCAAATATGTCGCCAACCATCTGTTTATCTACCTTGACCACGCTAAACGGCTCGTCTTGGTCTCGGCGGATACTTAGGCGGCTATCATTAAGGAACTGGGCTATTTCAATGTTGTTTTTGCCCCCATACAGCCTCATATTAGCTGCCTCACGCAGTAAGTCCCAGTTATAGCCGTCAGGTATGAAATAGCCAGTGCTAGCGTCTACAAAGTAGCCCTTTTTGACTACGCCATTATATTTACCTTCTTTAATATTGCCGCCAGTACCACGCTTAACATCTACCGATAATTTGTCAGAATACTGCTTAGAGGTGGCAAATAATATGCCTAATAGCATTTTGCCGTTGGGGTTGTTTTCAAACTGGTAAGTTTTGAACTGTAAATCCTGTATCAGTTCGTGGTCAATCATCTCTATGACCTCGCCAGCTTCCTTCATATTGCGTGATATGCGGTCTGGCGACCAAGATATTAGACCGTGATACTTGCCAGTTCTAAAGCCCATTAGCATATCGTCAAAGATAGGTCGGTTACCTGATATTTTGGCAGAGGCACTTTCTTCTAAAATATCTTCTTCTTTAATAGTTATTTGCAGCCTGTGAGCCAATTCTAGGCACTCTGACCGCTGGTCTTCTAGCGACCGTACCTGTTTAGCCTCATCATCGGTAGACTTACGCAGGTAAATGACATAACGGCGTTTTTCTTTGGGCAATATAACATTTGTACCTTCTTCAACTGCTTCAAAGTAAGTTGTTAGGTCTTGTATGCTGCGTTTGCTGGCAGGTAGGTTGTAAGCATCTGGGTTGGCTTCTTTACGCTTAGCTAACTGTTGCTCGGCTTCAAGCTGCTTATCCTTCGGCAGTAATACTTTTGCACGCTTCTTGCGTACAGTATTTGTTGGCTTTTTAGATTTAGCCATTTATCAGTTTCTCATTTTAGTGTAAATCCACCGTCTACTGCCAAAATCTGACCAGTAATAAAGGCTGCGTCTTCCGAGAGTAGGAAATGAACTGCTGCTGCAACTTCTTCCGCACTACCCATACGCCTTATTACTGATAAATCTGTCGTCCAGCTTGGGTCTTCACCTGTACTTGCCGAAAGCGGAGTGTCAATTAAGCCTGGTGCAATACCATTAACACGCACCAGTGGTTCTTTGTAGTTTCGTGCAAAAGACTTAGTTAGTGAAATAATACCAGCTTTGGTTGCCGAATAGATTACGCCGTAAGGTTCACCAATAATACCGTCAACGGAAGTTATGGTTACGATTGAGCCAGTTTTTGAAGTTGCCTGAACAAGTTCACCGAGTATTTTGACAGTATTAAAAGTACCTTTCAGGTTTATGTCTATCGTCTGGTTAATGTTTTCGTCTGTAATATCATTTATTCCAGCAGGTAGTGGCAAGACACCAGCATTTGCTACCAAATAATCTAGTCTACCAAATTTTTCTTTAATAAAATCCCTGAGGCTTATAAGTGCTTGCTTGTCTGATATATCAGCAGCATAAAAAGCTACCCTAGATTTGTCGCTAAACTCGTCCAGTATTACCTCGTCACTATTGCTCACAGCATTTAGGATTACTGTTGTACCTTCATCATATAGTCTGTGTGCGGTCGCTAGACCAATACCCTTGGTTGAGCCTGTTACTAGTGCTATCTTCATTTTTGCTCCATAAATCTTTCTATTATTTCCGCTAATTGCCCTTCAAAACCGCTATAACCGTGTGCTGCCCCTTCTATTACCGATATTTGGGTGTTATTGTTCTTGATTTTGTTTACACGCTCAATCCACTTATCAATTGAGCCGTCAATCTGCGTAATGCCAATATCGGCACTGCCATAGGGTATTAGCATAGGTAGTTCAACTTTACTTAATAAAGTATCACCTTCACGGATACCATAAATATCAGCCGAACTGCCTTTTTCGCATATTGTGGGGTAAGTTTGAGCCGATATTGGGGTCTTATCTAGCCAGCATTGTGCGTCAACTAATTCTTCGCCCTTACCAGCTGCGATTAGCTGCTTAGCTTTTAGTAGATAATCTTGGTGCTTAGGCTCTGTATTTGCCCAGCCAGTCATATCAGTTGGGGCTAGTAAGATTACTTTTTCAACATCTGTTGGGTTTTGTGTAATTACATAATTAACCACCTTTGTGCAGCCCAAAGAGTGACCTTGTAGTATAAAACTTGTTTTTCCAAGTGACTTTAGATAGTCTATCGCCCCTTGTATGTCGTGTATGCTTTCGTCAAACAGCTCAAAGCAGCTACCTGCGTGCTTCCAACCTTCGCCCTGCCTAAAGTCGCTAATTATGCCTCGTCCTCGTGTATCAATCGTAAACAGGGATACGCTCTGCTTGGCGTACATCTGCCGCAAGTCATCTAAGAAGTAATTTTCATAACCATTACCTGACATACCGTGAATATGAACAACTGCCGTGTTACCACTTTCGTTATTTAACCAGCCCTGTAATTCAACATTATCTGTTGCCTTAAACCGTACAAAATCAACGCCCATTACTTTTTCTCCATAAACTTTATTAGGTCTTCACGCTTATAGCGGCGTATGCCACGCACACCTATGCGGTGAGCCTTTAATACGCCTTTTTTGTCCCAGCTGCGGAGTGTGTTTGGGTGTACTTGTAATAGCTCGCAGGCTTGCCTGATAGTTAGATATTCTGGTGATTTTACTTGTTCCATACAACCTCACACTTAATACCTTTATTATACAGGGTTACAGGGGTATTAAAAAGAGGTAAGTGGTCAATTTTTGGACAAGTTTTGGTCTGCTAAATATTCCACTTTTGCAGCTCGCCAATTCTAAGCATTGGTAGCTCCACTTCGCCGTGTAGTTCTAATTCGGTTTCGTCTTGCTTTAGGGTATCGCTCAGCTTAATAACTAAGTTTATTAGCTTATCTGTCGGTAGCGTTGATAGGTCTCGGTTGGATAATTCGTCTTTAGCACGGTTTAAAACCTCGCCAAATACCGCTATTCTGTGGCGTTTGGTCATAGCGTATTTCTCTTGTAGCTCATCCATATACAGCGTTTGCAGGTTGTGTATGTCTTTGTTGGTATCTTCTTCTTGCGACCAGCCTATAAGGGTAGGTTTGCTTATACCCAGTTCGTCAGCAATACAGCTAAAGCTATAACCTTTTGCTCGTAGTTCTATAAATTGCTGCTTATCGTCTAGCGTTTTACTCATAATGGTTTGTGAATGGCTTATAAAGGATTTGTATACCGTATGCATAGGGTATGGATACGGTATCTACCTCTGTTAATTTTTAATAATTTTGCGTCGTGTATTTAAGACAGGCTCATAGCTTCATTGGTATAGCTACTCAGCGACTGTTTTGCCACTTTCGTCACCCTGAAAAGTCTCTATCACAATCCTATCGCTTGGCGTTGTAAATGGCCGGTCATCCCAGTTAGAAGTATCCTGTGGCGACGCTTGAGGCGGCAAAGAAACAGGCTCGGCAGGGGTCTGGTCTTGGGGTTGGTTGTCTTCTGTGTCGCTCATACTTATATTATAACAAGAATTGTGTCGTGGTAGCACGCTCGGATTTAATTAAATCGGCAACAAGTTGGTTCAAGTTGGTAAGTTTTGACCTCAGTAGCTTGTAATTCAGCAGCAGGTTGTATAATGCTTCCAGTATAGGTTCGTAAGCAGTATGTGTACTGCGACCAGAAATTATACTTACGAGAAGCCGGCAAGTTTAGTGACGGTATGGTAATTTGGGCTCGATCCTTGATTCCAAACTAAGTCATGTTGGAGATGACGGGTAGGGTGGCATTTTGCCCCAACCGCTTTGAATAGCTTTAGTATTGACAATACTAATTATTAGGTCTATTATATTTTTACTTGTGACGCGATGTGTGGGTTTATTAAAACTCATTAATCGCTTCGCAAGGAGCGAATTTGGTAGTCGAGCGCACCGGTGGAAGCCCTACTTCAGGGGTTCCACCTGCTCGATGACATCTCGTCGTGGCCACAGACGAGAGGCGCTTACCGCACAAGTGTCCACGTGGCGGCAACATCGTTGGTCGCGATGCCAAGTTATAATAGGCAAGGATTTGACCACCTTGGGACCAGGACTGGCACTGCGTCCGTTTGCCTTCGGGCACCCCCAATGACCAGATGAGCCTGCGGAACGCCAACCGCTGGCAACAAACATGCTGGGCCGTGGCAGGCCCCCTTACCAGCCAGGTATCTCATGTGGGCCTTGGAGCTTAATCCGGTCCTATTGTGTAAATCTGGTGCTCCCCGGGTTGCTGGGAGCTATTGCTCGGGTAGGTTGCCCAAATAAATGCCCGCTGAAGGGCTGATCGACAGTATGATGTCCGCGTGCGGCGGATATCATGGGCCATCGCCGGCCATCCGCGTGAGTAATCGCGCGATCTGCGACGATAGGTGTCGCCTCAGGTAGTCCCGAGCTGCCTGAGGCTCCACTGACCATCCGGACTCTTAGCCTTACGGCTCGGAGTCCATTTCTTTATGACAGGCTTTGCTATAGTGGTTTTTGTTCTGGTAAACTGATGTGGTCTTCGTTTGAAACTATTTGCGGGTATCGTATAACGGCTAATATATCTGCCTTCCAAGCAGAGGATGAAGGTTCGATTCCTTCTACCCGCACCAGAAATTATCATCGAAAGCGTTTTTGTTCTATCTAAAAAACCTCACGATTCGTGAGGTTTTTTAGATAGAATTAGTGGTTTTAGCGTTCGGCCGAACGATCAATAAGCTTTTGCAGGAGGCCATTAAGCGTTTCAACTTCTTCATTGGTGAGAGCAGGCCCAATGCGTGCTATTTCGGCCTCGACGATGCCGGATATTATTTTGCCGCGGGTTTCGCTGCCTCGATCGCTAAGATCGACCAACTTAACGCGGCGGTCGGACTGGTTAAGTTGTCGGTTAATCATTCCGGCAGCATCGAGGCGATCAACGATGCCTGTGACATTGGATGCGTCGCAAGCCAAGCTACGCCCAATGGCGCTCATTGTCATGGCGTCTTCACCGAGCATCATGAGGGTCTGGGCCTGCATGGCGCTGAGCCCAAGTGCTTCAGCGACCGCGTGCAGCTGATGTTTAGACTGCATCATAAGCTGAATCAGAAGGCTGTAGGTACTCGTGGTGGTATTATTTCGTTCCATGCGGTGATTATACTTCATTATGTCAATACTTGACCATATCAACTATTGATAAGTAAAATGAATGAGAATTTAAAGTGATTGGAGCCGACCGTGAAAAAAACTAATCGCTGGTTTATCTTGGCCATGCTAGCCATCGCGCAGTTTATGGTCGTGCTCGACACTTCCATTGTAAACGTGGCGTTACCATCAATTGAAAAGGCACTGCACTTTAACGTTGCTAACTTGCAATGGATAGTTACCGCCTACACCTTGGCGTTTGGCGGCTTCTTGCTGTTGGGTGGGCGCGCGGCCGACTTGTACGGACGCCGACGCGTTTTTTTGCTAGGTATAACTGGTTTTACCGTGGCGTCCCTGGGAGTGGCCGTCGCGCAAACTGAGACCGTAATGATCGTACTCAGAGGCCTCCAAGGACTTTCCGCCGCCTTTATGTCCCCGGCTGCGCTATCAATTGTGCTCATCACCTTTAGTGAAGGTAAAGACCGTAACCGAGCGTTGGGCGTATGGTCGGCAGTAGCTGCCGGTGGCGCCGCAGCAGGCGTGTTACTCGGCGGTATTCTGACACAATACCTGGGCTGGCGCTGGGATTTCTTTGTCAATGTTCCCGTGGGTATTGCCGTAGTCATCGCCGGTTTACGCTGGTTACCGCTGCACGAATCTGAGGCCGAACACAATGATCTGGACTTGCCCGGCGCATTGCTTGTTACCAGTGGCTTAATCGTACTGGTGTATGGCCTCACCAAAGCGCCTACTTGGGGCTGGACCAATGGCCAAACCCTCGCCTACTTGGGTGGCGCCGTAGCACTGCTCGCCGGGTTTATTTGGAATGAATCCAGAGCTAAATTCCCGCTCATGCCGCTAACGATCTTCAAAATTCGAAACGTTACGGGGGCCAATCTTACCCAGCTGCCTATTACGGCCAGTTTGTTTGCAATGTTCTTCTTCTTATCGCTGTATGTGCAACAAATCTTGGGCTACTCTCCGGTCCAGTCTGGCCTCAGCTTTTTGCCGGTAACCATTATTATTGGCATTACCGCCACGATTGCTTCTAACTTGGTGATGAAATACGGCTACAAGCCATTTATGGTTGGCGCCCCGCTCTTAATGGCGACAGGCCTCTATCTGCTGGGTAAGACTCCAGTTCATGGCAGCTACATAGTTGACGTCTTACCTGGACTTGGGATTATGGCGGTAGGTTTGGGAATGTCATTTGTGACGATTACCATCGCTGCTACATCCGGTGTGTCGAAACAGGAATCGGGATTAGCGTCCGGTCTTCTCAACACTTCTCAGCAAATCGGTGGCGCCATCGGACTCGCTATTTTGGCCGGGGTAGCTTCCTCTAGCACTAAGTCATACCTCTCTGACCATGCTAGCCAAGCTGCAGCCGCAGTACCCGCCGCTTTGGTTCACGGCTATCACAGTGCCTTCCACGTTGGTATTGGCTTTGCTCTTACAGCTTCCGTGGTAGCGGCTGTGCTCATTAAGCAGCCCAAGGGCCAGATAATTGAGGCGCCACTGCCGGCGGCTCACTAGAACTGGCCGATCGCTAGCTTGACTGATGGACCGGACGCTCTCGCATCCGGTCCATTGGATGTTTTAGACTTTAACGTCACATAACCGTAAACTAACAGCACGCCCCGGTAGCTCAGTTGGATAGAGCAGTGGACTTCTAAGCCAATGGTCGCAGGTTCGAGTCCTGCCCGGGGCACCATTTGATACCTTCATGGTGAACCAATGAATTCATGAGCAATTTATCATGCAGCAAGCCGATCACCCCTTTACGCGCGACGAATTTTTGGCTCTCTACAGCAAAGTACCTCGCCTAACCGTCGAGATTATTATCCAGAATCACGAGGGCGCGCTTTATCTAACGAGGCATGATGTCGAACCCTGCGCCGACTAGTGGCATGTCCCCGGTGGTACCGTCCGATTTGGGGAGCCACTTCAAAGTGCGGTACGCCGCATAGCAAAAAAAGAACTCGGAATTGTCGTCCAAGCAGCTTCGAATCAAGGCTATATAGAATACCCTAGTCATTATCTGACTATGCCGGATTCGCCGGTTGGGGTTGTCTTTGTAGTTACAAATTATGAGGGAGAGGTGCACGCCGCCTCCGAAGCGTCCGAGAGCGGTTGGTTTCGTAACTTACCAAGCGAAATGCACCCCAACCAAGATAACTATTTGGTGGAAAAAGATTGGATCGCTCGCTAGTTTTACCTACCGCGCTTGTTGACAGGAGACGCCATTAAATCTAGAGCATAGTATCCGTCAAACCGATGAATCGCGCTACAGCGTAACTGCAGTGTACCTAGAGAGGAGTGGCTATGACTACCGCTGTACTGCAATTTGCTGAGGTGGGCCGTGACATCGCCTTAGAAAGTCTCGACAGCGTCAAGCTTGCAATGCTGACGCTGGCGGGCGAGCACGAACTATCCGGGCCGGACAGGCAGTTTACTCGCCTTCTCGACACGCTGTGGGCAGCAGGTCAGTACGAGTGGTATGGCCAAGGCGATGACGGCCACTACCAAATCGCCGTGCGTCGTCTACGCGAAGGCTATTTTCTCACCGTGCAGCTGCCTCAGACGCAGGGCGGCTACCTAGCGACTGCGGTTGAAACAAAACTGTCCAAAAGCCTGGGAGTAACACGCGGACTCGATTACCTATCGGCCAGGTGGAATCTACCGGTATCTCGCAGCAAGTTTTCACTCAATTGTACCCACATCGTCGAGGCTTTGGACCAAACGATGCTGCCCGCACGAATGGCGGATGCCGATCTGGCTGACGAGATGGCGGAGGCTCCGCCGTTCGCATCAGCGGTGCGTAGCATGTCGTACCCGCAAGGTGGCGATTTGTGGCTGCATTTGACGGTCTCAGGTGCAATTGGCAAGCTCAGTGGCCAAAACGGCAAGCTTTTCGGCGGTGTGTTTGCCAACTGGGAGTTGTACGACCACTACGTGCCGTGCCGCGTCTCGTCATCACGCTCGACCACATTCCGGCCGGCAGCGCGGAACGCGTGCCGGTGTTTGACACTCCGCGACAAGATCGAATGCGGACGATGGCCGAACTGATCAGTCACCGCTTGTTCGCCTGACCGCTATCAAAAGTCCCCGCCTTCAGGAATTCCTGTTGGCGGGGACTTTCTGCGCAGAGAGCTCTGGGCTAGCGCAAGGTTTCTTTGAGCCGCTTACCGGCGCGAAAGCGCGGCATGGCCATTTCGGGAATGTGGATTTCGGCGCCAGTTTGCGGGTTCACGCCACGGCGAGCGGCACGTTTCCCGAGATCAAAAGTACCGAATCCGGTGATCGAAACTTTTTCGCCTTTGGCAACCGTGCGCTCAACAACGTTTACAAAACTTGAAAGCATCTGCTCAACGTGGCGTTTTGTAGTATTCGTCTCGGCTGCCAACGTTTCAATGAGTTGCTGCTTGGTCATAATCTGAATTTCTCCTCGCGTTACTTGTCCTATGGTAGTCGTGGCTTGGCAGGGGGTAAAGACTGGTTTTACACAAATTTTATGATCTGTTCTACCGTAGTCGCTTGGCCAGATGCTGTATTTACGTCAATTAGCACGCCACAAAGCCACATTTGGCCGCTTTCCTCAAGTTCATTACGGCTACGCTCGTCGGTTAGCCAGCGTTTAATTATGACGTCAGTTTGCACGCCCAGACACGAATCGTACGATCCCACCATACCAACGTCGGTGATGTGTGCGGTTCCACCTGGGAGCAATTTGGCGTCGGCGGTTGGAACATGCCAATGATCACCCACTACGAGCGTCGCGCGGCCGTCGAGGTAGCGACCTATGACAAGTTTTTCACTCGAGAAATCGCCATGAAAATTGACCACCCGGGCGATCAAATTTTCGTGTTTAGTTTCTTCAAGAATTTTGTCGATAACATGAAGCGGATTATCGACCGGGTGATCAATATAACCAACGACTTGACCAAGCAGGCTTGCAATGAGGATTTTGCCCATTGGAGTATCCACAATTTTGTAGCCGCGGCCAGGCGTGCCTTCAGGGTAATTGGCACAGCGCACCAAGGGTTTGGCCGGATCTTCGAGCCACGGGATGATGCCGGGGCGGTGGCTGGTCCAGTTGCCAGCGGTAAAGGCGTTGATGCCAGCAGCCATCATGGCTTCGACATGATTGATTTCGAGGCCTTTGCCATGGGACAAGTTTTCACCTTGAGCTACCACAAAGTCGATGCCGCGCTCAGTAATAAGTGCTGGCAATAATTTGGTAACAACGTTGCGACCGGGCTTACCCATGATGTCGCCGAGATATAAAATTTTCATTGGTATTGTTTCATAAGTTAGTTACAGGATAGCGCGTCTTACACCGAACGACCAATTAATGTCTTAGGCCGCAAACCTGGAAATTGGATAACCACAAACAGCAGCATGCCGTTGAGCAGTAAGTACAGCGGGAAGCCGACAGTGGCAAAATTATATGCTGGCAGTGCCAGGAGCGTGAGAGCGGCCGCAATAATACCCGCGAAAAAGGCGTTGGCGCTTTCGGTTTCGGATATTTCCAGGCCTTTACGAGCGTGGGGACGGCTGCCATAAAATCGGCTAACATGCTGAAAATAATGGCGACATTTCCTTTGCCGGTGATGTACCACAATATGAGTGCAAGTACTGATATTACCCCGCAAATAAGGTCAAATTTGGTTACTTGCCAATATGACTGTTTGTTTAAAAATGAGGCTAACAGTACCAATAACGGCCCCAGTCCGACCGCGAGCGTTAAGATAGTTGCAAGTCCTGCCCCTTCGCTTATTTGAGCAAAAAACGCGATAAACGGCACTACGGTCCATAATAGCCACGTTACACGGTTTGGTTTGGTGTTGCCTTTAAAGGTATCAAAGGCGTAGGCGGCGACACCGATTAACTCGATGACGGCAGCAAGGTAGAGGAAGCGTGAATCGAGCATTATTTGTCCATATCTCGGGCGCTACTTGGCATATTCAATGGCGCGGGTTTCGCGGATTACGTTTACTTTGATGACGCCCGGATATTTAAGTGTGGCTTCTACTTTGGTAGCAATATCGCGCGCGAGTTTGATAGCAGATAAATCGTCGATGTTTTCCGGTTCGACGATAATGCGCAGCTCGCGGCCAGCGGAGATGGCGTAGCTTTTCGAGATGCCAGGGAAACTGTTGGCCAGGTTTTCGAGTTCGGTCATACGCTTGGAGTAGTTCTCTAACGTGTCACCTCTGGCGCCAGGGCGGCCGGCGCTTAAGGCGTCAACTACACGCACTACGAGGGCTTCGGGTGTAGTAGCTTCGACATCGTCATGGTGAGCCTGGATGGCGTGACTGATGGCCTCTTCCATGCCGTACTGGCGCGCGAGGTCGGCGCCAATGTGGTGGTGTCCCCCTTCGACTTCGTGCGTGACGGCTTTACCGACGTCGTGGAGCAGCGCGGCGGTTTTAGCAATCCGCACGTCGGCGCCAATTTCCTTGGCAATCATACCGGCCAAATGCGTCATTTCAACCGAGTGCTTTAGTACGTTTTGCGAGTAGCTGGTACGGAATTTGAGCCCGCCGAGCAAATCGACGAGTTCGATTGGCACGCCGACAACACCGGTTTCTTTGAGCGCTTTTTCACCAGCCTCGCGCATTTGCTTGTTGATCTCAGACTGAGCTTTAGCCACTACCTCTTCGATACGGGCTGGGTGAATACGGCCGTCGGATAACAGTTTTTCGAGGGCAACTCGGGCTACTTGGCGGCGGATCGGGTCGAAGCTCGACAATACGATGGCGCCGGGGGTTTCATCAATAATCACGTCGACGCCGGTGGCTCGTTCGAGCGCTTGGATGTTGCGGCCTTCTTTGCCAATAACACGGCCTTTGAGCTCGTCGCTTGGTAGCGGGACAGTGGTAATGGTGCGCTCGGTAGTTTGGTCCGATGCAATACGCTCCATGGCAGTCATCAGTATGAGGCGTGCGTTGTCTTCGGCGTCAGTTTTAGTATCGGCCTGCAGCTTAGCCGCTAGCTTGGTAAGATCGGCGCGCATGTCACGTTCGGTCATTTGAAGGAGTTTTTCGCGAGCTTCATCGCGGGATAATTTGGCAATTTTTTCGAGGTTATCCTGCTGTTTGGTGCGAATACCGCGAAGCTCATCTTTGAGGCTATCGAGTTCGGTTTCGGATTGACGCAAGCGCTCGCCGCGGCGATCAAGCTCTTCGAGTTTTTGATCAAGGCTCGTTTGTCGAGCAAGTAACTGACGCTCGGTGGCGCCTACCTGCGCGCGGCGCTCATTTTCATCTCGCCTGGCCGACTCGGCAATTTTGATAGCTTCACTCTTGGCTTCCAGAACGGTTTCTTTGGCCTTAGCGCGAGCATCATCTAAAACCTCCTTGGCTTTGGCCGAGGCGGTTTCGGTTCGTCGTTTGCCGACAAAATAGTTATACGAGTATCCGGCGCCACCACCCACAAGGGCGGCTATGAGCCAGGGTAAGATCATGGGAAACATTGGGGCCTTTCGGCAAGCCACGGAAAAGAGCGGCAAGGTATCAGAAGTAGTGGCTAAAGTTTATCGGGTATAACAGTACGCCTTAATTAAACGAGCTTTACCTGTTAACGTCAAGCTTTGACCGCGATTGTGGCTGCGCTCATAACAAAACGGCGCGGACCATCATCGCCAATTACTAAGGCGATGATAGACCGCGCGTGAATCAGAAGGCGCTTTGTGGGCGGTGATCGGTAACTGGACTTCGAGCCGTCACTAACCGGGCTTCGGACTCGCCGAAATCGGCCCGCACGGACAACGGTACCGTGTAATCCGGCTGGGCAAAGCCGTCACTATACGTTAGGACCGCCCCGCCCTCAATACCGAGTACGGGCGTGAGAGCGAGATAACGCCACGCGTTGGGATAACCGCGCTGGGACCACTCTCTGAGGTTGCCGATGACGAGCCCTGGGCGTGGTTGAGTGGTGTGCTGAAAATAAGCCGGTGACTGGCAGATGGCGTCGAGCACCGAGAAGCCCGCCATGCGTGACCCAGCTTCGCGAACACCATAACCACGGGTGCGCCCGAGGTCGATAAATTCCCACCACAGGCGGTCTTCGCCTTCAACCCACCCGGACTCGATCTTACGATCGAGGCGGTGTAGCATTCGCTCGCCAACTCGAGATGTTAGGCTGGTCCCAAAATGGCCTTGGAGGACAGTGATTTTGCCGGCGATGGTTAGCTCGAAGCTTTGCTTAGTCCAGCACAGGGTGAGCCCCATGTTTGGACCGTTGTCACGATTGGCAGGAATGCTGTCGCGCATGGCCTTAATGCGGTTGTCTGAGAAATTCAGCCTCAGGTGTTCGTTCCAGCGACGCAGATTTTCTACCTGAACTTCAGGCTGAGTGAAGATTCCGTGGAAAGGCTCGGCGTATTCGGCCAGCTTGCCGGCGCGCAGCTTCCAAACCCAGTGGCTCGCGAGTTCTGGGTTAGCGATCATCTCGAGGGCTTCTTCGGCGCGCAAATCGGCATCGGACAGCACCTGTATGAATTTCATCACCCTAGAGCCGGGTAGGCTGAGCAGGTTGGGCGGACGACGGGACATTGGGGTCCCTTTCTGTTGAGGCCGCGGGCATCCTTGAGGGCACGGCGTGCCAGGATAGAGCCGTTACGGAGGCGGCATGTCAAATTACGTTGTAACTATGGCTTTATCTGGCAGGCCGGTCAAGCTTTGGGTTTACTAATATTGGCTTCGGCGCCATAGAACGGCAGCACGATTTGATCATTGGAACCCCCGGCGAGACGAGCGAGTCCGTCTGCCAGCCAGCCATCACCTTGCTGGCCGACTACAGGAATTTTGAGACTATCAGCCAAAGCATTGGCAACGCTATGACCAACGCGCAATGAGGTAAACGAGCCGGGGCCAGAAAAGACCACGATGCCGGTTAGGTCTGATAATTGCATCTGGGACTGCTTTAGCAAGTTGTCGATTTGACCAAGTAAACCATCGGCGAGTGTGCGTCCGCTGTCCCAAACTACGGTTGGGTGGGTGGCTTTCGGATCTTTCTCAAGCCACAATTTGGTAGTTGGTGAGGCGGCTTCAATAGCTAGAATCATTGCTTGATATCCTCGATTAGTTGGGCCGCCTGGGGACCAGTAGCCGAAAAATTGAGCTCACGATCATTTTCGCCGGTCACAATTAAGTCGATAACTACGCGATCGGCAGGTAAGGCGGTTTCGGCAATTCCCGCCCATTCGATCACGGTAATAATGTCAGGCTGGCCAATGTCTTCACTTAGCTCGCTGCCAACCACACCGGCTTCGGTGAGGCGATACAAATCATAGTGGTGCAGCTCACGTCCACCTGGTAACTGATAAATTTGGCTGAGGGTAAACGTGGGGCTGGTGACGCTACCGGTATAGCCGAGGGCCGCGGCAAGCCCCTTAACAAAGGTGGTCTTTCCGCCGCCCAAGTCGCTACGCAGCTCTATTACCTCCCCGCCCTGGAGGTGGGAGGCTAATTTCGCGGCGGCAGCCAAAGTAGAGGCGGGCTCGCTGGTAGAAATCGATAAGGTCATGGCAAAACTCATAACTAATATGAGCCAATGGTAAGACCACCAAGGAGCAAGAGCAACCATAACCCCCTCCCTCGACGCACAGATGCCGCCGCCGCGGTTGATTTGAGTCGGCGGCTTGGGTGGTGCTGGCGGCTTTTGCGGGCGCGGCCATCATTTGAATTCACCGGGTAGAGCTGTAGCGATGGGTAAAGTTGTTACGCTTTAAAAACGGCATTTGTCAATGAAAAGTTGGTTATATCGCTTGTTAGTTCTTATGCTAATATGGTCATAACTATGCGCATTGCTGATCCCGATTTAAAGAAGCTGCTAATTGCCTCCGGAAAAGTTAAGGAGGCGGCTCTTAGTGAAGTTATGCCTGTTGAAGGATCCAACGATAGCTTGCTCGGCAATGTGCTAAAACATAAACTAATGAGCGAAAAAGACCTCACGCAGCTCTACGCCGCCAGCCTCGAAGTACCATTTGTAGAGTTAGGTGATGTAAAAATTCCCCGTGAGATCTTACTAAAAATTCCGGAGCGCATCGCGCGCAAGTATCAGGCAGTATTGTTTGGCACTACCGAAGATCAGCTGCAGCTGGCCATGGCAGACCCCGAAGACTTTCAGGCGGCCGACTTTATTACCAAGCAAATTGGCGGCAAACTGCGCATTTATATGGCGACAGCTGCCGATATTGCGGGCGCGCTCGACCAATACAAAGGTGAAATTTCGAGCGAAATCACCAAAGCCATTAAAGACTCCAGTGCCGATGCCGAAGAACAAACTGAGAAGATCTCGGCCAAAGATTTAGCTGAAGATGCACCGATTGCTAAAACGGTTAACGTTATTTTAGAATATGCGGTCAAGAGCCGGGCGTCTGATATTCACCTCGAGCCGCGCGAAAACATCGTCCAGGTGCGCTACCGCATCGACGGTATTTTGCGCGAAACGATGACGCTGCCAAAGCCTATTTTGCTGGCCGTAATCTCACGTATCAAGATTTTGGCCAACCTCAAAATCGACGAGCACCGCATTCCCCAGGACGGCCGGTTTAAGTTTACTTTGGGCTCAAAGCAAGTGGCGCTGCGTGTTTCAACCTTGCCAATTATGGACGGCGAAAAGGTGGTAATGCGTATTTTGGACGAGTCGACGCGCGCTCAAACGCTCGAAGAATTGGGCTTTGAGGGCCGCAGCCTCGAAGTAATTGGCCGCAACCTCCACAAACCCCACGGCATGACCCTGGTGACGGGACCTACCGGATCGGGTAAGAGTACTACGCTGTACTCGGTGCTGAGCTTACTCAATACACCGGCCGTCAATATTTCTACCATTGAAGACCCGGTGGAATACCGCATTTCTGGGGTTAACCAAACTCAAACTAACCCTAAAGCCGGCATGACCTTTGCGGCTGGACTGCGCGCACTGCTAAGGCAAGACCCCAACATCATCATGGTTGGTGAGGTACGAGACGGTGAGACGGCCGACCTTGCGGTGCAGGCTGCTCTTACTGGTCACGTGGTACTAAGTACACTTCACACCAACAACGCGGCCACGTGTTTGCCGCGTCTATTGGATATGGGTATTGAGCCGTTCTTGATTGCCTCAACGGTAAACACCGTTATTGGTCAACGTTTGGTGCGGCGATTATGCAACGTCTGTCGCATCCCGTATGTTCCAGAAACCGCCGAGATGGCTAACATCAAGCGTGATTTCCAGCTGGAGGCGTCGCTCAAGCACTTCCACGAAATGAAGGGTGAAGTTGCGGTGGCAGCTCAAACAGCCGAAGCTCCACCGCCAAAAATGGCTGCTATAGAACCCACCGAGCACAAAAAGGGCCGCGTAATTCAGCCGGTCCACGACATTCAAGTTACTAACGGTATTTTAGACAAAATTGCGGCTGATCCTAACATTATCAACCGTTCTGCAGCCGAAGCGGGCGCGCCCAAAACGGCTGGTGCATCTACGGCCGTGGCATCAACCGCCCCCGAGGCCGCCCCAGCGGTTGATCCATCGCAGCTAAAATCCGGGCAGTTTTTGCTCTACCGACCAGGTGGAGGTTGCGATAATTGCGGTGGCGCCGGATATCTCGGCCGCATGGGTATCTACGAAGTCCTTGAAGTAACCCAGGCTATTTCGCGCATGATCACTAGCCACGCAACATCGGATGATATTCAGCTACAAGCCGTGCGCGACGGTATGCTTACCATGCAGCAAGACGGCTTTGTGAAGGCTCTCATGGGACAGACTACCATCGAAGAAGTCTTACGCGTGACGAGAGAATAATGGCTAGTTTTACCTACAGTGCCCGCAATAAAGGCGGTCTAATTCAAAAAGGTACGATGGTAGCCATCGATCGTGCCGCAGCTACAGCGAGTTTAATCGAAAAAGGCTTGTCCCCCATTTTGGTGAAAGAAGACCACTCGAGTGCGGGTGATAAAACGAGTCTGCTCGATAAATTCATCACCCCCAAGGTAAAACTTCAGGATAAAGTTATCTTTAGCCGCCAGTTTGCCACCATGATTAATGCCGGCGTGCCCATTGTGCAGTCGCTCGCTATTTTGTCACAGCAGTCCGAGTCGAAGCGGCTACGGGCGGCCATTGCCGACATCTCGAAACAGGTTGAAGGCGGCGCAACGCTGGCCAACGCGATGGCGCTGCACCCCGAGGTCTTTAACAATATTTACGTCAACATGGTGCGAGCCGGTGAAAGCGGCGGTATTTTGGACAATGTCCTCGAGCGACTGGCGACCCAGCAGGAAAAAGACGCCGAAGTGGTAGGCAAGATCCGCTCGGCCATGATTTATCCGGGAGTTATTACTGTGGCAACCTTTGGGGCGTTCTTTTTCCTCATGACGGTAATTGTGCCAAAACTTGCCAGCATCTTCAAAGACGGCGGTATTGCCTTGCCGTGGTACACGGTGCTGATGCTGACCATCTCTAAGACGCTCACCACCTACTACTGGCTTATTATTGGTGGGATCGTCGGAGGCATCGTGCTGTTTATCCGTTGGTACCGAACTGAAGCGGGTAAACGGGTGGTCGACCGGATTATGCTGAAGGTGCCGATAATGGGACCAATTATCGTAAAGGTGAACGTAGCGCGATTTGCCAGGACGTTCGGTTCGCTTATGGCCTCCGGCATTAGTGTGCTCGATGCCATTAACTCAACCAAAAGCGCTTTGGGTAACTCGGTGTACCGCGATGAACTGGCCGATGTGGCCACCAAGGTAAAAAACGGGCGCCCTATGAGCGAACCTATCAGAGCTTCAAAAAACTTTCCGGCCATCGTGGGTCAGATGATTGCCGTCGGTGAAGAGACCGGCCAGATGGATGAAATTTTGCTAAAACTCGCTGATTTTTACGAAAAAGAAGTTGATACTGTCGTAGCTGGTATCACCTCGATTATTGAACCGATTCTTATTATCGTGCTTGGCGGCATGGTTGGTTTTATTGTTATTTCGGTATTTGGCCCAATTACGGCTCTGGAAAGCGGAACTTAAGCTTTAGCATCGACGTTGCTATGGTTATTAAAGCGCTTGGTAAAACGCTTACATTTGGAAACCATAACCTTGACAAAAACCATAAAATGAGTTAGTATGATCAATCGGCAAATAGCCACGCATGTGCGGGGCGTTTGCCTCGCACATGCTCGCACAATCTGGAAGGAATTTCACATCATGGTAACCATTTTCAGCTCCGTTGGAGCGTTCGCAGGCGCGATGATCGCTATCATCATCGTGGCGGCGTTTCTGGTGTGGTTCGGAAAAGTCGGCTACCGAGTGGAGGTGTCCGGCCACCGCATGCTGACACACGACCTCCGACCGGAGGTCTTCGCCGTGGCAGCACTCGGCCTCTTCGCCCTCATCGGCGATATCGTGGTCGGCTTCACCAGGACTGGCTCGCCGTACACGTACGTCATACCCATCATCTCGGGCGCTCTGGCGGCTACCATCGTGTACAAGCTCTCGGACATCCACTACCGCAAGTACGCGGGGATGGACGAGGACCACACCGACGAGGCCGGTATCTTGGTGAAGGCCAAGCCCGACTACGTCATCCGCGCCAACCAGCGTGACGACATCCGGGCACTGTTCGTGTGGCCGACGCTGTTCGTCGTGTTGGCTGCGGCGGCCGGGTGGGGGTTCTACACCTACTGCCCACTTCCCGCCGGCTGGCTCGCCAACCACCGCATGCTCCTAACGCCCATCGCGGCGATAGGAGCGGGGCTGGTCCTCACCTGGATCATTCGGCGGGTCGTCGAGCAGCTCTCGATTCGCAGGTCCTACAAGATCGTGCGGGTCGTCGAGAGCGAAGAAGCCAACGCCGACGAAGCGAGCCGCGCCGCCCACGCCGCCACCTTTCTGAAGCGCAACACCCCGCGGGCTCCCGGCAACGACGGCAAGATCGTTCCCACCGCTGCTTCGGCTTCACCGTCCAGCCTGCCTTCGGTGGCATTGGCCAGGCACATCCTGGCCAACTGCGAGAACGGCAAGTACATCCTCCTGGGGCTTTGCCTCGGGAAACCGGGCGGCGATCTGCTGCTCGAGACAGTCGGAATCAAGCCGAAGACCATCGGCTGAAATTCCTTCCGCCCCGACCAACCACATGGCCCGGATGTCGCTCTATGAGCGGCATCCGGGCCGGTTTGCGTTTATGGCCTTAGCCAAGACATGATTGACACGCAAGCGTAAGCGCTTTATAGTTGGCTTAAATAGAGCCCACGCTTTATTGGTCCACAAATTAGTAAGGAGGTGAGCACTCGTGCTTAAGAAAATTTTGAGGAAGCAAGGCGGATTTACCCTGCTCGAGCTCCTCATCGTCATCGTGATTATCGGCATCCTGGCCCTGCTGATTATCCCAAACATCACGTCCGCGCCAAAGAAAGCTCGTGACACTCAGCGCAAGACTGACCTGCGCGCTATCCAAAAAGGAATGGAAGAGTACTTTGTTTCCAACAACATTTACCCAGTTGACATGAACACGTTGACCACCGGTACAACGCCAATCATGAAGGCAGTTCCTACCGACCCGAAGAACACGTCGCCCTACGTGTACGTGTACACTCCGGCTGCTTCAAACACGACCTACGACCTCACGGCTTGCCTCGAGAACGGTGGCGACAATGGTACTGCAACCATCGCACCGGTAGCTCCTTGCACGACCCGCACTTTCCAACTGGTTAACAACAACTAATAAGTCGTTATCCTGACCGGACCAAAAACGACCCTTCGGGGTCGTTTTTGGTGAGCTTAAGCGTTATAATGCGGACATGACGCGACGAGGTGAGGCCGGTTTTACGCTCATCGAGACCATAGTGGGCTTGGTGGTGATGACGATTATGGTAACGGCTATTTCTCAGCTGTTTATCGATAACTTGCACGTGGTAACGGTCGGTAAAGCCCGCGCGATTGGTCTGGCCTTGGCCCAGGAACAAATAGAAAACCTGCGCGATTTGCCTTACCAAAGTCTAGCTACCCAGTTCGGCGAAATTTACCCGCCGGGAATTCTGCCCGACAACCAGATTCTGGTTCGCGGCGGATATACCTTTACCGTGAACACCAGCATTAAGTACGTAGATGACCCCTATGACGGGAACGCGGCCGGAACTATTCCGGGTAAGCCGGTTGATAAAAACCCCGGAGACTACAAACGCGCCGAAATCAGCGTGTATCTCAAAACGAGCGGGCAGTTGGTGGCGCAACTAACTACTGATCTGGCAGCCAAGGCGTCGGAAACATCAAGCAACACGGGAGTGTTGTCCATTAAGGTGATCGATTCCAATGGTAACCCCGTCCCGCAGGCCAACGTGACAATATTCAACCCTAACCCTAACCCGGACGTTAATATTGCTACTACCACCGACAATCTTGGTTTTGTCACTGTGCCCGACTTGCCGCT
Source organism: Candidatus Saccharimonadota bacterium (assembly GCA_019352195.1). Taxonomy (GTDB): domain Bacteria; phylum Patescibacteriota; class Saccharimonadia; order UBA4664; family UBA4664; genus JACAFG01. The sequence continues at coordinate 31,790 of JACAFG010000001.1, read as the reverse complement.
GGATTCTAGCAATAGATACGTGGTGACCGCGTCGCTGCCGGGCTACTCAACCTCTGGGAGTACCGCTGACCCAGCAGGTCCCCAAACCGCCACTATCGTAAATCCGAATGTGCTTGTTCAGCAGGTAACGGCGATTACGCTGTCGATTGACCACACGTCAAACTTAAGCCTGCACGTGGAAGATACCAACGGTAACCCGGTGAGCGCGCTCAAAGTTACCACGAGTGGAGCGAAAACAATTTACCAAAACCCCTCGGTGAGTAAATACTCAATAGCCAATACCACCGATGGCACTGGCAATATCAATCTAACGGGTCTGGAATGGGACAGTTACTCATTTGCGGTAGCATCTGGATACTACCTGGTGTCGGCTCAGCCGTACGCGCCGCTTATATTGGCGCCAGGTACGACGAGTGCGGTAAACCTGGTAGTTACGACCAACTCCAACTACCCCACCATCACTAATGTGAGTCCCAACGCATCGTCGACCGGCAACAACGCCATGGTTATGACAATTACGGGCACGCACCTGTCTTCAAGTAGCACGATTACGCTTAAATCAGCTGGACAACCCGATATTAACGCTACCGGCATTACGAGCGGAGGCGGTGACACATCGTTGTCTGGAACGTTTAACTTTACCGGCGCACCCACCGGGAGCTGGGATGTGGTGGTCACCAGCAATGGCAATACCGTCACGCAGACAGGAGGGTTTAGTGTCACTCCTTAGATGGGCCACCAACCGGCACGTTGTGAGTGAGTCTGGTTACTCGCTGCTTGAGCTCCTGATCGTGATTGTGATCACGGGCCTCATTGCGCTGCCGCTCAGCACATTTCTCATCAAAGGACTCAGTAGTTACAACTTTATTCAAGCTCAGTCTGATACCGCCCTCGAATTGCAAACGTTATCGGACCGAGTGACCAAAGTTGTGCGCGGTGCTACCAGTTTGGATACGGCCAGCCCCGATACTCTGATTGTCTACGCGTATTTTTCACCTCAAGACACGGTTATCGATAAAGTGCGCTACTTTGTTAACGGAACGAACCTCAATATTGGCGTGACGCCGCCTACTGGCACTGCCCCAAGTTATACCTATTTGCCCGCCAACGAAAAGTTTTATACCACCCGTATCGACCTCGCGATGGGAACTGCGTCACTGTTTACTTACTACGATGACGCCGATAACTTGCTAACCGGCAGCTTTTTGCCGTCGCAGGTTAAAGAAGTTGGCTTGTACGTGGCCGCCAACCCCAATGCCAAACAGGTACCGGTGCCGATATCAATTTCGACAAAGGTAACGCTGCGTAATTTAAAGACGAACTTATGATGAACCTACGACGATTACAACTTGCGAGGACTTTCAGCCGAATTACCAAGAGCGGCGTGCGTGACGGCGGCTACATTTTACTGACGGTGTTGGTGGCAGCGGTAATCTTATCGGCGCTGGGAGCTTCGGCGGCTCAGGTGCTGCTCAATAACGAGCGCTTCACGCAGTTTAACGTTCGTCAGGACCGCGCCTTAGACGTCGCCGAGGCTGGCATCAATTACTACCTGTGGCACCTGTCGCATAACCCTAGTGACTATACCGATGGCCACACGCCTACGCCGCCCACTAGCCCCTATGGCCCGTATGTCCACTCGTATTACGACAATAACAATGTCCTACAGGGTACTTACACCCTCTACATTACCCCGCCAGTTAACGGCTCCACGGTTACTACGGTACGTTCGGTGGGTCAGGTGCCAAATCTAACCGGCGGACGCACGATTTTGGCTCAGCTCGGCCAGCCATCGTTTTCTAACTACATCTTCTTATCCAACTCGGAGCTCAATTTTTCGCCGACCGCTACCACCACCGGTCCGGTCTTCTCCAATATTGGCGTCCAGTTTGATGGCGTAAATAACGGACCGGTTATGGGCGCTAAGACATCGTATATTGCCGGCTCAACTGGCACCTCGAAGCCAGACGTGTGGGGCGCCGGAGGTCCCAAGAGCCAGTGGCAGTTCCCCGTTCCTTCCATCGACTTCACCGCGGTTACCGCCAATTTGGCCTCGCTGCAGACGCAGGCGCAGACCAGCAGCGGCGTGTATTTGAACAACTCGCGCGGAATTGGATTCTATCTCAATCTACGCTCCGACGGCACGATCGATGTCTATAAAGTTACTAACCAGAGCTCATCGGGTATTACCAAAACCTTTATTCGTAACCAGGCTGCACCTACCAATGGTATTTTGTTCTCAACCGAAGAAGTATGGCTAAGCGGTACCAGCTGGCCTGGCCGTATTACGATTGTGGCGGCCAAGTTGCCCGATTCGCCCGCGACGCGCCGCAGTATCAATATCATCGGTAACCTGACCTACGCCGCTAAGGACGGCAGTGCGGCTATTGGCCTCGTGGCGCAGCAAGATGTGTTTATCCCGCGATATGTACCTAATGTAATGGAGGTTGACGCGGGCATGCTGGCGCAATATGGGTCGGTAGGCTATGACACGGCCAACGGCGGCCTTAAGTCGAGCTTTACGCTCTATGGGTCACTGGGTCAAAACGCCAATGATTACGGATTTAAGGTCCCTGGCTGTGGATCGTTTTGTTCCGGCTTTCCCACAACTGCTTACAACTTTGATTCACACCTCATTTACGCGCCGCCACCTGGCTTTCCGACGACAGGTAATTACTCTGTGTTGACGTGGCGGGAACAGCTGTTTAGTCCGTAGCATATTCTTGGCAAAGGAGTGCGCAAGTCGTGTGCCTAAAGACTGCGAATGATGATACAATTATGGAAATGGTTATGCTAATCCTAGGTGAGAGGTACGCGTGAAAGTTCCGCTGATTTATCACAACCAGCCGATCTTTGGCTTTGACTTGGGCACACGAACCGCCAAGATGATCCAGCTGCGTCCAAATGGTAAATCCATGCAGGTGGTTGGTTACGGCTATGCCAACTTCCCGGGCGAGGCTATCGTGGAAGGAATTATCGTTGATCCGCAGGAAATTGCCGATGCACTGGCACCGCTCATGAAACAAATGAGTTTTGGCAAAATCACTGCTACTCGCGTGGCAGCATCGTTACCAGTAGCAAAAGTCTTCACGCGAGTGCTGGAACTGCCGCAAATGGCCGTAGCTGACTTGGGGGCCGCAGTTCGCCTTGAGGCAGAGCAATATGTACCCGTTCCCCTCCCCGACCTGTACGTGGATTATGAAATTATTGATACGGTTGGCGAAACCTCACAAGTGCTCATGGTAGCAGCACCCCGCGCGATTGTTGATAGTTATCTCAAACTGTTTGAACTGATGAATCTAGAAGTAATTTTTATCGAATCAAGCCTTGCGGCCGTTACCCGAGCCGTATTAGCAGCGCAAACTCTTGAGCACGTTACCTTAGTGGTCGATATTGGCGCCGGCTCAATTGATTTAACCATTTGGGACAAAGTTATTCGCCTCACCGACACTGTCGCTCTGGGAGGCGATAACCTCACCCTGGAGCTCGTGAGCGTCCTGGGTATAACCCGCGAACAAGCTAACGAAATAAAAGCCCGTTTTGGCTTGGGCGAGTCAAACTTATTACCCAAAATTGAGGCCGCGCTGCGCAAGCCCCTCTCGAGCATTACCGCCGAAATTCGGCGCGTCATCAAGTTTTATCAGGACCGCGGTCATGATAAGCGCGCAGTTGAAAACATTATTCTCACCGGAGGTAGCGCTAGCATGCCAGGTCTCGTGGAATACTTGGCGCGTGAACTCGAGTTGCCGGTAACCGTATCGGATCCATGGGCAGGCCTCGAGTTGATCCATATTCAGGACGTCTCAAAGATTGAGGCGCCAATGTATACCACCGCACTGGGACTTGCACGTCTTGAGGGTAAGATATGATTAACCTGATGCCGCCAACTGCCAAGGAGCAGTTGCGCTACGCCAAATACAACCGATCTGCCCTGCGGTACTTGCAGCTGGTAGTGGTAGTAGTAGTAATTATCGCAGCCATTTTTGCGACGGCCATTATGTATCTCGACCGCCAGGTGGTATCGGTGACAACTGACCTCACAAGCAAGCAGCAAACGATTGCCGGCTTTAGCAATGACAAGCTGACGGCAGCCAACGCGGCGGCGCGCGTCAACGCCATTAAAACGATTGAAGGCGGTCAAACGCGTTTTTCGCAGCTGCTTTACGATCTGGCCGCCGTGCTTCCCAAAGGTATTTCTCTTACCGGTATTGCTCTTACGGGCGATTCGAGTAAGCCCGTGGTTGTGAGTATTAACGGCTCGACGTACAACGAAATTTTGGCCTTCCACGATGCTATTGTTACCTCTCCGCGTATATCGGGTGCTGATTTGCAATCCATTACTTCTACGAGCACCGGATATCAGGCAAACGTCGTCTTGGGCTTCAACCCGGGAGAAGCCAAGTGACGCCAAAGCAATTCTTTTTTGGCATTTTAGGCGTCACCGCTGTTACGCTGGCTGCTAGTGGTTACGGCTATGTCTACGCATTGCACCGCCTCGGCACGGCCAAGCTAACCCTTGCTACCTCGCTAGGACAACAAGTGGCGGATCAGGATCAAATTGATGGCCTCACCCGACTAAAAGTTCAGTATGCCAAAGAGGTTGTGCCAGAACTGCCGCTCATGGATACGGCGCTGCCGCACACCAAGGATCAAACGGCACTGTTAGTGCAGTTGCAAAGCATTGCGGCGTCATGCGGGCTCGTTTTAGGTAGCGCCACCTTCCCGAGCTCTGGGGGACTCCCAAGCGGCACGTCCCAAACCACCCAGTTGGGTGCCGTATTGGCTCTGCCGGTGAGTTTTGATGTCGCCGGCAGTTTCCAGCAGCTGCAGTCATTTTTGAGTAAGATTGAGACGCTCAACCGTTTTACGAGCGTTACTAGCCTGACTGTTAGCCGTCCAGATAAAACTAAGGCAATCGATTATTCGATAACATTAAATGCTTACGTGAAGCCATAACCATGAATATGAACCTCGATCTCAAGAGCTTGGCCAAAATCGATCCTAAATTGGTGACGAAATGGCTACGGCGTTTGCAACCGCTCATTGTGGGCCTTGCTCTCATTGGCGCGTTTGGTTATACGGCCTACGTGGTTAATGCCGCACTCAATGTTCAGCCGGTTGATGTACCAGACACCGCTATCGGAATTAGTTTTGATAAAGCTACGCTTGATAGCCTAAAATCCCTGACGGCTGTTCCAGATACGGTTGCTCCCACCACCCTGGGTAAGAGCGACCCATTTGGCAATAATTAGCTTTACTTGGCCATAAATTCAGATTATTCTAAGGTAAACACCAGCATTTATGAGGCTTCAAATGTCGGCGCTACTCTCGGTCGTGTAAACCGCTACTACCTCAACAACTAGCGTCAACAGCGGCGTTGTACTCGCCATATGGTTGGCCTTCTTCATCGTTGGCATTATTGCAATCGTCGGCTTGTGGAAAATCTTCACGAAGGCTGGTAATCCGGGTTGGGCTGCCATCATCCCTATCTACAACACCTACATTTTGCTCGAAATCGTAGGACGACCTGCATGGTCGCTGTTGATTCTGCTGTTTATCCCCTTTGTTAACCTCGTGCTCTTTATTATTTTGGCCTTGGATCTCGCGAAATCGTTTGGCAAAAGTGCCGTCTTTGGCGTGTTTGGGCTCATTATTTTCCCTTACATTGGTTCGCTCATCCTCGGATTTGGACCAGCAATCTATCAAGGTCCATGCGCCGGTGTGCCTAGCAATACACCTCCCGTAGCACCAGCCGTTTAGTCCTTTCGCTAGCCTCACGAATAAGAGCTCATCCGAGCTCTTATTCTAGTTTGACATAATTGACATTTTGTTTGCTTGTTGGGCGTATTTGTGCTATATTATTTCTACCAAACGCAGTATTCACCGATTTTTCGAGGAGTTTCTGAGTTAAGGAGTACCCTGATGTGTAATATCTCAACGCGGCTCCTGTCGCATCTGCATCTGCATTTGGATTTGAAATGAGTGCCGCCGTCAAAGACGGTTTTGTTGTCCCCAAGCCTGGCTCACCGCTGCCTCCGGCCAACGCGAGGCCGCTCGCGTTGGTACCACTGCCGGGCCACCTGACCGACTCGCTGGCAGCTCGGGCGAGTAGCCGGACCGACCGGCCGTCGAGTAGCAAAACCAAGCCGAAGAAGCCGCCCACGTCAGCCTACAAGGCTGCTCCGCCGGCAGACGCTACGTCTGACGTGTCGGATGATCTACCTGCCAAGGCGGTTTCCGCCGCACCCTCGGCCGAAAAGCAGGTGGTGGTTGACGACCAATTAGTCGCCAACGAGGAAGCACCAGCTACTCAGGTACTCGTGGCAGTGGATCAGTCTTCGTCAGACGCCGCTCGCCAAGCTCGCATGAACAAGTGGGCTGACTTTGCCAGTGAAGTGGTTGGCTTGTTCGAGGATCCCATCACGACGGTCCACCTCGATGCCAGCAATCAACCACTCTACCTCGTTTTGATGCTGGCGGGACGCGACAGTGCTCACCCCGTCGAGAACGTCGATCTCTATGGCAAGGACCCGAACGAAGTCGCCAACGTCTGGCGCGGGCTACTGGGTGCCGGCTATCACGTCAACCTGAAATCGAGTCTGCCCGGCGTGCACTCGTAGACCGCGGACCCCTTTGGCCCGCACAAGCAACCCGCTTGTGCGGGCTGCTTGTTTGTTAGGACTTAATTTCTGGAGGGGTCAGACCCAGGTGAGCATAGGCCTTGCTGGTGGCGCGGCGCCCCCGCGAAGTACGCTCGAGCATGCCAATTTGCATCAGAAACGGCTCGTAGACGTCTTCAATCGTGGAGGTCTCTTCGGCCAACGCTGCCGCCATAGTTGTAAGGCCGACCGGGCCGCCGTTGTAATGCTCAATAATCATGGTAAGAAGCCGGCGGTCGGACGAGTCCAGACCAAGCTCGTCGACTTCGAGCAAATGAAGCGCTTCGCGAGCCTCTTTGCGGGTGATACCGTCGACTTGTTTAACAGTGGCATAATCCCGCACGCGCTTGAGCATACGATTGGCAATGCGCGGGGTTAGGCGTGAGCGAGTAGCAATTTCGGTAGCGGCATCGCGGTCGATCGCAATGTCCAAAATACCAGCCGAACGTTCAATAATAGTAATCATTTCGTCAGGTGTATAAAACTCAAGGCGGTGCACGTGGCCAAAACGGTCGCGTAGCGGAGCCCCCAAAGCACCAGCGCGCGTGGTAGCGCCGATGATCGTGAATTTGGGCAGGTCGAGGCGAATGCTTTTGGCCGACGGCCCTTTTCCGAGCATTACGTCGAGTACAAAATCTTCCATGGCCGGGTAAAGCACTTCTTCAACCGTTTTGGGCAGGCGGTGAATTTCGTCGATAAACAAAATATCGCCATCGCCGAGGTTGGTGAGGAGACTGGCTAAATCACCTGCGCGCTCAATGGCAGGTCCTGAGGTAATGCGGATGTTGGCGCCCACTTCGGCGGCAATAACGCCTGCCATCGTGGTTTTGCCAAGGCCGGGCGGCCCGTACAACAGTACGTGATCCACTGGCTCTTCGCGGTGTTTGGCGGCCTCAATGGCCAGCTTGAGGTTTTGCTTCAGCAGCTCTTGGCCGGTATAGGTATCAAAACTGCGCGGGCGCAGGGTTTCGAGGGTTTGCTCCTCTACAATATCCGGCTCGCTGGCGGGTTCGGGATTTACGATCCGCTCAATCATAACCACATTGTACCAGATATAAGGGCGAACGCGAGGCGAACGAAAATTGCCTTACGCGTTTGGCATAACAGCGTTCGAAGTTACCGGCCAATGCCTTTGAGGGCAGCCTTCACCCGGTCGGCGTCGCCCTTAATGTCGTCGGGGATGGCGGCGACGGCCGCTGATGCCTGAGCCGGCGTGTAGCCGAGCGCTACCAGCGCCTGATAGGTGGAGTCGCCGAGCGGCGCTAATCCTGCGGTGCCTTCTTCAACCTTGCCACGAAGGTCAAGAATGACGCGCTGAGCGGTTTTGGGGCCAACGCCCGAGATGCCTTTTAGTAGCGCTGGGTCGCCGCTAGCAATGGCCTGGCGCAGGCGATTCTCCCCCGCTGCCGAGAGAATGCTCATAGCGCCTTTGGGGCCAACACCCTGAACGGTGAGGAGTTGGGCAAAAAGGAGTTTGGATGATAGCTCGGAGAAGCCAAACAGGTTGTAGGCATCTTCTTTCACCTGTTCGTACACGTAGTATTTGGTTTCGGCGCCAACTTGGGCCGCGCCCCAGTCATCGACGGTGGTGAGCAGCTCGTAGCCGACACCACCAACTTCGAGAATGAGCGTGTCGCTGAGTTTTTCGGCGATGAGGCCGCGGAGGGTTCCAATCATAGAGCTAGTGTATCAGATACCCGTGATGTTATTCGGTCCGCAAGGCGTCGATAGGATTAAGACGCGACGCCTTGCGCGCAGGCAGTAAACCAGCCAGCGTGGCGACAATCATGAGCGCGGCTACGAGGAGGGCGATTTGCAGATAGTTAAAGATGAGCAGCGGGTCGCCACCGAGGCCGAGTTTGTTAGAAATCCACGGGTTTAAGACGAGTCCCAGCAGCACGGCAGCGCCGGCGCCCAAGATACCGCCCAAGAAGCCGATGAGTGCAGCTTCCATACGGAACAAGCTGTTAATGTCGCGTTTGCGCATACCGAGAGCTTTCATGAGGCCAATCTCACGGGTGCGCTGGAGTACCGATATATACATCGTGTTGATGATGCCAAACAAGGACGCCACCACAGCGATGATGCCAAAGGCCACTACAATTCCTTGCAAAATGGTGATGATTTGCGTGAGGAAGGCTTCAGTGTCGGCGACACTTTGGGCACCATAACCAAGTGCCTTAACTTCGGTCTGAACAGCGTCGAGTTTTTTAGGGTTGGTACCGTCGGCTGCTTTTACGAAGGCGGTGAGATAGCGACGGTAGCTGGAGGTTCCCTTAGTCGTGAGATCGCTAAGCTTTTGGGTCTCGGCGAGACTGGCATACAAATAAAGTGATGTTCCGGGCTGACTAAACGTGGAGGTTTTGGAAACGGCCGCGATTTTGTACGTCTGGAGGGTAGTTGCTGGCGTCGCCAGTTGCGATAAAGCCGCGGTACCACCCGAGGCAAATGCCGACTGCAAGCTGGTTTGGTCGAAGGCGGGCTGCACGGCAATCGTGACCGTTTGCCCAATGGCGGCTTGGGCCGAGCTAAAGCCAAGTGAGCTCAGGAAGCCGTCGGGCAAAATTATCGAGCCGGCGGGCACATCATCGCCCAAGGTGCCAGCGGCTAGGTCGGGCTTTTGCGACGAGCTGTAGGCGGTGAGTGTGCCAACGTATTTACGCATGCCGGGTCGCGTGACGTATTGCAGGGCTACGCTGACAGCTGGACGGACGCGCTGCACACCGGGAAGCTGACTCAGGCGCAGCAAGTCAGCGTCAGTGAGTTTCTTAACCTGAACGGTGGCGCCGGCGGCCGTGGTGAGGCTGCCAAAGCTGCTGTCATATTCTTGTGGCTTAGTGGTGTCGGTTTTGTTGATAAGGCCAGAATCGGCCGTAACGATAAGTTCAGCGGGGTCGAAGTTATTAGCGATGATCTTTTTAACATAGCTTTGAACACCGTTGCTGGCGCCGAGCGTTAGTGTGAGCGCAAACGTACCGACAGCGATGGCGATAGCCGTTAACAGTGTACGAGTTTTGGCGCTTGCGAGGCTGCGGCCCGAGCGGCGGATGAGATCGGTAGTATACATTATGCTTGAGCCTTTCGGGCGGCGCGACGATCTACGATCGACTCGATGTGGCCATCCTTGATGGTTATCTGATGCTGGCAACGCGCCGCCAACTCGTGGTCGTGGGTTACGAGCACCAAGGTACAACCAAGATCTTTGTTGAGATTAAACAGCAGCTGCATAATTTTTTCACCAGTGGTGGAATCAAGGTTACCGGTGGGCTCATCGGCAAACAGAATTTTGGGTTGGTTCACAATGGCGCGCGCAATCGCCAGCCGCTGCTTTTGACCGCCGGACAAATTGCCGGCTAAAACACCCGCTTTGTCATCGAGTTCGACGGCCTTGAGGGCGTTCATCACCAAACTTTTGCGTTTACGACGCGGCACTTGGCCAATTTCGAGCGGTAACATGACGTTTTGGTAGCACGACTGGTTAGCCTCAACGAAGAAGGCCTGAAAAATAAAGCTCATGGTGCCAGCGCGAAAGGCGTCCATGGCTTTGGGTTTCATATTAAATAATTCGACGTCATCAATTTTGATGGTGCCCGAGGTGGGTCGGTCGAGGCCCGACATAATGTGCATGAGGGTAGATTTACCCGAACCGCTCTTACCGATAACGGCTAGCGTGCTACCAGCAGGTACTTCAAAGCTAATGTCGGACAAAGCCGTAAAAGCTGTGTCCTTTTTGCCATAAACTTTGCTGATTGCGCTAAGTGAGATCATTCCTACTAACTATACCTTACTCAAGCTTAAAAGTTTAGAGACTAACTATTTTCCGGAGGCTTGTGCGGCCGCCTCAACCGCAGCGGCAAAGGCGGGCTGGCCTTGCTCGTTGGGATGAAACGGTGCGGCCGACTGTAAATCTTGTACCCACGGGTCGGACGTGCACAATTCGTGGCCGGTGAAGTCGACCGGGGCAAACTTAGCGAAGCTGTAGCCGGAGGCAACGGTCTGAATAGCCGTGTTGAGACGTGATTGCTGCTGGCGAGCCCACGTTACTTCGGCTGGGTCGAGGGTAGCCAGAGTGGTGCAGTCCGCTGGTACTACGGCCGGGAAAATCTGGTGATAACCCGTAAGGACCACGAGTGGAGGGGTGGCGCCGTAGTGGACTTTAACTGCCGACAGGAAAGCGTTGAGGTTAATACTCATTGAGGTAAGCGCGGCCGAGATGGCATCAGTATCGGCAGGCGTCCCGCACGTGCCGGTGTAACATTTGGTGAGTACGGCGGTCCAGCCCGTATCGTTGACGCCGATGGTAGCACTCACAAGTTTTGGCTGGGCAAGAGCAAATAATTGGCTCTGTTGGGAGGCTAAGGAAAGTTCATTAACGGTCTGCGAACCAATCAGTCCCGCGCTCGTAGAGGCACCGCTGCAGGCGTAGCTCGTGAGGCTATAGCCTAGCTTCGACGCGACCACATTGGGATACGCTTCAGTGGTACGGTCGCAGGCCGAGGCATCGGCGTAGGTCTTAAGACCGAGGCCAGCCGCAACCGAGTCGCCCAAAGCAACGTAGGTACCGGCGGGCGCGGTGGTGGCAACTTGGGTTTTTCCATGATAGCGGCCAATCGCCCATCCGGCGACGGCCAGAACAATGATGATTACGATAAAAACGGCGACGCGGTAAGGTTTCATACTTTACGTAGTATAGCGGATACGGCTATGCAAACGAACAGTTAAAGCATTAGGCGCCCTTAATACTGTAGCGCAAAAACAAATCGATGCCGCTACGCAGAATGTTTTTTGCTTCGACAGAACCATGTTTTACGTCGTAGTAATAGTCGCCAAAGACAATGCAGGCAAAGTAGAGACAATAAAAACCGTATCGGCCACGAATGTTGGTTTCGGCGTCGAAATGATCTTCGTAACGGGCGAGGACGTCGTCCATAAAGTGGTCGACGGCATCATAATTGGGCTCAGTATCCCAAAATGAGGCGGGCTCAGAATCGCGCTCGTAATCGACCAAGACGCGGAATTTAGCGAGATCTTCACAGTAGTCGTCGCGCTTTACGCCTTCCCAATCGACCAAATAAAACCCTTCGTTGGCGACAATAACATTGCCCCACCAGGGGTCGCCGTGCACCCTCGAGCGAGAGGTACGAAAGCTTTTGGCATGGCGGCGCAGGTAACGAATAGCGCGCTCAATGACGGCCTCGATTTCGTCGCCGTCGATGCTTTCATAATCGGCGGCGTGGGCCAGAATGGCGCCCATCTGACCGCGCAAACGGACTTCCAGCGCGCGCGTGCTCCCCTTTTCGCGGTAACGGATAGAATGGAGGCCCAGCATACAGCTAGCAAACTGCTTGGCAGCAGCTGGACCAAGATCCGAGGAGTGCATTTCTTGGCCTTCGGGAACCTCAATGACGACAATGTTGTAGCGATAGCGGTGAAGTTCGGCCGGCCAAACAAAAAACATGCGGTCGAGCGAAATTTGGGCGCGCAGGTTATGGATTTCGCGTTTGTACGCCCCTGCTTCGCGGTAGACCTTGAGCACGTGATAGACATCGTTAATGAGCACCGAGAAAACGGTGGAATTTGAGCCGCTGCCTTTGAGTCCAATAAGCTTGATCGACTCGACATCAAAGCCTTGAGACGCCAAAGCGGCAATGAGGTCGGCTTCCAGTGTTAAGAGATCATCGGCGGTAAAAGGGCTCTCAACCATGATTCAAACTCGTCCAGAAAGCGCGCACGGCGGCGGCGGTTAGAGAGTTTGTTTGGTTGTCGTTCATCGGAATGGCAATAATATCCTTCGTCACGCTGGCAGCCAGCGGGATGGCCGGATCGTCGGTATCGTAGATTGCCACGGTAGGAATACCAACATCGATACCGGCGGCGGCGAAACCGTGGTCGGCCAAGAGCCAGTCGGGCTTATTGGTGCTAAGCAGCGTACCCAAACCCTCTTGTTCGTGGGTATGCATGAGCGATCCCTCATCACTGAGCATGATGACACCGCCAACTTGGTCCAAAAAGTGACCATGAGTCGCGGGTGTGCGTGGTTGGATAAGCCATAATGAGCCGCCGGCCGCCACCACGAGCTCACCAATCCAGCGATAGACTTCGGCGAGTGAGCCGGGATGCCCCGTGGCAAGTGCAACTGTCGCTCCCGTTTTGGCGGCTGCCAACAGTTCGGAAAGGCCATGGACCAGCTGAGCGGCGGTTCGCTCGGGGCTAATCGTGGAGGCCTCATCGGCCATAAACTCTTCCATCGTGATACCAAACGACTTTACGACCACCGCCAGCACGTCGTCTTCGTCAATGTTAAGGCCTTCGACCACGGTTGAAGCCAGCGACCAATAGGGGTTCTCGGCCATCAGCTCACGGATCGCCTGTTCATTAATGGTACGGGAATTATGGCTCAGCCGACCGGTTAGCTGGGCGGCGGCCAAAATCTGGCATGATTGTTCGGAAATAGTCATAGGTTATATGGTACCAAATTACGGACGCTGTAGTTAAGCGGGCAGGGCTTTGCCGGGTGGGGCGGTGATAGCGGGATAGTCCATGAGGGCATGGATAAGGTCGGCCTTATTGATTTCGGCGGCCGCAATATCGTAATCGGCGCCACCATAGTACAGGCGATAGGTTTTACCTTCATCGGTGACGGCCGTCCCAAACACAACCTTAGGCACAATGCCACGCAGTTCGTAACCGAGACCCGGAACCAGCAAGGGATACGGCAAACGATACGTCACTATGCTGGGGTCGGCAAGGTCGAGCATAACAGCCGACATACAATAGGTCAGGTCGGCCGCGACGCCATGAGTGAACACGAGCCAGCCGTGCTCGGTTTCGATGGGCGGCGACCCGGCGCCAATACGCAAATCCTGCCACGATCCCGGTACCGGTGTAAGGATGCGGCGATGGTCAATCCAACGTTTAAGATCCAGTGAGCTCGATATCCAAATATCGGGCTCGGGTCGGTGAAGCATAAAGTATTTGCCGTTGATTTGGCGCGGAAACAGCACGGCGTCTTTGTTGTTTATGTTCGGCATTTTGGGATTTAGCCGCACAAAGGTTTTGTTATCACGGGTGCTTAAAATGTTAATGCGGGTTAGCCAATGCCAGCCGTCGGCCTCCTGATGCCCCGAAGCGGCGGTGTAGGTGGTGAGCTGAACACCATCGATAACAACCGAGCGCGGATCTTCGAGACCATATTGCTCCGACGGTCCTTCACCAATTACACGCGGCTTGGTGTGGCGGCGCCACTCGAGGCCGTCTGGGCTGGTGGCATAGCCAAGGCGCGAAATCCGGTCGCGACCGAAGGCGCGGTAGAGCATGTGGTAGCCGTCGTGACGCTTAACAACAGCAGGTGCAAATACCCCCCCCGCCTCCCAGACGAGATCGGGTCGGGGCACGAGCATAGGCTCAGCGGACAGACGGACAAATAGGGGCCGGGTGTGGTGCGTTTTTGCCGTCACAAGGGTATTTATTTCTCATTATGTGATGTTGCAACTATAATAAGTGTACTATATGGTTTCGTGGCCTCACAACGAGATCGTATTTTAATGAGGTAAAACATGCCTAAGACGAAACAGCTTCCGCTCCATGTCGGTTGGGTGAGCTCGTATGTACCCAAACGATGCGGCATTGCTACTTTTAGCCGCGACCTAATTGGCGGCATTGAGCTAGCCGATCCGACCATTCGCATTAGTATTTCGGCAGCTGAAAGCGATGCCGATGAACTCACTTACGGCCCCTATGTTGTAACCACAACCAATAACAGTAATCCCGAATCCTTCACCGCTGCCGGTAAAAAACTGGCCGGTATGCAGTTAAATGCCTTGGTAGTGCAGCACGAATTTGGTCTGTTCGGTGGCAACTTAACCAACTTTGAGCGTGATGGCAAAGCCATTCATCAGCCGCTCGGCGATAATATTTTTCGCTTAATTAATGCGGCCGATGTGCCGGTAATTGTAACGCTCCATACGGTACTGCCCGATCCCGATGACGAGCGACGTGAAATTGTCTGGAAGCTGGCCGACAAAGCTGCGGCCATGGTCACCATGACCAATGGCGCTAAGGAAGTACTCGTAGATAAATACGGTATCGACGCTGAAAAGATTAGGGTAATTCCGCACGGGGTCCCTAGCGTTACACCGGTGGATGCTAAGTCGAGCAAGGCCGAGCTCGGGCTGCCAGCGGATGAGCCCATTATGATGATTACGGGGCTCATTGGCGGCAACAAAGGCATTGATATCGCCATTAATGCCCTGCCTCGAATTCTTAAGGAATACCCCAAACTCAAGCTTTACGTGGTCGGCCAAACCCACCCCGACATTTTGGCCTACTCGGGTGAAACCTATCGCGAGAGTCTCATGGAACTGGCGCGCGAGCTGGGAGTGGCGGATAGCTTGGTGTTTGTGAACAAATATTTGCCGGTTGAAGAACTGGTGAAATACTTGCGAGCATCGGACCTCTATCTCACGCTCCACGGCGACCCCGAGCAAGCCGCTTCAGGTACGCTTGCCTACGCTATGGGGGCGGGTCTTGTGAGTATATCGACCCCGTATCGCTATGCCCAAGAAGTCTTGAGCGACGACCGCGGCTTACTCGTGCCATTTAATGACGATAATGCGTTTAGTGCTGCGGTACTATCAATTTTGGGTGACCCGGTGCGCTATGCCGCCATGCGCAAACGTGCCCAAGCCTATGGAGCATCCATGAGTTGGCCGATTGTCGGCCGATCATATTCGGATCTCATTCATTCAGTTGCTCGAGTGGTGCAATAACGCACGATGAAGACGCCGTTTTTCGACTCACTGTTTGATGATTTCGGAATTTGGGAACACTCTGACGGTAAGAAGCCGCTTGTTGAAGAAGGCTATGCTTTAGACGACGCGGCACGCGGACTCATTTTGTGTCTGGTGCTCGGACGCGATGAGCAGGCCTCGGTATTGTTCGACTATATTGCCAAATCGATTCAGGGCGACGAGATTTTTGGTTTTGCCACCGATACGTTTGATTTTTGGGGTGCTCCGGCCTCCGATGACGCCATTGGACAAATCGTCTGGGCTATGGGGCAGGCGTGTCACCGCCATTTTCGGGCCGATGAAGCCAAGGTTTTGTATGCTAAAGCGCTAACAATATTGGGTCGGCCCAAGTTTATCCGCGGCACCGCCTACGCCCTACTGGGAGCGCTCTATGTGAGCCATGACAGCGCGGCCGAACTGGCAGCCGACCTTAAAGCGCGCTTCGCAAAAACGACGCATCACTGGCCATGGCCCGAAGAATACCTCACCTACGGTAATGGTATTATCCCCTACGCACTGATTCGTTACGGCACTGAGTGCGACGACGCTGAGGCTATTAAACTTGGTCTCGATACGCTAACCTTCGTTGATAAAGCCTGCCGTCTTAACCACTTTTTGGGACCCGTTGGCAACTCCGGGTGGTTTTCTGCCCACAGTGATAAGCCGCCAGTCTACTCACAGCAGCCCATTGATGCGGCCTACATGGTATGGGCTATGATGGCCGCCCACATTGCCACCGGCAAGCCCAAGTGGTTAGCGGGAGCACGCGAATGGATGGACTGGTTTGAAGGTGACAATATTACTCAGCTCAAGCTTTACGATCCCGAAACTCTCATGTGCTTTGATGGTATTGACGCGCCAGATCGGATTTCTACCCACAGCGGCGCAGAATCTAATATTTGCTTTTTGCTCAGCCGTTGGATGATGGAGCACAAGCGCACGTTTTAGTGCTCGTTGTTGCGGCCAAAGCTATTGGCATGCGTGATGGCGATGGCGAGAGCATCGGCCGCGTCGTCGGGTTTAGGAATTTGTGGCAACTTGAGGAGCATTTTTACCATTTCCTGAATTTGGGGCTTTTTGGCGGCACCGTAGCCCGTGATTGCTACTTTTATTTGCATGGGGTTATATTCGGCAATAGGTAGGCCATAATTATGCAGGACGAGCAGCGCCACCCCGCGAGCCTGACCCACGGTAATGGCGGTGGTAACGTTGTTACCAAAAAACAGCAGCTCAATGGCCGCCGCTTCCGGCTTGACTTCGTTCACGAGCTGCGTGAGATCGGTATAAATTTGTGACAAGCGTTCGGGCATCGAGATATCGGGTTTGGTGGTAATTACCCCGGCATCAATGAATTTGTAATTGCCGCCGACAGCTTCAATAACCCCAAACCCAGTGGTAGCGGTTCCAGGGTCGATGCCAATAATTCTCATAAAGTTATGAGGCCTCGAGAATATCCATAAGCTCGGGCGCGATATCAAAGTTTGAATATGTGCCGGTTACATCGTCGAGCTCTTCCATAGCATCCATAAGCTTCATAATTTTGCGCGCGGTGGCTTCATCGACCACTTCAACCGTGGTGTTGGGCTCCCAGGATAACTCGGCTTTTTGGGCTTCATAACCAACTTCGGCGAGTGCCTTACGAACCAGATCGAGGTCGGTTGGTTTGGTATAAACTAGCAGTTGCCCCTCGCCTTCTTCAACGTCCTCGGCACCGGCTTCGATTGCGTCCATCGTGGCCTGGTCCAGATCTTTGGCCGGGACTACAATAGCGCCGCGCTGGGTAAACTGATACGCCACCGAGCCGCTGGTGCCAAGGTTACCACCGTGTTTGGTGAAAGCTGCCCGGACTTCGGCGCCGGTGCGATTGCGGTTGTCAGTGGCGGTTTCAACCATGATAGCCGTCCCGCCGGGGCCGTAGCCTTCGTACATGACTTCTTCAAAGTTGGCACTGCCTTCGCCGCCCGAGCCGCGCTTGATGGCGCGTTCGATATTGGCATTGGGTACTGCCGATTTGCGAGCTAGGTCGACTGCCAGGCGGAGCTTAAAGTTGGTGGAGGGATCCGCACCGCCGCGGGCCGCGACTGAAATCAGGGCGGCAAACTTGGTAAAACTGGCGCCGCGGCGAGCATCTTTAATGCCTTTTTGATGTTTGATGGAGGCCCATTTAGAGTGTCCGGACATTGATGTTTTCCTTGGTTTAAGCTAATGAGGCGAGCGCCTAGGCACCCTATCTGAAGCTATTATACCAAAACGGCAAACCGGCGCCTCGGATGGTGGGTCCGAGGCGCCGGCGGGCGCGTGAGCTAGGCGGGTTTGTTGAGTCTGTTCTTGATGTCGTCGAACATGGTCCGCTCATCTTCGTTGAGCTGAACGGCCCAGTCGGGGTGGTTGACAGGAACGGCACAACGGCGCTCGTTGTCCTTGGCGTACGCCTCGAGACTGGGGTATGTGGGCTTGTTGGGCAGTACCACTGCTGTGGCCCGGCGGTAATCTGACTGCATGCTACCGAGGGAACGTGCCAGACGGGGCAGACCTTCGACGAGCACCACGGTACCCAAGGGTATGAGGATGAGGAAGCTAACGGCAAGGCCCCAGTTGAGGTACCAAACCACCATGTACGCATAGGTCTTGCTGGCCTGACTTTCGGCGCTACCGAAGACCAATCCGAGGGCAGCGGTAAACGTGGCTGATACGAGCGTCAGCACCACCGCCGGTTGCCACCGGTGTTTGAAGATGCGCCAGTCAAGGTAGGCTGAGGCGATCATTTCGGGTGATACGTCGGGAGGACGTTCTTCGGGATTGTGGCGCCACTCTTGCTCGGTGATGAAAATCCACACCACCAGTACCAGTGCGATGCAGATACCAAGCATGACCAGCGTAATCATATAGCTAGGTACGTCATCGATGCCGATCCAGAAGGGCCAGATGAGGCCGAAAAGGATTGCGAAGACAACGGTGGCTACGAGGGCAACGCGGCACGCTGTGTGGTGACGAAAGTACAGGCGGAAAAACACGCCGGGCCGAGCGTCCATGATTTCCTTCCAGGTGCTATTCGTAGGAGAATCTTAACTTGAAACAGTAGCGCTTACTGGCAATGTTGGCAAGGGCTGGCGTTATACCGGCTGGCGGTAAAGCAAAACTGGCAACCCGTATGGAATTTAGCCACGGGAGGGGCCAAAGCGCTCGGTTTTAATGCGAGCTGATTCAATCCCCATGGCTACCAAGATTGTGCCGACAGACTCGACCATGGGCGTGGGTCCGCAAACATACACTAGCGGATTGCCTCCGAGCCGCGCCAAGAGTTCGGCCAGCATACCCATATCGATCCGACGGGCAAAGCCGGTCCAGCCTTTGGGCGCTGCGCCGGTAAACGTGATGGCGACATCGGCTGGCGAATGAAGGCCATCGGGGAGAAATTCAGATTTATAGGCCATATCGTAAGCGCTGCGGACGCTATAGAGCATTTGCATCGGCACGCCCGTCCTCGCGGCCAGGTGAGCCAATCGCATCGCTCGCAGCGGCACAATGCCCGTTCCGCCGCCAATAAGCAGCACGGGATCAGCAATATCAGGCGTCCAGACAAAATGGCCACCAAATGGTACCCGTAATTCCAATTTCGTTCCAGCTTTAACGTAGCGAAACAAATACGGGGAGATTTCGCCATACGGCATTATGGCAATCGTCAGCTGGAGCGTGCGGCCGATACCATCGGCGATCGAAGCAGCCGAATACAGCCGTCCGGCTTGGTAGCCGTCGTCGCTGGTGAGGCGAATTTCGTAGTGCTGGCCGGCCAAGTGACGAACTGGCTCGTCGAAGGTGAAGGTGAAGGTGCGCAAACCCGTGGTCTCTACGTGAATTTGGCTAACGGTTGCTACGCGCCAATCGTTGGGCGAACTAGTCATTGCGGTATCGTTGTTCGCGCCACGGATCGCCGTAATTGTGATAGCCGTTTACTTCCCAAAAACCGGGTTCATCGGCGTCAGTGAAGGTGAGCCGGGTAATCCACTTGGCACTTTTCCAGAAATATAAATGCGGTACAAATAACCTGGCCGGGCCGCCGTGCTCGGCCGCTAGTGGCTCGTCATCAGCGTGGGTTGCCACAAGAGCTTTGCCGTCAATAATATCGGCAACCGGCAAATTGGTTGTGTAATCACCGTAAGAACTGGCAATAAGAAAATTGGCGTCTTGAGAAAGGCCACCGGCTCGCTTGATGAGCTCGTCGAGGCTAGCACCATCCCAGCCCATGCCGAGTTTGCTCCAACGAGTGACACAGTGAATATCGGTATCGAGCGAGCTTTTGGGCAGCTTATCAAATTCGTCCCAGCTCAGTGTGACCGGCGTGTTAACTTCGCCGTCGATGGTGAGTGTCCACTCGCCCGCGTCGATCATGGGAGTGGGGCCATAAGTTAAGACCGGCCACGTATGCACCACCGATTGACCCGGCGGTAAATGGCCGTCACGGTTGGCGGGAGCTTTAAAGCCCGGGTTAATAAGCGCCACGCGGGATTAACTTACTTTAAACGCGATGTAGATGACCAAGCCCAGCATAACTAACGCCCAAATAACGGTAATCGTGATAATAAGCTTAAGCTGGGCTTTTTTACGTTCAATGTATTGCATAGCCGCACTGTAGCTATTCTCACCAGCTTTCACAAGCTTGAGAATATCACCAAAATCTTTGATAAAACTCATGGGGGTAGTATCGCACGGATTGATGGCTAAATGAAGCGCGCGGCAGTTCGGTATATAATAGTTTTTAGCATGGATGAAACGAAGAGCATATGCCGTTAGTTCGCCCTGTCGCCAAGACAAGCAAAGCGTACTACCTCCTTTTTGCGTTGTTACTCGTGGCTGTGGGAGTTGGGTTCAAACTATTTAGTCATGCATCTGGAGTAGCCACAGCGTTTGAAGCTGAGAGTGGCGCTAGAACGAGCCCAGCCTCCCTTATCTCTAGCACTACTGCCAGTGGCCAGTCAGCGGTTCGTTTTACTGGCCCGTGTACCGGTGCTACCCCTCCAGCTCACTACAAGCACGTGATTTGGATTTGGAACGAGAATAAAGACAATGGTGCCGTCGACCAGTCCGCCAATGCGCCATTTGTAAACCAGATCGCATCACAGTGTTCCAAGGCCACCAATGTTATCGATAACGCAACCACCGTAGCGCTGCCTTCGGAGCCCCAATACGCAGTTGCTACCTCAGGCAGCAACTGCAATACCGGCATCGACACCGCTACCGGCAGCGGTACGGGTTGCCTCCGGACAGATGGCGATCATGCTGCTGCGTCGCTTGATAGCGAGAGTATTTTTCAGCTCGCAAAAAACTCTAGCATGAGCTGGAAGAGCTATATCGAAAGCATGCCCTCCAACTGTAGTCTGGCAAGTTCGGGCCGCTACGCTTATAAACACAATCCTGCCGCATTCTACAATCCGATTGCAGCCGACTGCGCCATTAATGATGTTGGCATCCCGGCTATCACCTGCAGCACCACGGTTGGTCTCGGGTGTAGTGGTACCCCATCGAACACGTTCACTGCCGATATAGCTTCTGGTAGTCTCGCCAATTTTACGTTTATCACCCCCAATCTCGACAACGACATGCATGACGGAACGGTGGCCGAGGGCGACAACTGGCTCAAAACCTACGTACCGTTAATTACGGCCGGTCCCAACTATGCATCTGGTGATACGGCTATTTTCATTATGTGGGATGAGGGATCAGCCAATAGCGGGACTGCCAGCAATATTCCAAGTGTTGTCATTGCCCCATCAATCAAACCCGGGACCGTTGTAACCACTGCTACCAACAATATTGGTATCCTTCGGACAACCGAGCAGATACTTGGTCTCTCACCCTACTTAGGCTGCGCCAGCGGTGTGGCACCTGGTGGCGCCACCAATTGTAGCGCCGGTAGTAATGTTAGTATTGCGGCGGCCGACAACCTTCAATAGTAAAAGCCGGGGGTTGAATTAGGAAATCGTACCAAAGCAAAACCCCCACGAATGTGAGGGCTTTGCTTTGGTGGGCCTGCTGGGATTCGAACCCAGGACACGAGGATTAAAAGTCCCCTGCTCTAACCAACTGAGCTACAGGCCCATAAATAAAGGCTTGTGATAATAAGCCAAGTGAGATTCGAGATGGTGGCCGCGGCAGGTTAACATTTGACCAGTTTGATGGTGAGACAAACACAGGTGAGATATTAGAATGCCAAGAACGCTATCACTTGTGAAGTGGAACCGCCCTATTGTACTCGATATGACCGTGTTGAGGCAAGAAACTAGTGGTGTTTGTCTTTACTTTTCATAAGTCCTAACACAAATGCCACAATTGGCAATAAGGCTACGAGCCATAATTGGTACTGCAATAACAGCGACGCTACTAGCGCACCGTCGGTAAGCGAATTGGCCTCGCTCGGTGGTAGGAGCTTGAGTGCGGAGGCGGCCAGCAAGGCGCCGGCGGCGAGGCCGACCACCAAATTAGCGAGTAATTCGCCCTGATGATCGTGTTTGCCACCGCTTTTGCCGCTAAAGCCAAATAATAATATCGGTAGGAAAAATAGCCCAAGCGTTACCAAATCGGTTGGTTGGTGGGTAGCCGCAACCACAATAGCCGCAAACTGTGTGGCAATAACAATGCCAACGTAAATGCTTAAGATAAACATCCTCAGCCGGTGTTTTCCGCCCGCCGCACCGTAAACCATGCCGCCGGCGATGGCGAGAATAATGAGAATATTGGGGCTAATGGCTGGCAAATGCATAAGGCTTATGGTTTGAGTGGATTATACCACTGACAAGCTTTTGGCGTGTGGTTGCTATAATGCCCTTATGAAGATTGGCATTTTCGACTCTGGGCTTGGTGGACTAATCATTACGCATAGCGTTATGACCAAGCTGCCAGATTACGACTACGTATATCTGGGGGATACTGCGCGCGTGCCCTACGGTAACCGGTCCATGGAGCTGGTATATCAATTTACCTGCGAAGCCTTAGGTTACTTGTTGGGCGAGGCCGACTGCGCGCTCGTAATTATTGCCTGCAATACCGCCTCGGCCGAAGCGTTGCGCCGGGTGCAACAAACCTGGCTGCCTGGGCATTATCCGGACCGCAACGTCTTAGGTGTGATGGTGCCAACGGCCGAAGCGGTGAAAGAGCTAAATAAGGGGCGCGTGGGCGTCTTAGCGACGGTCGGGACGGTGGCCACAGGTACATATGTCACCGAAATCACCAAACTAAGTTCTGCTGCCGCGGTAACGCAAAGCCCTGCGCCACTGTTAGTACCCCTCATCGAAAATGGTGGTGTCCGTTACGCCGAGCCTATTTTACGCGATTACTTGCAGCCGCTTATTGAGGCCAAAATCGACACCTTAGTGCTTGGATGTACCCATTATCCGGTTCTGCTCGAGCCAATCATGCGCCTGATGGGTTCAAGCGTAACTATTATTGCACCTAACGTAATTTTGCCACCTAAACTGAGTGATTATTTGGATCGCCACCCAGAGATTGAGACTAAACTTGGGCGCGATGCGATCAGAGAATTTTTAGTGACCGATATCACCCCAGCGGCAACAACTTTAGCCGCCACGCTATTTGGCGAACCCGTCAAGCTGAAGTTGGTTAAGCTTGATTAAAATGTTGTAGTTTTGTATTAATTATGGTATTATATTTTATCGTCTATCTGGACTAGTTTGTGAACATCTCTACTCCCAAGGAGCATCATGTCCAACTTCTTGCGAGCTGCCTTTGTGGCGGCTCTCGGGCTGACACTGGTGGTTTCGACCATCACCTCAGCCGGCGCCACTCCAACCCCACCAAGTGGCGCCCACGATGTGCCCCTGTCCCAACAGCCCATTCCCGAGTCGGCCAACAGCGCTACCACCATTCAGGTCGCAGCTATTCCGCCATGCCCGTACCCGGTGGCGGCCAAGCCGCCGGCAGGCACTACAGCTTTCAGCGGGGTACCCATTGCGTTCCCCGCCACCGACGGTGACGGGCTCTTAGGAATCTTTGCCGCTGGCACCACGCGCTACGCGGCCTTTGGCGGCAACTTCCGCAACGTGATTGGTGCCAACGGCGTAAGCCATCCGGCCACCAATTTCGCCATCGTCAACGAGGCGACCGGCGCGTTGGTCTACGCCGGAACCGGGATCAATTCGTACGTGTGGAGCATCAAGAGTGGTCCGGGCGTCGTATACATTGCCGGTGATTTCACTACCTTTGCCGGCGCGAGTCCCCATTACATCGCGGCGCTTGGTTTTCCCTTGGGCAAACTGACGAGCTGGAATCAAGGTTCGAGCAGTCAGGTCCGTGCCATCGGCGTAAACCCAACCACGGTGTTTTGCGGTGGTGCTAGCAGCCACATCAGCGCGGTCAAGGTTGGTTCCGGGGCCCTGCTCTGGAACCAGACCGGTTCGGGCGGCCCAGTGATGACCATGATTCTTAGTCCGCACCTCAACTCGTTGTTTGTGGGCGGATTGTTCGAACAGGTAGGCTCGCTCAAGCAACACGGTTTGGCGCAACTCTACCCGCTCACCACGGGCGCAGCCTATCCGGCCTTCAAGCCCGTGCTCAAGCCCGATTCGGGCGTGGGGCCCGAGGCTACTTGGGACGGACAAGAAGCCCTGTCGCTTGATTGGGACCTGCATTCCCCGGGCGCGCCCCTGCTGGTCCTCGGCTGGGGGGGCGGCGGCACGACCAACGGAGTTGCTCAAGTGGTTCCGGCCACTGGCCATTTCAACTGGGCGCGCAAAACCGAAGGTGACACTCAAGGTGTCGCGGTGGTTGGCAACGTCTACATCAGCGGTAATCACCGTGGCCATGGCAACAACATTGGCTGCCCCTACGCCAACCAGACGACCAGTTTTTCGACCAAGGGGACGATCCTCGGCTACATGAATTTCCGCCTCAGTGGCAACCAAAGCAACGTCGACGGCGGAAACAACGGTGTACGACCTGTGTTGGTTGATACGGTCACTCATCGCCTGTTCCTGATGGGGGCTTTCACCCGTATCGGCGCAACATGTGGCGCCGGGGGCCCTTCGTTTATTGAGCGCGGATCATGGGCGTTTGACGATCCCAGGTGTTATTCGACAGGCAGCCCAGCATGGCCGCCGCGACGTCGGCACGGGCAATGGCATCGGTGGCGCTGAGACTAAAATACCCGAGCTCATAGTGGCCAGTGCCCGCGGCTGTGGTAAGGCGGGGCGCCCTCACAACGGTATAAGCCAATTTGCTCGCGCGTAGTAATTCCACATGCCGACGGCCGTCATTAAACATATCGCCTGGCACGAGTTTGATGACCCCGTTCATTATTTTGCCTAGCAAAGGAATGGCCGGGTCCTTGGCATCCGGGACGCCAAAGCCCGTCAGGCTAATAACTTTGGTACCGGCCGGCAAGGTTTTTATGAGCGTCTGGATCGCAACGGTTTGCGCTGCCGATCTCATTGTGGAGGTGTGGCCTAGCGCGCTTACGACAGCATCATTGCCTTGAGCGGCTGCGGCAACTTGGTCGGGATTTTCAGCATCACCCACAATTACACGCAGGCCCTCAAGCGTTGGCAAATGTTCCGTGGCTCGGGCGAAGGCCGTCACTTCGTTACCACCAGCCATTGCCTGGGTAACCAGTTCGCGGCCCGTACGGCCAGCGGCGCCTAGTATCAAGATTTTCATCATTTCTCCGTGTTAAACCCAAGTTGTGCTAGATACGCCGCGAGGAGCACCGGCGTCTGATACCAGTATGAACTGCTCCAGCCGGCAGCGCGAGCGCTGGTGACGTTGCCCATACAATCGTCGATGAGCATTACTTCGCCGGGCAGGCAGACTAAGCTATCGGCAACCTGGTTAAACCAAGCTGGGTCCGACTTCGTGAGACGTGCATCGCCCGATAAAAACACGGAGTCGAAGGCATCGTATGCACCGAGGCTGCGTAAATAGGCGCCTTCGTCGCGCGAAACGTTACTCATGACGGCAACCGCGGCCTGCGGCTTAATTACTTTGATAAGGTCGTGCAAGCGATGATCAAAGGCATAATAGTGACCATCGAGTGCGTCGAGCTCGTCACATAACGCGGCTGGTTCTATGTTCACGTGCCATTGTTTTTGCAGCAAGGTCGCAAATTGAAGCTGCGACATTTGGCCCGCGTCCAAAGCCTCGCGATGAGTGTGACCAAAACGTGAGAACTCAACCGGGCTTATGCCATGACGGAGGCTAAATTCGGCCCCGGTTAAAGCGGCTAAATTCGGGCAAATTACGCCGAAAAAGTCAAAAACTACGGTTTTTACTGCCAGATCAGCCATATAGCGACACCAACAATGGCGATGCAGCCAAAAAAGCGGCGCAAGGGACCATCACCATAGCGAATTTCATCATAGCCCCATGCACTCCACGCAATTACCGCGCCGGTAGCAGCAACGGGAACAAAGATGGCGGCAAGTGAAAAAACGAGCGCGATAATTACAATTAGGTTGGGCCGTTGATAGACTATCATCGCTTGAAAAAGCCTTTCTTGTGCGAATCCTGCTCGGCGGCAAATGCTTCGAGCAATTCTTTTTGGCGAGCGGACAATTTGGTCGGAATCTCTACCGTAACGGTAACCAAATGATCCCCGCGCGAGCGACCCCCAACACCTGGGACCCCGCGGCCAGAGAGCTTGAAAATCTTGCCCGATTGCGTGCCCGCGGGAATTTTTACCGTCACGTTGCCATCGACGGTGGCGACGTCGATTTCGGTGCCCAAAGCGGCTGCCGCCATGGTAACCGCGGCTTCGCTGGAAATAGTTTGATCGACACGATTAAAACGCTTATCGCTTTTTACACGCACGCGCACGTACAAATCACCTCGGGCTTTGCCGTTTTTAATGGCTGCTCCCGCCCCGGTAATACGAACTGCCATGCCGTCATCGATGCCAGCAGGGATTTTGATACTCGTCGTTTTTTGGCGACGCATAACGCCAGCGCCTTTACACACCGTACAAACCTCCACGGGGATTTGACCGGCACCATCACATGTTGGACAAATAACAGCTTGGCGAATACCACCTAAAATAGTCTGTTGCACGCGGGTAACCTGGCCCGCGCCTTTACAGGTTGGACACTGCTTGGTGCCTTTGCCTGGCTCGGCGCCGTTACCATGACAATGCTCACAAGGCTCATCTAGAGTGAGCGTAATATCGCGCTGGACGCCGAAGATAGCTTCCAAAAAGTCGATGCTTACACTTACTTCGAGATCACGGCCGCGCGTTGGACGCCGTTGCTGAGCGCCCGTCCCGGAGCCACCCATAAATTGGTTTAATATGTCCGAAAAATCAAAGCCTTCGGCGCCCCCAAACCCACCAGTATATTGCTGTCCACCGGCCCCACCGCCAAACGGATTGCCGCTAGCTCCCGCTTGACCGAATTGGTCGTAGCCAGCACGTTTCTGGTCGTCTTTGAGGGTTTCGTACGCCTCACCGATTTCTTTAAATTTGGCATCGTCACCACCGTGTTTGTCGGGATGATGCTCCATTGCCAATTTACGATAAGCACGCTTAATTTCATCAGGGGTGGCCGATTTGGAAACGCCTAAAATTTCGTAGTAATCGCGGTTGGTTGCCATCGGTATTATTCTAGCACTCTAGTACCACGAGCGCCAGTTAGTAGGTAGTGGTGCCATCAATTATGAGGCTGGCGGCCATATCGGGGCGGTTAAGATTGAGATATTCTTGGTCCGATTGCTGCCACAGTCGCCACTGAGCGGCGTCTTCATGTCCACGAGCCAAGCCGCGAGTTAGACGAACTTTAGGTGGCGTATTTACCCAAATACCGTAGTAAACGTACTGGCGAAACTGGGGGCGTAGAGCTCCAAAACCTTCGATAATTACGGTGCTGGCGGCGGGTACCGTAATCCATTCCGCTAGCTGCGCCGTGGCACCATCGTAGCGCTGGTAATGAGCGGCCTTACCAGCCAACATAGGTTCGCACACCTCGTCTCGTAGCCGATGCCACCAGTTGGGATTGGGGCTCGCCCGTGAATAAAATCGTCCATATGGATAATGTAGGCGTTGCCCATGGCGCTCGCCAAGTGGCGCGCGAGCGTGCTTTTGCCGGCACCGCCGCCGCCATCGATGGCAACAATTTTAGTTATCGTGCCTGCCGGCAGTGTTGCCAATCTGATAGCCGCAATAATTTGTGCGGCCGTGGGGTTAGTCGCCATCTAAAAGTTTCTTCTCAAAATATAGATATTCTCCAGCCGTTTCTTCGAAGCCAGCGGCGCGGTATGTGGCCGCAGCGGCGAAGTTGTTAGCTTGAGTGATGACTTTGAGAGCACTCAAACCGTCGCTGCGTGCCCAATCAATAACAAAGTTAACTAGCTGCGTGCCAATTCCCTGACGTTGGAAATAGCGGCCGACGCCGAGATCATCGATAAGTGCGGTGTTGTCGACGAGTTTGCGACCCAATATGTAGCCTTTGATAGCGTCGTCGTCAACGTTATCGATTTATCACTGCTGATGGGGGCCTGGGCACCCTAGTTCGAGAACATCATTTGCATAGCCAAAACTCAAAACCGACCTCAATTTTAGGTCGGTTTTGTGCAATAAGACTGAAACTTACTAAGCGATGAGCCCGCCATGCAAATGCGCTAAATAGACGTTGGTACCATTATGTTTAATCCATTCGGCGGCGTAAAACTCGTCGAGGCTGTCGCCAGGCGTAAACGCATACTGCCAGTCACCCAAAGTGAGTTCAAGCGGGCCGCGAATAGGCGTATCTTCGTCGGGTGAAAGCATGGCTGTCCCAATAATCTTGTCGACTTCGCTCGGCTCGGCGTCGGCGATAGTAAATCCAGCGTAGCCCATGTACCAATAGGGCTTCCCCGCCTTAAAGACAACTTCACGGCCAAAAAAGCTGCGCCCGTCGGAGCTGGTGAAGTAGTTGTCGTGGAACTTCCAGTCGCCGTCGGCAAGCTCAATGGTATCGGAGCCGTCGGATTGGCGGTGCTTCTTAGTCGCTTCGTTGCCATAGCCGTTGGTGGCCACAAAATTAAGGAATTGCTTAAGTTCGGCCTGTTCGTTAGCGTTCATGGGGTCCTTTCTGAGCGTTACGCCCGATTCTGGATAGAGTAATTATAATCCCAAGGCAGACTAAGCCAAAGACAATCACGGCAATGGTGTGCCAAATACCAGTTGCCATTGAGAGAGCTGGAATGGCTATGATGAGAAATACGACGATCACAATGGTCAGCTTGGCGGTATCCATAAGTGTCTTCATGGGATCTCCTTGATAAGGTTCGGACTTTACTACGCGTTTAGCGGCTCGTTAACCGACCTATTGCCAATGCGCCTATTCTTTCCTTCCCCAAGGTATTTTCCACGCGTACGTCGGACCATTGGTATGCTCGGTTGGATTGAGTCCTTCGTAGAGCGCCATGGCGCCAGGATTGTCATTTTCGGTACCCAGCCAGGCTTCGTCGCAGCCATGCTCTTTGGCAATTTCAAAGACTTCTTTGAGCATGGCGGTAGCCACGCCTTGGCGACGAAATTGGGCGATGGTATCAACCTCATCGATCCACATATATTTTACGCCGGTGGGGTGCGGAAAAACGTAACCGTGGATAGCGCCAGCAATGTGACGATTGATAGTACCGATAAGATAGAAACGACTAGGATCGCTCAGGAAATCCCGTAGCGATTGCTCGCTAAAGGCTTTGATAGAGACCTCGGAGTCGGCTTCGTTGAGCTCGGCCGCAATGTGGGCTAGATCAGGATCGGTGGGCTTGAGGCGACGTAGATAAGATCGGTTTTATCCAATGAGATTGTCCTTAATGTTATCGAGAGCTTTCATTGATTGGTCGTAAATTATTCTCAACCCATGCGGTCGCTGATTTAGAGATTTTAACAAACGGCATGGCTTGAAGTACAAAGGTTTCGTAGCTGTGAAGCTTCTCAACTTCGATTTCAATGGCGTCAAACAAGTCGAGCGCCGATTCCATCAGCATTAGGACTTCATGACCCAACGTAATGCCATCTTTCCACCAAAACGTAGATTCAATTGGGAGCCGCTTCACACACACAATGAGGTGTTGCGCGAGTAAGGCCTCGGCGATTTTACTCGCCTCGGCCTCGTTCTCGCAGCTTAGTAATAGCTCGACGTACTGTCGCGACACTTACTTCTCTGACTTCTTCTCGTCGTCGACAACTTCCCCTTCGACGGGTCCGGTAGTTTTGCCTTCGTCTTCGGTGGCTTCAACTTCTTCAGGAGCACCTTCAGTACCTGGGGCGGCGTTGCCATCGGTGTTGGCATACATGGCGGCGCCAACTTTTTGCATTTTCTCGCTTAAGTCTGAGGCGTGCTTTTCGAGATCCTCTTTGGAGGGCTCTTCGGTGGCGAGTAAGGCTTTGGCAGCGGTTACCGCTTCCTCAACAGCTGTTTTGTCTTCGGCGCTAGCCTTGTCGCCGGCGTCTTTGAGCGTCTTTTCGGCGGTGTAAACCATACTGTCGAGTTGGTTGCGGGCTTCGACGAGGTCTTTGCGGGCCTTGTCCGACTCGGCGTTGGCTTCGGCTTCTTGCTGCATACGCTTCACTTCATCTTCACTAAGATTGCCGCTGTTTTGGATGGTAATGTGTGTCTCTTTACCGGTGCCTTTGTCGGATGCCTTCACGTTAACAATACCGTTGGCATCAATGTTAAAGGTAACTTCAATCTGCGGAATACCGCGCGGCGCTGGAGCAATGCCATCGAGAACAAAGCGGCCAAGGCTCTTGTTGTCCTGAGCAAACTCACGCTCGCCCTGCAATACGTTGATTTCGACCTGCGTTTGGCTGTCGGCAGCCGTAGAGAAGACCTGGCTCTTAGAGGTGGGGATGGTAGTGTTGCGCTCAATGAGCTTGGTTGATACACCACCCATGGTTTCAAGACCAAGGCTGAGCGGGGTGACGTCGAGGAGCAAAATGTCCTTGACGTCGCCGGCCAGCACACCGCCCTGAACGGCGGCGCCAATAGCGACCACTTCGTCGGGGTTTACGCCCTGGAGTGGCTTCTTACCAAACAATGCTTCTACCTTGGCCTGAACGGCGGGCATGCGGGTCATACCACCAACCAGAACCACTTCGCTAAGATCACTCTTGCTTAGACCAGCGTCTTTAAGGGCGGCTTCACACGGACCAGCGGTGCGGTCAATGAGATCGCCCACCAGCTGCTCGAGCTTGGCACGAGTAAGCGTTAAGTTGAAGTGCTTGGGACCGTTGGCATCGGCCGTAATAAACGGCAAATTGATTTCGGATTCATTCGTCGTTGAAAGCTCAATTTTGGCTTTTTCGGCCGCCTCTTTGAGACGCTGAACAGCGGCTTTGTCGGCCGCTAGGTCGACGCCCTCAGCCTTTTTAAACTCATCGACCAAGTGATTCATAATAATGAGGTCGAAGTCGTCACCACCGAGGTGCGTATCACCGTTGGTAGATTTTACTTCAAAGACGCCATCGCCGAGCTCGAGCACGGAAACGTCGAAGGTACCGCCGCCGAGGTCGTAAACGACGATTTTTTCTTCCTGCTTCTTCTCGAGACCGTAGGCCAAGGCAGCCGCAGTAGGCTCGTTAATAATGCGCTTTACTTCGAGTCCGGCAATTTTGCCGGCGTCTTTAGTGGCTTGGCGCTGAGCGTCGCTAAAGTAGGCTGGAACCGTAATAACGGCTTCGGTTACGGGTGCGCCCAAAAAGGCTTCGGCGTCAGCTTTGAGCTTGCCCAAAATCATGGCCGAAACTTCTTCTGATGTGTACTCTTTGTCGCCCATGACGACCTTAACGGCGTCGCCGCTTTTGACGATCTTATACGGCATGAGCTTGATGTCGCGCTGAACCTCGGGATCTTCAAACTTGCGGCCAATGAGGCGCTTCACCGAGTAAATGGTGTTATCTGGGTTAATAACCGCTTGGCGCTTGGCGACCTGGCCTACCAGTCGCTCACCTTTTTTGGTAGTGGCGACAATACTTGGCGTGGTGCGGTTACCTTCGGCGTTGGCAATAATAGTTGGCTGACCGCCTTCCATAACGGCCATGGCCGAGTTAGTGGTCCCGAGGTCGATACCGATAATTTTTCCCATATAATAAATCTCCTTAAGTTCAAAAGATGACGTAGGTGCAACTGGCACTCATCAGAGTACGTCGCTGATTACATGTTCTATTTTAACAGTTAGCACTCACACGTCAAGAGTGCTAACTGGCATTCTTTGAGGCCGATTGAAGCAAAAGTCCGCTTCCATCGTACAAGATTAAGCCCAGATACGTCATTGGTTCAAGACCTTCGCAACAATCTGCATCGGAGTAGCCAGCCCAATGCCAAGATGTAGTCTGGCCTCATTGTAATACCGCAGGTAT
>JACAFG010000010.1 GCA_019352195.1 Candidatus Saccharimonadota bacterium | reverse complement strand
AAGAATACCTGCGGTATTACAATGAGGCCAGACTACATCTTGGCATTGGGCTGGCTACTCCGATGCAGATTGTTGCGAAGGTCTTGAACCAATGACGTACTTTAGGTAGGCTGGCCTGCAGAGTTTACGTTAAAGTGCTAATGTTTAAACATGTACTTCTATGATCGCGCGCAGGCAGGAGACCAATTAGCCGACCAACTTATGACGTATCGCTACGAAGATACGGCCGTACTTGCGTTGTCTCCGGGCGGAGTGGTAGTTGGGGAGGCGATTGCCAGACGGTTGCATACTTCGCTGTCGCTGCTGCTAACCGCGCGCATTACGGCGCCGGGCGATGACAGTTTGGTTATTGGCACGATCGATCAGGAAGGTTTGTTTACGTACAATTCAATGATTGCGGCCGGTGAGATGGAAGAATATCTGGAAGACATGCGTACCTGGGTTGAAGAAGAAAAGCTGCGGCATATGTACCAAATGACGAGCATTGTGGGCGAAGGCGGGTTAGCCGATCTGGCGCAGCTTGAGGGCCGAAACATCATTATCACCACGGACGGCGTAAAGAACGGGTTATCGCTCGAGGCCGCAATGCATTATTTGGAACGAATCCATGTTAAACGCCTGATTGCGGCAATTCCGGTGGGGCCGCCTGAAGTTATCGAGCGGTTAAGCGGCGAGGTAGATGAGCTGCATTACTTGTATATTCCCGATAATTTTCTGACGGTGTCGCATTACTACACCGACGAAGACAGAATTGATCCGAGCTCCGTTATGGACCGGATCGATAACATTGTTTCGCGCTGGTCTTAGTTGGGCTGGGTGGGCGACGCAAACCACCACTGAATTGACGGGCTCATCAGATTTGGGCTATCATCAGGCATTATGAGCTTACGGCTGAAATTCGCGATTATCCTCCTGCTTGCCGTGGTTACGGCCATGTTGGCATACCCACGCGAAGATAAAATCTTCAAACTATTCGGCATTAAAAATGCCACTCTCCAAGTAAAAGAGGGGTTGGACCTGCAGGGCGGCGCGCAGCTCGTATTTCAGGCCGACTTATCGAAGACTGCGGCGGCCGATCGTGATAAAACGATGTCCTCGCTGCTTACGGTTATTCAGCGACGTGTCAGTGGGGTTGGTACGAGCGAAACCCAAATTCAGCGGGTTGGCAGCGACCGAATTTCGGTTTCGCTGCCAGGTGTAAAAAACGTAACTGACGCAATTAACACCATTGGTAAAACGGCTGATCTCCAATTCTTTATTATTGATGCCACGACGGGCGCCCAAAGTCCCACCGATGTGTCGGGTAAAGATGTTGATTCGGCGACCGCCGACTACGACCCAACCACATCGCAGCCAATTGTTCAGCTCAACATGAAGAGCGGTGACTCGACGAAGCGATTTTCGGATCTCACGACGCAGCTTAGCCAAAGCGGCAATCTGCTTCTCACCGATCTTGACGGTCAGCCAACCTTTGGGCCAGCTCGTACTTCGGCTATTACCAACGGCAAAGCCCAGCTGTCGGGTAACCTCACGGTCAAGCAGGCGCAAGAAATCGCTAGCCAAATTACCGCTGGTGCGCTGCCAGTAAACATTACCCTGGTGGCTCAAAACACTGTCGGTCCGTCGCTCGGGCGCGACTCGGTATCGCACTCGTTAGTGGCGGGGTTAATTGGGCTGAGCATTGTGGCGATCTTCATGCTAGCGTACTACCGCCTGGCCGGCGCTGTGGCCGTGGTGGCGCTGTTTATCTACACCACGATTACCTTGTCGCTTTACAAGCTCAGCAGCCTAGTGCCCGGATACACCATTGTGCTGACACTCGCTGGTATCGCTGGATTTATTCTGTCTATTGGTATGGCAGTCGACGCCAATATTCTGATTTTCGAACGTTTTAAAGAAGAGTTACGCGCTGGCAAGAGTTACGTCGCAGCCCTAGAAGCAGCTTTTGACCGTGCGTGGACCAGTATTCGCGACTCCAATATGTCGACCCTCATTACCTGCGCCATTTTGTATCTTACCTCCAGCTCTACCCCCATTATCCGCGGTTTCGCAGTTACGCTTGGCCTAGGTGTGCTCGTGTCCTTATTCACCTCTGTTGTGATTACTCGCACGCTTATGCGCTTGGTTATCCGACAGCGCTGGGGTCGCGGATACCAACAATATGCCTTGAAGGAAAATGAGGTCGCGTCATGAATTTAATTGGTAGACGTAAATGGTGGTATATCATTTCGCTGGTGCTCATTTTGCCAGGATTTATTTCGCTGTGCTTGTGGGGGCTTAAATTGGGGATCGACT
The DNA here is from genome assembly GCA_019352195.1 of Candidatus Saccharimonadota bacterium. Taxonomy (GTDB): domain Bacteria; phylum Patescibacteriota; class Saccharimonadia; order UBA4664; family UBA4664; genus JACAFG01. The sequence continues at coordinate 19,694 of JACAFG010000010.1, read as the reverse complement.
TTAACTCGGGTCAGCTGTTGGTGGTTACCGGTCCCGCGACAACGGCCAATGTCACGGCGGCCGCCAAAGATCTGGGCTTTACGGACATTCAAGTTGTCCCAAGTGGGGAAGGGCAAACCCAGATTCGCTTTAGCGATCCGTCACCTCAGTCTCAGCACGAGGCCAATCATCAAAAGTTTAAAACCGCGTTAGGCAATGCTCATTTGGTCGAAGTTTCGTTCGACTCGGTAGGACCAACCGTTTCGCGTGATATTGCCCGTAACGCAATTTTGTCGCTGCTGCTAGCCGCCGTGGCCATCGTGCTCTACGTGGCCTATGCCTTCCGCAACGCGCCGCCGCCCGTGAGCCCCTGGAGCTTTGGGGTGATGGCAATTATCGCCTTGCTCCACGATGCCTTCTTCGTGCTCGGTGTGTTCTCATTGCTCGGCCACTTCTTTGGCGTCGAAGTTGACTCACTATTTGTCACGGCTATCCTAACTATCATTGGCTTTAGTGTGCACGATACGATTGTGGTATTCGACCGCATCCGTGAAAACCTGCGTCGCGAGCGCGGCAGTTTTGAAGAGATCGTCAACACGTCTATTTTGGAGACATTGGCCCGGTCGCTCAACACCTCCTTGACGGTTATTCTGACCTTGCTCGCACTGTTCCTGTTCGGCGGACAGAGCATCCGGATGTTTGTCTTGGCGCTCCTGCTTGGTATTGCCTCTGGAACGTACTCATCGATCTTTAACGCCTCACCGCTCCTGGTTACCTGGCACAACTACAAGCTGCGCCGGCACGAGCGTCAGCTGCGCAAACCTAAGGCAGCCAAAGCTTAGTTCGCCAGACTATACGGCAGGGGACCGTGCAGGTCGTTATTACATCGTTGTAAAAAAGACTTGCATAAGCGCAATGAAAGCAGTATAGTCAAATTAACAACGCACCAACATAAAAACGGCTTGTCAAAACCAATATGCTCGATCTCTTTATTACATCCAAAACACGTCGCAAGATCATTGTCATGTACACGAAGTATCCGGATTTCCGGATGCATGTACGTGGTCTAGCCAAACTAATTAAAGAAGACCCAGGTAACGTTCAGCGGGAGCTAAAGCGTTTGGCCGAAGTTGGTTTCGTCAAAGTGCAAATGGAAGGCAACGCCAAAGTGTTTGCCGCCAATCCCAAGTTTTTGCTGTACCGTGAGCTTCAGGGGCTGGTGCTCAAGAGCCAGGCTAAACGCAGCACGAGGAACGCGATATGAAACGTATCTTTGACTCGATTTTACGGTCATCTCGCTCGCAGCGCCCCATTTATCGTAATCATGCCGCCACGCGAATTGCCGCTCCACCACCGGGATTTGTGCGCCGTAGTGATCCCAACTTTTATTTTCTGGCACGTAAATACTAACAGTCCAATATAGTGATTGGACCAGTCTGTATCTGGATTTATACTGATTAGTATGACGAACGCTCGTGCTACTACAATCAATGGCGTTCCCAAGCTCGTGGTTGATCTCTTGCGCCGTCGCGGTCTGAGTGACGACGAAACGTTGCGGTTTGTATATCCCGATTACGCGCGTGATTTGCATGACCCATTTTTGATGTCGGGGATGCGGGAGGCCGTGGCGCGGGTGGTACAAGCCGCAGCCGCCGGAGAACGCGTAGTGGTTTACGGCGACTACGACATTGATGGTATGACCGCGAGCGCCATTATGATTGAAGGCTTGGCAGCACAGGGAATTACGGCCACTAGCTATATCCCTGATCGCTTTGAAGAAGGCTACGGTATTAACTTGGCGGCGCTTGAGCAGCTAGCGGCCGAGGGCGTTACATTAGTAGTGTCAGTTGACTGCGGTATTACGAGCGTAGCCGAGGCAGCCTGGGCGAGAGAGCATGGGCTTGATGTCATCATTACCGATCATCACAACCCGCCGCCGCAACTGCCTGAGGCCGTGGCGGTGGTAAATCCAAAACAGCCAGGTGACGAGTATCCCTTCAAAGACTTATGTGGGGCCGGCGTGGCTTTCAAGCTGGTCCAGGCACTACAAACCACCACGGGACAGCCGGCGGCGGGTCAAGAAAAATGGCTGCTGGACTTGGTCGCGTTGGGTACGGTATGTGACGTGGTGAATTTAGTCGACGAAAATCGGACCCTGGTGAGCTACGGATTAAAAGTGCTGCGTCAAACGCGTCGCCCAGGGCTAGTAGCCTTGGCTCACGTCGCTGGCGTGCAAGTGGAGACACTGTCGTCATATCACCTCGGTTATGTTCTAGGGCCGCGGATGAACGCTGCCGGGCGTCTGGAGCATGCGAGCAAGGCGCTGGAGCTGCTGCAGACCAACGATGCGGCTCGTGCCATCGAGATTGCCACAGAGCTCGATACGCTTAATCTGCGGCGGCGTGATGAACAGGGCGAGGCCTTCGAAGCGGCTAGTTTAATGGCCGAAGCTCGGCCCGAGGACTTGGTACTGGTACTGGCTGATAGTAACTGGTCACACGGCATTGTTGGTATTGTGGCTTCCAAGTTGGTGGAGGCGTATCATAAGCCGACGCTCGTGGCGCAAATCATGGGAGAAACTACGAAGGGATCTGCTCGCAGTGTAGGTTCGTTTAACATGGTTGAGGCACTGCGGGCTAACAGCCATTTGCTGACAAAGTTTGGCGGTCATTTTTTCGCGGCGGGGTACACGCTGCCGACCGAAAATATAGCGGCTTTGCGAGCTGGCTTGGCCGACTACTTTGTGGCGACTGGCGCGTCAGCCGATAGGCCGGCCGAAATAACGCCTGACCTCGAAATCGACGGGTTAGGCGAACTTACGTGGACGACCTATGAGGCTCTGGGCTTACTAGAACCGCACGGGGCAGGTAATCCGGCTCCGGTACTCGCAATCAATCGTGTCGAGCTTGACCGTCCGGGTGGCGTGGGAAAAGACCGCCAACATCTGCGAACCGGTCTCCGAGACCAGTTCGGTGTGCAGCTCGGAGCCATTGGTTTTGGACTGGCGTCGCAAAAAACTTATACTAGTGGAGATAGAGTCCGCGTGTGCGGCCGATTAGACGTCAATGAGTACTTGGGGAAGAAGTCATTACAAGTGATTATTACGAGTATAGAAAATGAATAAATTAGTTATACACTATGATAATTCGCGCTTTACCAAAGCTCAAAATGAGCAAATAATTCACGCGCACGATTATGCTGAACACGCACATCACGAGCAGCGTCGGGCGAGCGGTGAACCGTATTTTGTTCACCCTTTGGCGGTGGCTGAGACGGTGGCCGAGTGGGGTCTCGACGCTGAAGCTATTATGGCCGCGCTACTACATGACGTGGTTGAAGATACTGACACAACTGTAGCTGAAATTGAGGCTGAGTTCGGCAAAACTGTAGCCGAAATGGTCGACGGACTGACAAAGTTGAGTGCGTTACCCAAGCCGGCTGCCGAAAGCTCGAGGCTTGAGCTATCAAACGAAAACTTACGCAAATTGTTACTGGCAACTGCTAAAGATTACCGGGTAATTCTCATTAAGTTAGCCGACCGCCTGCACAATTTGCGCACGCTTGGGTTTTTGCCACCGTCCAAACGTCAACGAATCGCGCTCGAATCACTAGCGGTATATGCGCCCCTGGCAGATCGGCTTGGTATGGGTCAGCTAAAAAGCGATCTCGAAGATTTGGCGTTTCGTTATGCCTATCCCGAAGAATACGCGGCCTTATTGCCTCTCGTTACCAAGAGCACTAAGCAGTCTGAACGTTACGTTACGGTGCTAAAGCACAATTTGGTAGAGCTGCTTGAGGCCGGGGGAGTAAAGGCGCCCCAAATAGAGGGTCGTCGTAAACATTTGTATAGCATATATAAGAAGTTGGCCAAGGTAGATGGGGATCTGTCTAAAGTGTACGACCTGATTGCAATACGTATTATTGTGGCCGATGTAGCGGCGTGCTATCAGGCGCTGGGGGTGATTCACCAACGTTATAAGCCACTTATTTACCGCATTAAAGACTATATTGCGGTGCCGAAGCCTAACGGCTATCAGAGTCTACATACCACGGTGTTTGTGGAAGACGGCCGCATTACTGAAATCCAAATTCGCACCCCCGAAATGCATGCTGAGGCTGAACGAGGTTTGGCTGCGCACTTCTTCTATGATGCCCAGAAGTCGAGTGCGGCATACAAAGCGGGACATAGTGCGGATCGCTTACCGGATCGGCTGGATTGGGTAAGCAAGCTGACGACATTTGATGAAATGGGCGGCGCCGAAGAAACTGAGGCGTCGTCACGACTCGAGTTGTTTGCCGACCGTATCTTTGTCTTTTCACCTAAAGGTGATTTGTACGAACTGCCCGAGCACTCGACGCCGGTCGATTTTGCGTTTGCGATTCATTCGGATATTGGCCTGCGGGCGCTGGGGGCCAAGGTGAACGGTAAATTGGTGACGCTTGATAGTGAGCTTGAAAATCGCGACGTGGTGGAAATTCAGACGCGCAAAGAGCCGTCGCCTAACCGTGACTGGCTTGGTTTTGTCAAAACGGCCGCGGCGCGTAACAAGATCCGCAGCTGGTTCAGGGCTATGAGCCGCGATGCAAACGTGGCGACGGGGCGCTCCGAGCTGGAGAACGAACTGAAAGTGTTTGGAATTAAACGCGTTGAGGCGGTACCGGCGCGACAAATGAAAGCAACATTGGAAGGTTTGGGCCTGCGCGAACCTGATGATTTGTTGGCGGCCATCGGCGACGGCAGTATTGCGGCCTCCAATGCAGTTCGGCGATTGTTGCCGGATTCATCTCGGCCTGCCTCGATGCCGGTTATTAAACGTGTCCAGGCAACGGGAAAGGTACTGGTTGAAGGATCTAATTTGCCATACACTCTGGCGCCCTGTTGTGAAGCCGTCTTTCCGCAGCGCATTGTGGGCTATGTGACACGCGGCAAAGGCGTCACGATCCATCGCCTCACGTGCCCCAATTTACCGTTGGACAGTGAGCGCTATGTTATTGCCCGTTGGGAGACGCTCGTCGACGACGTGGAGTGGTTGGTTTGTCGGTTGCAGTTGTCGGCGGCTAACCGAGTTGGTTCACTCAGTGACATAACCGGATTTATTTCACGCCGGGGTCTCAACATCGGCTCGATTAAAAGTGAGATAAAGTCCGGTAGTGAGGGAGATTCCGAGGTGAGCTTTGTCCTCGAGGTGCCAGATTTATTTGTTTTGTCTGAAGTTATGCATGGCCTCGGCCGTCTGCGGGGCGTAACGAGCGTCCGCCGGGTTTAAGGGTCGACAGCGTTTGCTGAGCCTAGGCGAGACGTGCTACGCTAGGCCCGACATGGAGTATTTGCGTGGCTAAACAACAGTTTCAAACGGTTCGCGGAATGTATGATATTACGCCAGATCGTTGGCCCTGGTTTAACTTTGTGATGAGTACGTTCGAACACGCCGCGGTGTCGGCCGGATTCGGGCGTGTCGAAACTCCAAGCCTTGAAGACGAAGGTCTCTTTTCACGCTCCATTGGCGAAGGCACCGACGTCATTGATAAAGAAATGTATACGCTGACTGATCGCGGGGATAAAAAATTAGTTCTTCGTCCTGAAGGAACCGCGGGCATTGCTCGGGCATATTTGGAACACGGCATGGGGTCGCTGCCACAACCCGTAAAGATGTACTACATCGAGAGTATGTTTCGTTATGATCGCCCGCAAGAAGGTCGTTACCGCGAACACCGCCAAGTGGGTCTTGAGGTAATTGGAGACGCTAGTCCAAGCGCGGACGCTCAGGTAATAACGCTGGTCAACCGCGTCTATCGTCGGCTGCGTTTGCCCAATGTAACGCTGCAAATTAACTCGATTGGTGACGCTGCGTGCCGGCCTAAGTATCGCAAAGCACTTGTTGACTATTTAACCACTAATGAGAAGCAGCTGGCAGAAGTCGATCGGGCGCGCCTAGCCAAAAATCCGCTGCGGGTACTCGATTCGAAAGAAGCTTCGACGCAGGTAATTTTGAGCGACGTACCGCAGACGCTCAATTATTTGTGTGATGCGTGTCAGCAGCACTTTGCCGGAGTTCTGGAATATCTGGACGATTTGGGAATTGCTTACGAGCTTAATCCCTTACTGGTACGAGGTCTCGATTATTACACGCGTACCGTGTTCGAATTTTATGGTGAACGCGAAGGCGCCCAGGCATCGCTGGGCGGAGGCGGCCGTTATGATGGTTTGCTGGAGCAAATTGGTGGTCAACCGACATCGGCGGTTGGTTTTGCTGGCGGTATCGAACGCGTCATCTTGGAGCTTGAGGCAGCGGGCGTAGCGTTGCCCGATGGCCAGCCTAAGCGGGTGTATGTGGCGTCGCTTGGCGAACCGGCGCGCTTGGCGGCGTTTCGCTTAATTGAGTCGTTGCTCGACGGCGATGTCCCCGCAGTGGGGGCGGTTGATCGGGACGGGATTGGGGCGCAGCTGGCCCGTGCCGACAAACTCGGCGTGCCGCTGGCAATTATTATCGGGCAAAAAGAGGTGCGTGAAGAAACTGTGTTGCTGCGCGATATGACCAATGGCGCCCAGGAAACATTGTCGCTTAGCGACGTTGTAGCTGAACTAAGAAGCCGATTTAATATCGTTTAGAGTTGCAGTTGGTTTCGCGTGAGCGCAAACTAAGTGCTACTAATGGGAAATATTGTGATGCCGCTGTTTTGGATTATATTAGCGATTGTTGTTATTTTTGTCTTATTTGGTCTCCGGGTCGTTCAGCAATATGAACGCGGGGTCATTTTTCGCCCGGGCAAAGTGCGATCTGAAGTGAAGGGACCGGGTTTGCGCTTGTTGTTTCCATTGCTCGACCGCATGAGCAAGGTAAACATGCGTATTATCACCATGGCCGTGCCTGGCCAGCAGGTTATCACTAAGGATAACGTGTCGATTAGTGTGGCCGCGGTGTCGTATTACCAGGTAGACGATCCAGTTTTGAGTTTGGTAGCCATCGATAACGTTGCATCAGCCATTAACCAGATTGCTCAAACCACCGTGCGTAATATTGTTGGTCAGCATGCGTTGGACGAAGTCTTGAGCGAAACCGGTAAACTAAACGCGCTCGTACAGTCTTCGCTGGCGGTTACTACCAAGCCATGGGGAGTATCAATTAGCCGTGTTGAACTAAAGGATATTCAGCTGCCGGACAGCATGCAGCGTGCAATGGCCAAACAGGCCGAGGCCGAGCGTGAAAAGCGCGCCAAAATTATTGCCGCTGATGGTGAATTTCAGAGCGCTGAAAAGCTTGGGCAGGCGGCTGACATTATTGCCGCTCATCCCATCGCACTGCAACTACGTAATTTGCAGGTTCTTAGTGAAATTGCGACCGAGAAGAACTCAACCATTATTTTCCCAAGCCAGTTCATGGACACTCTCGACTCGATTAAAAACTTCGTTGCGCGCGAAAAGTAGTTTAAAACCGCTACAATCCGAGGCGATAGGCGAGACTCATGCCTCGGGTGACATAACTTGAACTATGGTTGTAGTTGAATAAGGCTTGGCTATATGAGCGTCGATTGGCGCCACTAACGGCTAAGTAATGCCCAGCTGTCATGGCGGCGTCATCGAGATTGGTGATTTGGGCAGAGCCATCGGCGTTACCATCTAAGGCGTATACCCGCCACGTAGCGGGTATAAACTGAAACGGGCCCACGGCACCGGCGCTTGAAGTGCGGCCGGTTGTGCCCGCTTGGTTGGTCTCAAGTTTGTGAACCGCGGCTATCAGCTGCCACGGCGTACCGGTGCGAGCTTGGACGGACAAATACAGCCCGGCATACGACGGCGATAGTCCCGCGGCCGAGAGTTTGGCCGCGACTGGTGTTATCGGGTCGGCGACTGGCGGCGGTGGGGGAGTGGACGGGCCTGGGTCCATAGATACCGCTGGAGTAGCCGCGGCAGCCGCCAGGGTCGTTTGCCCTGTGGGATGCGTTAAGCGGGAAGCAAAGTAGGTGTGCGGAGCGGCGATATACTGAACCGCGTCAATAAAGAGCGCTAAAAGGGTTGAGAGGAGAAGGATTTTTTTCATAGAATATTGCGCTCCCTCAAGCGATGGCTCATACTGCGCTTATTAATCGCTTTCGTCAAGCAAAAGCGGTACATAATTGGCGCTCAACGTGAGCGCCGGGCACTTGTGTCAAATGCCCGACAATATTGGCTGACATCATTGACATAATAAGCGTTTTGGAGTAAGCTGATCGGTATCCAAGCGATTGTGAATGAGGTAGCCGAAGCGCAGTCAGCGCTTTAGACCTCCGACGTCGAAGGAGTACATCACATGCTCGATCCGGCTGAAACTGGCCGCCCCAATGGGGTAGCCACGCTTCACTCGTTGCCGCCTCCACTCGGAAGCGGAGCCCGACGCAAACCTGTTAATCAGCCCATTCGGCTGCCGAGCCCGGTCACCACTCCGTGGCCGCCCCCGACCGCCGCCTGATTCGCGATACCGTTTTGCCGTTTCATCCCAATCCATACAAGCATTGGAGTTACGCATGACGAAGAAGAGTCCCACCGATGTCGCCGCGGAAGCGGTAGCAGCCAAGACCGGTGGGTCCAACCCGTACGGCCTCCCCACGATCCAACTGGATCGTACCTCGGCTATCAACCACCTCGCCCCATACATCGATCGGGCGCGCCTGGTGCAGATGCCCAATCGGTGCCTCACGAATGCCTATCGGCGCATCTTTGTGCCGGTGGTCGTCGACGACGCCGGCAATGTCATCGGTGAGTTCGTGACCGTGGTCGACTGGGTCTTACCGGACACCGCGTCCGAGATCACCGAGGCCGGCGTCCTGACGGCGGTAGCCTGATGCCGGACTACAATGTAGTAGCCGACGACGACGGGCCCATCGAGGTCCCGCGACAGCGTCAGTCCAATCCGAACCTCATCGTGGTCGTAGGTCGCCTGATGGACATCATCGACCAGCACACGCGGACCGAGTCTGACGTGACAGAAGGTGAGGGTTTGCTTCAGCAGTTGCTCGCGATGATCCCGATGAACGAGAAGTTCGTCCAGGGGCTGAAGGCATTCTGGCTACGTCGCTCGGTCGACACCGAGCCAATCACGACCGACTTGCCCGCTCTGCCCGACGTCCGAGAAGTCCCATCGGGGCTCTGCCTCGAAGAATTCGAGGATCTCGACTGCGCGTGCATGAGTTTGCGCGTGGTCGTCTGACCTGGCGCTATCCGCGCCCATTCTTTGCCGGCCCGCGGCTTCCACCACCCTTATGGAAGCTGCGGGCCGGTTCCCGCATTTTGAGCGGGATTTTTGTTGTTAGTGAGGGTGCAACACTTGTGAAAAAAGCGCAAATCTGGTAGTCTTTTGAGGTTAACTTGTCCGAACGCTTCGACGAAAGGGGGTGACTAGATATATGCTGCAAGTAACACGCAAAGACGACAAAGAATCGATCGAGAACTTGATTCGCCGCTTTAACAAAAAAGTGCAGCAATCTGGTGTCCTCGGCGTTGCACGTCGTAACAAGTATTTTGAGAAGCCGCTGAGTAAGCGCGCTCAACGCGAGATTGCTATCCGTAAATCGGCCCGCAAGGCCGCCAAAGCTAAGGCTGCTTACTACAAGTAAGTCGTTTGAATAGTTTAAACGCCCGCGAGACATGTCTCGCGGGCGTTTTGGTCAGGCAGAGCAGTAATGTGTCAAAAGCTCACTGCCAGGCCCCAAAGTGGTATAATTGGCTACAAAGGAAACCAACGTGTGACCATCTCTGAACAACTGACTGCCGACATGGCCACCAGCATGAAAGCCGGAACCGCTGAGCGCACTGGCGTTTTGCGGCTTTTGCGCAGCTCGCTCAAAAACGAAGAAATTAAGCTGGGACACCCCTTGAGCGACGACGAGGCGCTGAAAGTGCTGCAGCGCGAAGCTAAGCAGCGTCGCGATTCTATTACCGCCTACACCGAGGCTGGAAGAACAGAGTTGGCGGCGAATGAGCAAATGGAACTTGAAACTATCGCCACCTATTTGCCGCAACCGCTTAGTGATGCGGAACTCGGTGGCATTGTCGATGAAGTTATTGCCTCGCTTGGCGCCACCGACATGAAGTCGATGGGGGCGGTGATTGGCGGCGTGATGGCTAAAGTTGGCGCCCGGGCTGAGGGCGGGGCGGTGTCAAAGCTTGTCCGCGAGAAACTGGCGTAATGGCATTGGAACTGGTGATTGTTGGCGATGTACCCACGTCGGTTGAACTCGCACCAACCAAGCGGGTTGTAGCGGCGCTGACTGATTCCGTAACCGATTTACCCGAGGGCGTCGTCAATGCGTCGTTTGTGGACAGGGCCGAAAGTCAGGATTTTAATGTTCGCTACAGCGGCAATGATTACGCGACCGATGTCCTTAGTTTTTCTTACATTGAAGACGGCGAGGCCATTGATGGTGTTATTGGTGAACTGGCGATTTGTACTCCCATCGCCGCCGAGCAGGCAGAAGCTGCCAAGACGTCGCTGAGCGATGAGATAGCCTTGCTGGTACTCCACGGATTGCTGCATCTATGCGGGTATGATCACCAGACCGAGGCCGATCAATTGAAAGTACAGCATCTACAGGAGCAATTAATGAGTAAGGCGGGCAACACTTACCGGGAGTTTGTATGGGAAACATAATGCGCGGCTTTGGGTTCGCTTTTAAGGGACTATGGTACGTTCTGCGGTACGAGCGTAATGCCCGTATTCATTTGGTGGCAGCCGTGTTTGCCTTCGGGTTGGGAGTATACATGCGGGTAACTGACGTTGAGCTGGCGGCTATCTTCTTCGCTATTATCATTGTATTTTTAGCGGAGATTGTGAACACGGCGTTTGAAAAGACGCTCGATCTCATTGATACCAATCATAATCCAAAAATTATGATCATTAAGGATATGGCTGCCGGCGCCGTTTTGGTGGCGGCGAGCGCAGCTGCCCTTATGGGCATTGTCATCTTTACACCATACTTTGTGAGGCTATGGCAGAATTAATTATATTTATGGGGCCAACTGGCGCCGGTAAGACCGTTCAAGCCGAGAACATGGTGCAGCGTCTCGGCTGGGTGCATATCTCGAGCGGGCAACTACTCCGCGAAGATCCTTCAGAGGCAGCCGTTATGGCGCGTGGCGATCTCGTAGTGTCGGCAGATGTGGAGCGGCTAGTGACGGCAGCCGTGGCACAGCAGGCAACCGGCCGATCCATTATTTTGGATGGCTTCCCGCGGTCACTCGATGAGGCGAAATGGCTTGAACACCAATTGGAGACATGGCAGTTAAAGCTGCGAGTAGTAATTGTGTTCGATGTCGACAGGACAACGAGCGATGAGCGTTTAAGGAAACGCCAGCGTGCTGATGATACGGTCGCAGCCCTTGATCGCAAGTGGTCAGCCTACGAACTGGCTACGCGACCAGTTATTGATTATTACCAGCAGCTGGGTCTGCTTAAACACGTCGACGGCAACTTATCGGAAGATGAGGTTTATGCCACAATTGGGAGCATATTAGCATGATTAACAAAGTGAAAACACCGATCGAAATTGAGCGTATCCGTATTAGCGGTAAAATGCTGGGTGCGGTATTGCGACATGTGGGGGCCGCGGTTACACCGGGGATTACCACTGGCGAACTTGATGATATCGGCGCGCGCGAAATCAAGCGCCTGGGCGGAAAAGCCACCTTCTATGGCTTTGAAGGCTTCCCACGTACCATGTGTATTTCGGTCAACGAAGAGATCCAACATGCCATTCCGGGTAAACGGGTCTTGGCTGAAGGGGACATCGTCAACTTAGATGGCGGTGTTACCTACGAAGGTATGATTACCGATGCCGGTATAACCGTAGGTGTAGGGTCTATCTCGCCCGCGGCACAGCGGCTAATTAATGCTACCAAGGACGCGCTGGCACGGGGAATCGACCAGGTAAAACCAGGTGCCAAGACCGGTGATATTAGTCATGCGGTGGAAACCCGCTTGCGGCGCGATAGCCTGGGCATTGTGAAGGAATTGGCGGGCCATGGGGTTGGTCATGAGCTTCACGAGGATCCCTCGATCCCTAACTATGGCTTCCCCCACCGAGGCACCCGTTTGCTCGAAGGCATGACAATTGCCATTGAGCCAATTGCAACTTTGGGTAAAGGCCAAATGTATGTTTTGGATGATGATTGGACTTTGGTATCTCGCGATAATTCGTGGGCGGCTCAATTTGAGCACACGGTCTTAGTAACAGATTATGGCGCAGAGATCCTAACGTTATAGAACAATAATTGTGTTCAGTGGCAAATGGTGTTCGCAGCAGTCCGGTTCGTTGTATACTAATGAAGACAAAAAAATTGCACCATTGCCGACATAAGAACTATAATATGATGCAGTAAGGACAAACGAGAGCCTGTGGCCGCAAAATCGACTGAAGAAATTTATATCGGCTTAGATGTCGGCAGCACAAAAGTCTGCTGCATTGTTGGCTTACACGAAGAAGGCGTTGCCTACCCGAGCATTATTGGTGTGGGGGTGGCGCCAACGAGTGGTATGCGTAAAGGCGTAGTGGTAGACGTTGAAGAGACGGTCTCTAGTATTACCGCGGCGGTTGATGAAGCCGAGCGTATTTCGGGCATTGCGATTGATCGCGCTACTATCGGCGTCGATGGCGGCCACGTTCAGAGTTTAAACTCGAAAGGCGTTATTGCCGTCGGCCGCGCCGACCAAGAAATTACGGTAGACGATTTGCAGCGAGTGGAAGAGGCGGCTACGGCTATTCAGCTGCCGCCTAACCGTGAAATATTGCAGGTCTTTCCGCGTAGCTACACGGTGGATGGCCAAACCAACGTTAAGGATCCCGTCGGGATGAACGGGGTTAGGCTTGAGGTTGAGGCGCATATTGTCACCGGCGCGACTCCAGCAATAAAGAGCCTGGAGCGAAGTATTTATCAGGCGGGCATCGAAATCCAGGGTCAGGTATTAGTACCGCTAGCAGCGGCGCGCGCGGTGCTTACGAAGCGTCAAAAGGAGCTCGGCGTGGCAGTTATCGATATTGGTGGCGGGACGACGGGGGTAGCCGTATACGAAGAGGGTGACATCCTTAGCTCGAGCGTTCTCCCCGTTGGTGCGGGCCACATTACGAACGACCTGGCCATCGGTCTGAAGACCGACGTAGACCGTGCGGAGAAAATTAAGCTCAAGCACGTGCGCGCACACGTGGGCAAAGCCAACATGAGTGAAAAGATTCGGCTGGAAGAACTTGATGGAGATGATAACTTTGTGACGCGCCGTGAATTGCAGGATATTGCTGGTGCGCGCCTCGAAGAAATTTTTCAGCTCGTCAGGCAGGAACTGAAAAAGGCTGGCAAAGATCAATTACTGCCTGGTGGCGTTGTTCTGACAGGGGGCGGCGCCAAAATGCCTGGTATTGAAGACTTAGCTAAGGAGCTCTTGGGCTTGCCGGCAGCAATTGGCAAACCCGAAGGCTTCACTGGTATTGTTGATCGCATTTCCGATCCCGCCTTTGCCGCACCGGTAGGACTGATGCTTGAAAACATGTCGCGAGCTCACTCGGCACCGGTTCCTGGGCGCGCTATTGGTCAGACGGTGGATCGGATCAAAGGCATCTTTAAAAATCTACTGCCATAAAATTTCCGTATTTAGATCATTAAACTGGGCAATTAGCCCAGTTTTTTGATGCCTGTGGAAAACTTTTATGCACCACCTTTTTGTTCAACTTGATAAGTAGGCTAAATTTTACAAAAAATAAATGCTTTGTTAGAGGCAGAAAATAGCGTAATTGTATTACTATTTTGTACGTTTGTAGAGCCACAAAAAGACTGCATAACTAATTTGCATTGCTCGCCGGAGCAAGCTAAACTGCTTCTTGTACCGGTTGCAATATTTGCGCAATTGGACGTTGGTATTTATAACTAGCGTTTAACCATCCGGTCTTCTGGTGGTAAGGAGTTAACGAATATATGGCAGAGATTTTGCCCGAGGTTGATACCTCAGCTCGTATCAAAGTTATTGGTGTTGGTGGCGGCGGCAACTCGGCGGTAAACCGCATGATTGACGCTAAGCTGCCTGGTGTAGAGTTTGTGGCGATCAACACAGACGCTCAAGCATTACTGCACTCTAAGGCACGCAGCAAAATTCATATTGGCCGTGAGACGACGCGCGGACTTGGCGCTGGTGCTGACCCCGAAGTGGGCCGTAAAGCTGCCGAAGAGAGCGAAAAAGAAATTTACGAGGCCGTAAAAGGCGCCGACATGGTATTTATTACCCTCGGCGAAGGTGGTGGCACCGGTACTGGCGGGGCACCGTTTGTGGCCGCAGCTGCGAGGGAGGCGGGTGCCTTGGTGGTGGCTATTGTTACCAAGCCATTTACCTTTGAAGGTGAACGTCGCCGCCGGAGTGCTGATACAGGTATCCGTGAGCTCAAAGATAATGTCGATACGTTAATTACGATCCCTAATGACCGATTGTTGCAGATGATTGACCGTAAAACATCGCTGGTTGACGCTTTTGGTATTGTCGATGAAGTGCTGCAGCAAGGTGTGCAGGGTATTTCGAGCCTCATTACTGTCCACGGCATGATTAACCTCGACTTTGCCGATGTAAAGGCAATCATGGCGCAGGCAGGGTCGGCGCTTATGGGTATTGGCCGGGCCCGGGGTGATAACCGCGCCACTGAGGCAGCACGACAGGCGATTGATTCGCCGCTGCTTGAAACGAGTATTGAAGGTGCCCGTGGGGTGCTGTTTAATATCACCGGCGGTCGTAATATGACGATGCACGAAATTGATGAGGCGGCTAAAACCATTACCGACGCGGTCGACCCTGATGCCAATATTATCTTTGGTGCCGTGCTCGACGAAGCCCTTGAAGATGACCTCCAGATCACGGTAGTGGCGACTGGCTTTGATGATGCGCGTCACTCGGAACGTGAAGCGGCTCGTGAAGTGCATGTGCGTCAGATTCCGGTACCGGAGGCTCCAGCCATGACCCGTCCCGAGCCCGTTCCAATGCCTGCGCCCGTACGCGAACCAGAACCAGAGCCGGAGGTAGAATCAGAGCCCGTTTTCGAACCAATGCCACTGCCGCCGCTACGACAGCCGTTTATCAACGAAGCGCCCCAGACCGTCCAGGAGCCTGAAGTAGTGCCATTTGCGCCGCTGCCGACTCCAACCGCGCCACCTCGACGCTTCGCCCCGTTGGCGTCGATTGAGCCCGAGGCCGTGCCTGAGCCCGAGCCTGTGGCTCAACCTGAGCCAGAAGCAGAGCCAGTTTACACGACGATTCACGAAAAGGGCGCGAGTATTTTGTCGGACATGGGGATTAATGACGACGACGACCTCGACGTGCCGGCCTTCATCCGCCGAAAAGTCCAGTAACCTGGCGCCCGCAACTGAGGGTGAACGGTCGCACAGACAGACCGAAAACTTAGATGAAGTTACAAATTTGGAGCCTAAGGGCTCCAAATTTGTTGTAGCATCCAATTGACGTTTATGCTTGCGCTAACGGATACTGGGAGTGCTAGAGAGGCCCTGGGGTGGTCCCGGAGTTCTTTTACTCGTCCATAGAGAGGTGACCGTAATGACCGCTGCCCTCAAGGCTGCAAAAGCTGGGGCTGTGCGGCGGATCCGCACGGTTACCTTGATGCCAGGCCAAATCAACTTGCTCGTACAGGTCCGAGATCTGATCGGCGGCGACGATTTGCAGGCGTTGGCTGACAACATCGCGTCCATGGGTCTGCTCCAACTGCCCGGCGTGGCCGAACTCACTCTGAGTCAGCTGCGGCCGTTTCTGAAGCGCCATAACGCGGCGTGGGGCCAGTCATACACCGCGGCGAGCATGACGGCCGGCATCGACAAGTTGTACCTGGTGGGTTGTTTCGGCCACCGCCGCATTTTGGCTCACAAACTGCTGTGGGAATCCGGCTGCACCGACTGCAACGATGAATTTGGTCCGCAAACCGAGCCTGGTGAATGCTGGGCTCGTCACCCGGAAACCCTCGATCCGAACGGCATGGAGGTGCGCGTGACGCGCAATCTTTCCTGGGTGGAAGCCATGCTGCGGCAATCGGCTGAAAACACCTACGTGCCGCCGCCACCGGAGCGTGAAGCCAAGCTATGGGAACAGCTGTGGGCTGATTTGAAGGCGGCCAATTCGCGGCTGACCATCAAGCAGTTCGCGGCTAAGGTCGGGCGACCGCCGGCTATAGTGTCGGAGCGGCTGCGCTTTCAGCGTCTACCCGAAGAAGTGCGCATTTTTGTCGAACGTGGACACATCAAGTGGGGCATCGCGGTGGAACTGCTGCGCTTGCCGCCGGCTCGATTTGGGCCGCAGCAAGTCATCTTCTGGATGCAATACGCTTTTTCCCGGCGCATGACGGTGAAGCAATTCCACAAGGTGATCAACGGCCAGCTCGGCAATCAAGAAGACGTGCTCGACAGCATGTTTGTCTTCGATTCAGATGCCACGCGTCGCGAAGTTCTCGACGCTGCCATTCGGGGTATTCCGCTCTCGACCCTCGCCATGGAACACCGGGCGCTGTTCGATCAGCTTCGAGCCATTGAAGGTGGTATTTTGGGTGACAACGCCGCTGCGCTGCATCACCCTGAGGTTGTGGCGGCGCTCGGCACCGCCAAAGCGGCTCACGCGGCCATAGCGCGTGTGAGCCGGTCTCGACCGCCACGTCGGCGGCTGTCCGCAGCTTCGGCCTGACACTGCTATTGGGGCCAACCGGGTACACTTGTATTTGGTTGGCCCCAAGTCATGTCTGCATATAGCGTTGTGGATAAGTTTTATTACGCTAATGGTATATATTTGAATTATTGCTTGGCTAAGGCAAAACATGAAGGCATTGACGCTCACGGCAAGCCTAGCGCTATACTAGCTACAACGTACACCACATGTAGCGGTTACGATGGAAAGAGGGTGGCTGGAGTGAAGTGTTTTGAGTGCGATTTTGTCGATTCGCGGGTGATTGAGTCGCGCGATTTAGACGACAGTGCCACGATTCGACGGCGGCGTCAGTGCTTGCGTTGCGGAGCGCGTTTTACAACTTACGAGCGTATGGAGCAGCCAACACTGGCCATTGTTAAGAAAGACGGGCGTCGCGAATTGTTTAACCGCGAAAAAGTAGCCTCGGGGATCTATCGAGCGGTAGAGAAAAGGCCCATTTCGATTGCGGCCATTGAAGACGTTATTGGCAAAATTGAACGCGACTTGCGCAGCCGGGGTGAGGCTGAAATCTCGTCAACCGAAATTGGAGAGCTGGTGATGGTGAAGCTGTTTGAACTCGACGACGTGGCTTACGTGCGGTTTGCCAGTGTCTATCGCAGTTTTACCGATGTTGCGAGTTTTGAGGCCGAACTGCGTAAACTACGAACGCGGCCGATGTAGGATATGTTGTTGGCGGCTAGTTAGGGGGACTGCTTAAATGTGCCCCAAACTAGCTTCCAAATGGAAGCTGGAGCCCAAAAATCATTCGCGGAGCGAGTAACCTGCTCATTGATAATACGAGTTTATGTTTACGTCACAGATGATGGACGTGGTTGTGAGCGATTGGGGAACCGGTGGAGGGTGCCGGTGCCCCGATCGCTCACAATGACGAAAATCCATCTGCTTTGAGCCGGCAGAACAAACCAACGTTCTGCCAAATCGGCAGGAAGGGGAAGTGACGTAATGACTGCAACGATAGAGACGCCGGCCCGAAAGGTACCTCGGCCGGGTTCGGCGGCGTTCAGCGAGTTCGATCATCGCCAGACGGCGCCGAAAGGCAGCAAGGGCCTGAAACTCCAGCGCCTGTACACCACCGCTGGAGTCCATCCCTACGAGGAAGTGACCTGGGAGCGCCGCGATGTGGTGCTGACCAATTGGCGCGACGGCTCGATCAACTTCGAGCAGCGCGGCGTGGAATTTCCGGCTGATTGGAGCATCAACGCCACCAACATCGTGACCTCGAAGTACTTTCGGGGTGCGGTGGGCACGCCGGAGCGTGAGTCGAGCCTGAAGACGCTCATCGACCGGGTGGTCGGCAAGTATCTGGAGGCCGCCAAGGCCAACAGCTACGTCGCCACGGAGGAAGATGCAGAGATCTTCGATCACGAACTCACCCACATGCTGTTGCATCAGGTGTTCGCGTTCAACTCGCCGGTGTGGTTCAACGTCGGCACCAATGACCCGCAGCAGGTTTCGGCCTGCTTCATCCTCAGTGTCGAAGACACGATGGACGCCATTCTCAACTGGTACCGCGAAGAGGGTCTCATCTTCAAGGGTGGATCCGGCGCGGGTTTGAACCTGTCGCGGATTCGATCGTCCAATGAGCTGCTGAGATCGGGCGGTTCGGCGTCTGGTCCGGTGAGTTTCATGCGCGGGGCGGACGCCTCGGCGGGAACCATCAAGAGCGGCGGCGCAACCCGTCGGGCGGCCAAGATGGTTATCTTGGACGTCGACCACCCCGATATCCTGGAGTTCATCCAGACCAAGGTGAAGGAAGAGAACAAGATCCGCGTGCTGCGCGACGCCGGCTTCGACATGGACCTGGGCGGTGATGACGTTATCAGCGTGCAGTACCAGAATGCCAACAACTCGGTGCGAGTGAGCGACGCGTTCATGCGGGCGGTCGAAAATGGCGATTCGTTTGGGCTGCGGGCTCGCGTAACTGGCGAGACCATCAAAACGGTCGACGCCCGTGAGCTGTTCGGCAAAATCATTGCGGCGGCTTGGGACTGCGCTGACCCTGGCATCCAGTACGACGACACGATCAACGACTGGCATACCTGCCCGGAGTCCGGTCGTATCAACGGCTCCAACCCGTGCAGCGAGTACATGCACCTGGACAACTCGTCCTGCAACCTGGCGTCGCTCAACCTGATGAAGTTCTTGGGTGACGACGGTGTATTCGACGGGGCGAAGTTTGCCCGGGCGGTGGAGTTTGTTATCACCGCCATGGATATCTCGATCTGCTTCGCCGATTTCCCGACGCAGCCGATCGCCGATACCACGCACCAGTTCCGCCAGCTGGGCATCGGGTACGCCAATCTGGGTGCTCTGCTCATGGCCACTGGTCACGCCTACGATTCCGATGGGGGTCGGGCGCTGGCCGCGGCTATCACGTCGCTGATGCAGGCGACGAGCTACCACCAGTCCGCCGTTCTTGCGGGCGTGGTTGGTCCCTACGCGAAGTACGCCCCGAACGCCGAGGCGCACAAGCGCGTAATCCGCAAGCACGCGGATGCCAACAGCAAGGTTCATTCTCGCGGTACGAATGACGAGGTGATTTTGGCCTTGGCCGCCGCGGCCTGGACCAAGACCATCGCTGCCGGTGAGAAGTACGGCTACCGCAACGCGCAGGCGTCGGTGCTGGCTCCTACCGGAACGATCGGTCTCATGATGGACTGCGACACCACCGGCATCGAGCCGGATCTGGCGCTCGTGAAGTTCAAGAAACTGGTGGGCGGCGGATCGATGCAGATCGTCAACCAGACGGTACCGCGGGCGCTGAAGTCGCTTGGTTATCTGTCCGATCAGGTGGAGGCCATCATCGCCTACATCGGTCAGCATGGTCACGTGGTGGACGCGCCTGGCCTGAAGAACATCCACTACGGCGTGTTTGACTGTGCCATGGGCGATCGTTCGATTGCGCCGATGGGTCACGTGCGAATGATGGCGGCGGTTCAGCCGTTCATTTCGGGCGCGATTTCCAAGACGGTCAACATGCCACGCGACGCGTCGGTGGCCGATGTCGCG
>JACAFG010000009.1 GCA_019352195.1 Candidatus Saccharimonadota bacterium | reverse complement strand
TGACATGGCAGTCTGCTCCTATAGTTGTTTGACGATAACTACAGTTTGGCAGCTGCCACTTTTGGTTTCTAGATGTTGCGAAGGTATTGAGCCATTACGTAAGTATTGACTAATTGAGTAATAATTGTCATAACATCACTACGCCCTCCATCGCGCTTTCTGCGCCCGTACCCTAGGACAATTCATGAACGAAACGCTTTCCAGGCATTCCGACCTGCCGTCGGGCGACATTCCGACTCCCAAGCCCCGGCGGAAATTCACCAAAGTTCCCTCCGTTGTCATAGCCGAGATTCTCTTCCTCGTCTTCGGCATTGTCGTCATCCGGATCTTCATCCAGCTGGATAATAGGATGAACGCCAAAATCAATCTCAATTCCCAGGCGGTCAGCCAAAACATCACGATTACCGACTACCTGAAGGCGATGGGTTACGACATGTCGAAGCCCATCACGATCTCGGTCGGCCGACCTGTCGGAGGAGCCGACACCAACATCAACTGCTACCGGTCGATCGTCTGCAACGGCGGGGACACCTCGCCTGGCACCAGTTCGCCGCTGGTCTACCCCGTCACCTTTCACTTTGGGGGTAAGAGCATCAGACTCCCGGTCCTGGCGACTCACATCGACAACACCGCCCTGCGTGGCCACCCAGTTCTCGTGCTCAGCACTGATGCCGTGAGCGTCTACCGCAAAATGCCGAGCTGCACCTCAGAGTCCTGGGTCAGCAAGACCACCTGCAGTTGGGACGATCCACCCAAAATCGACCCCAATCAACTGGCCACTCTGAAGGCCATGAGCCTGCAAGACCTGTTCGGTCAGTACGCCGCCGGCATCAATGCCGCCGACAGCGACGTCCCCCACTGATCCCTCGGCCCCATCCCACCACGACCGTGGTCCCGAATGGGGCCATTGTCGTTTTCATCTATACTAAGCACATGAGTGATGAGCGCATTTATCTCGAGATCGCCCCGCTAACCTACACAGGCGCGGCTGAACGCTTTACGTATCATCACGACGCACTCCTCGCAATCGGTCAACTGGTGACGGTCGCTCTGGGACCGCGCAAATCAAGTGGCGTGGTTATGGCCGTGGTCGCCCAGCCGGAGTTCAAAACCCGAAGCATCACCGCCGTCATCGAAGCGCCACCAATTCCCGCCTCTTTACTGTCGCTGGCTGGCTGGATGAGCACCTATTACGCCGCCAGCCTTTCGAGCGTCTTCAGCACCTTGCTGCCCTCGGGACTGGGCAAAACCCACCGCGAGCGAAAGCCCCGCGTAATTGAGACTCAAGGCCTGCCGACCGCGCCGCTCACCGACGAACAAACCGCCGCCCTCGCTAACATTCGCGCTTCCACTGGGCGCACGCACCTAGTACACGGTGTTACTGGGGCCGGTAAGACGAGGCTCTATCTAGAGCTTGCCGCCGAAGCCTTGGCCGCCGGTCAATCGGTCACAATTTTGGTTCCCGAAATTACGCTCACCCCCCAACTGGTGGGTCAGTTTGAAACCGCCTTTGGACCGCTCGTCATTGCCACCCATTCGAAGCTCACTGAAGCGGAACGCCACGCCGCTTACACCGCTGCCAGTAGCGCGGTAACTACGGGTCAAACGCGTGTTATTGTTGGCCCTCGGTCCTCGCTGTTTTTACCGGTGCATCAGCTCGGACTTATTATTGTCGATGAATGCCATGAGACCAGCTACAAACAAGAGCAACATCCCAAATATCACGCCGTCACTACCGCCGCCAAACTAAGCCAAATTACCGGCGCTCGTCTCATTTTGGGGTCTGCCACCCCCGGTTTGGGGGAGTTGTTTTTAGCCAACGAACACCGAATTAATTATGTGCGTCTCACGAAACGCGCCAACGCTATTGCCCATTCTCAAGCCACAATCATCGATCTGCGCAATAAGGATTTATTCACCGTGAGTAAATTTATTACTCAACCTTTGGTAGCCGCCATCGAAGCCACCATGACCGCCGGCCGGCAGAGTTTGCTGTACCTTAATCGGCGCGGATCGGCCTCGAGCCAAGTGTGCGGCAACTGCGGTCACGTCACGATCTGCCCCAATTGCCAATTGCCCCTCACCTTTCATGCCGACCTCATGCGTCTGATCTGTCACCACTGTAATTTTCGTCTCGCCGCTGCCGCCGTCTGCACCGAATGCGGCGCGGCTGACCTCAAGTTACTGGGTGGCGGCACCAAACGGATTGAGGCGGAAGTAGAAAAATTATGGCCTGAGGCCCGTGTGGCCCGACTCGACCGTGATTCGGCCACCTTACCGCACATCAAAGAAGTCTACCGGCAACTCCAGTCCGGAGAACTCGACATCCTCATTGGCACGCAAATGATCGCCAAAGGTCTCGATTTGCCCAACATTGATACCGTTGGCATTATCTCAGCCGATACCATGCTCCATTTACCCGATTTTACCGCCGCCGAACGCACGTTTCAGCTCATCACCCAGGTGAGCGGACGAGCGGGTCGCGGTGACCGCGTTGGCCAAGTAATCATTCAAACCTATAGCCCAGAGCACCCCGCTATTGTGGCCGCATCAACCGGTGACTACGACACCTTTGCCGTCGCCGAATTAGCTGAACGCGCGTCATTACGGTATCCGCCAAGCACATATTTACTAAAATTAGAGCTTACCGGCTCCTCTCGCGACGCAGTCAGCGCCGAGGCCGACGTTTTTGCCACCGATCTGAGGCGTCGCGGCTTTGATGTGGATGGCCCTGCTCCAGCCTTTTTAGAGACCCGTGGGGGCAAGTTTGTCTGGCTGATGAGTATTAAGTCATCAGAGCGCACCAAGCTCGTCAGCGTGGCCGCTAACCTCCCACACGACCGCTGGAGCGCGGACCTTGACCCCATTAACCTCCTCTAAACAACGATCCCCCCAGGCCAAAGGCCTGCGGGGCGTCGAACAATCGAACTAGTCCAAAACGGGCGCCAAGGCCAACATCATCGTACGGTCGTATGGATCGTGGCCCAACGGGTACAGGGTTACCATTCCCATATCACGGACCGTTACGTTCACGGATCCATCCTCACCAAGAAGGGCACTACCCCAGTCCAGCTCGTAGTCAAAAAACTTCACCGGACCGATCAAGACGTCCCCCCAGCGGTCAGGGCCATCATCGTTGGAGCCAGTTGTCACCACCCGCCAAGCTGTCCAGATCGTCAAGGTGCCATCTTTAATTTCCACCCGCAACAGCTCGCCGACGGCGGTCTGTTCGTACCAATAATGAACGGCCATGCCGCCGACTAGACCGCGCAATTGCCGCCAGTCTTCACGCTTACTCAACAACATGGCGCTTGTCTCCCTGTGCTCGATCGAATAAGTTTCGTCACTATGCCGGGTAGCCAAAATGTTGTCAACGCTTAAAACTTCGACAAGTCCCGTCTCGCCCGGTAAAATAGCCTTATGACAGCCAAAGACATTATTACCTTGCCCGATGAGCGCCTGCGTACCAAGAGCCGACGCATTGGGGCCGTGAGCGCCGAAGCCCAAGCAATTGCTGAAGGTATGATCGAGGCAACCCTCGAATGGGAGGCTGGCCGCGAGCACGAATTCGGCGCCGCGCTGGCCGCCGTTCAAGTTGGCTTGCTCGAACGCATCATCGTTGTACGCCACGACTTTGACAACAAAGCCGACAAAAGCTTTGGCGTGTTTATTAATCCCGAAATTGTCAAAACCGACGGCGAGCTCGAAGAAGACCTTGAAGGCTGCCTCAGTGTGAAAGATATTTACGGCTCGGTTAAGCGTTACACCAAGGTAAAAATCAAAGCCATCAACCTCGAAGGTAAGCCAGTTCGGCTCACCGCCACCGGCTTTTTGGCTCGCGTTTTCCAACACGAAATCGATCATACCAACGGCATTGTCTTTGTCGACCGCGTCAATGATCCGCACAACCTGTACCGTCTTGAGGCCGACGGCAAGTTCTCACCCCTTCCACCCCCCGAAGCTGCCAAGGCCATCGCTTCGCGCGGCGAGACCCACTAGTGGCAACCCGGATCGTCTTTTTTGGCAACGAACGTCTCGCCACCGGTGTTACCACAACAGCGCCAACCCTTACGGCGCTCATCAACGCTGGTTATGAGGTGGCAGCGGTTGTAGCCAGCCATCACGATGCCAACTCCCGCACCAAGCGTGAACTCGAGATCGAGACCGTCGCCAGTCAACATCACATCCCCGTACTGTTGCCTAACCGACCCGCCGACATTGCCGAGCAGCTGAACGATCTAGGCGCCGAAATTGGTGTGCTAGTAGCCTATGGCCGAATTATTCCGCAACGTATTATCGATATTTTTCCGCGTGGCATTATCAATATTCACCCCTCTTTGCTACCGAAACATCGCGGCTCAATCCCCGTCGAAAGCGTCATTCGCGAAGGCGACACGCATACCGGGGTCTCCATTATGCAGCTCGTCACCAAAATGGACGCCGGCCCCGTATGGGCTCAGTCGAAGTTTGAACTTTCGGGCAACGAATCAAAATCCCAACTGGCCACTAGGTTACAAGCCGATGGCGCTGGCCTGCTACTGGCGACGCTACCTGCTATTTTAAACGGTCACGCACGTCCAAAACCACAAGATGAGGCCGAAGTTACCACCGATGAACGCATCACCAAGGCCGACGGCCAACTCGACTTCAGCAAGTCTGCCGCCAGACTCGAACGAGAAATTAGAGCGTATTTAGGTTGGCCTGGATCGTATACCCAAATTGCTGGCCGCGATGTCATAATTACCGCCGCTCATGTTGAAGATGGAACAGTCATGAACCAAGGCGAGGTCCGCCATGACAAGCACAGCCTTTGTATTGGCACCTCCGATGGCGTGCTCGGCATCGATAGCCTCAAGCCGGCCGGTAAACGAGAAATGACGTCGGCTGAATTTGTCCTAGGTCTTCGTTAGCGACCAGTTAGCCAAAACAAGAAACCGCCACGTTTGCTGATAGCACCGCGTTTCTTCATTTTAGTCGCATCTGCGCCGTACACCTGATCGGCCCCAACCGGCTTTCGGCCGGTGCCGTCACCAGTAAACGCGCTACCCAAACCAGGCGTTGGACTAATACGGTCTCTGAGTCCGCCCATACCAGCGCCAATCATGTGCGACCTATCGGCCTGACGAATGTCTTTCATCGCCTTAGAAATTTCGCGCGGCGCAATGGTAATGTTATCGGCCATCGTTTGACGCATGCGCAGCGGCCGTTCGGTCGTAATGAGCGTCTGACTGATAAATTCACCCGTTTTTCGACGACGGCGTTCTACCATCACTAAATTGTCATTCGTGGGATCACGATAATAACGTTCCACCACTTTCGGACCACGGTTGCGCCCAAATAAGCCACCGGTTCGTTTTTCCAAAAACGGCATAGCGCTCATGTGGAGCTCGTCGTGACGAGCTTTGGCCTTAGCCTCGGCGTTGTCATCACTCATAACAAGCGCGTTTATAGCCACTTCCTTTTTAGCTATGGCGTCACGCATTTGCGTGCCTACAGCTAGAGCTTCCATCTTGAGCGCCACCTCGGCCTTATTTTTGGCTAGGGCAGCCTCTCTAGTATCAGCCATGGCTTTTTCACGAGCCGTTTTGAGTTCATTAATAAGTACCGGATTGGTTTCGGCGGCAATACGAGCGTCGTATTCAGCGCCAACTTTGAGCGCGTCGGCCGATCCAAAGTATTCGTTGTCGGTTTTGATCGCTTGGTCATAGGCGGCTTCTTTGTCAGCCTTGGCGGCACCGAGACGGTTAATTTGATCATCAAATGCCGTCTTGTCTTCCGCGTCTTTGACTTGCTTGGCCGCCAGTTCGGCCATCGTCAATTGATTAGGACGAGCCGCATCGATTTTTCGAGTTTCGTCAGCAATTTCTTTGTCACGGAGCGCGGCCAGCTCTGCTTTGTCACGATCGTTGGTAGCCGCATTTATTCGAGTCTCGTAGGCGGTCGTGAGTTTTTCAGTTATGTCGTGCTTAGCTTTATATTCAGGATCAAGCATGTTTTTGGCGTGCTCATTTGCCGCATCGATCCGCTTTTGATTTTCAACCAATCCCACATCAATACTCCGGTCAGCGTCCATTTCGATAGCTGCATCTTGTAACGCATCAAGCTTCTTTTCGCGCGCTTTCGCCGTTTTAGGGAGAGCCTCCCGCGTTTCTGCCTCTGCCGCCCGTCCAACCGCGTCTTCGTGCGCCGTAATCACCGCTTCACGTGCCTGCTCAGCCAGCGCCTGTTGCCTAATCGCCGCTTGCTCAGCTTTATGCTGATTTGAGGCATTGAGGGCCTGGACCGCAATTTCGTCGAATTCGATATCAATTTGCTCTTTTTCGGCTTCAGTCTTAGCAGCTTTTAAGCGCGTCTCAAAGCCCTTTTGAATATCGGGGCTGGAAGTCTTAATAATATCTCGGCCTTCTTTGGCTGCTGCGTGCCAAGCGTCGCGTTCTTGCATGAACTGCTTTTCGGCTTCATCTTGCGCTTTTTGCTCGGCTGCAGCCTGTCGTTCGGCTTGATGGATTTGACTGGTGCGACGTTCTTGAGCCGTTCGCTGAGCTACGAGCTGGTCAAAATTGGCCCCAATGGCCTCCTGAAACTTGGCCTTTTGCTCAGGATCTAAAACGGCCAAATAATTCGCTACTACCAAGTCATTGGCTTTGGCGAGCGGGTCTACATTGGTGAGCTTTGGCTCAATAGTGCGAACAGTTCTGGCATTGCGGCCCGTGCCGTCGCGGCGGCTAACCTGCGCCAGTTCCACTTCGCCCGCCAAATACTTCTCGGCAAACAAGCCGGCTAGCGCTGCGCCAACGTTTTCGGGCTCTGATCCCTCGTACTTAGTCTGCACCCCCGCGGCAAAGCGAGTTGAAACGTGGTTGATTTTATTGGTACGAAGCTCGGCGACGCGGCGGTTAACTTCGGCGTTTGACGTATTACTAACCAGCTCAGTTCCGCCAAAAATCTTGTCGGGCTTGGCATTTTCACTTTCGTCACGCCCCAAAACACCCGTCTGCTCAAGGTCCAGAATCGCGGCATCAATGGCCGCTTCGTTCGATTGATCAACCGTGTCAAGCTTCGTCTTAATCGACTCAATAGTCGCAGGACTCGCAAGCTCGGCCTGCGTATATGCATGAACTTCGGGGGCAGTAGTTTCGGCGGCCACGGTATATTACCACTTAGTTAAGGCGATTATACCATAAGCGTTATCTATAGAAAGGCTATAAATCCGGTTGAGATCGCAGTAATCGCTCGATGTCAGCCGCGTAGGCCCCGCCAGTGTCTTGGCGAAGATGTAGCTGGGGTGAATATTTCATCGTCAGACGCTTAGATACCCCGGCCTGCAAAATGTTGCGCGCACCTACCAACCGCTCCCACAAGGGAACGGTTTGCGCCTCGGTGCCAAGCAAACCGATCCAAACAATAGCACTGCGTAGATCTGGAGCGGCATCAACCCGGGTAATTGTAATGCGCGCCGAATCGCCCGCCAGCAAATCCCGGATTTCGGCAGCTACGGTTTGCTGAATCAGACTTTCAACTTTGGCGACGCGTTGTGAGCTCATAGTTTTGCTTACGCGTCTAAGGTTCGGGCTTTAGACTCGGTGGTATAAAACTCCAGCGTATCGCCAATTTCGATAGCGACCGTGGTCGTCACACTCATACCACACATCTCACCTTCAAACACTTCGCGAGCGTCTTGCTTGTCGCGCTGCAGGTTGGACAGCATCCCGGTCCCCAACAACTCTTTTTTGCGCATAATTCGCATAGTCTCTTTAGGAGCAATGCGGCCCTTAGTGACTTTACCGCCACAAACAACCGCAGTTTTAGTTGTCTTAAAGACACCCATAATTTCGAGTTCGCCCACAACAGTTTCAACAATTTCTGGCGCCAACATGCCCTCGAGGCCCTCGCGCAAATCGTCGGTGAGCTCATAAATTACCTTGTATAAGCGTACCGCTACCTTGTCGCGGTTGGCGATAGCCTTCAGACTTGAGCTCATACCAACGTTAAACCCAATAAGGATGGCCCCGGCGGTTTTTGCAAAAGCAATGTCCGACTCCGAAATATCGCCCACGGCCGAGCTCACAATGTTGACCGCGACTTCGTCGTTGCGCAGTTTCGCCAGCTGTTCGTGCAAACTCTCAAGTGAGCCCTGGACGTCAGCTTTTACCACGACATTGAGTTCTTTGACATTGCCGGCGTGAATGGCAGCCGTAAGCTGTGAGGCATCAATCTTCTTTACGCCCAAGCTTTTCGCCTGTAAGTGACGAGCCGATGCTGCCGAAGCTTCGCGCGCGACTTTTTCGCCCGTCTCGGTGCGATAAACATCGCCGAACGCAGGCACAGCCTTAAACCCGGTTACCACTGCGGGCATACCCGGATTGGCAATGGTAATACGCCTGCCGCGATAATCACCAAGACTACGAACTTTGGCGTAGGTCGCACCAGCCACCAGATAATCACCGACACGCAACTGCCCGTTTTGGACCAGCACCGATGCTACGGGACCACGGCCAGCATCCAAGTGACTTTCGATAATGACGCCTTCGCTCGGACCGTCCGGTCGCGCCCGCAAGTCTTCAATATCAGCGACCAGCAGAACCATATCGAGCAATTTCTCGATTCCCTCGCCAGATTTAGCCGACACATCGACCGTAACGGTTGAACCGCCCCAGTCTTCTGGCTGCAATCCTAGCTCTGTGAGTTCTTGGCGCACGCGAACCGGATCAGCGCCCTCTTTATCAACTTTGTTGATCGCCACTACGAGCTTAACGCCAGCTTCTTGAGCGTGGCGAATTGCCTCTTTGGTCTGCGGCTTCACACCGTCATCGGCAGCCACCACAATCACGGCCACATCGGTCATGCGTGCGCCGTGCTGGCGCAAGGCGCTAAACGCCTCGTGACCAGGTGTATCCAAGAATGTAATCCAGCGGTCAGCTCGTTTGACCTGATACGCGCCGATATGCTGCGTTATACCTCCCGACTCTTTGGCCGCCACAGTGGTGGTGCGAATAGCATCCAGCAGCGAGGTTTTGCCATGATCAACATGACCCATAACCGTCACGATCGGCGGCCGGTTTTCGCCTTCGCCTTCGGCGAGTTTTACTTTGGCAGCGCGAACTTCCGGCTCGGGAGCGGCCTCGGCCTCAATTTCGAAACCTAAATCGGCGCCAATAATCGCCGCCGTATCAAAGTCGATTTGCTCATTAATGGTTGCCATAACGCCGTTACGCATAAGCTCACCGATCACCTTGGTGACCGGCAGGCCAAGAGCAGCGGCAAAATCACTCACCGCAATAACTTCGGGAATGATAATCGGAGTTGTAGCGGAGGCTGTATCGGCCATGGTCGTTCCTAACGTTTTAATCCTTTGATCATTTTGGGCAGTTTAGCCGCGCAGGCATCAGTATCAGTATAAACCCCGCGCCCGGTTAGCACCTGGGTGGGGTCGGCCAATAATTGGCCTTCCCGAATCACCCAGCGTGCTAGTTGGCTTTTGGGTAGCTGTGTTCTGCAGGCCCGGCAGCGCCGAAGCGGCACATGTCCACGCGTGACAGTCAAACTACTTCTCGGTCTTCTCGTCGGCTTTACGAGGGCTCTTGAGGCTCAGGCTTAGCTTATGAGCTTCAGCATCAATGGCAATGATGCGGAACTTCTTGGTTTCACCAAGCTTCACAAGCGTCGACGGGTCTTCGACGTGGGTGTCGGACAGCTCCGAAATGTGAACCAGTGCCTCGATGGCAGGAGTTACCTGGACAAACGCGCCAAAGGGCGTAATGCGGGTAACTTTGCCTTCGACTTGATCACTCACGCTGTAGGCAGCGGCATCGCGCAGCCACGGGTCAGGAGTGAGCTGCTTCATCGACAAACTGAGCTTGTCGCGGTCAATCGAGATAATCTTGGCCTGAACCTTGTCGCCCACTTTGACGTAGCTCGACGGATTATCAACGCGGTCCCAAGCAATCTCCGAAATGTGGACGAGGCCTTCGACTCCATCTACATTTACGAAGATACCAAAGTCGACTACACCCGTAACGAGACCCGTAACCGTGTCAGCTACCTTCATTTTGGCAACTTTGCCTTCGGTGTCTTCGCGCTTGGCTGCCTTCTCAGAAAGAATCAGCTTATTGTCCCGGCGGTTCAGGTCGAGTACACGCACGTTGAGGGTCTTATTAACCAGGCCGTTCAAACGGTGCAAAATTTCGTCCTTATCGGCACCGGACACGCGCGGATAGTTTTCGGCCGATAGCTGCGATACTGGCAAGAAGCCACGAATACCATCAACTTCGATCAATAAACCGCCCTTGTTAGCGTCAAACGCCATAACCCCAAAGATTTCGCCAGCAGCGTATCGCTCTTCGAGCGACTCCCAGCCTTTTTCTTTGGCCACTTTCTTCAAACTGAGGATGGCATAACCGCGCTCATCTTCAGGATCAATAACCGATGCCGAAATAGTATCGCCGGGGTTAATGTCCTGTGAATGCTCGATTTCGCGACCAACCACCAGGCCGGTTCCGCGAGGACCGAGATCAAGCCAGACCTCGTGTTTCTCAGCAGCGATTACGCTGCCTTCGACGACGTCGCCAACCTGCATCGCACCCACCTGTGAGTCGGCGAGCAGATCTTCCATCGTCATTTCTTTTGCTGTAGCCATTGTTGTAAGTTGTATCACGCTTGAGTCCCGCCCCGCGTTAGCGGCCAAGCGGGAACGTGATACATCTCCTTTCAAAAAAATTTCACTCTTCTGGCCAGACGAGTGATTGCCCCTATTCTACCCCAAAACACGCCTACCTGGCAACCAGATGGGCGTATCCGAAACTAAACCCGGTTTTGAGGCTACGAGCGGTTGCTACGCAGGGCCAGCGCAACGCCGCGGCGGCTACGGACAAGGAAGATACTAGCCAGAGCAATGAGCGATACTTGAAGCGCTGTTGACAGCCCAGAACCTGTATCGGCCAATGGCTGAGTACCAGCTCCTGGCGCCGGCGCCAGCGTCCCCTGAGAAATCGAAACCGATGAGTTTGAAGTTGCCACCGGGGTGACCGTGGGCGTTGCGATTGGCGTAGCCGTTGCCTTAGCTGTGGCCGTAGGCGTAGCCGCGCCACTTCCTTGAATGGCGTTCGGCTGGACTGATGCTACCGGAGCCGTACCAGAGCCAGACACCGTCGCCACCGACGCTGGCGCTGTCGTAGCCGTCGGGGATGTAGTCGTTTGCTGCTGCTGGCGTAAAGCCTGCTCCTGGCGCAGCTGCTGCTGACGCTGGTGATTGCCGTAGAAATAGGTTGCCACTACAATTGCCGCGATAACGATAATACCCGCAATCGTCTTTACTGTGTCGCGCTTCACTCGTGGCTCCTTGTTTGTGATCTGGTTATACCTTATAACTCCTCGCGCGTACAAGCGTAAGCGCATAAACACAAAAAAGACCCGACGTTGCCGAGGAGCGGACACCTGGAGGGGGCCGACACCCAAGCAACGTTGGATCTTTTCGTTCTACGACCGGAGACGGGGCTTTGGACAGACACAAATAACAAGGAGGTGAGCACTCGTACTTGCACCGCTAAAGCCCCGTCACCGGTCATCACCCTCACTCTAACCAAAGTTAGACGATAACTAAATGTAGCACATTATATCAATAATGTCAACCTATGAGATAGCTTTTCGCCTGTCAAACTCCGCTTTTTGCTTGAGAGCGACCGCCGGACGATTGGTAATAATGGCCACCACGTTCGGATCCCTCAGGTAACGACGAATCAAACTCGGGTTATCAATTGTCCACATTACGACAGGAATACCCGAACGGCGCAATAACCAACGATATAAAACGTCACCAAACAAATAATGACTGGCCACGAAATGGGCGCCAATCCGGCGCACCCGCGCTCCAGGAAATAAATCCGGCAATTGCCGCAAGGGATCTTGATGATTGAGTTGCCTTCCCACGAGAAGGCCAGTCCGAATATTGGAATCGATAGCTTTTATTTTGGCAAGAACATCGTCCAAAAACGACGTCACAATGATTTCGTCATACATAAAAAACTTACGCGCCGTAGCCACCACCTCTGCCTCAAATCCTGCCTCCTTCAGCTCAATATCTAGCTTAACGCGTCCTTGAACTGCGCGCAGGAGTTGCTCGAAGGTCGGTATTGTCTCACCGCCCGGTAGATCTTTGATCTGCTCGAAAGTTAGTTTAGCGAGCACCGCAGACCCCCTATTTGGATCGTGATGAATAAAGAGAATGCCGTCGAGCGAGCGCCGGACATCAAACTCGATCCATTCGGCCCCTTGGACAATTGCCAGCTCAAACGAGGCGAGTGTATTCTCCGGCGCGTCGGCCGAAGCTCCACGATGAGCAATAATGGCAGCACCAGTTTGAGTGAGTTTCATAGCACAGATCGTACCACGTTATCTACATAATGCTTATGCTCGACACTCTGCTAACGTCCACAGTATGATTACAAACACGATCAACTGCGGAGGGTGAGCATTGGAGTTCCTACAGAATTTCCCAGATCAAACATTTGTTACCGGCCACTATTTTATGTGGTCCCCCACGACCCGAACCATTACCTACGATGCGCGGCGCATTAAGACCAACAACGGCCGCTTGGCTCTGCTTCATGAGCTCGGACACGCCCGCCTCGGCCACCGCATTTATAAGTACGATATGGAACTGCTCCGCATGGAAATGGAAGCCTGGGATATCGCCCGCGACCTGGCTCCCCGCTTTGGTGTCACAATCAACGAAGACCACGTGGCCGCCGCCATTGCGAGTTACGATGATTGGCTAACCAAGCGCGCCACCTGCCCCGACTGCAACAATTTCAGCCTCCAGCGCGGTCGCGATGCCTATGGCTGTTTTGCTTGCGGCGCCAAATGGGTGGTTAACTGGCGCAAAGACCGGCGCGTAAAACGCACCATTGTGTCTCGGTTTATCCGTGCTTACGACGTCTCCGATGACAACCGCTTGGTTTCCCCGGTCGATCCAGAACAGGTTACCGCCAACGCCTAGCTTCGCTCATGTATACTTCCGGTATGCCACCCTCACTAATAATAAACTTGTTTGGTGTCTCGACCGCCGGCAAATCCACCATTGCCACGTTGTTACAAAGCCATATTGACCGCCTCTATCTTGTAGATTTTGATGTCGTCAAAAAACAGCTCACTGGTTACGAATGGAACCGTGATAGCCAAATAGCGCAGCAGATTACGTTTGATACTTTGGTCTCAGCCGTTAGGGCCCAGCTCCCGATCTTAGCTCTATTGCCCCTGCCAGAGGACGAAGCAACTTACAGTCACCTGGCCCAACTGGCAATGTCACATAACTACGCCCTTATGAATATTGAAATGACCGCACCGGACAGCGTCCTCATCGAACGTTACCAGCATCGCCTAACGCAAGCCAAGCAGTTACATCCAGACTGGAAATACAAAACGCTAAGCGAGTTCGAGTCGAAGCTAAAACAGCCTCATTTTCGACCCGCGGACACTATCACTTTCAACTCATCGCAGCAGTCACCGCAAACAATAATTGGCGAGCTACTACCAAGACTAAGGCCGTATAAGCTCCTGCGCGAATAACCTATCAGGCAATTAGCCACAACAAAAACGACCCTTGCGGGTCGTTTTTGAAACTTGTCGCGAATTAGGCGACTGCGTCTTGTGACTTGGTACGGCGCGAAGCGCGACCGCCCTTGGCACCAGCAATACGAGCGAGATCTGGGTTGGTAGCAAAGCCACCGCCCTTAGAAATCTGGCCACCCTTGCGGCCAATCGTCTCATAGAACTGAGCGCCGTAACGCTGTTTGTTGGTGATCGCGGCGCGCTGGCCACCTTTCACTGTTCCTGCCATTGTTTTAGTACTCCATTACCATTAACTAGATTGTGCCAAAATCACCTAGGCAAGCGCTTTAGTTATTCTGCCAAAAAGCTTCCGTTACAATCGCAAAGCTTTGGCAAAAGCACCTGTCTGTTTGATTGCTCGCACATACTAGCACAAATTACTTATGCTGTCAATAGTTATTATGCTTCATCGTGCTGCTTGCAGGCATCATATCCAACGACTAATCGTCATATGGATACCAATGAGTAATAACCTGTGTATGATTGGTTTCAATGAGTTTTATTGTCATCTTGGATAATATTCGTAGCGCCCATAATGTGGGTGCTATCTGGCGAACGGCCGAAGCGGCGGGAGCAGACCAACTAATTCTGGTCGGGACTACTCCGGCCCCTACGTATGTGGGTGACCTGCGTCCACCCTACGTTACCGATCGAGCCGCCAAGCTGATTGGCAAAACCGCGCTGGGGGCCGAACGGCTGGTGCCGTTTGAATATTATGCCGATATTGCAACCGCCATCACACAGTTGCAACATAACCATTATGTCGTAGCTGCCTTAGAACTGACTGAAGGGGCAATCAACATATTTCATTACACCCCGCCAGCCAATTGCGCCCTCATATTGGGGCACGAATCCCTTGGCGTCAGCCCCGCCACCCAAGCTGCCTGCGACGTCGTTTTGGAAATCCCCATGGCCGGGCGCAAAGAATCACTCAACGTCTCAGTAGCTGCGGGCATTGCGATGTATCAGCTCCAGGCTGCCAAAGCACAGCGCTAACCCCTACGCCCTACTGGATACCATTTGAATACCGGGGGGCTGGCGGGCGTAGAGCTGGCATCGAGATCGAATGAGCCGGCCGCAATGGCGCCAGAGCATCAACACATGTACCGAACGGCGTGGCAGTGGCACTAGCAGGCGTCAGCGTCACCCAGCACTGAGCGTTGCGCCGCGTTAATTCCGGGGTACACCACGGTGCTGGGCGCCCCTTTACCTGGTTTTGCGCTCGGATAGCGGCGCCACTAATTAACAACACCCATAGAATTATCACCAGCAAACGCCAAGGCCGAAATGCTCCGCGCGGGGGCGGAGGTATCGACGGCGTTTCCAGCGGCGACCCGTCCCCCGGCTCAGGCACCAAAGCCGAGGTTAGTACGACTGGATCGGCGTGCATTCCCAAAGGAACCAAACTCTTTCGGTCGTTATTCAAAGCTCAACCCGCTCACTTTACTGGCTATGCTTAGTCAACAGCATTTTGGAGATAAACATAACGTTTATGCTGATTTTCCAAATAATGCTATTTACCTACTTACAGGGGGAATAGGGTGAAGTTGTTCACATAGCTCAAGATAAATGCAACATAATTAAATTCTATTTAGTATCAATGCCAATATATCGATGATAGGCAGAATTATTGCTTAAGAAAAGCAATAAGATCTAATATTGCCGTGATTACTGTCAATAACAGGCAAGACCTACATCAACGTCAAAATTTGCTGCAAGTTATCGATATAACGTTCGGGTTGCCGATGAATAGCGTCATGGGTACCGGTAATCTCTATCAACTGAATGCGCGGATGTTTAGCCAGCCGGCCATCAATGTCGGAATACCGAAAGAGCACATCTTCGGCCGAAGCCAGTACCGTAATTTTTACGTCCTTATCGACAAGTTCGTGAAGCGCCGAATCCAAATTGGCCCCCGCGGCCGACAAGCCTTCGAGATAAGCTAGCCGCAAATTTTTGATGGCAGACCCAGTCCCTACCCGCCATTGCCCCGCGGGATCATGCAGTAGTTTGCGGCTAAAGCGCGCCATAAGCCGCGCCATTGCCATGGGACAGGCAATTCCAGCCGGATTCACCAAGATCAAGTGTCTAAACACCTCGGGCAACCGCTGTGCGGCCGCTACGGCATCAACGGCCCCTAATGAATGTGCGATAACCGTAACGGTCTGATCATAGGCGGCCACGACCGCTAAAATATCATCAGCGCGCGCTGCCATTACCTCCTGCTGACTCCCCGAACGCCGGCGCGAGTGCTCTACACTCACCACCGTATGGCCGTTCGACTCCAGCAGTTGACGCAACGGTCGCATCGTAACCGCAGTTTCTCCCCATCCGGGAGCCAAAATAATGACATGCGGCTTGCTCATGTAGTCATTATATACAGGTTTGAGCGTCCCCGTTCACAGCCTGAACTCAATCCCTAAGCCCCAACAAGCTTGTATCCGTGTTTTTAGCATAAGCGTGATGTGTTATTATCCTGGGACCATGGCATTTGAAACCGCTCTCGACCCAAAAACCAATCGTACAACGGGTTATATGTTTACTGGCATCTGCACGGTTATGGCGTTTGTGCCAGCTTTCTAACGGTCATCGTCGCTAGCTGGTTCGATCGGCTGCATTACTATCGTTGTATGCGCGCTTGGCATGCTGATGCTTATCCTAGAGCCCGCGACGTATTCTAAGCTCTTGCTGGGCTACAACAGTCGTCCAGTACCGTAACTGCCTCCGTATCATCAATCAAACGCGTGATAATTTATGGTGGGAAAAGTGCGAGTAAACCAGGCATAGCCGTCAGTTATTCCTTTGTCCAGGGTGCTACCACCTACACGGGCCAAGGTACTATTTCGAGCGTATCCAACGCGAGCAGCTACCAAGCACTCGATAGCGGTGCCACAACCCTAGATGTTACCTAAGTTGCCAACACTCCAGCCATTAACACTCCGACCACCCTGCTGCACTAAGGTAACTCCGAAACGCCAAAAACCTGCCGATTAGGCAGGTTTTTGATCAGTCCGGCACCGTGCTACTTTCCCCTTTCGAGTATCATCGCCGCAGCGGGTCTTAACTTTGGTGTTCGGGATGGGAACCAGTGTATCCCCCGCGCCAAAAGCACCGGTATCACCGCTTCGTTTGAATTAAATACGCGCTTAATTCAACGTTCTCGGGTAGAGAAGCGGTGGTATCGGCACTCTTGGTATTGAGTGTCGGTTGTTAGAAAATGGCATACAATTTTTTTGGTCTAGCGACCACAAACTGCTAGTCGAATCTCATTTCTCTTGCGATCAATATTCTTTTCCTTGGAAGTAAACTTCTAAGGCGCATGAATATCTCCTCGCAAGAGATTGTAAAAAAGTCAATCGACCGATTAGTACACCTCGGCTGAACACATTACTGTGCTTACACCTAGTGCCTATCAACCAGATAGTCTTTCTGGGGTCTCATGGGAAATCTAATCTTGAGGTGGGTTTCGCGCTTATATGCTTTCAGCGCTTATCCCGACCGAACGTAGCTACTGGACAATGCCCTTGGCAGAACAATCC
This sequence comes from Candidatus Saccharimonadota bacterium, assembly GCA_019352195.1. Classification (GTDB taxonomy): domain Bacteria; phylum Patescibacteriota; class Saccharimonadia; order UBA4664; family UBA4664; genus JACAFG01. The sequence continues at coordinate 8,692 of JACAFG010000009.1, read as the reverse complement.
ATACACCAGAGGTTCGTTCACTCCGGTCCTCTCGTACTAGGAGCCAATCCTCTCAAATTTCCTTACGCCCACTCCAGATAGGGACCGAACTGTCTCACGACGTTCTGAACCCAGCTCGCGTACCGCTTTAATTGGCGAACAGCCAAACCCTTGGGAGGTGCTTCCCCCCCAGGATGCGACGAGCCGACATCGAGGTGCCAAACAGCTTCGTCGATGTGAACTCTTGGAAGCTATAAGCCTGTTATCCCCAGGGTAGCTTTTATCCGTTGAGCGCTGCAGATTCCACATTCAAAATTTTGCAGCGGATCACTAACTCCTACTTTCGTACCTGCTCGGCTTGTATGCCTCGCAGTCAAGCTGGCTTATGCGTTTGCACTATCGGCACGATTTCCATCCGTACCTAGCCAACCTTTGAACGCCTCCGTTACACTTTAGGAGGCAACCGCCCCAGTTAAACTACCCACCAGACACTGTTCCGATACCGGAATGTATTGAGAAGGATAGCTAACAAGACAAAGTAGTTGCTCGTAAGCATGTAGGTGAATCGTTTATAGATTCGAGTTATAGATAAAAGATCTATGTTGCGTTACGGCAACTATCGCATCTTGTTAACCTTCTCCGCACATTGCGGTATCGGTTAGGACAAAGTAACAGCCAGGGTGGTATTTCACTGGTGACTCCACCAGAGCTAGCGCTCTGGCTTCAAAGTCTCCCACCTATCCTACACAAGCTGCAACTCGGCCCAATGCCAAGTTGTAGTAAAGCTCCATGGGGTCTTTCCGTCTTGGAGCGGGTAACCGGCATCTTTACCGGTATTGCAATTTCACCGAGTCCCTTGTTGAGACAGTGTTCATATCGTTACGCCATTCGTGCGGGTCGGAACTTACCCGACAAGGAATTTCGCTCAACGTTAAACCATATTGTTGATATCTTGTCAACATGGTCGTTATGACGTATGTCATAACCTGTATGTCGCCATACAGTTCGGACTATATCTTTACCGCTGTCGCGGCGTCTGGCGTGTAGTCTCTGAGGATTCTTATCAAACTTTCGCGTGGTTTTTGCCGGTTCATTGTTTGCACAATTTGCGCAATCTCAACTAAACCATCAATCATTTTATGTTCGCCACGATTTACCCTGCGCACACACTCAGCAAACTTTTCAAAGTCGTGCCGTTTCGACGTGCGTAAAGGATATTGCTCAAAGAAAGGAATAATCCTATCCAAAAGCCCATCACGAGAATTAACAATGAATTGACCAAGATGCTCTTTGTGGTTGTCGTATCTTTTATTGGTAATAATGCGACCCGTTCCAAAGAAGGACTTTAGTTCTTCTAAGGACTCGGCGCTTTTTATTCCCTGAGTCACAACAAAACGATGAACAACTTGGTAGCCAGTCTTGTAGCCTTTTCGATTCGTATCACCGACTTGGCGCACGAATCCGATTGAGAAGCATCCTTCTCCATCTACAAAACCAATAACCCATCCAAGCTTGATAAGCCTTTCCTGCTGATTGTCCGCACCTGTCACATTATCAGTCATAATCCTGATTGTACCGAACAAAGTCCGTACAAGCAAGTTTTGACTAGTGCAGGATACACGGGGTTTCCAGCATATGGCCAAATTTTTTCTCAAAACCTCTTGGCACAGAGGGAAACGAGAAGAGGGCTTTCACCTCACTAAAGCAGCATTCTACCTTAGGACAGTTATAGTTACTGCCGCCGTTTACTGGGGCTTCAGTTCAAGGCTTGCACCTCTCCCCTTAACCTTCCAGCACCGGGCAGGCGTCAGTCCGTATACATCCACTTTCGTGTTAGCACAGACCTGTGTTTTTGATAAACAGTCGCATGAACTCTTTTGCTGCGGCCTCCCGAAGGAGGCAGACCTTATCCCGAAGTTACGGTCGCTGTATTGCCGAGTTCCTTAACAAGGGTTCTCTCGTACACCTTGGTCTTCTCGACCCGAGCACCGGAGTCGGTTTGCGGTACGGGCGGCTAGATCTATTTACTCCATTACTTTTCTGGTCAGCTTGACTCACTAGAATCGTCCACATTACATGAACTCTCATTCGCGTCTCACCCTCATTGCTGAGGACTACCTGCTTAGACGGATATAGCCAAAAATCCGCTCTAGTTATCACGCCGCGTCATATGGAGGAACAATCTCGCCGGTACGGGAATATCAACCCGTTGTCCATCGCCTACGCTACTCGCCTCGGCTTAGGCCCGACTAACCCTGGGACGATAATCGTAGCCCAGGAAACCTTGCTCTTACGGTGGGCAGGATTCTCACCTGCCTTAAAGTTACTTATTCCAGCATTCTCACTTCCCCACGCTCCACCTGGCCTTCCGGCTCGGCTTCACTGCGAGAGGAACGCTCCTCTACCACTAAACGTCATAAATGACGCTCAATTCGCATCTTCGGCACTATACTTAGCCCCGTTACATTTTCCGCGCAAAATCACAATTGACCAGTGAGCTGTTACGCACTCTTTAAATGCATGGCTGCTTCTAAGCCCACATCCTGGTTGTTTATGCGTTTTCACATCGTTTCCCACTTAGTATAGATTTGGGGGCCTTAGATGGCGATCTGGGCTGTTTCCCTTTTGAGCGACGAGCTTAGCCCCGCCGTTCTGACTGCCACGGTAGTCTCTCATGGTATTCGCAGTTTGACAGAGATCAGTATCCTTGCGGACCATTACTCAATCAGAGCTCTACCCCCATGAGGTAGTTCGTGACGCTAGCCCTAAAGCTATTTCGAGGAGAACCAGCTATCTCCGGGTTCGATTGGAATTTCTCCGCTAACCACAGGTCATCCAAAAGATTTGCAACTCTTCCTGGTTCGGTCCTCCACGTAGTTTTACCTACGCTTCAACCTGCCCATGGTTAGGTCACCCGGTTTCGGGTCTACTCCCAGCAACTTTGATCGCCCTATTAAGGCTCGCTTTCACTACGGCTCCGTCATATGACTTAACCTAACGCTGCTGAGCGTAACTCGCTGGATCGTTCTACAAAAAGCACGCCGTCACAGAATAAATCTGCTCCGACTCATTGTAGGCACATGATTTCAGGTTCTATTTCACTCCCCTTCCGGGGTTCTTTTCGCCTTTCCCTCACGGTACTTGTTCGCTATCGATCATAAATCATATTTAGCCTTAGGAGGTGGTCCTCCTAGATTCAACCAGGGTTTCACGTGTCCCGGCCTACTCGAGAAAACAGATATAAGGGCTAAAGATTTTCGCGTACGGGGCTTTCACCCTCTTTGGCGCTGCATTCCGGCAACTTCCACTAATCTTCAACTTTCTTACCTTACCCGTGGGTGACAGCCACGCGGTCGCAATAACGTCGCACTCAACCCCCGAAGGTGTTAAGTACCCGTTATTGGTCATCTGTAATCTCACAACCCCTTTATAATATTCGCCTGTCAGCTTATTCGCGTGCGAACACGCGAAAATCATAAAAGTTTTGGCTCTTCCCCTTTCGCTCGCCGCTACTTGGAGAATTGAGGTTTCTCTCTATTCCTGACGCTACTTAGATGTTTCAGTTCACGTCGTTCCCTCTTCATATTCTATAGATTCAAATATGAGTAACAATGTATAACCATTGCTGGGTTTCCCCATTCGGTAATCCCCGGATCAAAGCTTGATTGGCAGCTCCCCGAGGCTTTTCGCAGCCTTCTACGACCTTCGTCGGTGATTTATGTCAAGGCATCCGTCATGTGCCCTTGTGTAACTTATTTACAAGAGATTCGACTAGCAGTTTGCACCTGCTAGAATTTCAGTTTGTATCTACAACTTCACGCAATAAAGAAGTTGTAGATCGACTCATTTCTTCCGGTTCACTTTATTGAACCAAAAGAGATGAAATTGTACCCATTTTCTAACTATTCACTTGTAAAAAAACGACTCCGCGCAAACTGTTCGGACATTTGGCGCGGAGCTCACATATCAATAGACAACTTTAGACGAGAGGCGAATCCTCACTACTTCTAAGTTGTCTACTCATACACGAGCTCCTAAGCAACTCTAGAAGATTAGCACGTATTAATCTGGCGGGTCAAGAGTATTTATACTTAAAATGCCCTAACAACGATGTAAACCCAGCCTAATTTGAAAAGTAAGCGGTTTGAAAGCATATATTGGAAGAAATTTAATTGCTTTTTATGCTGAAAAATTATATAGTGTTGCGACAGAACATTAACATCTAGTTCGGAGAGCTCAATGCTAAACGCAGCAGGCAACTATACGACACCCAAAATTCCCTAAGCCATCGTCTTTAACTTGCTCTTCGACCTTCTCGTGGTCAGCGCAATCGTTGGACCGATTGTCTGGGCAATATACGCCGCAGTCCAAAATCACAGGCGAGCCTCGGAACGCAAGCGAAGCGACGCCGCCTACCGATCTCAACTACCGACTCCGGCGCCGCGGCCTTCTGACCGCCGTAGTTAGTGCCAACCTACCACACCCAACCAGCCCAAAACCCCGCCCCCTTGGAGTGCATTGTGACCACCACCGAAGAGTCCAGTACCGAGCTTGTTCGACAGCTCCAATCCACCGACAAATTTCGGCGTCGTCTGAGAATTGTCGCGGGCATACTGGCAATTCCGGGCATCGCCCTTGCTTTGGCCGGCGTGCTGATAACCGTGGTGCGCCTGAGCGTACAAATAAAGCTTCGGGGGTACCCGGACGCGCAGTCGGTCGTTCATTCTGACCACCCCTGGGTGTACAACGACAGGTTGTACATGTACACATTGCTAGCAGTATTAGTTGTCATTGTCTTGATGATAGCCAACGCCGGCGTCGACAGCTACCGCAACCGGACCTACCGCAAGCTAGAAACGCTGCACCGAGCCACCACCGACGCGCTCGCGTACAACCTGTTCCATGCCATCACGGACGATCCGCTCGCCCCGCGTGACCAGCTGTGCGACGAAGCCGAAGTGGCCGTGCGCAAGCTCTTCCTCGACAACTTGCTGCGACACCCCGTCGCTGCGCCCGAGGAACCGGCCAAAACCACAACCATCCCTGCCTCTTGAGGCCCATCCCATATATAGGAGCATCATGGACGAAACAACGAAGTACCTCATCAAACGCGGCGTCAGACTGCGCCGATATAGAACCGCGGCGTTTCTGCTGAGCGCGCTCGGCGGTTTCCTCTCCCTCCTGGCCGGCCTCTCCCTGGCGAACTCAGCCATTGATGGGGTAGCAGACAAAAGCTACGGCGAGCTCTTCTTCGTCGGCGCGGGCTTCGGAGTCATCTGCCTGACCCTCGCTATTGGGTGGCAGGTCCAGCTCAACAATACCCGGATCGACATTGCCATGTCATATCCCGGTGAAGTTCGCTCGTACCTCCTGGCCGCGTTGGGTCGTAACCCCGATGCCTATCCGGACGTCGAACGGATGTATGCCAGCCATAAGATCGCCAACGACCTCATGAACAATTACATCGCGACACTTGGCTCGCGCCGAGCTACCGCCAAGTAGCTCGGCGCATCGCTGAAGGGACGGCGGCTCGGTCCGTCCCACTGCCATCCGGTTTTTTACCGGGTGGCATTTCTTTTTACTAAAGAAAGCTCATATAATTACTGCCAGCTCCGTCCCAACGCCCAAACCGTTCCGAAAGGCCGTCATGAACAACTACGTTTCGCACCAAGATCGTATGGCAGTAAAACCGCTGGTACGGCTGCTCAACCTAATGATGATCTTGGGCATAGTTTTCTTGATTGGCACCGCAGCGTTAATCCTGCTTGGAACCTACGCTGGCTTGCCCCATACCCTCATCGACATATGGGCGATATGTCTGTTTGGCATTCTTATTGGCGCCACCACGTCGGAAGATCGCTTTCGCAGGCGTCTGCGCCCTACCCTCGATCCGGTGTTGTCACGAGCCAGACAATCTGTCGACATCGAGCTACGCCGACGCTACCCGCCCACAAGTTTCGAGCCCTCGGTAGCCTCGCTCGACGAACTCAATGGCTTCGTCGAACAAGCGCGACGACAAGTGGCCCAGGAAATTGGCTTGTCGCGTCACTATTTCAATCTCGACAAAGTTCTCATTCAATAACTACCCGCCTCGCCGCTCGCACCCTTTGGGTTCGGGCGGCTGGTCAATTTAAAAGGCAAAGACCCCCGGCAGGGAGTCCCGCCGAGGGTGATATGAACTTATTGCCAACACGCAACCTGGTAACGAGGCCCGACCGGCTCTATTCAAGCATTTCGCACCCATCGACCGTGAAGGCTGGTGCGTTGGCCACCACGAACACCACTGGCTCGTCACCGACCGTCGTAATGCTAAACCAGACCCCCGGAGGAATGCTGATGTAATGACCGACCACCAGGTCGACGGGATTTTCGGTCAAAAACATCAATCGACAAGCTCCTGTCATCACTCGAAACTGCTCGGGGCCGCCCGCAAACCGGTGAAATGGAAATCTGCTGCCGGGCTCAATTCTCACTTCGGCCAGTGACAGTTCTGGCTCGTCACTGTTGGTTATTACATCTCGCACAAGCACTCCTGGAATTGATCTGGCTTCCCAAGGCACGTCGTCCTGGTGACGAACCGTGACCAAGCGCGCTGGTTGTTCCGATGGCATGGCTTTCCTAACTCTCGGTACGGATGGACAATTACTGGCCAAGTATAGCATCGTGCTCACGAGACTTAACCATGCAATCACATAGCAGAGCGGGCGATTAACGCTTCAGAGCTACGACATGGGCCATGCCATCCACCGCAGTCGCTCCCAACACGCTATTGCCGTGGACCGGCATCATGGAGCGAATCTGGGTGTCGTAGTAGAAAACTTGGCCGGGCAGAAGCTCGTTGGTCCAGCACTGGCGATGGATGATGCGGTCTGAGCTGGGCTTTACCAGTGATCTCAAATCCACATCCGCCATCTGCATCACGGCTATATGCCAATCGGGATCCGCTTCATACCAAGCGTAGGTGCCGGCGCGAACCGGCTTATTACAAACGTTGCGAGCGGCTGCGGTGACTGGCACCGCCAAGTCTCGGGCGACCGTGACCTGATTATGGCACTGCGGGCAGTGCCAGTGGTTGGTCTCGGGATGAGATGACGCGGCGTGCATTTCACTCGGTGTAACCGTAGTCAGCATACGACAGCCCAGGCACATCAAGTGAAAAGTTTGTGCATCCTCGAGCGGCAATACTGCCGACACGGGCCTCATCGCGTTGGACATACAACACCTCTAACATGATCGAAACGGACAAAATGAACCAATCTATAATACCAAAATCGTAAGCGTTATGTCAACGACGTTAATACCAATTAACACCATCATTTAAGCTCAAAAACTGCACTATTTTCAAACGCTAACGGTTGCCTGGATATAGCGGTAACACTGGAAATTGTGGTCATTTACCATCCCAATATCCTCCATCAGCCCATAGGCGGAGGCCGGCCCCGCAAACTTAAAGCCGCGTTTTTCAGATCAACGCTCAGCTGGTCGGCTTCGCGCCGCCCGACGCTTCGTGATGCATTTTGAAGTAGCGGTTTTTCTTCGACAAACTGCCACACGTAAGCTGCAAACGTACCATACTCTCGCTGAACTTCTTGGTAGCGGGCGGCGTTCTTGATAATGCACGTAATCTTTTGAAAGTCACGCATCATCCCAGCAGTATGCATGAGTCGGTCGATATCATGCTCATCGTAACCGACAATTTTGGCCACGTCCCAGTTCTCAAAGGCAGCGGCAAAGATTGGCCGCTTCATAAGCATTGCCGTCCACAACAGCCCTGCGTGCAACACACACTGCCCGTAGGCAGCAAAGATCTCCCGGTCGTCGTGGGTTGGCTGCCCCCAAACATTGTCATGATAATCGAGCAACTCTGGATGCTCGACCGCCCAGCCGCACCGCCCTTTGCTGCTAGTCATTATGCCTCGGTCGACTCCGCCTGTTCAAGCACGTGAATTTCGGTGCCGATCTGTTCCGTAAAGCGGCCCAGCATTTGGCCGTATAAGCTCGGACGGCTCAAGATAGCGTCATGGACCGGAATGGCTACTTTTGGTTTGATATCCAGCAGATAATCGATCGTCTCACCGACTTTCGACCATGGCGCGGCACTTGGAATAGCCAAAATCTCCACCTTGGCCTCTGGCACGGTCAGTGCGTCACCGGGGTAAAAGAACCGGTCAGCAATCATATACCCAACGTTAAGGTGCTGCGGGATCGAATGATGAATTATCGCGTGGAGGGTGCCGTACCCTTTAATTGATATACCCGCAATCTCCAGTTGGTCGCCGGCGCGCATCACAGCCGCCTTAATCCCCGTCTCTTGGAGTTGCCCAGCCGTCGTCTCGTCAGCCATCACCATGGCCCTTGGGTTGTTCTTCAATAAGCCTTTCATGTTTTCCACGGTGTAATGGTCAGCGTGATGGTGGGTGATCAAAATTGCATCAAGTTCATCGAGATCTTCAAAACCGCTCGAGTAGGATCCGGGATCTATCAGAAGCCGGGCACCGTTCTCCTCAATGAGCAGGCACGCGTGACCGTATTTGGTAATCTTCATGAGTTGCTCCTGTTACAGCTCTATTGTCCGACTTAGAGTGATTGCGAGCAAGCACTGGCAGAATATGATATACGTCATTGGTTCAAGACCTTCGCAACAATCTGCATCGGAGTAGCCAGCCCAATGCCAAGATGTAGTCTGGCCTCATTGTAATACCGCAGGTATTCT
>JACAFG010000008.1 GCA_019352195.1 Candidatus Saccharimonadota bacterium | reverse complement strand
GACATGGCAGTCTGCTCCTATAGTTGTTTGACGATAACTACAGTTTGGCAGCTGCCACTTTTGGTTTCTAGATGTTGCGAAGGTATTGAGCCATTACGCTCCTGTTGACAATATGTGATAATAGTAGTACTTTATAGTTCTTGCCTAAACAGGCTAGACGCCAGCGACACCTGGCGCCCTCTTGTCCGAAAGGAGTCTCGCGATGAGATTCGATGACCTCGTAGTACTCTCCGGGGGTTCGCCCGCTCCAGCCGCAGTGTGTGACTGGTGCCAACTCGAACCAGCGACCCACGCGGTTGGCCAACCGGGCGAAGCCGCTGCTTGGCGCCTGTGCGCAGGCTGCGTTCCGCGGCCGCGCCGGATTGTCGGCTACAGTCTCGAAGCGCTGCCCTGCGTGCACTGCCTCGAGCCAGCTTTCCACCTGTTGGCCGATGTCGACGCCTGCGGATACCAACCCGTGTGCCCGTCGTGCCTGCCGGCGGGAGCGGTCGACGAGATCGCCAAGGTGTTGGCGCGGGCCATCCCCGCCCGCTAAGGTAAGAGTCCTGTCCGTCGCCGCTTCAGAGCAATCTGGAGCGGCCTAACTTTTGTCGTTATTCTTTGCCGGCAAGAATGCGGCCAGCGCGCGCGAGGCGTTTGCGACCGCGCCAGAAGACGATGAAAACGATCAATAGGACAACGAAGATAATCACCAGCAGCTTATACGGAATCACGGTAAACGACACATCAGCTGACAGGGTTTTGCCATTGGCATAGGTCGCGTTGATGTGGGCAGTGTAGCGTCCAAACATCAGCTTCTTTTGGTTACTGGTGGGATACACGTTATGCAGGGCGCGGATAGCACCGGGAATAACATAATGTTCATCGAGCGGAATGGTGGCCGTGGTGAAGCCAAACATGTTCTTAATCGTGATGGTACCAGTGGGCTTTTCGTGGACCGTGCCGGTGTTTTGAACGCGGGTCAAAAAGTCGACGGGCGCGTACTCAAAGAAGCTTTTGGCGGTAAAGTTGCCGTTACTGGCGCGCGTACCCGTAGCAAAACTGTCGATCTTGAGGCTCTCGTTGGCCGGGCCATTGATACGCAAGAAAATAATGGCCGCCAGTTGTTGTTGCACGGCGGCACCGGACTCGCCGCCCGCGAGCTTAGGCGCAATAGTATTGAAGGTGATGGAGCCATAGCGGCCACCTGGCTCGGCGTTGGCTGGGACCGCGATGGTGTAGTTAAAACTGGTGGTGCCGAGGGGCGGAACAGTGATTTGCGTAACCGCGGCATTAAACCAAGGTGCGAGCGAATAGAGTGGATCAGCGTTATCAGTGAGTTCGATCTCGCCTTCTTCACCTTTGGCGACAAAGTTCTCTTTGCCGACGGTAAGTGATAGTGCGGCATTGGTGAGGTTGTTAACTTTGATCACACCTTTCACCGTCGTTCCGGGATCGGCAGCATAGGTGGAGGTTGGCGGTGAGATCTGAAAGCTTTGATTGTTCGTCGTGGCCGACGGGGCTTTCACTGCCGCAGCAGCCGATACGGTAAGCGGGATAACGAGCGAAGCAATCATAGTGGCAGTAGCAAAAACCAGAGAGGCAAATCTTTTCATACGCTTAAGCTTACAGGGATAGAATGGCTTCGTCCAGATAAACAGCGAAACTCCTCGCTTTTTTACTGCGAGGAGTTTCGGGGAGTGTGGAATTTTTGATTTAGTAGATCGGGGTGCAGGTGTAGATGATGTTCGTGGTGTAGGAACCTGGCTTGGTTGTCAGGCTGACACCAACTTGGTGACCGATGCGGTAAGTGGTGTTAGTAACACCGGTGGCACTGTAACCAACTTCCGCGTTCGTTGTGGTTTCAGCTGCCCAATTACCACCCACAAATCGTCCTGCGGTGCCCGTACCAAGTGAAGTGGCGCTGGTGGTGTAGCCGTAAGCCTCGGTACCGGCGGCTGGGAAGGCGGTTGGGGCGGTATTGGTGCCAGTCCAGTCGGCGATGGTTTGTCCGAGCAGGTTCGTAGGTTTAGCGGTGTAGCGAGTGTAGACTGTGTAACCATTGGTGGCGTTGGTCGCCGCGGTAAGGTCCTGGCAGACGACTTGGTCCGTGGCAGTCGTTACTGGACCAAAGGGAATGGTGGTAGCGGTCGACGCCACCGTCGAGGTCGCACCGTTGCACAACTGGCCCGAAGCCACCGAGTTAACCGTGAATGTGAGCGTTGGGTCAACTGAAAGGGTCAAGGTTGACCCGTTGGTGTTGATGAACTTGATAACCGTGGCGTCGATGGGCGTCGTGGCACAGTCGATGCTACCGAAGGTGGCTACCGTGTAGAAGTAGCTGGTATCAACAACGCTCGAGTTGGTTACGTTCTGTAAGACAAAGGTTGCACCAGTCGTGGTTGAGGGCGTAATACCGGTTGAGTTGGTGTAAGACAGGATGTTCTTGTTGCTGCCAGAACCAGCCAAGACTCCGGACCAACCGGTCAGGTTGGAGTTAATGAGCGTTGAGCCGGCGTTAACCGTGTAGCTGGTCATATCGAAACCAGTGGGGGCCGTGGTACCACCGTTGGTGGTCGAAGCGGTAATCTTCACACACTTGGTTAGGCTCGCGGTAACGCTTGAGGCCGTGAAGGTGTAGTTTGAGGCGACACTGGGACGAGGATCACTTAAGGCCACCGAAGCATTGGTGTAGTTGGCGGCATTAGCCACGCCAATGTTCATGCCCATGCTGGCAATAGAGACCGTTGTAATGGTGAGCTTAACTAACTTGGACCGGAAGTTTTTTGGCAGACGGAAACCGAGGGCTTCGGTTGCGCGTCTTAAACGTTTTGCATACATATTTTTCCACAACTCTCTTTAAAGTTGTATCAAACATAACCGTTATAAAACAGCTTGTCAAACCTCTTATGTTAATTTTTACCCAGTGCGGGATTTACATCAGTAAACTGGCGTACACGTATAAATAATCGTGGTTTGATAGCTGCCGGCGCGCGTGGTCGTGGCGACACCGATCTGGTGGCCAATGCGATAGGTGGTACTGGTGACACCGCCCGACTCATAGGCAATTTCCGCATTGGTGGTAGTGGGCGCGGCCCAACCTTGGCTTGGGGACGTGAAGCGGTTCGCAGTTCCCGTCCCCAAGGTCGCGTCACTCGTGGTATAGCCATAAGCTTCGTTACCGGCAGCGGGAAACGTGCCGGGGCTTGAATTCGACCCGGAGACATTGGCAATAAATGCGCCTGAGCCATTATTTAGCTGGCCACTGTAACGCATATATATGGTGTAGCCATTGCTGGCGTTCGTGGCCGCGGTCAGATCTTGGCAGGCCAAGCTGTTGGTAGCGGTCGTAACACTCCCAAAGGCGAGCGTCGTGGAGGTCGTCGCCACATTGCTGGTGCTGCCGTCGCAGGCTTGGCCGCTCAGGACGCCGTTAACCGTGAACGTAAGCGTCGGGTCAACCGATAACGACAGCTGCGAACCAGAGGTATTAATGAAACGAATAAGTGAATTGTTGACGGGGCCGGTGACGCAGTCCGTGGCGCCAAACGTAGCTAGCTGCAGAAAATATGGCGTGTCCCCTACGGTCGAGTTGGTCAGACCGGCCACAATAAAGGTGGCACCGGTGAGCGTGCTCGGAGTAATGCCCGTTGAGTTCGTGTATTGAAGGATATTATTTTGGCCAGTGGAGCTGGTACCGTCGCTCTTGGCTAAACTCCAGCCGGTGGCCGAGGAGTTAATGAGCGTGGAGCTGGCAGCCGTGACGCTAGAACTGGCGCCGCTGAAACCGGTGGGGGCAACGGTGCCGGCTGACGTTGTCGATACAAGTACTTTGACGCACTTAATGACGGTAGCCGCCGTCACCCCGCTGGCCGTAATTTGATACGTAACCGAGGCGGCAGTGGCGTTCGGCCGAGGGTCGCTGAGAGCAACCGAGACATTGGTAAGTCCCGAGACGGCATGAACCGCTCCCGGTACCATTACTTGGACCGCGAGGATCGTTCCGATAATTAATTGGCGCCACTGGGAACCTCGGACCACCGGTAGCGGCAGCCCTAAGACCCGAGCGGCACGACACAGTCGCTCCACTCGTAAACTCCATATCACCTAGAGTGGGTTTACTGTAGCACCGACATTATCCCCTTGTCAAAGAGCTTATGCTTTTTAGTAGATAGGAGTGCAAGTATAGATAATGGTCGTAGTGTAGGTACCGGGTCGGGTTGTTAAGCTGACGCCAACTTGGTGGCCAATGCGATAGGTTGTGGAGAGGTCACCGGCTGGTTCATAGGCGATCTCGGAGTTGGAGGTAGTTTCGGCGCCCCAGTTCCCGCCCACAAAGCGGCCAGCGGTACCCGTACCAAGGGTGGCGTCAGAGGTAGTGTAACCATAGGCTTCGGTGCCAGCAGCAGGAAAGGCGGTTGGGGCGGCATTCGTGCCCGTAGTATCAGCGATAGTTTGCCCAATGGCATTGGTGGGCTTCGATGTATAACGGGTATAAATTGTGTAACCGTTGCTCGCGTTCGTAGAGGCGGTCAGATCTTGGCAAACAATCTGGTTGGTGGCCGGGGTCACCGAACCAAACGGAATGCTGGTGGCAAACGAGGCCTGCGTAGAGGTGCTGCCATTGCAGTTTTGGCCTGACGCGACCGCGTTAACGGTAAACGTGAGGGTTGGGTCGACTGACAGCGTGAGGGTTGAGCCGTTGGTAAAAATGTAGTCGATGGTGACGTTATCGACGGGACTCGTGGCGCAGTCAGTGTTGTTAAACGTGGTGACGCGCAAGAAGTAACTAGTGTCTGGGGTTGAACCATTGGTAATGCCAGTGAAATTCAGCTTGCGTGCGGTGGCGGAGGCCGGCGTTTCACCGGTGGCATCGACGAGGGTAAAGGTACCGTTGGTAGCTTTGCCAAACGTCCAAGCGGCGGGGGTTGGCATATAGTTTGACGTCGCGGTATCGAAACTCGCTGAGGTGGTGGTCATGTTAAGCGGCACCGTCGTTCCGACTGAAGTGTCGGCAAAAACCGCCTTGATACACTTGATTGGCGTCAAGGATACATTAGAAGCGGTAAAGTTGTAGCCAGCAATTTGGGTAGGTCGTGGGTCGCTGAGCGCCACCGAGGCGGTCGAAAGCGAGGCGGCGTGACCGCTACCGACGGTAGCAAAAATAGTCGCCACAGCAGTTATCCCTCCGATCCAACGGCGGAGCGTGTGGCGAATTGAATAATTCCGGTTTGTCCGGTGAAGACGAGTGTGTTTAGTCATTTTTGGTATTTGGATCTTTTTGGATATTTATAAAGCACCCCGTGGGGCACCTCATAAACACCATAAGCGTTATGTATCAGCCTGTCAACTGGTTGATAGCTCGAGGGCTCGGCGCAGTCGGTTGGTACGGTCGCGTTCTCCGAGCCAGAAACTCAAGACGACCAACGTGGCGCCAATGAGGACCGGCCAGGCCAGTGACAAGACCCCATTGTCGCGCGTACTGCCCGATCCACTGGACACGGCGGCCAGCGGCGCACCCGACACCACCGCTACCATCGACATTACGGCATGGCGACCCTGGGCATCGGTAGCGTTGAGCGAGATGTGGTAAATACCCCCAGTGAGATAGCTGTGAGTTGGGCTAATACTGCCGGGCGCGACGAGCGAAATGGTGGTACTCGATTGATCGCCCCACGTGGCGGTTACTTGATAAGGTGCCCGTCCGCCACTAACATCTGCCGGCCAGGAAAAGTTTTCGCCCGGTGCAAAGCCACTAAAGAAGTGCTGGTCGACACTAATAATGAACGGCCCGACGGTGCTCGCGGGCGTTGGCGTGACAACAGAACCGCCCGCGGACTTGCTGCTCCCGTTGCTCGTGTTCGATGATCCGGCGGCTGGCGTTGGGGTTGGAATAACCGGGATGATGATAACGGGCGGTACGTAGGTTACCGTAACGCCAGCTGTCGCGGGACCCGCTTGAGCGGCCGCATCATAGTCGGACGCGAGCAACAAATTCGCGCCATCGACGAGCGAGATAACCACACTATAATTGCCCGTACTATCGCAAATAGTACTGCCAGCAAAGACGCCGTCCCGCGTAAGCTCCACCCGCAAGCTGTTCGGACAGGTGCCTCTGACGGTAATAATGTTATTGGTAAAGGTGGTGCCGTCGATGGGGTCATCAATACTAGCTCCCACTGTTGGAGCCGGTCCGCTAACTGATAGCGACAGTGTCGCGTCGGCGGCGTGGCTCGTTAAGCTAACGGCGCTCACTGCCATTGTACCGACGAGTAATAAAAACACGAGGGTCGGATACGAGGTGTGGTGGTGCGCTAGGAGCCGTCCCGAATAACGATGATGGCTCAAGCCCTTGCGGCGGGGCTCGGTGGTGCCGTGATGATGAAAAGCGAGCTTCAACCGAAACCAAATTGGCTCGAGGCGCCAGCCAATCGCGCGCCCCAAAACGGCCGAGCGACGGCGCAGCTCTGACCACTCCACCACCACAGCAAAGGTAATGCCAGCGAGGACGAGCAACAGACCGAGCATCAGCCATAAGTGCTTTGAGGCCAGTACGGTCAGGGGCGAGCGTTTGTCAGTGGTAGGCGGCGCAACGCGCGGCTGAGGTGACGGCTTTAGTCCCGCTGGGGCCGCGACCGGAGTACTACTCGGCGAAGGCGTAGCGGCCGAAGTGGGCGTGGGGCTCGGAGTATCGGTGACGGTAGTCGTTACGGGACGGCCATTCACCATGGTGGTAGTGGTAACGGTGTGAGTACCCGAACTGCCAGACCCGCCGCTCGAACCGCCCGACGTTCCCCCACCGGTCGTGACCGTTGGCGCTGGCGTGGGTGTCGGCGTTGGTGTCGGGGTTGGGACCGGCGTCGGTGTGGGCGTGGGGGCGGTATTTTTTGATACCGTATAGCTCGCAACGCCCGAATCGCTATTATAGGGATCGCCACAGGAGTTAAGCAGCTGGTAGCCGCCGCCATTTATACGCAGCAGCAGCGAGCCATCAGCCGCGCCGTAAAAATCAAAAGTGTTCGTGCCGTCGAGATTGGAACTATACGAGCTAGAATAATTAGCACCGTTGCTGCAGTACATGTAGTACACAAACGTGAAGGTACCCGTAAAGACGCCGTTGGTTTGAGGTCCAGTAGGCGCTTGGACTGCCGGCGACGCAGCCGAAACGCCATGCGGCAAAGACAGGCCGGCCACGCTCAGCATAGCCACCATGAGTACCCACTTCACCGCCGGATGATGATGCAATCGATACACCGGCGGGGCAAAATCCGTCTCACTCATGGTATTAGTCTACCATAAGCGGTATTAAAAAATGGATTTTTGAGTTCATTTTTAGTGTTTTACGCCAACGGTAGATCTCGAAAATTGGCTCCTGTCGCCAACGCGACAGGAGCCAATTTGGGACCGATGAGCATGAGCTCACTCTCTGCTAGGTGGGCCTAGTCCCGAGGTTTGGCCCTTGCGATAGCGCGTGAGCGCCTCGGAGAATAAAGCTCCTACTTCGGGCCGTTCCGTGACCAGCTGAATAAGGACGGGCAATAATGCCATCATCAGTGCCGGGTCGATAGTGCCAATGAACCGAGCGCGGGCGCGGCCATAGTCGCGGGGACTTGTAGAAACCGTGGCCACCAGTCCAAAAGTGCCGCGTCCCTGCTCTACGATTGAAGGATCGCCGTGAACGTTGAATCTGGGTTCCCAGAATGGCTGGAGCGCCGCATTGTCGCGTCCGCCCGTAGGTACGGCAGCTTCCACGGCGAGCACGTGGAGATCGGCCAGAAAAGCTACTAGCTCGGCGACTACGTCGGAGACGGCTGGCAATTGGTCGGGCATATCGGCCCCTCTCGTAAGGTGCTTGCATTGTCGGCGGCGGATGCGCGTCGAGCTGAGCTGCCATCTGTTATACCAGATGGCCGATGTGTTCGCCAACTACGGCTTGAGCGAGGCGGGCGGCGTTGGGCGGTCGTCAAAAAAGCGTTTGGCGGCGGCACCAAACATCGCAATGGCCAGCCAAAAACCTACCAGCAAAGCCAACCATTCCCCCTTATGGGGTACCCGGTCAGTGATGCGCCAAACTACCAATAAAGTAGCTATAATAAAGTTGGCCAGCCCCCAGCCAAAATTAATCTTGGGTGAGCTGTAGCGACCGAATGGCGAGCGAAATGTTTTGCGGGCTGCCCCGGCCACAAAGTGGGGGACGCCATTAGCAAGTAAAAACCCGATGAGAACAAACCAGAGGGTGGCAAGCATGGTAAGACCTTATTATGGCTTGATTGTGCATGAAGCTACTCCCCTGGTGTTACGCACTCAAGGGAGCAGCGGCTTAACGGGCCAGCGTTACGGAGAAGATCAGCTTGGGCTCATTGACCCAGGAGGTTGAACCGGGATCATAGTACGGGAGGTTAGCGGTACCTGTGTACGTTCCGCCAGGTTATGTGGGTGCATTCTTGCACCACTGCATCGCCGGCACCGATTTGAACGAGCTATTTACCCGGCCAGTTGATGGCACCCTTGGGCACGTTGCTGCCAGAACTTAGTCCTAAGGCCGCTAATACATCCGACGGAATCGCGGTACCAGTGCCAGCCTGATTGCCGGAACGCAACGTGTAATCCCCTGCCGCCGCGTTGGTGAAAAATGGTTCGCTGCCGCCGGCAATATCAATGCTGTGGGCGTCGAGCGGCGGATGAGCGGCGCTGAGCGCACCAGCCGAGGTGTAATCGGTGGTGCCGCTCGCGGCGTTCACCCAGTGCACCAATACCTGACTACTGCCGCCGCTTTGCCAGTAGGCGTTGTAGTCGAGCAGATCGAAGAAGGTGTCAGGCTCCGTGTTGGTTGAACCGGTAGCGCCTTGGTACTGATTAAGCCGGCCGCTGCCCGACAAGATGTTGTTGGCGTATTCGAGGCCCGTGGTATCGGGTCCGACGGCGCTGGCGCCGGTGTTACCGGTGTCGGGATTACTGGGGCTACGAGGATCATCGTAGATCCATAAGTTACCTTGGTACGTCCCCGCCGTGTTGTTGTTGACGATCGTATTGTTATAGATTTTGGTATGGGCTGAAGCCACACGGATACCCGCAGCGCCATTATTGTAGACAAGATTTGAGGCAATGATTCCGGTGTCAGAGATTTCGTATAATATACCGCCCCCGCCATTACCATGAACCGTGTTGTAAATGAATTTACCTCCTGTACAAGCAATGTCGCACCAGGCGCCGAGAGCGCTGCCTTTGGCATTCTCAATGATATTGTTTTGGATGGTGAAGCCGACCATATTGTTGAGCTTTATATTAGAATAGGCACACGAATAGCTACAACCAGTCCAAAACAGCTCGGTGTTATTGTTGTTCAAAACGTTATTGCTAATGATGGTGTTATCGGTGACGCCGGTGCCACGGCTGCCATTACCGCCGATTCCGCCGCCGCCATTAAAGGCAAAGACGGAGTGATTTACCACCGTCTGCGACGGCTTAGCTAGGGTCAGGGTACTACCGGCGTTATTGGTGAAAGCATCATTTTCAAAGGTTTGTGAGGCGGCTCCTGCGTAGATGACGCCAGAATTATTGGCGTAAACGTGAGTGGCGTAGCGACGAAAACCGAGCCCTAGGACCTTGGAACCCGCGCCGTTAAGCTGCATTGCCATGGGGCGCGCCGCGAGTTCTATCGTGCTGGTGGCCGGGTTCGTGGAAATGTAGATCCGCTTATTGGCCCAATCGTAGTAAAACGCTCCACCCGTCGCGCCGCTGAGGCTGGTGGCTTCGTGCTCGTAGGTACCACCGGCAAAGACCATCTGGGGGTCACCGGCCATGGGATTGGTGGGGTCAAGTGAGCTGTCTTTCCAGACGCACGGGCCATTGATCGTGCTACCGGTGGCGCCAATATTTTGTGACGATAGCGAGGTGCTGTAATAATTGCTGGTCGTGGCGGTCGGCAAGGTCCCGCAAAAGCTCGGGGTGTTCCAATCCATGTACCAATGCCCGGCCGCGTCACTGGTCCAGTTGGCGGCGGGCTCGACGTCGGTGCCGTCAAACCAAGCCTTTTCGTGCGGGTAGGCCTGGATGGTGACGGTTTTGCCAAGAACGCCAAAAGTGGCGGTCGCGAGGGTCGCGTTCCATGAACTATACCAATCGCGGTAAACGGCCGGGCTAGCGGTAGTACCGCCCCGCACCACAATACTTCCGCCCGAGGGCACGAGTCCAATGGCCTTGTTGAGCGTCTTAACGGGAGCTGCCTGCGTACCGGCGTTCGTGTCGCTGCCAGTGGTGGCCATATAGATAGCGCCGCTGGGGATGGCGTAATGAGAGTCTGGAATGGTGTTGCCTGAGGCGTCTAAGTTCGTGGGGTCAGCGTCGCTCGTAGAACAAGCACTAAATTTAACTCCTTGCCCACCCGATGCGCTCGAGTCGCCGACACTAGCGGCGCAGCCAGCCACTGTGCCAGTTTCGGCTTCGAAGGCCGTTGGCGTGCCTGATGCAAAAATATGAATCAGAAGCACGACCGCAACTAAAGTCGTAACTGCAGCAAAGATAGCGGCCTGGCGGCGAGAGAGCCTGGCGCGTTTTTTCATAACTCTTATGATTGCGGAAACATGGCGTTATTTCAAGTGCAAGCAGACTCGCTCCGACTGCCGCTCTATGAGAGGCAACGTAGGTGAACCAGCTGAAAGCTCAAGGCGGGAGCTTGAGCGCTCGGGTGGTGACCCTAGCATCACGATCCCTGGGTCGGGGTGTGGTGCTAGGGTCGGGGCGATCTAGGCGGACACGAACCAGCCGGTGTACACCCAGTCGGATGCCCATCCGTCGGGGAGGCCGACTTTGATCTGCGGGATGTCCCGCGCATGGCCAGAATGCACCCTCGTTTCAAGGACCTGGAACGGCCCGTCGGGCCAATCAGCGAACTTCGGCGTGCGTTCGTCCGGGACGCCCGGGACGGGAGCCGGCCGGGCGATGGCTGCTCTTGATTCCTGCGGGAGCTGAACGAGCTCGCCGACTTCAAAAACTTTTGTCATTATGGCCTCTCAGGTCAGGGGCAAGTGAGCGGGTTAGCTCAATGTTTTTGATAACATAAAATAAGAATAATTGCAATATGGTGGACGTTAACGATGTTAGGTGGAACACCATCGAGTATAGTTTGGTGCTCATGTACGCCAAGTTGCGAAAGTTAGGTTTTTACTACTGCGACAACGTGATATGTATTAGATCTTCGGTGTCGGAGTGAGACCTAACTTCTTTGCAGTCTTACGGTCAACCTCGATTTCACGTTCTTCTACTGCTTGTTTGAGTGCGGCAACGATACTTTTTCGCCCCCACCAGCTGTTCGCGGGAAGGTTTATGAAGTTTCCTGAAGAGTCGT
Source organism: Candidatus Saccharimonadota bacterium (assembly GCA_019352195.1). Taxonomy (GTDB): domain Bacteria; phylum Patescibacteriota; class Saccharimonadia; order UBA4664; family UBA4664; genus JACAFG01. The sequence continues at coordinate 14,980 of JACAFG010000008.1, read as the reverse complement.
ACAAGTGAAATATGAAAAATGCCGAGCCGCGTATGCCAAATTTCAATCTATAGGTGCAGTTGGTAATATTTTTCAGCTCAAGATGGGTCGTCGACCCAGTCAACCTGTACGTCAGCGTATGGCTTTGATCGATAGTAACTCTTGGATTCAATAGTAAACTCGGGAGTTCAGAGATCAACCCGAGCAATAAAACAATTCCAACTGTAACCGGTAGGTCTGTTTTTCCTAAAACTGCAATGATCAAAGCTAGTAATATGCAGATCACAGATGTTCGCAGATAACTCAGAAAGGGGCGATATGTCTTCATCGTGTTTAAGCATACAGCCAACTAGCCAAAACCATAAAGGCTTCGAACCCTATCCAACAGATATAGTTTCAAAAAGAAAAGTCCCGAGAAATAAATCTTGGAACTTTTCTTTCTGGAATATATTCGATCAGACCCTGGTGGGCATTAAAGACGTTAGGTAGAACACCATCGAAGCCAGCCTAGTGCTGATGTATACCAAAATGCGTGATCTCGGATTTAGGTACGACGACACGAATTCTAACTTATCCAACAGCCTGCAGGATAATGCTTAGGTTTTCGAGCCTAGCGGCTTACTCACCTCGCGCTATTTCGCCAGTGGGTTATGAAGCTGAAGTCCTTCGAGCTTCTCGAAATCTTCAGTATTGGCCGTCCAAAGCTCGCAATCCTGTTCCAGGGCCGTGGCAGCGATAATCGCATCACCTAGGCTCATTTTAACTTGTTGCCGCAACCTTATGGCGCGTTGGATCGTAGACTCATCGAGCTCTAGCTGCTCACATTCGGCAAAGAGGGCTTCGAGGTAACTTTGTTCTGCGACCGTAATCTGCGAGAAGCCTAAAGCTTCAATTTTTGTGATGCTACCGAAGGCTATGTCAGTGTCCCCTAATGTATCAGTAGAAATACTTCCATTGGCGAGATAAATAAAAATATTGGTATCAAGCAGAATCATGACTTATGGTCGGTCCGGCAATACGCGATCTTGGCGCATATCTTTTTGCCACTCCACTGGATCGGCAATAGTACCGTAGGCGCCCAGTGCCTGCAGTTTTGCGATGAGACGCTTAACCTTAGCGCGGTCTTGCTCTTTCTGTTTGACTGGCAGATTCAGACTGACCTTATCGCCGGGAGAGAGTTTGGCGGCATCAGCATATTGCTTAGGGACCCGGAGGGCGACTGAGTTGCCAGTTTTGATAACGGTGGCTGTGTATGTATTCATGTATGTATTATTATAGATACATGTTTTGCCGTCAATCCCTAAAACAAAGAATTGATGATAATTTGAAACATAAGTGCTTTGGTGGGCGATAAAGGATTCGAACCTTTGACCCCCTCGGTGTAAACGAGGTGCTCTAACCAGCTGAGCTAATCGCCCTAGATTTGCGCGTTCGGACTCCAGAAGTATAGCCTAATTTTGTCATTTGACCAATAAAAAACACCCTCAGGGCGTAGGTATATGATTACTAGGCTACTCCTCTCGTCATATATGTCAATATTGTCCGACAATATTAACATTATTCTTATGCTTAAACCGGAGTGCGGCCGGTGTCGGGAACTTCCCAACACCGGCCGCTATGAGGTTAGGTGGCGCTGATTCGGCCAAAGAACCTCACCCAATCGAGCCACTCGAACTCGAGGGTTTCGGCTGGTGAGCCCGGATCGGCGCCGACCACCGGACTGAAGAGAGTGCCGAACTGCCGGCGATAGGTGCCGCGTCGCCGGACAACGATATTGCAGTTGAGATCGTAATCCCATGACTCCACCGTGTGAATACGACTCAGGTCGGCGTGCTTGATTTCGGTGGAGGCCAAGCTGATGACGCGGTGGCGAGGGTGGTTTTTGTGAGCTACTGCCCCCAAAATCATCTCCCGGACGCTTGGCTTCGTAACGGTCACTGTTTCGCCAGTCCTCAAATGGAGGGTGGTGCTCACAATGAGCCCGAGACGAATCGCCGGATCGATTCTGGGATAGTCACGACGGCTGCGGTCACTGATGGTGTGGGCCGTATCGCAGAGGTCATCGGTACGGTTGATGGATACACTGGCTACGTAGCGGTCGATCTCGTCACGAACACGGATAGTAGTGATAACGCTGTCTTGGGCGGTGGGCATTGCCAACTCCTCGTTGAGCGGGACGTGTTGATACAGAGTTGTAGCCGAAATATAATGGCACATTTTAATAATAGTTACAATGATACAGAGCGGTGGCGGCTAATTCTTTAGCGCGCGTACTCGCTTGAGGCCGTACCAAATAGCCAGACTCACGAGACCGACAAAAATGATGAGCCCGACCGATAATTTGACGATTTTTCCAGAAGATAGCACCGATGTTTTCACGGCTGGGGTTGGACTTGGTGACGGTGCTAGGGCAAACGTTACCGGCGAAGCTGTTGGGGCAACTGTGGGTGCAGGAGTTGGCTTGGGAGTAGCTCCACCGATCGTTGAAGTTGTAGCGGCTTTCGGCGCTGGCGTAGGGGCCGTAAAATGTACTGTCGTATTACCATGATCCGACTGCGTGAAGTCGGCCGAATAATAGGCGCCGATAAACTCGCTGCCTGCAGATGGGGCGTGTGTGGTGATACTCGCGTTCCCCTGTGAATCGGTGGTAACCATTTGTGACGATAAGTAGCCTACTCCGGTATTAGCCAAAAAGACGTTCACGTTATCGGCCGGCACCGGCACCGAGCCCGTATAGGCGTGCTGGATACATTCGGCATCGGTGGCGTAGCTGACCGGGTTATCAGGATTGGTTGGCGTACACAAATAGGTGTAAGCGTGGACAGAGATGGTAATAGTGGTGACATTGTCCCCCACTACGCTTGAAGGCGTACCAACAAACGTGGCCGACCAAGACGGCGTGGCGCCTGCTAACGCTACTGATGGCAGCACGGTGAGGCCAGAGATGGCGATAGCTATCGACAGGCTACGGACGACAACTTTAGACCAGCGAGATTGCATGATACCGGCATTTTATCATAACGCTTATGCCAACTGGTAGCAGTCGTTTGAGAGTAGTTTCTGGGACACAATAAAACACCCCCAATTGGGGGTGTTTTATTTTGGTGCGCGAGAGAGGACTTGAACCTCCACGCCTTGCGGCACTAGCACCTCATGCTAGCGTGTATACCATTTCACCACTCGCGCACAAGTTGTAAAACATCGGTCATGAGAGCATTGCCTTGTAAAAGCGCATCTCGCTCGACGTTCGCCTCACTTGCGCTGCTCTGTTTGCTATTAACTGCTGCTTACTGCAACTATTTTGGGCTTACGGACTCCAGTAATGAAGCCAGGGCGGCCCATCGAACTCAGATATTCTACCAACTGTAGCGGTTTCGGGCAACTAGTTCTTGTAGGCGTAGGCGGCGCACAGACAAACCAAACCCAGAGCGGCAATAAACGGCCACAGCAAAACGACATTAATGTAGTAGTAGGTTTTATTGAGTTCGGTGAAGCGTCCGCGCCAACCTTTGGTCTTTTTGTAACTTTTCTTGTAGTTGTCCCAGATACGGTCGCGGTTAACGATTACAAGCCCGGCCACCACGAGTAAGGTAGTGCCGAGACCGGCCAATCCCAGTACGGGACGAGCGCGCATAACGATTACAAAGACGGTAATGAGGATGAGAAATAAAGTTGGTGCAAAGCGAGCTTGCGGGGTTTTATTGCGGCGGAACAAGTGGTGGAACATGATGGGCTCCTTAAATTAGCTTAATTCGACGGCATATGATCGTAGAGATGCTTGAGGTTGTACTCCGAGCGGACATACTGACGGATCTGAGCTTCGCTGACATCGATTTTCTTGCCGGGATTTAAAATATTCTGCGGGTCGAATAAGGCTTTGGTTTGAACAAATAGCTTATAGACGGCTTCACCGTAAAGCTCCTTTATATACGGCGAGCGAATCAAGCCATCATTGTGCTCGGCGCTGGTAGAACCGCCGAGGCTCGTCACGAGATCGTTAAATTCACGAGCAAGCACAAAGAGCTTGTCGACATCCTTCTTTTTAGCCAGATTTAAGAACGGTTGCATGTGAAGGTTGGCATCGCCCGCGTGGCCCCAAACGGCAATCTCGATGTCATGTTTGCGCAGCAGTTTGTAAATTTTTTCCAAAAATTGCGGTAGTTTGTCGGGAGGCACAATGCCGTCTTCAATAAACGGCAAGGCTTTTTTATCACCTCCCGCCATCCAAATAACTGCGGCGGCTTCGCGGCGGATTTTCCACAGCCGGTCTTGCTCTGCCAGGTCGGTGGCCAAACTGGAACCGGTCGCGAGACGCCTAAACAGCCGCTGAGCACGCCGAGCGGCCAACGTTTGTTGGAGCTGAGAAGTGTTATCAAATTCCACCAGCAGGATGAGTTTGGGCAGTGGTTCGGGAACCAGACCCTCAATGTCATGGGGACGGTTCTGGCGTAGATATTCAAGCAGGTGGTAATCGACCAGCTCGAGAGCTGATGGATTGAGCGCCTTAAGCTTCTGCGTGGCTTCGCCCGCTTTGGCCAAATCATCGAAGTAACCAACCACGAGCGTTGTGCGCGGATTCCACGGTGCAGTGGCTAGCGTAATTTCGGTCACTACCCCCAAGGTGCCTTGGGAGCCCACGATGAGTTGTGACAAATCAAACGAGCCGTCCTTGTTTTTAACACGGTCCAAAGCGTAACCAGCGGTGTTTTTGGTGGTTTTTGGCCGCGCGGCGCGCAGCTCCGCCACATGCTCATCAACGAGACGGTCGACGCCCCGATAGAGCTGGCCTTCAAAGGTATTCAGACCTTTCTTACGCGCCAGTTGGCGGGCCGAAATACGTTCAGTCGTAATAGTGGAGCCGTCGGACAACACCACCTTGAGGCGTTTGACAAACTTATGCGTGCTGCCGTACTTGACGGTCTTTTCGCCGGCGGCGTCGTTGGCTACTGAGCCACCAATTGAGGCGTAAGCCAATGAGGCTGGATATGGCGGCAAAAAGCGGCCGTGCGTGTGCAGCGTCTGCTGAAGCGACGCGTAGGACATCCCGGGCTGGACCGTGACGGTGTCTTTGTCGAGCCGGAGGAGTTTGTTCATATGGGCCGGGAAAACGAGCTGCAAGCCGTCGCCGATGGCCCCGCCGCCCTGATCAGTCCCCTGACCTCGCGGTATCAGCCCAATGCGCTTACCGGCTTTGGCGCGTTCAGCCAAATAGGCCACCGTGAGTTGGACGTCAGAAGTGTTTTTAGGGTAAATAACGCCTTCGGGCACAATCTTAAAAATTGAGCCGTCGGTCGAAAAGTACTCGCGAGCATCGGCCGCATCGGTTACCATGCCGGTCAGCTGGCTCTGGAGCTCTTTGAGATAGGGCTTTTTCATAAACTAATCATAAGGGTTTTAGTGACTCTAGGCTAGCGTTGGGGTACCTGGCGTTGCGAGCCATCCACGATGTGCGTGCCCAGTTCTCACCCTCTATTGCTATTATTGGTGACTTAAACGTCGCTATGGGATCCATTCAGATAGTCAATCGAGCGATTTGCCGGGACAAAAGGACCGCTATGAGGTAGCCAGGCTCAGCTTACACGGCAGCAGCCATGACGTGCAGCCATCGTAATTTTGCAAAATGAGCATGACGGCCGTTGAGCCCTGGGTTAGTTGGCTGGCCGTAAAGAACCCGTTGATCTCGCTAGCGATGTTTTGCGGCTGATTGCCATTAAACGGGTCCAAATTGCCCGCGTAGTTGGGGCTCATCTGGGGTGCTTGGATGGCAATGCTGAGAACGGGTCCCGATCGCGCCTCGTCCACAGGGCTCATACCCGGCACCTCAAATGATCCGGACCAAATACCGATATTGGTCAGCCCATCCGTAACATTGTTGCTGTTGGGTTAAGTCGTAGTGACGGCATTGGTGTCGTAGCTTAGGGCGCTGAGCTGGTCGCGCAAACTGGTTTGTAAAGCGCTCGGATTAAGAGTGGCCGGACCGGTGTAGGTAACGACCAGCTGGTAAAAGCAGTTGTAGTGTCGTTTCAAGCTCACGCCGAGAGACTCTTCTTGGCAGGTTGAGGCAATGATTCGAGCCTTATCGACACTGAATCCAGGTAACAGTGGTAGCGTGTCCGCCAGGTGGTCGGCCTGGACGATGGCGGTGTTGAGCCGCTCATGACTCGTGGTGTGTCGTTGGGTGAACGCTAAGGCGCCCCCAATAATCAACGCTACCAATATGAGTGCGCCGATTGTCACACCGATGCGCTTCATGAACTAAAAATGATCGCGGATGTGCGCAAAGGTGTATTCCTTGGTCGCGCCAGATTTTTTGTGCGGATTAAAGATCCCTTGGGGATCAAAAATAGTCTTGACCTCGCGGAACAAATCGACGACCGGCTTGCCAAACTGCGCTTCGAGCCAAAACCCACGAACCAGGCCGTCGTTGTGCTCGCCGCTGAGGCTACCGTGATATTTGAGCACCAGATCATTGACCTCTTTTTGGGCGGGAATGAGCTTGGCTCGCTCGTCGAGATCTTCAATTTTCATCAGTGGAATTACGTGGAAGTTACCGTCACCAATGTGACCCTGGATAGTGGAAAACAACTTGTACTTTTTAATGAGGTCACGCAATTGAGGCAAGAACTCCACCAGATATTCAGGGCGGACAATGAAGTCGTCGATGAACGGGGCCGTATGCTTGTCTTTAACCTTAGAGCGCAAGACCTGGAAGGCGTAGCGGCGCATAATCCAGAACTTTTCGCTGCGGCCTTCGGTGGCATCTTCCTCGAAGCCGTTGATTTCGTAGCGGGCGTGGTATTGCTTGAGCTCGCTGTGGAGAGCCTTAATTTTGGCCCGAACTTCGTCGGCGGTTTCGCCGTTAAATTCCACCATGAGCACCATCTTGGGCACGCCGCGCAATAGTTGGGTGCCATCGGGAATGAGCGATAAAACAAGGTGAATGAACTTTTTCAAGCCAAGCATCTTGAGAAAATACGGCATAAATTTGATCGTGAGTAGCAACGTGGCCTGGTCAAAGCACTCGAACGTGGCAGGTTTATGCTCCAATACCTTAGGAATAAGCTCCCCAAGATCGTCGATGTCTTTTAGGAAGAGCACGAGCAGGCCCGAGTGCGGGCGATGCGGCACGAGTCGGTAGGTAATGTTGGTAACAAATCCAAGCGTCCCTTCAGAGCCAACAATGAGCTTCGTCAGGTCAAAAATGCCGGTGGTGCGATCCCACACCTCCCATAGGGTGTACCCCATCGAGTTTTTGCTCACGGTGGGCTTAGCCGCCTTGATGACGTCATAATTAGCTTCGCAAAGGTCATACACTTGCTTGTAGATATTACCTTCAAAGTCGTTTTGGGCGATTTTGGCGTCCAGCTCGGCCTTGGTCAGTGGCTTAACGACGTATTCGTTGCCGTCGCTAAAGACCACATGCAGCTCATTGACGAAGTCTTTAACCTTACCGTATTCGAGACTTTTTTCACCGCCGGAGTTGTTGGCCACCATACCGCCGACCGTACACAAGTCGCGTGAGGCTGGGTAACTCGGCATAATGGCATTTTGGGCGAGCGTGGCTTTTTCAAAGTCACGGTAAAACACTCCGGGCTGGGTCGTCGCGGCAATAGGCGTGACCTCCCCAATGGCGTTGAGATGACGATTGAAGTCGACAATAATCGAGTCGTTAATAGCGCCCCCAGCCATGTCGGTGCCAGCGCTGCGAGCGGTCAGCGATAACTCGGGATGGGTAGCTTTATTCTTAGCAACGTATTTTATGAGCGCCTGTACGTCAGCACTGTCGGTTGGAAACGCGACGGCCTGCGGCTTAATTTCAAACATGGAGGCGTCATGCGAGTATTTTTCGATCGTCGCAGCGTCGGTCTCAACTTCGCCTTTAATGAGTGGTTTAAGTTCGTCTGAAAAATTCATGGTTCTAGCATAACCTTATTGCAACAGATGACGCAATGAGCCCCGCTGCCAAAATGCAAAGCGACTCCGAAAAACCAAGGTTCTTCGGAGTCGTTGCGGGCGCGGCCGATAGCTAGCCGGTGACCGAGGGAATGAGCTGGAAGTACCGCGTGCAGTATTGCTCGGTGGTGACACCCAGCTCCTTGGCAATGCCAGCCCCCGGCTCTCTGACAGTTGCCAGCACGAAATTGTCGTGTTCGGGCAGCCAATTGCCGTCGACCACCGGGGTAACCCGACGATCCTTAGCGGCTTTTTTGCCGCTATTGGCCCCATTGGAAGTGAGACCGAGACGGCTGAGGCGAGTACTGATAGACGTCACACTGCGCTTGAGCTCGGGCGCGATCCGGCTGTCCGATAGGCCCGACGCGTGGAGTTCACGCAACAGATCATCTTCTGCGTCGGTCCAGGTGTGGGAAGCCATGGGCGCAATGATTTCTTCTGGAGCGGGGGCGGCAGGTTGGTCATGGGGCCCGGCAACCTCCCTCGGCACGTTGGCCGACTTCTTGAGCGCCGCGACACGGGAATGGACGGCAGCCAAAGTGCGCCCGAGCCTTTCAGCCAATATGTGAGCCGGATCGACGGAAGATCGCAGGATGTGGTCCTCATCGGGCGTCCATGGCCGGTTGGTCTTTGTCATTGCTACTCCCTTGAGTTTGGCGATGGTGCAACTTAACTGTTTTACACTTATTACGGTAGATTGTCAAAAAATGCTTACTTGGTCAAAGCGAAAGAGGACGAAAGAACAGGCGGACCTGTTCTTTCGTCCTCAGTTGCAACTCTGGTTACGGCTCGATCGGCCCAATCAAGCGGCGGCCGGCCGGAAGCAACCAAATGCTGTTAACGCTTGAATATCTGTCGCCGTCGTCATCGAGATAGCCCATGCTGCGCAGCCGGCGCACGGTAACGGTGACCGTGGACAGCGGTGCGCCAACTTCGGCAGCCAGAACTTCGAGCGCGCGGTTATTGACCGCCACGCCCGAGACGGCCAAGCGCACCAAGATGCGCTCGCCGAGCGGACGAGGATTCCCAGCCGGGACCTCGGGAACCGTTACTGGTTCAGCCACTACCGGCAGGACCGCAGTGATCATCGGCAAGGCCTTGACTGCGATAGCCACGGGCTGGAGGTGACGGACGGTGACTTCGCCGACAATTGGAGTAGCGGCAACGCGGGGCTGGGCGGCCCGCTTGGAGACGGTAACGCTCGACCACTGAGGCTTGGGTGCACCATTGGCCGATGACCAAATTGCCACGGTGCCATAGTCGGCGCCTTGCACGTTGATGAGCCCGCGCTCACGTAGTCGCCAAACGGCTCGTTCGACGCTGCGTTGGAAACGAGTCCAGTTGCTGCCGCCGGCTGGCCAGCGCTGAAACAGCTGTCTGGTGAGCTTATCAACCGCATGGCCGTTAGCCTCTACGACGGCATCAAAGGACAACAGTTCTAAGATGCGGTCGGTGAGGGTGTTGGGCCGTTCGGGCACCCACATGTACGATTGGTACTCTCGGACGTAAAGTTCACGCCGTTCGGCACTGGTGAGGCCGCCGTAAACGCCGTCCCACGAGTTGCTGTCGACCGCAAAACGCAGACAATCCCGTAGCACGGGGCAGTCCTCGCACACGACCGCGGCGACGGCCTGCTCTGCCAAATCGTCGGAATTGAACTTGAGAGCCGGAAACTGGCGGCATCGCGAACGCTCCTGCCACCGAGTGGCAGTTACCATAGCCTGGGTCATGGCAAACTCCTGTCTCGGGTTGTTAAGTGGCTACTTCCTAGTAGGGCTTTATCATAATCGTTACGCTATATACAGTGCTAGACAAAAGTTTTTACCTACATAGGAAAGGCCCCCGTGCGCAAGATCTGCGCAAGGGGGCCGAGCACCGGCGCTTAGAAGCGAGGGTCGGAACGAGCCGACGATACTTAGAAGTGCTGCCTAAGCAACCGATACTATTTAGTTTCCCGACGGCGCCGGGTGGGCGATGACGTTTGGATGAGCAATGCGCTCACCGGAGTGTCAACGACTCGTCAGGCAAGAAGCATAGGTTGGCCAGATGGCCGATATAACGGCCGAAGCCGCGCTTCTTACCCCTCGGGCTGCCTCGAGTATACATCCGAAGATGCGTCGAAGCGGTGTGCACTGGCGATATATTCCCGGTGTGAACACGGGTGGAGTCGGGGCAGTTCGCCAGCTAACTGGCCCGGACGTTGGTGTTCGGTGATCAAGATAATGAGAGCGAACTCCCCTCTTTGTCACTGAACACAGCCATTTTATCACGCTTGTGTTTATTTGTCAATATGTTGTAACTGTTTTATTGTTTTGCTGACTGGTTAATGCTTGGCAAAGCGACATGCGAGCTACTACAATGAGCCATGACGGCATTTCCGTAGTAGCGTTTCCCCTACCTGAGAGGACCGCATTATGACCGATAGCAATGCCAGCGAGATGGCTGCCCCCGCCGACGCTGGGGCAAATCTCGGACGGCGTGGGCGTGATTTCCAGCTCGACCGATGGAGTAACCGGGCCGCGCTCAGCGATGGTCCGTACTCGCCAATTGGCTCAGCCGCTATCGACAGCTCGCTGATGAGTCATCGTCTGGTAGTAGTCGGCCGCCTGATCGACGCACTCAATGTCGCCGAAGGCCCCGACCCCACCAGGGAAAGCGATGCCATGAGCCTGCTTCCGTACGCTTTTCGCCCGGCCAAGGCACAGTGACTGGGCGGACACTTCAATGGTCTTGCTGTCTGGGACAGCTACTACGACGAATTGGGCGCGGTATTCGTGGGAGTTATCCGTCAGTTAGATCCCGCGTCATGGTACTTCGTCCCCGCCGCCGCCATGCCCAGAGCCGACCGCAAAGCGGTCATCAAGGCAACCCGACCCGATTTTGACGAGACTTCGTCCGCGGAACCGATCACGGCGGATACTGCGACCGAGTCGTAGTTTGGCAAACGTGGCGGCATCGCGCCACACTCCCCATTACCTCGAGCCGACCTTATCAGGGTTGCCTCGCGGTAGTGGGGCAGCTTTGTTTGTGGCTGTAGATAATATTGCACTTTATGATTTATTATTCTATAATAATGATGTTCAACCCCTGATCACAAGAACCGCTTGTGATCCCCATTCCGAAATGAGGGTACGTGCATGAGTAACGATTTGAAAACGGCCGTGTTATCAGTGGAGCGGCTGGCATGGATGGCCGATCATTTCTTCGCGAAGAACGAGACTTGTGTTCTTCGCGGCTCGCTCGGTGCCGTTGGCATCATGCAGGCCGTCGAGGCAGTGATACGGCGCGAATACCCAATCGAGCCGGGCGTGGACGACGCCCAGCTATGGGCCAAGCGACACGCCGCGCTCGGTCACGGGCCCGTCACCGGCCGAGCACATGCCTGGGAGATGGTGGCATTCAGTGCCTTCTCGGGCGACTACGGCTATGCCTACGCCGGCTACGTCTGCATCTTGGTGGCGGCTGCGGTCGACGATCTGCTCAACACTGCTCCGGAGTTCGCGGACACCCGGCGGGTGAGCGACGAGCGCTACGCTCGTCGCGGAGAGCTGACAAGCGCGCAGGCCTACGACGACGGCGACCCCGGCTCGTTCCCCATCCGACTGATCGAGCCCGTGAGCCGAGGCGACGTGAGCTAGCGATCGCTCACTGCCTCTGTGCTATGTCCACCCCCGCTCGCAGCCACGCGAGCGGGGGTGGACCCGACCTGAGTTGTTAAGGAAACTTAAAGCCTCAGGCTGGGATGCGGTAGCCGATACGGATACCATTTGCTAGCCAAGCCGGCCGGTTTGCGCTATCCTATTGAGGTTCGCCTGCCATATTTTATGCGCGAGTGGTGAAATGGTATACACGCTAGATTCAGGTTCTAGTGGCCGCAAGGTCGTGGAGGTTCGAGCCCTCTCTCGCGCACCAATGAAAACAGCCCTCCACAGGGCTGTTTTCATTGGATTGTAGGGCAGCTCGGGCTTGTTAGCGTCCGATCTGATACTTCTGCCGGACGGTCCAGTTTTGAACGTTATTAAACCGGTCGGACGGCGTTACCAGCTGGCGGGCTGTTATGCCCATGGCGCTGTCGGCGACCCCGTAGATGTACTGGGTTTGGTACAGCACGGCCGACGGAGCGTCGGTATTCCAGGCTTTCAGGAAGGCGTCGTATTTGGCTTCGCGGATGGCTGGATCGCTTTTGATGCGCCCAGATTCGAGAGCGGCGTCGGCGGTAGCGGAGCTGTATTGTGACAAGTTAACGCCGGGGTCTTTGGCCTGGGACGAGTGCCAAAAGGCGTACACATCGGGGTCGGGGCCAATATTGGTACCAAACAACAGCATTTGGAAGTTACGTGGGCGCATATAGGTTTGCTGAAGCTCGTCGAGTTCGACGGTTTTGATGTTGAGCTTAATACCCGCCGGCGCTAATTGCGCTTGGAGAGCCTGAGCGTCGGTGGCTAGCTGGCTATCGGCCACCGTCACAACATTAAGCGCAAGCGCCTGACCATCTTTACGGCGAACGCTTGAGCCGATTTCAAGCTTCCAACCCGCGGCATCCAGCGCGGCCATCGTTGCCTTGGTATCGGTGAGCGTTGGCGCATATTTGTCGGTGTAGCCGATTTCGCCAGGTAGCAGTGGCTGCGTCAGGGCAACAGCATTGCCGCTCAGGGCAGAGTTTATCAACCCTTCCCGGTCAATGGCGCTGGTAAGGATGCTGCGCAGCTGGATGTCTTTTAAGACGGGGTCCGTCGTATTAAAAAACAGGGTGGTTTCCTCGGGCAATGACATCTGGTACTGGGTAAGGCGGTGCAGCTTGCTGGCTTTGGCAAGTTCTTCAGTGGTAATTTGGCCGGGCGATGTTACCTGGTGCTGGGCGTACGCAGTTAGGGCCTCAGCTTCGGAATCATAAAAATGGAAGTTGAAACCGTCGAGTTTGGGCTTGCCCAAATAATATTTAGGATTAGCGACCAGCTCTACTTCATCGGCCGAGGGAGCGAACGTGCCAAGTTCAAAGGGGCCCGTCCCTACCGGATGGCGGTTAAAGTCGGCCTCGCGCAAACTCGATGGATCAACTTGTTCCAACAAATGGCGGGGCACAATGCCGAGCGTCGTAGAGTCTAGGAACGAGTTAAGCGGGGCCGGCAGGGTAAAGGTAACCGTGGACTCATCGGGTGTAGCCACGGTGACGCCCTGCCAGCTCGAGGCGAGCGGTGAACGAGAATCTGGGTTCTGAATGGCGGCTACCGTAAAGGCGACGTCGGTCGAGGTAAACGGCACGCCGTCTTGCCAGGTCACGCCATGACGGATCTTAAAGGTATAGGTTCGGCCATCGGGCGACACCTGCCAGCCAGTGGCTAAATCGGGCTGCAAATCGCGATGGTCGCCGTATTTGGTGAGACCGCTAAAAATGAGCCGGTTGATATCGGTGGCGGGTGAGCTTTCCGGCAAGATGGGATTAAGCACTTTGACGGTGCCGACGGCGGCCTGAGTAAAGGTGCCTCCGCTCACGGGAACAGGGACCAAATTGGCTTTGCCGAGAGCGGCCAGTTGGTGGCCGAGACCAAAAACGGCCACAATCAGCACGAGCCACCAGCCCAGCATAAAACGGCGTACCAAGCGCAGCTGGTGCCATTTACCCCACAAGTGCTGGTTAACGTAGGCGGTGGTCCGCTTATGCCAGCTGCGGCTCCAACGTCGTAAGACGCGCGCCGAACGCCGGTAGCGAAACAGGAAATAATTAGACACGGCGAACCGTCTGGTTATCCGTGACTATGTTAGTTTGAACATAAGCATGCATAATGGCGGCCACTGGTGGCCTGGTACCTCTAATTTCGTCGCGGCTACTTAGTAACGTTACTTTTTGGCAATAACAGATAACACGCAGCTGAGCACAAAAACAACTGCAAAGATAATGGTAGCGTTAAAGATGATGGCTTCAGCGCCGCGCTTCGAACGGTAGTACGACGAGTCACCACCAAACGATACCCCGAGGCTTTGGCCGCGGTTTTGAATGAGGATAGACAATACCATCAAAACGGCCGAGATAACGGTGATGATATTAAATAGATTTCTCATCTTTGGGCTCCAATAGGTCGTTTAAGAGATAGTTAACGATCCAGACAATAACGACGGCGATGATGGCCGTCCAAAATGAACGCAAATGAAAGCTAGGGTACACCTTAGTGACGAGAAAGAGCATGAAGGCGTTAACCACAAAGGTGAATAGACCGAGGGTAACAAGAATGGCTGGCAAAGACAAAAAAACGATGAGCGGGCGGACTACGGCATTTACCAGTGAGAAAATGAACGCCGCCACAATGAGGACGGTAATTTTTGAATTGTAATCGATACTCCCACTCATAAGCTCGGCCGCGGCCCAAAGACCGAGGAAGTTGACGAGCCAACGAAGTGCAAAACGACGCAACATAACGCCGGCTATCGTAGCATATTTCGGTGGCTTTGGCGATAACCTGGTCAGCGCTTAGATGCTCATCGACGCAAATCGTAAATTAGGCGAGTGAGTTATTGTATCTAGCCAAGGCCTGAGGTCTTGATTTTGCAATCCAGACATCGGGGTTGGCCCGGTCCCGCGCTAGGCGCGGGACCGGAGCGGGTGGATGAATCAGACGGAAGGCACCAGTTCGAACAGTTTCGCTCGACGAACGGCCTCCCGGACGTTGTTATTGGCGCACCCGAGGTAGTCGGATGAGTGACAGAAGCCATCACCCGTCACCCAGCGGCCACCAGCAGCTACGACCATGACGCTATTGTGGGCCGTGTTGTACCACAGATCGACGAATTTCTCGTCGGTTGGCTGCTCCGTGGGCAGGAGTCGGAGGCCAACTTCGGGGATCGCCTTTTCGTCGCGGGTATCGCACCCGAGGAACGTCCACTTTTGCCGATCGAAATCGGAAAAACGCGGAACGAACCTGACGATTGATGCGCTCCATATTAGCATAATACTTATGTTTTGTCAATATTTGCGTAATGGCTCAATACCTTCGCAACATCTAGAAACCAAAAGTGGCAGCTGCCAAACTGTAGTTATCGTCAAACAACTATA
>JACAFG010000005.1 GCA_019352195.1 Candidatus Saccharimonadota bacterium | reverse complement strand
CTCATCAACTACCGCTGCCGGCAAATTGGTTTTGTCTTCCAAAGCTACAATCTGATCCCGAATCTAACCGCGCTTGAAAACGTTATGCTCCCCATGGAGTTTGCCGGTAAGAATAAAGCTGAGTCGGTCAAACGAGCCACCCATTTGCTCGATCAGGTGGGCCTATCCGCTGAAAAACACGCCCGTAAACCCCCGCGTTTGTCGGGTGGGGAACAGCAGCGGGTAGCGATCGCGCGCGCCCTCGCCAATAAGCCCCAGCTAATTTTAGCCGACGAGCCCACCGGCAACCTCGATTCGCAAACCGGTGCCAAAATTGTGGAGTTACTGCGAGGACTTGCCACGACGGAAAACACCACCATTGTGGCGGTAACCCACGACCTCGCTATCGCCGAGCAGACCGATCTCACCTTCCGGTTACAAGACGGTAAGCTCGTAGCGAACCGCCCCGCGAGCCACAAGAACTAGCGTTTCAAGCCGCCCCAGCGCTTGACGCGATTGCTAAGATAGAGCCATACCTAAGTGGAGGCCACCAACATGAACCAGTCAAAGCTCGAAACGACGACGCTCGGTGGAGGCTGCTTTTGGTGCCTGGAGGCGGTCTATCAGGAAATTGAGGGTGTCACGAGCATTGTCTCCGGCTATAGCGGTGGGCATCGCCCCAACCCAACCTACGAACAAGTTTGTACGGGTCTGACCGGGCATGCGGAGGTCGTTCAGGTCAGCTTTGATACTCAGGTCATTACCTTCGATGACGTCTTAGACATCTTTTTTACCATCCACAACCCAACCAGCCTCAATTTCCAAGGCAATGATCGCGGCACCGAGTATCGCAGTATTATTTTGTACCAATCCGAAGCTCAAAAGCGCAGCAGTGAAGCCAAGATTGCCCAAATCCAACAACTATGGGACGAGCCTGTTGTGACCGAAGTTGTCCCGCTCGACGTGTTCTACCAGGCCGAGGATTATCACCAAAACTTCTTCGCCACTCATCCCGGACAGGCGTACTGCGTCGCGGTGATCAATCCTAAACTCGCCAAACTACGCGACAAATTCCACGCCCGGCTCCACGCCGAGGCCTAACTCGGCGCCGCTTTGTCCCACTCGATGACGAGCAGCCGCAGAGTTTCTAGATCATGGCGAAGTCTGGTCTCGGCCATCGCCTCAATGGCCGGCCGCGCCAGCCGCAAGATAAAACCTTCAAGTTCAAAAGCCATCGTACACACCAAACGCGTCGATTTGCCGACAGGCTCAAGCAAATACGTCACGTGATAGGTTACCGACCCCGTGTTATTGACGATTTCAATCAGCCGGGGCGGTTGCAACTCCACGACCTCAACCTCTGACAGAATATTTTGGCCAGCCACGATACTGTTAACCTTATACCGCATCCCAGCGCGCATTCGCCCGGTGTGAGAAATCGAAATCATGCCGGAGTTCCATAACGGGTGCCCCGACAAATCAGCTAAGCCGTTAAAAACCGCAACGGGTGCAACCGGAAAATCGATGGAGAGCGTCGTCGAAAATGCCATGCTGCGACCATTCTACATCTAAATTGGCCAAACGTAAGCAGCTTATGCCTACCACCGCTCTGGTCATTAGAGCAATATCGTGTTATAGTTAATTTAATCTTGGAGCAAGCCACACGCTTGTCGGTTTAGTCGAATAACTTTGGTCCGTGCGAAGCGTCACTAGGTCTCATTCCGGAGCACATAAATAAGCGTTCCGGTAACCCGAGAACATAGTAGGAGTTTCGTTTGGAAAAGCAGAATAGATTATTTGTAGGTTCGCTCGCATACAGCATGAATGACGAGCAACTGGCCGCCCTCTTTGCCGAGGCTGGCACGGTCGTAAGCGCCAAAGTTATCATGGACCGCGAATCAGGCCGTTCAAAGGGCTTTGGTTTCGTTGAAATGACCACCCCCGAAGAAGCACAGGCAGCAATTGCCAAGTTCTCCGGCAAGGACATTGACGGTCGTCGCTTGACGGTCAACTTGGCCAAGCCAATGGCTGACCGCCCGGCCCGTCCTTCGTTCGACTCAAACCGCCCTCGCTACTAATTCTAGCGAACCAGCCATCAAACACCCCGGCCCCGGCCGGGGTGTTTGATTAGCGGGGGATAATCTTAAACAGCACTTTGTGCTTTACGGCTAGCCAAATCACTGTAATGGTGCCGACCTCGAGCGCTGAATTTAGCCAAAAACTGCCGGCGTGCGCGAAGAACGGAATCGTAAACAGCGCCAACCCGCCCAAAATGTAGACATACAGTGAATTGCGGCCAAACGGCAGCAACAGCCAGCCCGCATAATGCATGATTTTATGCTCGTAGCGACGCACGAGCGTAAACGCCCCCGCAAAGGTAACAAGGAGCACGATGGGTCGCAGTAAACCATCACGGCCGTCAGTCAGCATTCGGTTGTAGAAGGTACTGGCATTAACGGCGTGGATCCAAGCGAATAAGCTACTCGAACTGTTTTGGGGTCCAAAGACCGCCAGCAAGCCGCCCACCGCCATCATAACCGTGACGATAACGGCCCCCAGTTTAACCGCTCGCTGCCAGCCCCCGGGTAACCGCGCCAACGCTGCCCCCAACGTGTGCCAATAGTAACCAATGAGCGTCCCAAGGAAGAAATATACCTGCCACTGCAAGAAGCTATTATAAGGACCATAACCACCGTTCCAACGCCACAGCCACAATCCCAGCGTTGCGCTCAATACCACCCACCACAACCGCTTCAAGAGCAGCCACAAAACAATTGGGGTAACAAACAAAAAGCCCGCATAAAAGATCAAGAAGTCGCTCCAACCGTAGCTGTATTTCAGCGTAATGATGCTCCAGGCCAGCGGTAGCACAGAGCTAGAAGTATCGAGGCCACCTTTAACACTATCTGGGCTAATGCCAATCATCCAACGACCCCAGCACAAATACAAAATCGTCAGCACGGCCCCAGTCAGGTAGAGCCGAAGTCCGCGCTTTAGAACTTTTACGGCCGCGGTCATAAAACCGCTGCGTTCGATATCACGGCGACGAATAATACCAATTAAGAGACCCGAAATGAAAAAGAAGCCTTCGGCCTCCGAGACCCAAAGTTGGCCGCGACCATCAAACGCCCCCAATAGCGACGGATAGTAAGCCAGGTGAACACTAATGATTACCATGATGAGGTACCCGCGCATCAGATCGAGTGCGTTGATACGGGTTGATGGTGCGCTCGTAGCGGCGTCAGAAGCAGCCATTATAGTTAAGTCTAATCGTCCAATCTGAATCGGTGCTGAAAGCTACCTGGTTAATCGTGAACTAAGCGCGCGATCTGTTCGAGAATAACATCTAACCACCATAAGGTCAGCATATTGTCGGCTGCCAGTTGCACCAGCACGTCATTGACGAGGCGGTACTGATCGCCGAGCCGCGTCATCCCGGTAAACTCTGGCATCAGGCCCAAACCGCGCAAGGCGTTTTCCGAATAGTCATTCCAGACACCATACTGACGCGGATGAGAGACCAATAAAATAGGTGTCAGCTTCGCTTTTCCCAAATGTGGCACCGCTAAATCACCAT
Organism: Candidatus Saccharimonadota bacterium; assembly: GCA_019352195.1. Classification (GTDB taxonomy): domain Bacteria; phylum Patescibacteriota; class Saccharimonadia; order UBA4664; family UBA4664; genus JACAFG01. Next base: position 222,696 of record JACAFG010000005.1, on the reverse strand, counting down.
GTCCCGGCTCCAGTCGGTTCAAGCGTTCGGCCAAGGGCTGGCTATCATCAACCAGACACGTTAACGCTGCTCGCAGCGCGTCCATATCTGCGGCCACGTTCTCTTTCGAAATTTCGCGCCAGCGTTTATTTTGCTCGTAACGCAAAAACCCAGTGATATCCTGCTTGGTGAGCGTGGCAATGCCATGCAGTGAAAAAATCACCTGCCAATATGCCGTCACTTCTTGCTCCTGCAGTTTGAGCTGGATCACACTGGGTGTCGCGTCGCGAAAAACTTGAATTTGGGTGAGTGGTATCTGGCCCATTGATCTATGCTACCCGCTTTTAAGCATTCTCTCAAAAAGAAATGCTATATTTGGCTGGTCAATAAAGGGGACCCTCGTGAATAAACGAACGATTATGACAGTTTCACTCGCTAGCGTTGCTGTGCTGGGCGGCGGTATATTTGCCGTAGCCAGTGCCTCAAACGCTGCACCATCAAACCTGGCTCAAAAGATTGCCAGCACCTTCAACCTTGATCCCGCCAAAGTTCAATCCGTAATTGACCAAAACCATGCGGCTGGGCAAGCCAAGCGCGAGTCGAACTACGAAGCACGCCTCACCGCCGCCGTCACCGACGGCCAGCTTTCGTCCGCCCAAAAAACGCTCATTCTCACCGAACACGCTACCTTAGAATCACAAACTTTGTCCGCCATGCAGCTTACCGGTGCCGCAAAAGCCACTGCTCTCAAAGCAGTTCGGACTGACGCCCTAACCTGGGCCAAAACCAATAACCTGAATGCGAAATGGCTGCTTGGGGGCACGCGGCATTTGCGCGGCGGCAATATGCCGAGCGATACTCCCGGCGTCTAACTAAGCTAAATTGATTTTGGCCGGCTTCGATTTTATCAGGACGACGAGCGACTCAAGATGGAGCGTTCCAGGATAGAAATCGAAGCCGAGGGGACTCGCGACTTCGTAGCCGCCGGTTTGAAACAGCAGCAAATCACGGACTTGGGTGATAGGGTTACATGACAAGTAAATAATGCGCTTCGGACTACAATCGATGAGCGTATCAACGACTTTGGTCGCGAGCCCTGCTCGTGGTGGATCGACGATCACCACATCAGCGGAGCGAATTATGGCTGGATCCATGCGTTCACTGGTGGCAATAATGGCGCGGTAATTGGTCAGACCATTCCGTTTGCCATTCCGGCGCGCCACTTCCACGCTCGCCCGCACAATATCTACTCCAACCACGCTCAGCGCCCCTGAGCGCGCGGCGGCTAGTCCAATTGAACCGGCGCCGCCGTACAGGTCTACGACGCGGCTACCATGCGGAATAGCATCGAGAATACGGTCCAAAGCGCGCTCAAACATGGGAACGTTGGTCTGGAAAAAACTGTCCCAGGGATAAAATTGCTCAACCCCCGCAATCGTTTCACCCAGCGCCAAGCTCCCTTCACTCCACAGCGTCTCAATTTTGTTGTGGCGTTGCTTAACGATGACCGCTACGCCCGTTAAATCAGCTAATTTAAGCTGCAGCCAGTTATTGGTTGTGGCACTTTTGAGGGTAATAATAGCCACCATGCCCGTACCAGTTTGGCTTTCACGAATCATGAGCGTATCGGCCAGATCAGCCAAGCCCATTTTGCCCAACAAATGCGCGAGCCGCTTTGCTGCCTCATTCATCCGCGCGCTGCCGAGCACACATCCGGCTGGAGCAGCTACGAACTTGGTCGCGCTCCCGCGATCATGAAACGCTAGACCTAGCTGATCAGTCCCTGTTTTAACAAACTTAAACTCGAGCTTATTGCGATAACCAAGCGGCTTATCAGCGCCAATGACGTCGTCGATGGGCAGCTGGAGACCTGGCCGGGCAAACGCTTCACTCAGCATGCCGCGCTTTTGCTCAAGCTGCTGATCATAGGCCACGCCCTGCCACGGTGAGCAGGCCGCAAAATGGTCTTCGACCGCCTCGCTTCGATGCTCCGAGACCTCGATATAGCGCTCGACCACCCCTTGAGCCGATTTGGTTTTTTCGTTGGTAATCTCAACTTCGGCTACTTCACCGGCCAGCGGGCCCGGCACAAAGACCGCTTTGTCATGCCAATATCCCATAGCTTGACCGTCGGCGACTACTTTAGTGAAGGCAATTCGTTCTGACATATTAGTACATCATAGCTCGAATATGTAAAATTAGCTACTTTAGGCAGCCTGTTTCAGCGTGGGATGACGCCTAATTTCGCCGCGGCGATCAAAGGCAGCGATCAGCAAAGCCCCAATTACAAAGGCCACCGCATGCTGAATCGCGTCATCACCAGACGATAGTATTACCACAATAATCATTAATGAAAAGGCCCCAAAACTTAACCACGGCCGGTAGACTGACTTTACCGATCCATCCGGCCCCAGCCACGCTGCCCCAGCCAGCGCCCCCAAAGCGGAGCTCCAAATCAGTGATATCCCGTAATCCGGCGCACCCAGAAAGTGATGCAGCTGATGGAGTGTTAGGGTGCCCGCGCCAATAACTGCCACGTAGGTAAATAGTGTTCCAAAAATATGTCCGGCAGTGGCAATGCCCCAGAACATCCACGATCCCCGGAACCATATAATGAGGCCACCCAGGATTGCCGTAATGGCAATTTGCGGCGCGACCGGGCCTTCGACGACGAAGGCGCTCGTTACCAGACGCCACCATTCACCGCGCGCTAGACCCGCCGGACTCGATGCCAGCCACTCGACGATCGGAATGGACGTCAGCGCTCGCACGAGTTCAAAGGTAATGACCAAACCAAGATAGACGCACAAAATTATGAGTCCGGCAGTCGCACGTTTATGAGTGGTGCGTTTCATAGTTCTATTGTAAGCCAAAACAGCTGAGAGCGAGCCAAGCATTTTACTTGCACCCGGTCGCCAGGTTATGAGAACCTACCAACTAAAGGAGATGATACCGTTGCTGCAAGAATTATCGGGCCGCGCCAAAGCCGGCATCTTGGTAAGTGTGATCGCGGGGATGTTTTTAGCGGCTCTTGATCAAACCATTGTTGGTACGGCCTTGCCGACCATCCTACGTGACTTAAATAGTTTCTCCAGCTACACCTCGGTGGTCGCCGCCTATCTCATTGCCCAAGCCGTGGCCGTTCCCATCACCTCAAAACTCAGTGATATCTATGGCCGCAAGGTCATGTTTTTCTTTAACGTGCTGATCTTTCTGCTCGGCTCCGTATTATGTGGTTTTGCCACCAACATCCACTGGTTGATCGGCGCCCGCGTTATCCAGGGCATTGGCGGTGGGGGACTAGCGGCCGCTGCCTTCACCATTATTGCCGATATTTTCCCGCCGCGTGAGCGAGGCAAGTGGACCGGCCTGATTGGCGCGGTCTTTGGTCTCTCGAGTGTTATTGGACCCACGCTGGGAGGCTATATTACCGACCATTACGGTTGGCACTGGATCTTTTTCATCAATGTTCCCATCGGAATTGGAGCTCTGATAATCGCTAGTTATGCGCTACCCAATATCAAACGTGATGCTCATGGTAGTGTCGATTGGCTGGGGGCGATTACTCTCGCTGCCGCGGTCGTGCCGCTAGTTTTGGCCCTAACCTGGGGCGGTGTCACACACCCGTGGTCCAGTGGCGTCATCATTGGCTTGTTCCTCTCAAGCGCCCTTATGACCGCGGTATTTATCGGCGTGGAGGCGATTGCTGCCGACCCGCTCCTACCGCTGCGGCTGTTTGGCAATACCACTTTCACCCTAGGAAACGCCATCATTGTGCTGTCGGCTGGGGTCTTATTTGGCGGCATCCTCTACATACCCATCTTTGTTCAAATCGTTGTCGGCCAAAGTGCCACCAATTCGGGGCTTATTTTGCTCCCCCTAACGGCCGGCATCGTGGTATCGTCCATTGCCTCGGGGCAAATCGTGTCGCGCACCGGCAAGTACCGTGCCGTCGGTATCGTCGCCCTGCTCGTGGCCACCCTAGGTCTGTTTTTACTATCACACCTCACGAGCACTACCAGCAACGCTACCATTATCTTAAATAGCGTCATCCTCGGTCTCGGCTTTGGACCGTCATTGCCACTTATGCCAATCATTATTCAAAACGCCTTTGGACCTGAAGATATTGGCGTGGTTACCGGTGCCGCCACCTTTTTCCGAACGATTGGCGGCGCCATTGGCTCAAGCGTACTTGGGACCGTGTTTAACAATCAGGTCCGTTCGGGTTTGGCCGCGCTGCCGCTCACGGGGCTATCAGATCCGCATTTGTCCGCTCTGGTCGTTAAGTTACGCGACCCCAACATCGTGACGTCACATCAAGCCGTTGCGGGCATTATGAGTGCTATTACCAAAGTCATTCCGGCGGCCGCGGTAGCGCCCATTACCGCCGCCATTAACGCCTACCTCGCCCTTACGCGTGCCACCATCGCCGATGCCATTGCCACGGTCTTCATCGTCGCTATGGCTTTGTGCGCGGTCTGCGTCGTGCTGTTTTATCTCATTCCCACCGCGGAGCTGCGCACCTCGAACGCGGCCGCTCCCAGCCCAAAAGCCACTAAATCGTCATAAGGAGTTCGGAGGCCACCGCCAAATCAGCCATGATGAGATCAGCCTCCACGTCGTCAATCGGAGTTAAGACTTTCAGATGTGCCAACACGATCTGATCATCCAGTACCAAATAATGCTTAAAGTAATCGGCCGGAGTGACATCGGACGATAGCTCGTAGAGCCAATCAAAGGGCGGCCGGGCTTCGGGCATCGTGGCGCCAATGCGCAGCCGCGGACCTTTTTTGATATTGAGTTCCGCCAAATGAATCACCACCATGTCATCTGGCTCCATCAGATAGTCGGCGCCAGTGACATCGCGATGCAGCGGCAGACGTGGCGCAATCTCAGCAATGGCTGCCGTAATTTCGGCAATGCGGTCTCGTGATATAGGGGCACCAAACGATCTCATAAAACATCCAATCTAGGTTAGGGCAGTAACTTTCGTCGGCTCAACCTTGGCCGTACAAAACGCGCAGCGTGAAGCTTCGCGGGGGATTTCGCTAACGCATTCCGGACACTTACGCGTGGTCGGATCGGCGGGCGCTTCTCTGCGCTTCGATAACGAAATGAGGTGGTTAATTGGCTTAACGACAAAGAAGAATACCACCGCGGCCACCACCACAAAAGAAATAAGCTGGTTCAAAAACTCGCCGTACAAGAAAGTCGACCCGTTAATGGTAAAACTCAGCGCGCTAAAGTCGCGCTTGCCCCCGACCGCTGCAATGAGCGGCGTGATGAGATCTTTGACCATACTTTGCACGACACTGTTAAAGGCCGCGCCAATCACGACCGCTACCGCCAGGTCGACCACGTTGCCGCGCAAGAGAAATTGTTTAAAGTCTTTTAGCATGTGCGCCCTTTGTTATTGCCAAATGGTAGCATATCGGTATGGACTCGTTAACGCTACTTTCGGCTAACGTCTTACAGGCGCCGCCGCGTCTGCTTGGTTGGCAGCTCACCAGCACCGCAGCCGACGGAACAACCGGCGGCGTTATCACCGAAGTCGAAGCCTACCATGGTGAGCGTGATGCCGCCTCTCATGCCCATCGTGGTCCCTCGACTCGTAACCAACCAATGTTTGAGGCGGCTGGGGTAGTTTACGTTTACCGCTCATACGGTATTCATCTGTGCCTAAATTTGGTGACAGGCCCCGCCGGCAGCGCTCAAGCCATTCTGATTCGCAGCTTGCGCCCCACCATTGGCCTCCCGCTCATGCAGCGCCGCCGCCATCAAACCAGTACCAGCATGCTCGCGTCTGGTCCTGGACGGGTGCGGCAGGCCTTGGGACTGAGCCTTGAAATGACCGGCACCAAACTGGGCGATATTATCAGATTAGATCCGCCGCCCCGTCCAATAAATCCAGCCGAAATTATGACGAGCCCCTCATCGGTATAACGACAGCCACTGATAAATTATGGTTGCTTTTATTTACCTTAATCAGGCCCATTCTCAAACCCCGGCACACGATACATTTTTTGACAATGTCAGAGAAAAGTAGTATTATATATGGATTAATCGTACCGACAACCCCGAGGATGGGTCATGACTTACTTGCTAGATCGTCAGCGCGACCAGCTGCTTCGTGCCCTGCCTACGTTCAGTTCTGATGAACTCGCGAAGGCGGCGTCGAACGTCAAGCAGTGGGGCACTGCCCTGTACTTCCCGGACTGGGAACGCCTCGTCGGCATCCTGATCCTTGAGATGAACACCATTGGCTCCTTCGCGGACGCCAGCCTGCCGGTCCTGCAGGCCAACATCGATGCGCACATCAAAGAAGCAGCTGACACCGAGGCCGCATTTGTGGCCAAGTACGAGTCGCTCAAGCGGCGCCACGCCGTTCTGCTGGCCTTGCAATTGAGGTGGCGACGTATCCCCGAGCTCCTCGGCTCCGGCGTCCTGATCCATGACGAGCATCATCTGAGCAGCCCTGCCATGGTCAAGTTGGTCAACGCCCGGCACCGTGACATCAACTTCTGGGCGTGGGTCATCGCCCACAGAACGCCCGTCGACCCCACGGTCCAGGAGCTCACCAGCCGGGGTCTGTTCACCGTCAACGGCGACTGGCTGCACCCGAACATCGAAAAGCTCTGTTACTTCGCCGCCAACAACGTCCCGTACCATCGCCAGGGCGCCGAGCGGCCGCAACCAAAAACGCCCGCCCCGTAAGGGGCGGGCGTTTGCACGTCTCGGCAGCGAGCCAACACGAGATTAGGCGGTGGCTTTACCCAGTTTGGCCGACACTACCACCTGCATACTATCGCCTTCGGGCGAAGCAATTTGGGTTTCGTTGGTTTCGCTAAAATAGGTTACCAAGTGGTGACTCATAATTTCCTGCAAGTCTTTGTATTTGAACTTCAGCTCTTCGAGCTCCGAATTAACCGTTTGATAATCCTTATCGGCCTCAAGCAGTTTTTTGGCGGTTTGGCGCTTCACCGATGCTTCTTTGAGCTCTTCGGCCAAGGCGCGGTATTCGTCGTTTTGCTCAGCGATATCTTTAAGGTCGTCTTTGATGTGCTTCATTTTCTCGCGCGTTTCGGCGAGCTCGAGCATGAGGCGGTGAACGGCTTCAAGAGTGGTCTTATCTTCTTCCATGACGAGTGGGGCTCCATATCTGATTTAGCTTTAGCGTTATGATATGACGCCTTACGCTACGGCGCAACTCCTTCGGCCTCAGGATCTACCCCAACCACCGTCAATTCCTCCTGCGCTCTGGTCACCGCGGTATAAAGCCACCGTCGCCAATCGTCATCACTCATTTTGGCTGAACGCTCTTCAAACACCAGCACCTTCGGCGACTGCGAGCCCTGCGCTTTATGCACGGTCAGCGCGTAGCCAAAATCCCACAAGTCAGGTCGTAAACCAGTTGGCATGACCGCCACATCACGCGCGGTCTCGGTGGCGCCAAACTGGGCCCGCAGCAAAACTCCCTGATACCGATAATCTTCGCCGTCGAGCTCTATTTCGGCTTCATACCATAATTGCCCGGGATCATTAGTGGCGGGCCCTATCGACGTCAGCGTGCCAAGCATGCCGTTATAAATTTTAGACGCCCGGTTATTACTCAGGCACACCACCCGGTCCCCGGGCTGTGGCTCAACCACTTCGGCGCCGGTAGCCTGACGGATGGCCTGGTTCAGCTTAATGCGCGTATGGTTGTAACCGCACAAGACCAATAAATCAGGACGCCAATTTTCCAGCATTTCGCCGACATTTTGGCCCGTTTCGGCCACGCTCTTATCGAGCTTACGTACCCCAAAACCAAATTGCCGCACCGGCAACTGGCCGCTCGTTCGCGCCAGCGTTGCCACTTCAATAATCGGCGAATCTTCAGCCTGGCGCCAAATCCGCTCCAACCGCAGCTGCGGATCAGCCATCAAATTAAAACTTGATCCCACTGGTGGCAGCTGACCATGGTCGCCCACCGCCAGCACTGGTACTCCAAAACTAAGTAAGTCGCGCCAAATCGCCTCATCAACCATTGACGCTTCATCAACAATGATGAGATCACGCTCGAGCTTGTCTTTAAGCGTCCAGGTGGGCGCGCTACTCGCGGTCTCGCTCGTAGTGTAGATCAGTGAGTGAATCGTACTGACGGTGTCACTGCGACGTGGCACCTTTTGCTCTCGCAGCCGCTCCGTGAGGACGCGCGTGGCCTTACCGGTATAAGCGCAGAACGCCACTCTCGCGTCGTCATCAAATTCGCGCAGCTTCAGTCGTAAATACGCCACCAAGGTTGATTTACCGCTACCCGCGTAGCCGCCCAAGGTAATGTAGGGCGTCGCGCGGGTGCGGTACCATACCCCAATTTGACGCAGCGCTTCGGCTTGATCTGGAGATAACGAGTAGGCCATGACGCTATTATGCACGGACGTCCAGACGAGTCCAAAAAGCGGACGCAAATTTGTTATGCGATTGGATAAAACGCCAATGCTGGCATAATGTGTCACGTCGTATAGTGAAATTCAATAAGTGGTGGAGGGTACCATGAGCGAGAAAGACGCCATGTGGCAAGAACGACGACTAGAAGAAATATTAACTTCCGGCGTTGACGCGGCGAGTAAAGCGCAACAAATTATCCGGCTCGGCTTTGAACCGGAATTTGCTGACGAGCTGGTTGAACGCAGTCAATTGGGCGCTAAAGCTCCCATGTATTACGAAAGTCTGCGTCCCGATGAACTGGCGATGTACGACGAAAGTCCCATTGAACCCGAGACGAAAAGCGGCCAAGCCTAGCCTCAAGTAGGAAGCGTCCCTATAATACCCGCATGACGCCCAACTTTATCCGCCAAGACGACAGCCCGCTTTTCCCGGCCATTCTCTTCAATCGCCCTGTTACCCGTGGTGGGGCAGGGCGTTTGCTAATTGCAGGCGGCCATACCGGGGAGCTGAGCCAACCCACGGCCCTCTTTGCGCTGGCCGGGGCCGCTGGGGCAGGGGAGTGCCTGGTGGCGCTGCCCGACGCGCTGTTAAAATTGCTCGCAGGTACCCCGAGCACCACTTTCGTCGCCTCAAGCCCATCGGGCTCGCTGGGCCGTGAAGCGCTTGGGCGTTTACTCGAGCTAAGCGAAGATATGGAAGCCGTCGCGCTCGGGGTAAGCCTGTCGAGCAATAGCGAAACAGCCATTCTGATCGACCGGTTTATTGGTGAAACCGTGCGCCCCGTCATCGCGTTTGACGAAGCTATTACGCTCAGTCTATCGAACCCGCACACCTTGCTTAAAAGCGCTGATAATTTGCTCGTACTGACTATGCCCCAAGTCTTCAAACTTGCCGATCAGCTCGGTGTCGCTGTCCAAATCCGTCCCGGTGGCGGCCTCATCAACAAGCTCGAGATCGTGGCCTCGGTGTCGGCCCAGATGGCCGCTTCTATGCTCGTTTATGGCACTGAAATTATTATTGCCGTGCCCGGCCAACCGCTCATTGTGACCCCTACCGACTATCGCTTGAGTCTGTATCCAGCCGCTTATTATGCGCTGGCGAGCGTATTTTGGATGCAAAACCCCGCCCGGCGACGAGAGGGTCTGGCTACTGGTGCCTTTATTTTGGGCCAGATCAGCCGCCACATCCAAACCGATAAGCGTTTTACCATCAGCGATCTTGGGCGCCTGATAAAAGCCGAATTAGAAACTAGATCAGGTTTTTAGCTTCCATATAAGGAGCACGTTCATGAAGTTTAGCGGCACTATGGTTGGATCGGACAACCCCAAAGCTCTCGGCGAATTCTACACTAAAATTCTCGGTAAACCTGGCATGCAAGAAGATACCTGGTACGGCTGGCAAGACGGCGCCCAAATCATGATTGGCGGCCATAGCGAAGTGACCGGTCAAAACACCGCCCCCGCCCGCATTATGCTCACCCTTGAAGTCGAAGACGTACCAGCCTCATATAATGAGCTCATTAAGCTGGGCGCCACGAGCATCGCCGAGCCCTATCATCCCAGCCCTGATAACCCGATGTGGCTGGCCACTGTAGCGGATCCCGACGGTAACTACCTGCAGGTAGCCGCGCCCTGGAATTAGGCCTCACGCACCGCAAACAAGCCGGACAATTTGTCCGGCTTGTTTGTCTGCTCATCCCCTTGCTTTTAACTAGATTAATGCTATAATAGATTATTCGTTTCACCCACCTCAAAACACTTTGGATGTGAGCTATATGGGAATACACGACGAAGCAGCTTACTACATTGCCCGGCAGTATCTGGATACCCTCCGCAATCACCCCGATGAATGCACTTTGGCTGCCTACTTCGCTTTGGTCCAGTACCTAAGCCAGAGTGGTGACAACTACGAGGCACTGGGGACGAACCACCGTGAGGTCTCAGGTTTCAGGCGACCCTGCGCCCTAGCAGATGCCAAACGAGCCGTTGACTGGCTCAAGTCTCACCCTGGCAGTTCCTACGCGGCTGAGTTGACGCGTCTGATCAGCCATGAATACATCGGTCTCGCCGAGTGCGGCATCACCAGCGCCGAATTGATCAGGCACCTCACACTCCATCTGGAACTACTCGAACGCAACGAACCAACCCGCCTCGCGACCTCCGCCGCCAACCCGTCCAAGGAGTAGTCATGACGACACTACTCGACAGCCGTGCTTCCAGACTCGAAGAGTTCGTTCGGCAGGTGGAATGGTTTGCGGTCATGGCCTTCAGTGAGCTCGAAAAGCGCTACGCCAACGGCGATCGTCGCTTCAAAGTGGAGCTCGTGATCTGCCGATCGGGCGCCTCGGGACTCGAACTCTTGACCCTCCAACGCCTCTTCACTGACCGCCTCGCCGCCGAAGTACATCTCATGCCCTTCGTGTCGGTCCACGCCAGCTACCTCATCACCTTCGATGAAGCTACCGGCCAAAACAACGTCGACACCAGCTATATGGTCTACCGCCTCACGGTGGACTAACCCGCCCCAAGCTACGGAAAACCCCGCGCTTGGGGTTTTTCGTAGACTCAGGCCATTCACAGAACTCACTGCAAGTTGCTTCACATTGTAGGAGAACTACCCAATGGCAATGACCCCGTTATGGTGCAAACTGGAACGTATAGTAGTCACATCAACCAAGTATCGACAACGAGGACCCACCATGGACAAGATTTTATCCGAGATTATCGCGAGTCGAAACGTCCTTGAAAAAGCCCTGCAAAATTCCGGCGTCACTGTCTCACAGCAGGATGTGCATTTGCGCTACACTCATTTCTTCAACACGCATGAAGGAATGGCGCGCGAAAACCTGGTCGGTAAAACCGATGCCGATTGGCTGCCGGCTCGCGAAGCCGCTAAGCTGACGGCCATCAAACAACGAGCCCTCAAAGGTAAGCACGGCGTGCGAGAAATGTTTAAGAGTACCTTAGTTGAAGGTAAGAACGGGGAGATCTTCTACAACGACATCCGGGTCGAGCCGATTATTGAAGATGACGTGGTCGTTGGAATTTATACCATTGCCATCGATATAACTGACTTCCAGACCGCCCTGCTCAAAATTGAAGAGCTGAACGGCCGCCTCCTCAAGCACATGGAGATCCAGCTCGAAGACACCCCCAAGCCAACCAACTAATCGGAAAAGTTGGTGTGGGGGAAATACTTAGCTACGAGAGCGTACTTTCCAAAACTGCTAATAATCTCTTCGAGATCCAATCGCACGTGCGATGGCACGACGATAAACTGCTTGGTTTTATGGTGCATTTGGACGTATTCTTCGGTCGATAACTCGATCGTTTCCTCACAAGTGGCGTCATCGCACTCACAATGAAACGACATGACCGAGTGGACGGCCAGTCGACGGTCAGCTTTATCATGGTAACTGAGGACTTTGTCTAGGCGTTCCTCGTTGAGAATTTTTGACCCAAATTCATTCAGGATTCGTTTTTCAACGGCAATTTTAAGTGCCTCTTCGGGTGAAAGTGATTTCATATGGCTCCCTGCTAACTCATCGGCCAGCGATAATAGAGCATTAATGCGCTTGAATAAGGAGATAATTTGATGGCAGCTCAGCGCCATCAAACCAAATCAACATAATGCAGGCCACAGACCATCACGTTCCTAGCTGTGATCATTGTCTCACCTCTGCCACCGACGTGCCAAAAGAAAACAATATTTTGCCAATTAAATCAATTAGCATCATCAATTTACTTCGCACCCTGCAATAATCGCCAATGACTTACATCTGGCTATAGGGTAAACCCATAGAAAGGAGAATTTTATGAAGCAAGTTAAGGCACGCGCCATTTTAGAGGCCAATGGCAGTTTCGAACCCGCAACCATCGATCGCCGCGAGGTCGGCGCGAGGGACGTCCTCATCGAAATTAAATACGCTGGCATTTGTCATTCCGACATTCATCACGTCCGTGGCGAGTGGCAGTCTGAAACCTACCCCCTCGTCCCCGGACACGAGATAGCGGGCATCGTGGCCGAAGTAGGTTCTGAAGTCACCAAGCACAAAGTCGGCGACCGGGTCGGCGTCGGCTGTATGGTTAACTCGTGCGGCGAGTGCGCTAACTGCCTGAAAGGCGAGCAACGATTTTGCCTGCGTGGTATGACCGGGACGTACGCCTCCGTCGATACCTATGGCGACGGCAGCCCAACCCTTGGCGGCTACTCAACGCATGTGGTGGTAACCGAAGGCTTTGTCCTTAGCATCCCCGAAGACATCGAACTGGACGCCGCGGCACCGTTGTTGTGTGCCGGCATCACCACCTACTCGCCGCTTAAGCACTGGGGCGCTGGTCCTGGTAAACAAGTTGCGATTGTCGGTCTTGGGGGTCTCGGTCACATGGCCGTCAAGCTGGCGCATGCCCTCGGCGCCGAAGTCACCGTGTTGTCGCAGTCGCTATCGAAAAAAGATGATGGCCTCAAGCTGGTAAATGTCGGCGCTCCGCCCAAACCGCTATCGCTCAACGTCTTCTCGCTCATTGGGCAACGCCGCTCCTTTGCCGGGTCGCTGATTGGCGGTATCGAGCAAACTCAGGAAATGCTCGATTTTTGCGCCGAACATCATTTAGGTGCCGAGATCGAAGTTATCTCCGCCGACGCTATTGATGAGGCGTACGAACGCGTCGTAAAATCTGACGTGCGTTACCGCTTTGTTATCGACATTGCGACCTTAAAATAGGACTTAATCGATGTCGCGGTGAGCTTTCTCATGGTCATATCAGGATGAATATGGTGTACTACAGCTACACGGAGCTGCATGAAACTATTAGTCATTGAAGATGAAGTCAAAATCGCCAGCCTCATCAACCGCGCTCTAACCGAAGCCAGCTATACGGTGCGCGTGGCTTTAGACGCGGCCCAGGCTAACGACGCGCTCGACGCTGAAGCGTATGATTTGGTCATTCTCGATTTACTCATTCCGGGAATCGCCGGTGGCGGTATCGAGTTATGCCGCCAAATTCGGGGGCGGGGACACCACCTGCCGATCCTCATGCTAACCGCGCTCGACTCACCAGACAGCAAAGTTTCCGGACTTGATGCTGGGGCCGATGATTACCTCACGAAACCGTTTAACTTAGACGAGCTGTTGGCCAGAATCCGCGCTCTGCTGCGACGAGCCGCCAAGGCCCAGCTGACTTCACTCACGATTGATGACCTCACCCTAGAGCCTGCCACGCGCCGCGCTGTCCGAGGCAGCCGAGTTATCGAGCTTACCGCCAAGGAGTACGCTGTTCTTGATTATCTGGTGCGGCATGCCGGCAGAATTGTCAGTCAATCTGAACTGCTCGAGCACGCTTGGGACTATGAGTATGACGGTCTCAGCAATGTCGTCGAAACCTATATTCGCTACGTTCGCAAGAAACTCACCGCAGGCGGCGAGCCCGATATCATTGAGACCCGCCGAGGCGCTGGCTATATGATCGGCAAACAGGCCTAATGTTTCGTAAAACTGTCATTAACCTTACTTGGCAATACTCGATTCTACTCATTGGCTTGGTCGGGCTCTTTAGTGTGAGCATTTACTACTATATGAACCGCACGTTCGCCAGCAACTATGAGTCAAATATTACCTCAGACTTGCAGCATAGTGATCTTGAGCACAGTAGTATCCGCCAACGAGACATCCATAATACGGTCGACGAGGGACTCGACGAGCTTCAGGCTGGCTTGCTTATTGCCGACGCTTTAGTCGTCCTTATTATCCCGATTGTAAGTTACCAAATGGCTCGGCGCGCCCTGAGACCGATTCAAGTGTCTTACGAAACGCAGCAGCGATTCGTTGATGACGCCTCCCACGAGCTGCGAACACCGCTCAGTATTATTCAAGGCGAACTCGAACTTGCGCTCCGCCGCCCACGTAGTCCCGAGCATTACCAGGCGTCAATTGCTGCCAGTCTGACCGAAACCAAAGCCTTGTCTGACCTGGTCGCAAGCCTCCTGCTGCTAGCGAGAGGCAAGGCAGATCAAGTGACGGCGCAGTTTCAACCTCTCAATGTGTATCAGCTCATGACTCGCAGTGTCAGAGCTACGCGAACCGCAGCGCCGGACGTTGCGAGTCGTATCCATCTGAATACCCCGACCAATCTGACGGTGATGGGCTCCTCCGCTCTGCTCGAGCAAGCTATCAAGAATCTCATTGATAACGCCGTCAAATACTCCGCGGTCGATACCCCCATAACGGTTGCCGCCACGTCCCACAACGCTGACATCATCATCACCGTGACCGACCAGGGGATAGGCATGACCGACGAGGAGATCAGAGCAACGTCCCGGCGGTTTTGGCGCGCCGAGGCCGCCCGGAATTCACCCGGACATGGACTGGGGCTCGCGCTGGTGCGCCAAATCATCAAGCTGCATAACGGACGAATTGACATAAAATCAACCGTCGGTAAAGGTACGACGGTTACCCTCGTTGTGCCACAAGCCAACCCTCATCATAGCTAGAGCGGGTCCATTCTCACGCTAGTCCCATGCGAAAACCGTATAATAAGGCAGCATGAAACTCACACCTAATCCCAACCGCTCAGTTAGCCCCTATTATCTCGCTTACCTGATTCCGGCCACCATTTTTATCGCCTTAGCTATTGCGGTCGTCTCCCATCGTCAAATATGGTTCGACCAACCCATAATGCAGTTTTTTGGCAACCTCCGCTCGCCCAACCACACGGTTTTATTTCATCTCATTACTGATGTGGGAAGCACTCCCGTTGTCTTAGTCTCAGTGGCTATTCTTGGATTTGGGCTCATTTCAAAACGCAAACACTTTGAGCTCGGCATCATCACCGCCGGAGTTCTCGGCGCCGTTGTTCTAGCTTACGTCTTCAAAGTCATCATTGGCCGCGTGCGCCCCAGCTATTTATCTCATCTAGTGGTGGAGACAGGGCAGTCGTTTCCGAGCGGGCACAGCCTCATCAGTAGCGCCTTTGCGCTCGCCATTATCTATTTGGTATGGAACACGAAATGGCGCTACCTTGCGCTCACCTTAGGTGTCATGTACGCCTTGGCCGTCGGCGCCTCGCGCATCTATTTAGGCGTCCATTATCCGAGCGATGTCCTGGCTGGCTGGTGCCTGAGCCTACTCCTCATCGGTGCGATTGCGCACTGGTATATTCCCTTCGCCAAGGCTTCAGATATAGCTCAATAAGTCCTCAGGATAGACTCAACCAGCTTCATTAGACTGGTACTAACGTAACAATAATGACGGAGACCGCATGCTGACAACGTACGAACAACACGGCAAGACTAAAATTTTAGCAACCCTGATTAGCGTCGCCGTCATCGGGGGTACCGTTATCACGATTGATAAGATCAAATCCAACCAAACCTCCGCCGTCAGCACGCTGTCAACCGTCTCGACGTCAGCTTCCAGCCTGCCGACAACTACGCCCGCCACTCCCTCAGCGACCGGAGCCGCCTCGTCTACCACGAATGGCTACAAAGATGGCACCTATTCTGCATCAGCCAACTACCGGGTGCCCCACAGTCAGGAATCTATTAGTGTCGAGGTGAAACTAGTCGGCGGAGTTATTACCAACGCTTCGATTCAAAATAGTGAAGGCGACAGCACCTCTGCGAGTTACCAACAAGATTTTGCCTCGTCTTACAAAAACTATGTCGTCGGCAAAAGCCTGAGCGGGCTCAGTCTTGACGTTATCTCAGGCGCTTCTGATACAACCTCCGGATTCGTCCAGACGCTAAACCAAATCGCTTCGCAGGCCCAGGCCTAAAATATGCTTAAAACTATCTCTGAGCCCATTAATGCTGTGCTTAACCGCATCACCATGTATCGCCTCGTGGTCTACGTGCTCAGTCTTCTGGCAGCCATCGGCATTGGCGCCTCAATGCTCGGACGCTTATCGGCCAGTCCCACGGCCATGGTGGTGTCACTATTTTTGCTGCTTGGCTCGGCCTTCATTACCGACTTTAGCTTTTCCAAACTATTTGACGTGCCCACCAACAACCAATCATGGCTCATTACGGCGCTGATATTATTTTTGATTGTCCATCCGGCGACCAGTTCCGCCTCGGCCGTAGCCCTAATCCTAGGTGGCGCCATCTCGAGCGCGTCTAAATTTCTCCTCGCCCGTAACGCCAAGCACTTCTTTAATCCGGCCGCGTTAGCCGCCACCATTCTTGGGCTCACCGGTCTTCAGTCCACTACCTGGTGGATTGGCAGCGCGATTTTCTGGCCGTTTACCCTGGTTCTTGGGCTCCTGGTCGTCCGCAAGATCCGCCGTTTTCCCATGGTACTAAGTTTCGTCGCCACCGCGATCGTGACGCAGGCACTCAGCTTTTCCCTTGGCCAGCAGGCCTTTGGCAGCAATATGAAGGCGGCCCTGATTAGCTCGCCCCTCATCTTCTTAGCTACCATTATGCTTACTGAACCAGCGACAATGCCGCCACGACTGAACAAGCAATTAGTTTTTGGCGTCTTCGTCGGAATTTTATATGCCACCGCTTGGCAAATTGGCCCCCTGATCATTTACCCCGAGGTAGCCCTCCTGCTTGGTAACGTTTACGCCTACTTGGTATCACCAAAATTCCGGTTGCGGCTCGAACTCCAAGAAGTTCAGCGTATTTCCGACCGCGTCTACAACTACGTTTTTAAGCCCGACCAGCCGTTTACGTTTCTGCCAGGTCAGTACATGGAGTGGACCTTAGCCGGCGTACCGTACGATAGCCGCGGCAACCGCCGAACGTTTACCATTGCCTCTTCTCCCACGGAAAATACCGTGCAGCTCGGCATCAAGTACTATGAACCGGCCAGTAGTTTTAAAGCCGCCATGGCGCAGCTCCAACCAGGCGATTTGCTCTACGCCAGTCAGTTGGGCGGGAACTTCACCTTAGGCAAACACGACCACCAAAAACTGGCGCTCATTGCGGGCGGCATTGGGGTAACCCCGTTTCGCAGCATGGTGAAGTATTTGACTGACTCAGGTATCCAAAGTGATGTCGTCGTACTCTACGTCGTATCAGATCCAGCCGAGCTCGCTTACATGACTGAATTTGAGGCCGCCCGCCAAGTTGGCGTGACCACTATCCCCATCATCACCCAAACTGGGGTATCAGCGCCCGGCGCCATAACCGGCAAACTGTCGACCAACCTGCTCTCGAGCCTCATTCCTGACGCCGTCCAGCGGACCTTCTACATTTCTGGCCCCAACGTCATGGTCGATGCCACGAAGGCGTATCTTCAGGACCTGGGAGTCGCCACGAGCAGTATCAAAACCGACCATTTCTCTGGCTACTAAGGACAACCGTGCCCTCAGAGGCTTAGTGGACGGCCATCATATGACGACGATATTCATGCGCCGACAAGTAAATGATCACAAGATCAAACGCCGTCAAAACCATCAAGATCACCGAGTGGTTCAAAATAATCCGGTACGTTTGATAGACCACCAATACCGATAAGATCGAGATAAGTCCAATATAGGCCCAGTACCGCTTATGAAAGATTTCATGAATCAAAATCAACTTCAGGAGCGCGTCTACAATGATATAAATCGCCACAAAGCGAATTGTCCCACCGGTCAGATGGCTCAAGTAGCCGGAAGCATGACGAAATAACGCATCGTCGAGGTCGCCGCCGTAACTATGATCCGCCAAAAACCGCACGGCTGAATCAACTTGGGTTGAGCGCAGCGTCAGCAGCAAAACGCCGCCAACCAGCTGCAGCACCGCGTCGACACCTTTGATGATGAGCGAGATATAAAACAGGCGTTTAATTCGCGCTTCGGAATTTGAAATTGGCGCTTCGGCCACAGGCTCGCTCACGAGCTGCGATGCTTTAGCAGCCCCGCCCGCCACAGCCTCGTCCCAATCGCTAGTATGATAAGGCCGCCAATTGCGAGCCAGGCCGACCGAAACGTGCCGTAGCGCAGGTCGCTACCAAGATAGAGCGCGTGGACAAATATAAGTGCCATTACCGCGTAACTGAGGTAGTGAAAACCCTTCCAAAGTTTGCGCTGGCGGTCAATCAATAGCCAAGAAGTCACGAGAATTATAGCGAGTCCATAGAGTCCAACAATCCCGGCCGCCACCCACAGCGATACCTGTACTCCAGCAATTGAAACGGGTTTGTAACCCGATACAAACGGAATCAGGGCTTGAGATAAGGAGAAGGGAAGATACGTGTCGATGAGCAAAAACCCGACGTGCACCATTACGGCCAACGCCAAAGCGTAGCCAAGCGCTTTGTGGATAGCCCATGCCTTAACCGGCTCAAAAAAGCGATACATCAAACCCGTCACCTGAGCGATGCCCGAAATAATCAATAAAATCAACAAGCCAACCGCAATAAAGCCCGCCGCCCGCACCACATACCATGGCCAAGCCTGCGCTACTCTGGTTGCAACACTGGTGGCAGCAAACAACGTCAACATATGCGAAATCCTCCGTTTTGAATAATAAGTGCTTCATCCTCAGTTTGAAGCAGCCACGCCGAGGCAGCAAGCTGGGTCAACAACATCTCGGCATTCTTGGACCCCGTAATAACCACGCATTTGGCCAAAATGTCAGCCGCTATCCCCGTCTCGGCCACGACACTAGCTGTCAGGACGTTCGACTTACTGCTCATGCCGGTACGCGGATCGATAATATGATGCCAGGGCTGTCCATTGGTAATGCCTTGGCGATTCGTCACCCCAGAAGTAGCGAGAGCAAAAATTTCGTCGCCCGCTGGCTGGTAGACGGCGGCGGCTTCGTCGGTATTTGAGGCCCGCATCACCTCGATTTCCCAAGCACCAGTCAAGCCCCGCCCACCGCACACGATGTCGCCGCCCAATGACAGGCAAAAGTCAGGGTAGACTGAAGCCACGACAGCTGCCAGCTGATCTAACGCGAGACCCTTACCAATGCCGCCCAAATCAAGCGCGCTCGATTTGGGAAGTCGCACCCGCGAGCCGTGAGTTTCGATTTCAGTCCAAGCTGCTACGTTACGCTGCCGGTAATCAAGCTGAGGAGTAACCGTCGCAGCGTCGGGCCAGGAACCAACGTAACCTGCTCGCTGCAGCTGCGGCAAAACGAGCGGGTTAAATAACCCGGCCGTCTTTTGATTCCAGTAGGTGCATAGCCGCAGCATTTCCATGAACTCCGGCGACACCTCAACCCAACTGCCTGCCCCCACATTGACACGCGTGGTTTCGCTGGTAGTCCGAAATCTGCTAAAACGCTCTTCAAAACCTTCTAAGTGATTCCAGAGCCCGTCAAACATGCTATCAAGCTGCGCGTCACGGCGCGCTGTCAAAATGGTCAGAATTACCTCTGAGCCAAGAGCCTGCCGCGCTTGCTGAAAATGGTGCATGTTACGACACCGAGCTGCGGGGCGCTTGGTAGTAGCTTGAATAATTTGATGACGAACTAGAGCTTATTGAAGATGAAGATACCGTTGGCGTAGCCGTACTCACCGGCACGGTCTCATTACTCGTTGTATCCACGGCCGACGTCGAATCTGACGGCGCAGATAAAGGGGCACTCGGGGCGCTCGACTCCGCGTGCGCGGGCAAATACCGAACCAGATCGACGCCGCTAATGGTGAGCGTTCCCAGCACAATTGCCATGGCCGTAAGCGCGTACGCCATTGGCAGCATGCCAAACCGCTTCTTCGGCGAACCCGGCGCAATCGCCATAAACGATTCGGTTATTATGGCGTCCGAGCTAATCCCGGCTTTACGCAGGGTTTTGCCGTATGTCGACATAAAACCGGCCGGACCACACAAGAAAAACCTCCCCGAGGTAATATTGGTAGCCAATTGCTGCACGATCAGCGGAGCCATCCGTTCCGAACTCACATTACTGTTCGCGAACTGGCTCGCCGCCGGCCCACCGTAAACGCGGAAGCGGAACTTATCCGAGTCCGCCGCGTAGGCGGTCAGTTCATCGAGGAATGGCACGGCGTCGATGACGTTAAAGCTATAAATAAGACGCATCGGAGTCGGGAAGCCAGCCGCAGCCGCTGAACGGATCATGCTGATAAAGGGTGTAATACCGATGCCGCCGGCAAACATAACGATGGGCGACGGATCATTCCTCTCGGCCGTAAAGCTACCAAATGGGCCTTGTACACTCACCATGTCGCCGGGAGCGAGCTTCGTAAACGCGGTCGTAAACAAACCGCCTGTACGCATACCAAGCTCCAGCTCGCCGCGTGCGTTAGCAACACTAAGCAGCGAAAAACAGCGTACCGGTGAAGGTCGCCCCGAACGGTAATAGCTCACAGCCACATATTGACCAGGCTCAAAAGCAGTCAGGGCGTTGCCCGAAGTTGGAGCCAGCCGCACTACATTAACGCCGCGCGACACGGCCATAGACGTTTTGACCTTATAAGAATATCGGTTAATCATGCTGCTACCTTACCGCAACGCGCTGATAACAAGCTTATGTCAGTCTGAGCCATATCTGAGAAGTTGTGTACTAATGGGTTGGTTCGGACGAGCGGAGTAAACATACGGTAGAGGATCCTAAACAGGTGAGTTCTTTAATGATGCCATCCTACCGTATAGCAGATGGGATTACCGTGAGACGGCGCCGGCTGGTGCCAAGCCGTTAGTGGACCGCTACCAGAGAGCACTTTTGGCTTCAGCCAGTATCAATGCCGCCCTAGAACCTATACACTCGAGGGACACGGGAGGACCAATGGACACGGCAGTAACAGCTAAAGTTAATGATTTTTTCGGTCAATTTCCAACCCGCGACTACAAAAAAGGCCAGATTCTCATTCACGCTGGCGATGATCCCGATGGTGTCCACTACCTGACATCGGGACGAGTTAAGATGTATGACCTCACGTATCGCGGTGACGAAGTCGTTCTTAATATCTTCAAAACCGGCGCCTTTTTCCCCATGTCATATGTCATTAACCGCACCCCAAATCTCTATTTTTTTGAAGCCGAAGACAACATTATGCTTCATAAAGCTCCCGTCGAGCAGGTCTTAGACTTCATCAAGGCTAATCCCGATGTGCTCTTTAACTTACTCGCGCGCGTCTATAGCGGCACCGACGGCGTCCTGCAACGTATGGCTCACCTTATGGCCAGCTCCGCCAAAAGCCGAGTCATATATGAACTCATTATCGAGTGCCGCCGCTTCGGTGAGCCGTCAGGTGATGGCTTCGTTATGAATCTGACTGAGTCTGATATTGCTGCCCGCTCGGGGCTGAGCCGCGAAACTGTCAGCCGGGAAATGGTGAAACTGCGCGCCAGCGGTATCATTGAACTCAACAATAAAATTCTCCTCGTACCAAATTTAACCGAACTCGAAACCACCCTCGGTCGCGATCTGTAGCGAAGTCTCTACCCGTTGTGACACGTATCACGCGCGTTAATTGACCAACCTGATAGTCAAATCCCGTCCCGCTATCTAGGATGAAACTGTAGCTAGGAGGACCAGCCATGGCGCAGACTAAATCCAATCTTCCTCAATTAAATGCGGACAAACCCGTCGATATTGCTTGTATCGACGTTTACGAGCAAATCCTGCTCGGGTCATGGTCGGCCTATCATCGCCGTGCACCTGTCAACGACATTGGTCGCGACAAATACGAGCGCTGCCTCAAAGAATTAAGCCGCCTGGCAAACATCCATCAGCGCTCCTTCGCCACTTCAACCCTTGGGAGGATAAGCTAATGCTTCACTCTGCAACTCACATGGCAGCCAACGACGAAGAGCGTATGATCGCCCGACTGGGCGACTTGGGCGTTACGGGCATGTGGCGCATGCATCAGGCAGCCCGCATCATCACCCGCGATCTGAATGGCAATGAGCAACTCATTGCCGCCATTGGCGGTTTCCACGGCAAAGCCCGAACCATCCTCGTCGCCACCAATCATCGTCTTATCATGGTTGGCCATCGCCCCATGATTACCGATAGTGAGGAGTTCTCGTACGCCATCATCACTGGCGTGCGCCTCGTGACCTACGGCTTATTCTCAAGCGTGACGCTGCACACTCACATTGGCGATATCGAGATCAACAAGGTGAATAACACCGCCGCCATAACCTTTGCCGGAGTAATAGAGCAGACCTTAGCCGCCGAGCTACCCACAAGGAAGGTGAAGCTCTAGTCTGCCTCACGCCCGCCGGACTGAGCCGAAGCGGAAATTTGTTTCATAAGCCAATTAATGGCAATGTCTTAGTTGGCAAACTCGGATAAGTGTCGCCAGTAGGCGGCTCTTATGCTACCTTCTCCAATCACTGGCACGGTACACTCAAAAGTACATGAGTACACCACCGTAGGCGCCGTTCGAACCATAGTCATGAACTA
Source organism: Candidatus Saccharimonadota bacterium (assembly GCA_019352195.1). GTDB lineage: Bacteria > Patescibacteriota > Saccharimonadia > UBA4664 > UBA4664 > JACAFG01. The sequence continues at coordinate 199,983 of JACAFG010000005.1, read as the reverse complement.
TTGGACCGGACCTATGGCCAATTGATTTAGTAAATACTCCAGGTCGATATCAAGCCTCGCACTGCAATCTTGACATCATAAACTCTTTTTAAAGATACAAAATGCCGTCTCTAACTATGAAGGCGATAGATTCTATCTAGCTCCGTGCCGGTACATCTATGGACACTGTGACGTAACTCACACTGATAATCGAAGCATAAGTGGTATGATGACGCCAAGTAACACTACACGGCGAAGCGATGGCCCCTCGTCCACTGCCAAAGAGATAACACTAATGGCTCAATCACAGCCCCCGTTCCAACTGATACGCAACGGCCTCCAAAACCTCATGATCCGCGACGTGCCGTCGTTTGCCAACAAATTCTTCTACTCGCTCGGCTTTCTCTCGGCTGTCTCGTTTTTGCTCCTGCTAGTTACTGGCACCATTATGGCTGCAGCTGGGCCCCACTGGTGGATCACCAGTACCGTCGGCCAATATACGCGCAGCTTCCACCTCTGGGCCACTCAAGCCTTCGTCGTGTTCATATTGCTTCACCTGACCATCGTCTTCCTCACCTCCGGCTTCCGCGGCGGCCGCAAGCTAACCTGGGTACTAGGGGTGTTCATGTTCCTGTTCGCCCTAGCTGAAGCTGAATTCGGCTATGTGCTCCGCGGCGACTTCTCGTCCCAATACCGTAGCCTCCAAGGCGCCGACCTCTACAACGGCAGCGGCATTGGTTGGGTTCTCAATAACCTCAACACGGGCCAGGTCATGGGTATTCACGTGGTGGTAATCCCGCTCCTGCTCATCGCCTTAATCCTGGGTCATTACTTTCTGGTGCGGGTGCTTGGCATCGGCAAGCCGGCCAAACTGGCCGATAACTACCCAGTTGTTAAAGCCAACCACACCTTACTGGCGTGGCGCGGCGGCACCGTGGTCCTGGCCGTGGCAGCTCTCGCGTATATGTATCCGTCGCCCTATCTCGCCCCGCTCACCATCAGCAAAATTGCCGCCGACGACCCGGCCCTCATCTCGCAAACCCTAACCAAAGAGTTCGACCACTCATCCGATACTGCCACCTATCTCGATAACATTAACCCTTACACCTTTGATTCACGCCAAGTGTATATTGAAACCCCGTATCACCAACTCCTCGCGGTCCAAGTCGGTACCAATCAGATGGACGTTTTCAACGCTGAGCCAACCGCGATCCAAGATGCCCAGCTCAAAGCCGCCACCGACTATTACGCCGCGGACCCAAAACCCGCCACCCCGAAAGCTAACCCCGTGGTTGCGGTGGTCGATAAGCTCACGACGATGGCAGGCAGTGGTCTGTACGAGGCAGCTCTGCGCAACAACAACGGCTCCGGTTACGAGACCACCTATGTTACTCGCTTCCTCGCCGATACGGGCGTGCCCGACGACACTGCCACCAGTCTCAAAATGACGACTGACCAATACGGCATGGTTCGTGAAGAATCAGGCAGCATTCCCCCGGGCGCGTGGTGGCTTGCCCCCATCGGATTGTTGAACCACACGGTCCTCGCCAGTGACGACAACGGCGACCGTGACGCTGCCATCATCATCGGGACCTTTATCCTCCTGCTCCTGGCGTTCCCGTTCATTCCCTTCGTTAACCGCCTACCCGAAAAACTCGGTCTCTATAAGCTCATCTGGCGCAAACCACCCACGCGGTAGCAGCGCAAGATGCAAATCAACCAGCCCCGCTTGTTTGTCGGCAAGCTCGCAACCTTACTTGGAACTACGATTGTCCTGGTCCCGCTCATCCACTACAAACTCATCATCCCAACGCTTCTTTACATTGGGGCCCTCCTGCTCATCCATATTTGGATCTTCTACGTCTATGTCGCGCGCATCAATTGGCGTGAGCTCCGATCCAACCGAATCGGATTTATCCTCCGCTTGCTTGGCATCGTCCTATTTAGCTACATTCTGACCCTTCTGCACTATCAGGGCGCCACCACAATCGTGCTGCTCAGCATCGCAGCCGCTGTTGCTATTCACGCCCTGATTCTCCTGTTACTCATGGCGCGAAGCTTGCGAAGACGCGCCGGCTCATCCACCAACCGGTAGCGCTCGTCTACGTCTCGGAGACAAGCCTGGGCAAGGAGTTAAGCCCGAGAAGGCGGCTGGCTCAACTGACAATTTGAGCAGCGTGGGCTCCCGTGGCAAACCCAGAGAGCCGTGAAAGCACCGTCAATGGAGCGACAGTCAGCGACTTCCAAAGCGAGCAACGTTCGCTTACTCTGGTATCATAGACGTAGCCCGGCCATTATCAATTTTATTACATAGAGCGTACGTTCTAGGAAACGGAATCCAGCTAGTTTGTTCTCACCAAAACCCAAATATACGTTAGATGGACCCAGGAAGAAGCGTACTCTACGCAAGCTTCTTACCGGCATGGTTGCTGTGGTAGCTGTTGGACTCATTGGGCTTGCCACCATAGAGTTTCAGCCATCATTGGTAGCTAACTTTGCCGACAATTATCTTCGGCCCGCCATTGGTAATCGGGCTACGATTGCCCTCGAGGCATCGATGCTTTCGCTCAGTGACCACCTCAAGCAGCTCGCGTATGGTACTATCGCTAAACCAAATAGCAACATCTTCAGCACGGGACCATCTCAACCAGCAACTTTCCCAAATCCAGCAGCCTTAAGCCCAACTGTCGACGCCACCGCCAATCTACAAGCCCTCAATCTTGCGCCCTTGAATTACTTTCAGCCGAATTTCGCCAAATTACCCGGCGAAGGAAATTGGAGTCTGGTTGAACTGCCACAGTTTAAAGGGCAGTCTCTCATGGCGAAGACATTTGTCAGGCCAGACTCGGCACGAAGCTACGCCATCGTTGCGCTTGTGCAAATGAACGCGCATCAGCTGCATCTGCATTCTGTGGCCGGTACCGAACACCCGGGTGCAATTCTTGGCCATCCCGGACCTGGGCTTATTCCGGCCTCAGATATTGCCAGCAATGAGCTCGTCGCGGGCTTTAACGGCGGTTTTCAATATAAAGACGGCCACTACGGCATGGTAGTTGGACCAACGACCTATGTTCCGCTTCAAACTGGCCTGGGCACCCTGACCATTTACAAAGATGGCAGCCTGATGATTAACAGATACCAGACGCCAGCATCATCAACCAAGCCAATCGAGGCCATACGACAAAATGGACCGCTGATCTTAGATAATGGCACGGTTACGTCTGACGCTATCTCAGGAGGTTATGCTGTCTGGGGCAGAACTACGACCAACTCGATTTATACCTGGCGCTCGGGTGTCGGATTAACCCCTAACGGTAATCTTATTTACGCCGTTGGCCCGTCGCTCACGGCAGCAACCCTAGCAAGCGCCCTTAAAGCCGGGGGCGCTACCGAAGCAATTCAACTGGATATAAACGCTTTCTGGGTTCGGTACGTCACGTTTCAGCCGCTCGGTAATGGCAGCTACTCCTATCAGAGCATATTAAACACGCTTGCAAATGGTGGCTATGCTTATCTGCACGGATATAACAAAGACTTCTTTTACTTAACCCTTAACCAACCCGTCGCTAAGTAACCGTTACCAGATGAAAAAATCCCGCGGTCAAAAATCTAGCTATTACCAAATACGCCGTGCCATTGGGGAATTATCGTGATGACTCACGTTCAAGCACCCGGTAGCCTACCCAGTTTTCTAACTACGTAAGGTGGATAACAATTCCGGAAACGCCGTTGTCCCAAGGTCGTTGAAGGTAAAATGACCATACCCATGAAATCCCACGTCGCGAATGTCCTTCAGGGCCACGCGGATCGTAGTGACGCTAGTCTGGACCCCCACGCTATCGTCATCTGAATGAAACAACCATGTCGGTGAACGCGTTGCGAGGCCGGGATCGATATCAAACTCAAAGAAGTCGGTAGTATCTTCTCGAAACGGATCAAGCCAGGGTGCCACCAGCAAAACTTGTTTGACGCGCTTGTCCTGATGTTCGCTCAGCCAGGGCACTAAAAAACCACCCCCACAACTGTGACCCACCAAAATCGTCTCGGGTCCAATCTCATAGCGTTCAAACTCGCGCCGCCACACCTCGTAATCTGGCGCATATGCTAACGGCATTTCAGGAGTAGCCGTCGCTATTCCCCGAATCAGTAGCTGCTTCTGCAACCACGGTACCCAGTGATTATTACTCATTGATGGCATAGCATCATCGTAATATTCATCCCGGCTCGTCATACCATGTACAATGATGGCGTTTGGCGTAGTCATACGTTAATAATAACAGCTACCGTGACGATGAATTTAGTGACTGCTATTAGAAGCAGCGTAGGGCCGACATGGCGGCTTCGACTCGCTACTACTACCAAAAACACTTCGGCTTGTCTGATCACGCGTTTGATGCCATCTTCGCTGACTAAGATATGACAACCCATAACTCCTCAGCAATACGTATGGCCTGAGGAGTTTCCCGAATCAAAGCACAATGCGTAACCACGATTGCGCCACCTAACCCAGAGCCTTCATGAGGGCGTTACGTTAGTTACATTCCTGTTGATACGTCACCGGGGGGGGCGAAGTTCGAAATGTGTTCGTGAAGGGGACAAAGCAGCGAGAGCCCACCGGGGCAGCTAGCTATTCTCCTGCTGCAAGCGCGGCTTTAATTTTAGCGGCATATCCGGCCCGTTCAGCAGGCTCTGTTAGTCGTTTTTCGGCCGGTGACACTGAGTTATAGTCGTCGTCCACATATCTCGGAAAAACGTGAAAATGATAATGAAATGCGTGCTGGTCACCAGCAGGCTCGTTATTGTTGCGCGTGGTAATGCCGTCGCAGTCATAGGCTGCTTTCATTGCTAAGGCAATCATTTGGGCCACATCAAAAATACGATGGCCATGAGCGACGGGTAATGTGTAGATATTTTCGAAGTGCTCGTTTGGCACGACGATTACATGCCCGCCATTCTTGCCAATGAAAAACGTGTTTATAAACGCGCTCACCAGCTCATCTCGATAGACAAAATCTGATGCTTTTATCAACGTCTTTTGACTAGCACTGCCTAGTAGGCCCAAGCAAATAGGGCAATCGTAGTTTTCGGGAGCATGACTTTTGATGATCACGCTAATTTCACTCCTAGTGAATTGAGGTGATCAATAAACGGTTCAAAACCATCGTATACGAAAGCGGTCATCCCGATAGCCACCGCTCCGGATATTTTTTCCGCATCATCATCAGCAAATGCAATTTCTTCGGCCATAACACCCGATCGCTTGACCAGCTCCTGGAAGATGGCCTCAGACGGCTTCACGGCACCAATTTCATAAGAGAATACCGCCGCATCAAAGTTATCGAGAAACGCAAACTTACGCTGCAACTCATTGACGCGCGCGGGAAAATTATTGGAGCAAACCAGTGTCTTATAACCACTGCGACGCGCCATTCTCACGACTTCTACGACCTTCGGATCTACCTCATAGCTGTCGCCTAATAGTTCGATCAGCTGCTTTGGAGCCATGTCTAACTGCCATTGCTCCGCCGCCCAAGTCCAAAACTCATCATCAGTCATGACGCCTATTTTGTAACGCTCATTCATTTCAAAACTCTTAAGAAAAACCCGCTTCACCTCGTCTTCTGCTACACCAAGCGAAACGACAGCTTTTATGAAATTAGCCTTGCCGCTAGGGAAGTACACGCCGTCCAAATCGAAAGTAATTGCCTTAATCATGGGCAAAGTATACCAAACCCCGATGCAAATGGAGGGGTGTCAAAAAACCCGGTCAGTATTTGGCGCCGCAGCTTCGCGAATTGAAAATTCTAACTGGCAAGCCGGCCGCGTAAAATAATTTAACCCAAAAAAACTCTTGATCTTCGTTTCCGAGATTTGATATATTAACTACGGAAGACACAGGAGGACATAAATTAGCTCCTAGATGTGGCCCATCAAGTTAAGAATGTCCCGTTCAGTCCGCGTTACTAAGTAGTAGTAAGTTTTGTCCGCTTCGTTGTTAGTTAGTCGGCCACACCGCCGCGACGTCTTCCAGTCCAAGTCCGGCCCCGACCAATCAAAAGCAGAGAGGCTCTAACGAGCGTCTCTGCTTTTGCGTTTTACGTCATAGTCAATGAGTCATGGGAGCATGTTCGAATGACACAGAAAAAGCCAAGCTATTACTTAGCGTCGTGGCTCAGATATACTGAACCCATGACAAGCTACGATATCAAGATCCGCCGCGCGGTTCCAAGCGACGCTGCAGGCATTCGAGAGGTGCAGACGCTTACCTGGCGAGCAACCTATCCAAACGTTGAATATGGCATTACCTACGCGGATATTGTTGCGGCAACGAACTGGTGGGACCAACCTGACGCAATCCAGGAGTTCACTGACAGAATCGCGAATGAGAAGCACGACTCAACCACTATTCGGCTGGTAGCGACTATAGGGTATAAAGTTGTAGGCCACTGTGAAGCGCGTAAGCAAGATGGCAAACACAAGCTTCGCGCGCTCTATGTGTTGCCAGAGTATCAAGGCCAGGGCGCGGGTTACGCCTTAACCGCTGAAGCGCTCAAGTGGCTCGGACGAGATGACGATATCGTACTCAACGTAGTAACCTATAACACGAATGCAGTATCGTTTTATAAACGGCTCGGATTTAAGATCACGAGCCAATTGCCTGAATCCGAGACAAGACTCTCCAATGGTAAACTACGGCCCGAATACGAGATGGTATTGTCGGCTGAAAAGACGCAGCCTAAATCGTTCGGATACTAGCTCACCCTACCAACAATTCCGACCAGCTACCTGGCTATATCACACCCTAAATACGCTAACAACGACGATATTTAAGTTCATTAGTACTGGTTTACCACCATCCAGGACAGTCGAACCAATTTGCAAAGTGGTGGAGCAAAGTAAGAACCCCGCAAGCGGCATCCTTACGTACTTACCAAGACTTGATGTATTACGGGAAAGAAGCTATGGTAATGCCGACAGCCAAAGCTGTTATATCTAGCAACCCATTCCTTCTCCGGCGGAGATGAACATGACCAGTGACATCGAAATTTGCGACCTATTCACGATTCACAACCCCAGGGAGAGTTTGCTGCCGGTACTTATCAGCGCCATTCGCAATCCGCCCACTGACGAAGTTGCCATGGACGAGATTACCGAGGTATTGGCGGCTATACTGAGCTATCGCAACCAACCCTCACAAGGATATTGCGTCGTTGCAAAACAACCTGGAAGCCAGGTGCTATTGGGCGTGATGACGCTCAAACCACCCGACAAAATTATCCGCGGCTTTGCTCGCAGCGAAAACCCAATCGAGCTCACTGACGCATACGTTCTCACACGCCGAACAGGCATTGGCCGTGCACTTGTCGCCCACATGGAAAACAAAGCCCGTGCTGATGGGCACACCGAGATAGTTCTCGTCAGCGGGCCCCGCTTTCGGTGGAGTGGCTGGCCATTCTGGCGGAGGCTGTATGGTAGACCAGTTGGCATTGCCGAAAGATACTTCAATGATGCCGAAGGGGAATATGACGGTAGCGTTTGGCGAAAGCCCCTGAAATGAGCCTTGGACGACTGAGAGATCTCGGCGCGTCCGAGGCTCTTAGTTGTAAATACAAACATAAGTTCATTGGTACACCACCGTCACCCACGTTCGAACTGCGATCAAAATAACGATGAGTTAATGTTACCGGTAGACATCACGTCGGTTACCAATTTTGATAATCTCAATCAATAACCGGGTATCTTGAATCGAGAAAATTACTCGGTAGTCACCAAAACGTATTCGCCAAGCTTCAACCCCCGCCATTTTCTTCACGCCATGAGGTCTTGGATCGCTTGCCAGCGAATCAATCAGGATAATGATTTGCTGCCGGATAGGACTAGGCAGCTTGCGTAACTCTTTCGTGGCGCTGGTTCGCAAGACAATTACGTACATCGGGGCTAAAGCAATCCGTCTCGCACTAAATCGGCCTTAACCTTGTCCCACGACGTAAGAGATTCGGTCTTACGAGAATTAATGGCTGCCGAATCCTCAGCGTCTTCCAGCAACTCAGCCAATTGCTCGTTGATCAATTCGGATATCGATTTATTCTGTTCAACGGCCTCATGCTGCAGATACTTTTTTACATACGGATTAAGATATACCGTGGTGCGCTCGGTTAGGGTTGCCATATGGGTCTCCTTATATACTTTGAGTATGATCTAATAACGTTATGACGTCAAGACGTCGTAACTATTTACTTTGTACACAATGGTACACCACCGTAAGCGACGTTCGAACTTCGATACGATTATTACAACGCAATAATGTTGCACTATAGTTAAATTAATGTTACTATATACTACTCTATCCGCCCTAACTGAGGATGGTGTTTCGATTGACAACTATTGCCATTGCCTTTGGTCGTGGACCGGGCGCTGAAGGCACGAAATCGATTGCCCGCAAAGCTGCCGCGTTGTGGCTGTCGGGCAAAGTCGATTATGTTACGGCGTGCGGACGCTGGAGTGTCCTTGACACTAATCAGAACGAATTCACCGAAGCCGCCGAAATGCGCGCCATCATGATTGACTTGGGAGTACCAGCAGACCACATCCTCTTCGAGGATCAATCCCGAGATAACATCAGCAATATGACTTGCGCCAAGCACGTAATGGCACGTAACGGTATCAAGGTCGCAGATGTAATTTTTGTGACGATCCGCCACGCTGAACCACGTATTCTGTTCTTGGGCCGCAAAATACTAGGGCGCGGGTTCAACATCACCACAACCACGAGCGAATACGCCTTCCCATTGTCCTGCGACGAAGAGGCAAATTACGCCTCGCAGGAACGCAAGGTGCGATTGCTCACGAGGGCATCGCTCATGTTCATTCCCGGCAGCCAGCTCGCAGTCGTTCAGGCTGTGGTCCGGCTCTGGCATCCTGGATATCAGCGCCACAAAGTTGCTGATCCCATCAAACTAACCGCTTAGCCCTCAAGCCCGTAAATCCTCCGCGCCTGGGGGCTCTTTCCGTTAAAAAAAGTTTTGAATAATACTTGGGACCCAAAGCGATATATACAAAGATAACGCCTTAATAAAGGCGTTATCATAGTTTGATTATTGCTGGTACACCACGGTGGGCGACGTTCGAACTGCAATTCAACTTCAAGATACTCGACCACTACGTCTAGGTCGTAAATAACTGGCGAATATCGGCCAGAACGTGCTGCAGCTTTGCATCACTGACTCTGCCATATGCTTAATGTACGATTGATTGATCGGCCGTAAATAATTTGTCAGGACGTATAAAACTATCCACCGGCAGGCTACCCTCGACAAAATCTGCAGCTGTTAACTTGATAGGATTAGAGCTCGAATACGTTTTTGAGGTGATTTGGCATAAAATTATGTCTTCGAAGTCCCCGATCGCAACAACTAGTGCTGGCCTCAACTTCTGTGTCGTGAGATCAGAAAATGGAAAGGCACTTGTGACGACTTGCCCTACTGTAAACTTGACCATGCCTCATCCTCTTCGGGGCGTAGCCAGTCTCGTGCAAGCACTTTTTCGGAAAGAAGCATGGTTTCCGATATCTTCGGATCGCGTGTTGCTGCAACAATCTTGATTTCACCCTTAACAGCTTTTAATTCAACGTCACCGCTTAAGCCACTTTCCTCGAGCAGGGGCTTCGGAATGCGTATACCCTTTGAATTGCCGATGGTGACGATTGATGCCTTCATAGTAATTACATTATAGCTACACAGTTAGTCGCGGTCAAGGTTAAAGCTCCGACAACTAACTCCCTCAATCTAAACAAGTTTATTTTTGAATGCACAAGAGAAAGACACTAGAAATGCGCTGTTTTGGTTCGATGGCTGCTGGAAAACCATCGTAAAAGACGTTCGAAATGCGATGTAACCTCGTCAGCAGCGAATCAAGTGACCGCCAGCTCATCGTAACCAGTATCGGAATCGGGCTCTCGTCGGAATGAATGATCGTCCAATACTCCAATCACCAGCTCGCATGTTGTTCGAACAATGCAACCGGTTTTTAAATGGCCGCCCATAACTTTACCGTCGATATCAGACACAGAAATATGAAGGTGGCAGCCATTTACCGACACCGTTCCATGCAAGTTGTCGATCTCTAAATTAGTCGGATTAATGTATTTCACGGCGCCGTCGATAATAGGTACGCGTATATTTGATTCTTTTAGACTGCCTACAGCCGACAGGATGATACCTGCCTGTACGTGATTTTCCCCGACGAGTTTAGTTATCTCTAACATGAGATCCTGCCCGTCCCGAAGCCGCTTTACGAGAGTATTCATGACCTAATAATATCAAAAGAAATAGACTTCCATGGGAGACTGTGAAAATAAGCTCTATATTTCGCCACTTGAGGGTTTGTATAAGCTATTACGGTCACCGCTACGGCACGCTGCTAATATTGTGCAATGCACCAAATAAGAAGACTACATTAAAGCGAGCGACGGTTTTTTTTGATGAGACCGCATAACTATTAAGGCTAAGAGAAAAAAGACGCTCCATAATATCCAGTCGTCTTCAAAGGCATTAATATACGGAGAGAAAGCTGGCCGTAAGGCCGGGGAGCGTTCAAAGGCCTCCTCCGAAAATTGGTATGCCCCATCCGAAATTTTAGGTTTGATTAGAACAGTACTTGTAACTATCGGCTATCCGTAATTTCTCGATGACGACTCAAGGATAGGGCATAGGCTAGGCCCAGAAATTCTTTGGCAGGACGAGGCACCAGGTTGTATTCGATAGATGGAGTAGTTGGCAATTTGAGTAGCCAACCGACCAAGTACAACTGCCACTAGAATAAACATAATTAGCGTGAGACGAGTACGAGGAGAATTCATTAGTGCGTTTTAACACTGACAACTAAGTACAGCATTCGAAGCATAAGTTTAATGGTACACCACCGTGGGCGACGTTCGAACTAGGATTCAAGTGGCGCATGTAAAAACTGATATTATCAGAACATGAGTTTATCTGAAGAAGCCGTAAAATTCGTCAAAGCCAACAAGCGCAGCTTAGTCGAGCAATTTGTTGATCCTCAAAAGTTCACTCCCAACCCTCATCCAGAAACGTTTTTCATGGCCGGATCGCCAGGCGCAGGCAAAACAGAGTGGTCTCGCAACTTTTTACAAGCCTACAAAGAAGTTCATGGCGTAAGCGGTATATTACGAATAGATCCTGATGATATCCGAGCAACTATACCGGGTTACACCGGGAATAACTCTGATGAAGTTCAAGGCGCAGCATCGTTAGCGGTTCAAAAGATTTTAGACCATGCACTAAACAAGCAACTTAGTTTTCTCTTTGACGGTACGTTTGCTAGATACGACTTAGCTTACAAAAACATTGAGCGTGCAATAAAACACGGCCGACAACCTGTAATTCTTTATGTGCACCAAGATCCCTTAGTAGCTTGGGACATAACCAAAGCGCGTGAGCTACGCGAAGGTCGGATGGTTCCAAAAGAAACCTTCATCAATGCATACTTTTCGGCAAAAGAAAATGTAAATCGTTGCAAAGAAGAGTTCGGAAACAAAATTTACTTATACCTCATTAATAAGAACGCTGATACGTTACAATATAAATACGTAATAAATATTACAAACGTTGATCATTATCTAAAAGCGCCCTATACTAGGGAGCTGCTAGAGGAGAAGCTCAAATGACACGCATTCTACGCAAACTTTCTAAACTTTTCTCTCCCCCCAAGACCGACAATCATTTCTACGAGTTAAAGGCGAAGGATCAGAAGCGCCTTATCGAAACGGCTGCTGCTCACTCAAACATCGAGCAGAAAGAGCTACTCGACGAATACGCCGCTCATGGTCATCCGAGAACAAGCTAAAAACAATAAAAAAGTACCCTCAACCATGAGGGCACTTTTTTAATTCGGCGCTTATAGTGAGTCCGCTCAGTATTGGACTACTAGCTCAATAGCTCGCTTCAAATGTCCACTGTTGTTCATTATAGAAGCTTAATACGCAAATAGCGCCCTTGATAGGCCGTTATAAGCATAAGAACATTGGTACACCACCGTGGGCGACGCCCGAAATGCGCAAGCCACATCGAGTATAAATTAGCCACCGCCTGACTGTATATAAATACTTGATTCACAATAAATTAATTTGATATATTAATTTCGGAACACAGGAGGATATAAATTAGCTCCTAGATGTGGCACATCGAGTTAAGAATGTCCGGTTCAAATAGAGTCTGATTTAGTTAAGTCCGTCGTTTGAGCCCGTTGCTTTGTTAGTTAGTAAGCCACACCGCCGCGACGTCTTCCATGACCAGTCCCGCCCCGACCAATTTCTAAACATAAGAGGCACTCTCTCGAGTGCCTCTTATGTTTAGCGCAAAATACTGAAATTATCCGTTGCGAAGACAATTCATAGCTTTATCTCGGTCAGAAAAATAACGCGCATCGGCTCTCCCAATGGATGTGAGCAGGAGGTTAGTGCCTCCGCGCATCAGCGCCGATTTTTTGTCGAGCATGGCGGCGAGATCATAGTCGAGCATCCGAGCTAAAATGGCCACACCTTTCAGGGCATCGGTATTGGCATTGCCGATACGCGTTAGGTCATCAAGTACTAATACGGGCTTATGAGCCCTACGCAAGATAGTAATCTGCGCGTCAATAAGCTCTCCCATAGCGCGAATTGTTTCACCGTTTTGATCGCCCACCACCTCGATCCACAATAGATCTTCGCGCATATAAACCGCGTTTGAAGAACGTCGGTCGGTCATTTCAGCGGCTTGGCCAATGGGGAACCTGTCCCACCCGTGTATCGTTCGGAGGACCCAACCAAATTCTCGAGAATCTTGTTGATGCGCGATTCGGCATCCTTTGTCTGCTGCTCCATAAACTTCTTATTTGTTATATCCTCGATGGCCAGCAAAATAACTTCTTGGCGATTGTCTTGACGAATAATTTCTCGCGCATTCAGCAGCATTGCCCGCTCGCCAACGTGATCAAATGTATGTACAAGCTCGTAGTCGTTCACTTCTTTTTGTTCTGGAATAATTTTTTCGAGCAATGATTTGAGCCGAGCACTTTGCCATTGTCCGTTGCCGACATCATAAATACGGGTACCTTCAGTTTCCTTTTTGGTAAATTGAAAGTTTCGGTAAAACGAAGCATTAGCCAGTACGACTGTAAGATTTTTATCTAGCACGAGCAGTGACTGCTTGATAGTGTCAAATATTTCGATGGCATTTACAATTAAGTCTTCGCGAGTATCAGCGACAAAACTATTTATCTCGGGTGGTAATTCGGTCATGAAAGCTCCTCATAAGGTTGTTACTATGCGCCATGCCTAACGTGCATTGATAGGGCAACTAATCCTGAGATTGCTATAGAATCGATGATGAAGTATGGAATTCAAAAGCAGTGTCAGCAGCAAGTTCAGAATGATGGTAGGCATAACCAAGAATTATACCGTGATTTTACCCGATTCGTTGCGGTACTTGTGATCCCGGCGCTTCATTGAGTAGAACCTTATACTAGCGTGCTCATCAGTATGGTGATACTTTCTGCGAATAGCTAGGGGCGATTGCATGAATCTGCTCGATCGATCCAATACTAATGCAAATGAAAACTTGATTAAGCAAAAGCGCTCTATCGCAGTTTACTTAACCATCATCAAATCAGCCTACTATCTTTAGCTTCGCTATGTCGAGTTCGATCCAAATGGTACACCACCGTGGGGGATGTTCGAACTGTACTTAGGCGCAACGAGATTTTACTAAAAGCAAATTAAGGCAAGAATTGTTGACTAGATAGATTCGTCCGCGCTCAATAAACTGATTACGTAACCACGTCCCTTAAAAACCAAACGGTACAGGAGGCTAAAGTGGCAAGAGAAGAGGTGTTAGCTTATGGCTCGGCGACACATTTGGACGCTCTTTCTCGTTCGAAAGTATTGCGCCGAGACCAAGGATTTATTCTCGACCCGATCCACATGTGTGAATTGTTAGGCCTCGGACTTACTATTTCGTCAGATTTAGCTGGACCTGCAGCGCTATTTCATAGCGGCCAAGGTTATGTGGTGAAGGTAAAAAGCGACTCTAGTCAAAACGAGTTTCGCTTCTCGGTTGTCCATGAGATCGTTCACTGGTACCTCATTAAGAGTTTTGGAATAAAGGATGTATATTCCTCTAGGCAGTACTGGCTCCTAGAAGCGTTCGTCAATTCAATCGTCAGAGAGCTATTCTTACCAAAAACCTGGCTGCAAAATCTTGTTTTCTTTCAGCCAGAAAAAATCGCTACTTACTTTGGTGTTGATGTTGACGATGTTCTGCTACAAAAAGCGGCCGCCGGTGATCTACCAACCATATTTCGCTACGAAGGTCGTGTGCTCTGTCTTCAATGCGGCAAACCGTTAAGCAAAACTCACTAATGCTATGAGTCGTGGTTGGGTGAATCACGCTGTGCCTGCCGTCAGCATTACTATCCGACGAGCAAGGAATTACCCAAATATGTCACGGAGATTAGCCGTGGCAATCAAGACCCACAACTGGCCTTCGACTTATAGCCTCCAGCATAGGAAATCCTCCGCAGCCGGGGGCTCTTTCCGTTTTGGAACTACAAGGTATTGGTTGGTACCCACTATTCCAAAAACTAAAATAACGCCTTCACACAAAGTCGTTATTTTAGTTCGATCTGCGCTGTACACCGCCGTGCTAGACGTTCGAACCAAACTATTGGTTCGAAAAGAATGGGTAGGCTTTTATACTGAGAGCCCATAATTTACGAACCGTGCTAAATTCATTGTATTAACGTACGTTTTAGCGTACAATTTAACATACAAGGAGACAACCATGAAAGTAACTACCATTTCTAATTTTCGCAAAGATTCAAAGAAGTACTTTGATCAGGTGATTGACGATCAGGATGTTTTACTAATTACTCGTACTGATGGCAGCACGATCGTCGCTATGCCGCTCGAGCAATACAACTCAAAAGTAGAAACTGACTATTTGCTTGGAAATAAAAATAATGCCAAGCGTTTGCGTCGCGGGTTTGCCGACGCAGCGAGCGGGAATGTATCATCTCACGCTATTTCTGAATAATGAGCAGACAAATTAGTTTTACTCCAGACGGTTGGGATGATTACGTCTATTGGCAATCTCAGTACAAAAAAATTCTCAAGAAGATAAATCAACTAGTTAGAGACTGCCAGCGGAGCCCATTTGAAGGCCTAGGCAAGCCTGAGCCTTTACGCGAAGACTTGGCTGGATCTTGGTCTAGAAGAATAACAGATGAGCATCGTCTCGTTTACACAGTGATAAATGAAGAAATTCGAATATTTGCCTGTCGTTACCACTACTAGTTTGTGGAGAGACTCTCGTATGAGCATAAGTTCTTTGGTACACCACCGTCAACGACGTTCGAACTAAAATAGTACTCGCCAAAAAGTAGCGGGTGATTTGCAGTTTCGTCTTTTCAGACTCATCAGACTAAATAACATTTAGTGACTGCACCGGGTTATCGTACCGGCTTTCTCGATGTGGTCATCAAGAATTACGTCATGCTAACACATGACCGGAAATTATTTGATACGAGAGTTATTCGGTTCAACTCCCGCAAGCCTAGCAGCGTTCGCTATTGAGCCGAACTTCAATGCATACGTGGATGATGAAGCAACTCCTGATTCGGAATTGATGATAGGTTGCGACAACTTACCGTATTTATCGACGAGCATTCGGAGGTCCGCAAGCATCATCTCTGGGGTCCGACGCACCCGAATTTGCGGATATCCAGCGGTACCTAGTGCACTGTTCCAACTTCCGAACAGCTTCCGATAAGTGCTGCTGTCCGCCATATCTGAGGCTTTATCGACGTCTCGACGCCCAGGTGTACGGCCGAGTCGGTCTCCAAGCTCTTTCAGACGCTTTGTCAGCACCGCTTTTTGGTGTTGAACTTGAATATCTTCCGTGACACCCGCTCGCAATAACGCGCTATCTAGCGAGCCAAACCTCTCCCTGTATGTCGAAGAATGAGCCATCTCCGAATCGGCATCTATATTCGCCATGGTAAGAAATTGCTCAGTCCAACTTTGATACTTGGCTCGCAACTTATCGAGCAGCTCCTTGTCGGAGAGGAATTTTCTAGCAGGAGTAAGACCGATTTTAGCGAGAACCTCAGACCAACTCTTGCCAAATCGCTGGTAGTAAGTCTTTGGTGCCGCCATCCAATGTGTATCCTTAACGTCCTTGGTCGAGGGCGCTCTTTCCAGTTGGTCCGCTAGTTTCTTGAGTTCATGAATCAGACGATCATCAGACCTGAAGAAGGCCGCGTCTAGATCTACGAGTCGCAGCAGTTTGCTCCAATTACCGAATCGCTTATAGTACAGCGCCCTACTTGGCAACGCCGGATCGGCGTCGACATCATCACCGGTCGGATTGCGCCCAAGCTCTAGCGCCTTGGCTCGGAAAATCTCTATCAGCTCCTCGTTCGAGTACCTACCCCTGATCGATGCGAGTATCTTAAGTACGTCACGTACGGCCTCGTCGAATATAAAATCCCCTGAGTCGATCACGATTGGTGTATCGCCTCCGGGCGTCCTTGAGCGCAGCTTGGTGAGCCGCTCGTTAACGCCGCCCCTGAGTTCATCGAGTATAAGCAAACGGTCACAGTTCGCTACAAAATCAAGAACCAGGACATGTTTCTTTGTTTTGCTCTTGCGGAGCCCACGGCCCAGTTGCTGGAAAAAAATCGTACGCGAAGCCGTTGAGCGTAGGAACACGATGACATTCGCTTCTGGAACATTAATGCCCTCGTTAAACATGTCGACGGTGCTGACGACACGGTACTTACCATCACGAAAACCGTTTAGCCGATCTTCTTGCTCGGTGCTCGTAAGCATGGAGTGAATAGCGGTCGCGCCTTCCATGAGGTCAGCAATGTGCTCGGCATGACTAATACGCGGGCAGAAAATCATTACCCGCGGCTCAAAGAGGTGCATGATCCTGCCCTCAATGATGCGGACAATCTCTTCATCACGCTTGGTCGCAAAAATGGTCTTATTGAGCTGTTTTATGCTCAGTTTCCCAATTGGCGTGTCGAGTACCTCCAAATTTTGCCATTCGTCGGTCATTACACGGTAATCAACTGGCGCGAGCAAACCGCGTGCCCAAGCGTCTTCTAGCTCGATCCTGAAGATCGGATCGCCAAAAATTTCACCAATATCTTGCTGATCCATACGGTCTGGAGTAGCGGTGATAGCCAACAGAAACTTCGGGGTGAAGTATTCCAGTGTCGGAAGATACGTGGGCGCTGGACCGTGGTGACTTTCGTCGACTACAACGTAGTCAAACTCATCGGACCGAAAACGTCGACGATGGCGATGCATCGTTTGGAATGACGCATACAACAAATCGACGCCATGGATCGCCCGATCGTCGCCAATCATGAACCCATGATTGTACTTGTTAGGCAGGATATTCTCCTCTAGTTCCCTACGAGCCTGCCGCAGTATTTAGTTCTGGTGGCACAGGTACAAGACCTTTGCCCCAGGGTGGCTGCTCATGAAGCGACGAATATCAAATCCTGCTACTACCGTTTTGCCAAGACCAGAGGCCAAGACAACGAGAGCACTTCTTTTGCCCGACTTACGGGCTAAGTCGATGGCATGTAAAACCGGGACCTGGTATGGGTATGGCTGATACACATAAATCAACTCATTTCTGCTACACCGATGTCAAACAACGAATGGACGTTGAATATTATATAACTTTTACCGAATTTAATCCACTTAATGCAAGTGCAAGCTTAGCTTGTAAAATTACTACACTTGATTCGAATAATGACTTTCCGATATACGCAGTGGCACCCACCTTTTACAGAACTAAAATAACGCCTTAACAAAGGCGTTATTTTAGTTTGATCATTGCTGGTACCGCTGGTCAGAGTCGAACTGACATGAAGTTGCCCTCGAGGGATTTTGAGTCCCTTGTGTCTACCATTCCACCACAGCGGCGCACGTGTTACGAATCTATCTTACGAGCGCTTATTTATTTTCGGCCAAGGTTGTATTATAGTAACTGATCCCCTAAACGTCCATCTATGGACGGGCCGCGGCATTAATCATACCGATAACCTAGGCGCTCGACAACTATGGCCACTGCCTTAGACACATTTAGCCTTGACGGATTCCGCCGCGACCGCGACCTTCCCATCGCGGCCGTGGAGAGTTATACCCATCCGGAAGCGGTCGAAGCCGCGCGAGCTCGCATCGCCGAACTCCCCGAGACGTTCCCGCTCGAAAACGCGCACGACGTGCCCACGGCCGCTACGCAAGATCTCATCACCAGCCGCGAACGCTTGCGCGCCACCTTAACGGCCGAACCCGCAGCCAAGTCGCGGCCTATACTGCCCAGCGTCATCCAACCAGTTCTAACCGCCGTTGGCATTTTCTTACTGATTCTGATTGTCTTTAAATCGCCTGTCATACTTAGTCAAATTAGCTACGCCTTCCATAAAACCCCAGCCACGGCTAGTATTCCGGCGTCCAACGCCGCCGCCAGCATTATCCCCACCGACCCAAGCATCACCATTCCCAAAATCAACGTTCACGCGCCGGTGGTATACGAGCCCAGCACCAATGAAACGACCTTCGAAAACGCGCTTCAAAATGGCGTCGTTCACTACGGCAACACCGCCGTACCAGGCCAAAATGGCAACGTCGCCATTTTTGGCCACAGCTCCAACGACTGGTGGCAACCTGGCAATTACAAGTTTGTCTTTGTGTTGCTCGATAAACTCGCCCCCGGCGACCAGATTCTCATCGACTACCAAGGCACGCGCTACACCTACGAAGTCACGGGCTCTTCCGTGGTCGATCCCACCGACGTGGCCGTGCTCAACGCCACGCCTACCCCCACCCTTAGCCTCATCACCTGTACGCCTCCCGGGACCTCTTGGAAGCGCCTCGTCGTGACAGCTAAGCAAATAGACCCCAACCCCAATGCCGCCGTCAGTACGCCGACCACGGCCGCGGCTGGTAAGGCTAGCTTACCCAGCGGCTCATCAAACCTCGGCAGTCAAGCTGGCAACGCCTGGAGCAGCCTCGTGAATAGCTTCAAATCACTCTTTGGCATGAAGCCCAACCCAACGACAACTCCTAAGTCGAGCACTTCAAACCAGCCCTCAAGCCTGCCATCAGCCAACTAATTAGGCGACTGCTACGGTTTAATCGTCAGCGTCGTGAGCTGGACTGCGCTCGCCGTCGGCTGCCAAACGTAGACGTTTTTCACATCGCTACTTGAACCGGCGCTCAGCGTTGCCTGCGTCAGGCCCAAATCGACACCATTGGCACCGTCAAAATCGGTCCAAATGAGACGCCCATTTTGGTTGCTGAGCAGATGAAAGTTATCAAACCAAGCGGGGGGAGTAGACAAGTTATTAACCGCAAACGTGTAGAGCGTGGACGTATCAAAAATGCTCGACGCCTCAAGATCGTAGGTGGTGATATTGGCAAGACCGCTAAAGGCCACCAAATGGCCGTCGGGCGAAAAACTGACGTCTGTTACGCCATGAGCCACGGTTTGGGCTTGGGGAGTGTCACCGAAAATATTGGTGTAGAGCGTCCCGGCCTGCGTCGCGGAAGGTACCACTGCCAAAGCGTCCGTTCCGCGGTAATTGGTGTAAGCCAAGCCGTAATGATCGCTGGCAGGCAAGGCTGCGATGAGCTGCTGCGGCTTACCATTTTTACCGTCGAGTAACCACAGTGATTGACCCAGCGTAGTTTCTTGAACGTACATGACGGAGCTATCCAGAATCTCGATTTGCTTAACGCCGGAGGCCAGTACCGCCGAAACGGTTTGGGTATCGAGATCGAGCCGGCGCAAGCCGTCGGGGGCAATCCAGTACAGCTGGCGCCAATTACCGGCGCTAAACTTTAGCGTCGAGAAATCGTAATGATATTTATCCGTCAGATTCTCAGCGCCGCTGCCATCAGCCGCCATAACCCGCGCCACCGTGGCTCCGTTAAAACTCGACATAATAAGCACGTGTGAAGCATCATCGGACCAAGTTACGCTCTGGAGCGTTTCCGCGCCCGTAGCCGCCGTGGCCGCGACAGGGGAATAGATTTTTACCGGCTGGTTATCATAGTTATCAACGAACACCCCGGGGGTCGAGCCACCCGTGATATATGCCACATGCCGACGATCGTGCGACGCCGCTTGCGAAATCACCGTCGGTGCCGTGGCCAGCGCCTGCGGGATGAGTTCATTGGGTACCAACACGATGTACTGCACCAAAGTAATTTTTCCGGCCAAGGTGGTCAGCGCTTTCTGCCAGGTGTGAAAGCCCGTTTTCGACACCGCAAATAAATACGATTTGCCCGTGGCTAGCCGGTACGAGGTTCGTTTCTTGTTGGGATGACCATCAATACTGACCGCGACTCCGCTTGGTACCGTCTGAATAATGACGTTGCCGCTGCGGATAATGCGGTGCTGCGAAATGCTATACGAATAATCTTGTCCATACGCAACCAGCCCGACCGTCAATAACACGATCAGGCAGGCGAGCGCCAGATAGCCAAAAATAGTTGCGATGCGTCGTAGCATAAAGACTCACGAGACAGTATACCAAACCATCAGCCCCAATGCCGAGCACATGCGTCAATAACACGTTATAATAAGCCTATGTTCTCTAAACGCATCGCAATTGATCTGGGCACCGCCAACGTGCTCGTATACGTCCCCAAACGGGGCATTATCATCAACGAGCCCTGTGTGGTAGCAGTTGACGATCACAATAAGATCGTCGCGATCGGCGCCGAAGCTAAAGAAATGCTCGGCCGCACCCCCGACACGATCACCGCCAACCGCCCCCTACGCGATGGCGTTATTGCCGATTACCGTATTACCCAAGCCATGATTAGACATTATATTGGCAAAGTTACCGGCGGCTTCCGTCTTACCAAGCCCGATGTCATGATTTGTGTGCCCGCTGGGGCAACCAGTACCGAGCGTCGCGCCGTCACTGACGCCACTTTGGCTGCTGGTGCCCGCGCCGCCTACATTATTCGTGAGCCGGTGGCCGCGGCCATTGGCGCGGGTATTCCCATCGCTTCGGCGGCCGGTAATATGGTCGTCGACATTGGCGGCGGTACCACCGAAATCGCTATCCTGAGCCTCGGCGGCGTGGTGGCACAACACAGCATTCGCGTCGGTGGCAATCGCCTCGATAGCGCCATCGCCGACTATATTCGCCGCACCTACGGGCTCGCCATTGGCGATCGCACCGCTGAAACCATCAAAATCCAAATCGGCAGCGCCTTGTTGCTCACGCGCGACAAAACCATGGAAATTCGTGGCCGCGATATCATTGCCGGTTTACCTAAAACGGTCACCATAAAATCCAACGAAATCACCGGCGCGATTCAAGACGAGCTTGAAAAAATCATTCAGGCCATCCGAGTTGTGCTGGAGCAAACTCCGCCCGAACTTTCGAGCGATATCATCGACCGCGGCATGGTGCTCACAGGCGGGGGAGCGCTCCTCGGTAATCTCGACAAAATGCTTAGCCAAGTTACCGGCGTCCCCTGCGTTGTCGGCGAAGAACCGCTGTTGTGCGTGGTGCGCGGTACTGGTATTGCGCTGGACAACCTCGAGGAATACAAGCGGAGTCTCGTCGCCGTCCGATGACGTCACGCTGGCTTACGCGCGTCACGGGTTGGGGGCTTATTGTGCTCGTAGCGCTCATGCCGCTGCACGCTATTGCGGTTATTAGCCTCGGCCACTGGTTTGGTCACCAAACCATTTGGGCGAGTTGGAAAGAAGTCCTGCTGGTCCTTCTAAGTCTTCTCACTATTATCATCACCATCACCGACCCCACTAAACGAAACCGGCTGCGGCAGCCGCTCGTCTACGTGCTGGCCGCCTTCGGCGTCCTAACCATCGTCGTCACGCTGTTGACGCGGCCGGGCCTCCATTCGGCCGCGTACGGGGCCAAAACTGACCTAGAATTTTTACTCGCCGCTGTCATTGCCCTCATCGTCGCCACGCAGGAGCTGGTGAAAAAACTCGTGGTCACGCTCCTCATCAGCACCGGGGCGGTAATTATATTTGGGCTTCTGCAAGCCACTGTCTTGCCTCACGATACGCTCGTTCACCTAGGCTATAGTTTCACTCCCGGTCAAACCGCACCGTACGAACTCGTGGTATCGGGGACCGTGACGCACTACCGTTTTGGTTCAACTCTGGGCGGCCCGAATCAACTCGGTACCTTCCTCATCTTGCCGCTCACCCTAACCTTGCTTTTGGGCCGCAAACGACGGCTTTGGTGGATCTACAGTGCTGCCATTCTCCCGGTAATGTTTATCACCTACTCACGCGGCGCTTGGATCGGTGCCGTAGTGGCGGTCGCAGTGACCTTGATCATGAGTGCACCCACCAAACGCCGGCTGCCCATCGGTTTGGCTCTCGCCGCTGGCGCGGTGGTAGTGGGCGCCGTCGCGGTCTTTGGCCCAACGGGGAACTTCTTAACCAACTATTTGCGCCACCCCAGCACCACGACGAGCGTAAAAAGTTCCGATTCTCAGCACGTCGCCTCACTCGGTAACGGCCTCCACAGCGTGTTCGCCACGCCCCTTGGCCATGGCTTAGGGACGGCGGGACCGGCCACCTTCCGAACCGGACCAAGCATTAATATTATCGAAAACAACTATCTCCAGATTGGCTATGAGGCGGGACTGATGGGCACCGTACTGTTTATGACGGTTATTGGCCTCATGAGCTATCTACTGGTCGCCCGACCCAACAACCAAACCTCGCTCGCCACCGGCGCTGCTTTAATTGGTATCAGCGTCACCGCTCTTGTCCTGCCGGCGTTTACCGATTCATCGACCGCCCTCACCGTCTTTAGTCTGGCCGGCGCCAGCCTGGGAGCCCGCTATGTCTAAGCAAACGACCTTCCCTAAGTACGAGGTCCTTAACGTCGAAATTGATGCGCTGACGATTGCCGAAGCCAACCACCTCATTACCGATCACGCGGCTAACCCTACCAGTGCCGCCTGGTATGTTACGAAACCATACTCAGAGTTTATTGATGGCGTCATCACCAGTCCCGCGCGCAAAGCCTATCTCGATCAGGCCAATTTATGTCTGCCCGATGGCATCGGTATTTGCTGGGCGACCGTGTTTCGGTATGGGGGCGGCCGTCACTGGTGGCGCATCATAACGACCGGTGTCAGTCTTATCCTGCATCCTAAATCGGCCTATCAGTTCTTGCCCGAAAAATTTGCCGGCCCGAACGCCGCTTGGCCACTGTTGGAGCTAGCAGCGCAACGTGGCCTCAAGGTTTTCCTGATCGGCTCCCCCAAAAATTCGTCGATTACCAAAACGGTACAGACAATTCAAACAAAATTGCCCAATTTAGCCATTGTTGGGCAGTTGCCGGGTGAAATTGCCGGTCTCACGGGACCGAAACTGTTAGCGGCGGTAGAAGCGGGTCTCGACCTGACTGAACTCGTCGCCACGGTCAACACCTCGGGTGCGGACATTATTCTTATTGGCATGGGTTTCCCGTTGCAAGAAGCCATAATGTCGCGGCTCCAGCCCCTCCTGCGGCACGGCGTCATGATAGGTGAAGGCGGCACCTTTGATTACGACAGTTTTGGCGGCCACCAGGTCCGCGCGCCCAAGCTCGTCCAAAACATCGGTCTTGAATGGCTGTGGCGCCTCGCCCACAACCCCAGCCGTCTTGGACGCCAGCTAGCTATTCCGCGGCTCATCTGGCAGGTTTACCGCGAACCTCGATAAGGTAGGCAAGCGGCACTACACGTGCGTCTTCCCAAACCCCCACGTTTTGTTGTAACATAAGCGTAATAAAGGGTGTGCCGGAAACCGTGACCTGCGAAACGTGTCAGCGCCAAACAACCGCGGTTACTATTGGAACCTCGCAGTACTGCGCGCTGTGTGGTAGCCGCATTGCGGCCGGGAGCCCGTCGGCAGCTGCCGCAGCCCCCGTTACCAAGCCGCGCAGCATGGATTTTACGCGTGGCGGATCGCCGGTGGTAAGTGCCCGCGGCACCACTGCGCACAACTTACATCGCCAAACCACGGTCAGTCCCACTCGGTCGCTCGACCTGCGACGCCCGGTGGTAACCCCCAAGCCACGCGGCACGGTACACGTTCCCGACGAGCCCGCCGCCGTAGCCGCCCCTCCGCCGCCACCAGTCGCGGCACCAGCAGTCGTCGCGGCCGCTCCAGCCGTTACCGCCAGCTCGCAGCCCGTTGTCGCCGGCCACCCTCGCGCGCCGCGCCAGCACGGTCACGAAGCCCCGATTATGGCCGCCCGGCTCGAGCGCGCCAAAAGCGTCGGTAAAAGCGAACATATTTCGCGCTTTGGTAAACCCGAAAGCCGTTTGGTCCAGCCCGAAGACCAGCCGCAGCCCACCCCTCGCGTGCCCGATACGATGATTGCTCCCGCTGCCGCTATCACGGCCCATCAAACTTTGGCTCCACTCGTGCCTGCCGCGGCTCCAGCGCAAAATGACCCCAAACCAGGTCCCAAATGGCAGCAGTACGCGGGCGTTGCCGGCGCTGTCGCCATCATGGCCGGATACGTTTGGCTGCAAAACTACCCCAAACTCACCATTCAAGCGGCCGCTACCAAAGCTGGCGTTGCCGCCACCGACCCCAGCTATTTGCCAACCAGTTATACACTCGCGAGCACCTCAGCCGAGCCCGGTCTCCTCACCCTGAGCTTTAAGAGCCCCAGCCAAGCGAGCAACCTCACCATCGCGCAACAACGTACCACCTGGGATTCAAAATCATTACTCGATAACTACGTCGCCGGCGCCGACTCCAACTATTCATCAATCGACGGGCAGGGTCTGACGATCTACATGTTTAACAACAACCAAGCTGCCTGGGTTAACCACGGCATTTGGTACACCATTAAAGGCACCGCGCGCCTCAGCCGCGATCAGGTGCTAAAGATCGCCTACGGCCTGTAAGCGCTGAAGTCGCCTCGGCGCCGCTTAAAGCTGACGCCATAATTGTCATTTATTGTGCCCGGCCCAACCCCAATGATTCAAAAGTGCTAAAATGTCCCAAACAGGAGCCACTCATGCACGACGACACCAGCTGGGATCGCATTGTAGACGCCATTGAAGGCAATTTTGGCCTCGACAACCATGGCCGCCTCAACAGGCCAATTGCCGATCATCTCGATCTCACAGAACAAGTCGCCTTTATCGAATTTACGCGTGACGGCGACAAATATCGTCTCGAGCGTATTACCGGCCCCGCTATTATCGACAAGAAGGCCATTGGCGGCCGACGCGTCGGCGCCGAACTGCGTTACGAAACAATTTATGACGCGCACGAAACCGCGCGCCACACCAATTACTACAAAGACGACGGGGGCGAGTGGGTGAAGCTCGACCCATCCGCCTTGGGGTTATAACCCTGCCTCTTGATCGGTAGCAACCTTGGCCTTATACTTCCGGCTACCATCCAGCCAACCCGAGAGATTGGCGTATTGTTACGGGAAACAACAACGGTTTCCTGGGCAGTTTCGGTGGCTCATTCTTCAGTATTCCGGGCTCAACACCCAAGCGAACGGTGAAGGGCCCGACCTGCGGCCACACGTTCAAAGCGAGAGTCTCGCAAAACATCGCCTTTTGCTAGTGGCGATTCCATTTGGTATACTACAAGCTATGTCAAAAGCCGTACGCGTCCGCTTTGCTCCCAGCCCAACTGGTTATCTCCACGTCGGCAGCATTCGCTCCGCGCTGTTTAACTGGTTATGGGCGCGCCACAATGATGGTACGTTTGTGCTGCGCGTTGAAGATACCGACCGGGCGCGCTTGGTCGACGGGGCCTTAGCCCAAATCGTGGCTAGTCTCGACGCGCTCGGGATTACGCCTGATGAAGGCCCATCCCAAGGCGGCTCGTACGGCCCGTATCTCCAGTCTGAACGCCTGGAAGTTTATAATGGGCACGCTGACAAGCTCGTCCAAAGCGGCGCGCTGTACCCGTGCTGGTGCAGTCCAGAGCGTCTCACGGCGTTGCGAGAACAGGCGCAAGCGGCCGGTGTGGCCTTCAAATACGATCGCCATTGCCTCACTCCGGCGCATCAAAAGTCACTCGACGAGCCGCACGTGCTGCGTTTTATGATTCCCAAGGTCCCGCTCGTCGTCGGCTGGGACGATGCCGTCCGTGGTCACCTCGAATTCAAAACTACCGAACTCGACGATTTTGTGGCCATCAAAGCCGACAGTTATCCCACGTATCACTTTGCCAACGTGGTCGACGATTATGAAATGAAAATCAGTCATGTTATGCGCGCCGACGAGTGGATTCCCAGCACCCCTAAGCATTTACTCTTATTTGCCGCTTTTGGTTGGGATGCGCCCGTTTACGCTCACTTGCCGGCCGTCCTGGGACCCACCGGTAACAAAAAACTATCCAAGCGTGACGGGGCCCAAAGCGTGCAGGAATACATTGACGAAGGCTACTTGCCGGAAGCTTTGCGTAGCTTTTTAGCCTCCCTGGGCTGGAACGACGGCACGACCCAAGAAGTGTATTCGACGCCCGAACTCATCGAGAACTTTACGCTCGATCGCATCCAAAAAAGCCCCGCTAAATTCGATAAGGAGCGCCTGACCTGGATGAACGGCCTCCTCATTCGCCAGCTACCGCTAGCCAAGCTAAACCAGCGCTGTGAGCCCTTCTGGCCCGCTGCTGCCAGCGCCTATCCAGCCAGCTACCGTGAGTCAGTCTTGGCGCTCGTCCAGGAACGACTCAAAACCCTCAACGAGCTTCCGGAGCTGACCGATTTCTTTTTTGAAGACCCCAAACTCGATAAAAATGTGCTTACAAAAAATCTCGAACCAGAAATTGCAAAACAGGCGTTAGAGCAAATAATCGTGGTATTACCAGACCATTGGAGCGAAAGCACCTTAGAGGCAGCTATCCGACCCTTAGTCGACCAATTAGGGCTTAAGGCAGGCATTCTATTCGGTATCATCCGCGTTAGTATTACCGGCAGAACTGCCGCCCCGGGACTATTTGAAACTCTTTTCGTACTTGGTCAAGAGGCCTCAAAACGACGTCTCCAAGCCGCTTTGACAGTTTTGACACCTTGAGAGGTTTGACAAGCGGGTTTCGCCTAGCCTATCATGCAAACACTTAACGTAAGTGAGGTTAAATCAGCCATGGCCATTTCGTTTTATGACGTAAAGACCCGCCAGTCCGTCGAAGTTCCAGAGTCCGACGTTTCCAAGACCAAGTACGAGCGCACCACCAAAGAGGGTAAAGTTCAGGTACGTTACGCCCTGCGTGGCAAGTACGACGGCCGCAACCTCACCAAGTTTGTTGGTCAGGCCGACTGGGACAAGCTCGACGCTCCCGTCGAATAATTTCCGGTCGCAAGACTAGTATTCGAAAAAGACTCCTCCGGGAGTCTTTTTCGTTGCGACAGCCAACATATTGCAATTATAAAGTTGTTATGCTATAATACTATAGCCTGAGTTCACCGAACCTTGATTCATCTTCACCTCCCTCGACTCGAAAGAGGTTATTATGGCCCCCATCGCGACCGTCACCATGTGCTGATCCCGTTCCGCCGGCCCCGCAGCCGGAGCTCCACCCGCAAGGGTGACTGGCTCCGCTTGCGGGGCCTTTCACTTGGGTATTATTCTCAGAAATGTTGTCGAACCATAACCGCGATGATAGGGTAGAGTTATGGACCCTATCAAGACCAGTACGAACGAACTCACTACGCCGAACAAAGATCTTACTGTCGGCGAGGCTATCACGCAGTCAGAGCCTGGTTTCAAAGGCTGGCTTAAGCACAGTTGGAAATGGCTTGCGCCTGTGATCATAGTTCTATTGTTGGCCGGGGGAGCCGCCACCTACGCTGTGCTCAAACCAGCTCCCAAACAAGCCGCCGTCGTACCAACCAAAACCCCGGTTCCCACCCCCACGCCAACCCCAACTCCCACCACCGTGCCAGCACCGCTCACCGGTCTGCCCGTTGAACCGGCTTTGGCTGCCCGCCCTATTTCCGCCGTCATGATTGAGAACTTATATCCCGACGCGCGCCCTCAGTCGGGCTTGAGCCAAGCCGGCGTGGTTTATGAGGCCTTGGCTGAAGGCGGCATTACCCGTTTTCTGGCGTTATTTGGCGATCAGCAGCCATCCAGCATTGGTCCCGTCCGGAGCTTGCGACCGTATTACATTGACTGGGCCTTGGAATTTGGCGCCTCGCTTAGCCACGCCGGTGGCTCCAGTGACGCACTGAATCTTGTCGGACCGCTCGGGGTCCTCGATCTCAACGCTTTAGTGATTGGTGCTCCCACGTACTACCGCACCTCAGATCGCTACGCGCCTCACAATTTATACACGTCAAGCGCTTTGCTCGACGCCATCAACGCCAGACATGGCTACACCAAAGCCCCCAGTTTTACGCCCTCACCACGCCAACCCGACGCGCCCATGACCACCCCGACGCATACCACCATTAGCATTAATTTTAGCTCCGGTGCCTACGCCGTTCAGTATCGTTACGCGCCGACCATCAATAGCTATATTCGCTATCTGGGTGGAGTCCCGCACGTCGATCGCAATACGGGCCAGCCCATTACCGTTAAAAATATCGTCATTGAATATATGCCCATAACCTACACCCCCGCGCCACACGACTCGCAGTACATCAATATGCCCACCGTAGGCTCCGGCAGAGCCACCGTACTACGCGACGGGGGCGCGGCAGAGGGAACTTGGAGTAAAGCCTCTCACAACGCTCGTACACAGCTCACCGATGCCTCTGGCACGGCAATTGCCCTCGATGCCGGCAACACCTGGTACGAAATCGTCCCGATCGGCAATGCCGTTAGCTACTAACGCCGCCAAAATATGGTATAAATAGGCATCGCTTCCGCCGTCTCATCTCGCCGACCAGAAAGGAGATGCGCATGAACGAGCCCTTATTCATCCTCGATGTGCTCCAGGAATATCAGTTCGATCCCGCCGTGCTCGATGTCGAACAGGACCGTCTTCTGTTCGCGCTCCGCAGAGCCACCAAGTACGGCTCCGATCCCAACGAATTGGTTCGCGCCTGGAACGACTATCACGCCGCCTCGCGTTCATATTTGGCCAAGCTGACGACCGACGATGAATCGGTTTCGGAAGTCTTGCGCTATCTCGATCTGGCTCTCCTATGGCAGCGAGCCGGCGACCTCCACCGTAGCCAACGCAACGCGCTTCGAGCCCAGACAATCGCCAAAGCCAACCGGTTCGACTGGATTCGGTCACAAATCGAGCCCTTCATCGACCCGTGCCTGCGCGGTGGCCTCAAGCTCGAAATCGCTGAGAGCTACGAACGCGCAGTTGTCGCCTATGAGGAGTCGCTGCGCTCCGATCGCTGCGCAGCCGTGATCCCCAATCAGGCGTGGCTGCATTTTGCCATCGCGTCCTGCTGCTATCACCTGGCCGCCGCCAATCGCCAGACTGCCTTAGGTCTGACCGCACCAGCCCGTACGCACCTCAACCGGGCCAACGAGCTGTTCAGCAATTTGGCATGGAAGTCAGCCGGCGATCGGCTGCGTGTCAAGCTGGACCGCCTGAGCGTTCAGGCAGCACCGTAGTTAAGCGGCCCCATCACCGCTTAGGGCGGCCGGAATTCTCCGGCCGCCCTAAAACTTGCCCTTTTATAACGCTTATGGTAGGGTGGTGGCAAATGAAGGCTAAAACAAAACGACGGATCACGCATCTCGTCACCAAAAAAAAGTTAGTCAAGCGTAAGACCTCTCGCCACATTTTGCGTGGGTTTGCCATCTTGCTCGCCTCAGTATCAATGGGCGCCGTGGCTTACGCCATTGCCGTCACTAAACCAGTCGTAACGGTGGCCGTCCACGGCCCGAGCGCCGGGCAGCTCATTGTGGCACCTTCCACGCCGACGCCAGTTACCAAGGCCCCGGGTGCCGCTGATCAGGTCGGTCGCGGCTCGTGGTACGCTTACGGCTTACCTCAGCCCGACGCCATTACCTGCGCCTCACGAACCTTCCCACGCGGCAGTTATCTGCGGGTTACCGACCTGTACAACGGCCACAACGTCATTTGTCACGTCAACGATTACGGCCCCGAAGCCTGGACCGGCCGCGTGATCGACTTATCCCGGGGCGCCTTCCAGGTAGTTGATAGCCTCGGCCGCGGTACAATTCCCGTCGAAATCCGCCTGGTCACCAATACCACGGGTGTCAAACTCCCGGTTACGCCATACAAGATCGGTGACATCGTCGGCTACAGCCTATGTTCTCAGGGCCACACGTCAGTCTTCTGCGACACTCATCGTCAAGATTAACCATCAAAAAAGGCAGCTCGTTGCTGCCCTTTTTGAACTACGCGCAAGGCGGCTACTTAACGCCGACCAACTCAATCGTAAAGACGAGGGTTGAGTTCGGCGGAATTGAGCCGACCGACTGAGAGCCATAGCCGAGGCTGGCTGGAATAACCAGTTTGCGGGTACCGCCAACTTTCATCCCCGGAATACCCTGAACCCAACCATCAATCAGCTGACCTTGCGCCAACGTAAAGGTCGCCGGCGTGCCGCCTTGCTTGTCGGTAGAATCAAACACGGTACCATCAGCTAACGTACCCGTGTATTTCACCGTAATGGTACTGCCAACCTGCGCTTCGGCACCGGTACCAACAACCACGTCGGTCGACTGCAACGCCGACGGCGACGAGCTGGCAGAGGCGTTGGCGACGGGACTCGCGCTGGGCGAGGCCGTCGACTTAGATGTGTTGCTGTTGCTACCGTTTAACATAACTACTCCTCCAATAACCGCAATTATTACAATGATACTTCCAGCCACAATCAGTACTCGCGTACCCATACCCGAAACTCCGTTATCACTCTATCTTACCATTACTGGCTATTGCTGCACCTAAGCATTAGAATTATGACATGCAACCAACCGCTTTTAAACGTCAAACCCTCGCGCTGTTCTTTATTGTGTCACTCATTCCGGCCTTAGTTGTGGCCGCGGTTTGGTATCTTCAGACAAGCAGCTCCAACACTGCCGTCCTCATCGTCAGCTTCAAATCGTTCATTTTACCGGTCATGCTGCTGGGGATCATTCCGGCCGTTCTCCTGAGTTTTATTTTTGCTGAACTCTTAACGCGGCCCATCCGAACCATTCATGATGCAGTCAGCAAACTAGCTGACGGGAATTTTTTACACGCCGGCGACACCGACCAGGAAGGCGAATTTGGCGAGATTGGCTTGTCACTCATCCAGTTATCGCGCGTACTTGAACAAACGCTCAGCGAAACGAAGTCGCAAAGTGATCTGGTAGCGGCCGAACGCAACAAGCTTCGCGGCGTCTTAAACTCCATGACCGACGGAGTCTTTGCCCTCGACGCGGCTGGCCGCATCATTTTGTTTAACCACGCTGCCGCCAAGTTAACCGGCCGTACGATCGCGGAGGCTGGTGGACAACTCGCCGAAAAAGTCATCCCGTTACGTCAAAAAGGGGAGCTGGTGATGACGCGCTGGTTGGCCACCGAGCGCGGCGCCGATCATAAAGTGGGGCAGTGGGACGGTCTCGAGCTCTACCGCGCCGATGGCTCCAGCTTATATGTCAACGTTCAGGCGGTAGTTTTGCCTCACGATCCCAATGGTATCGACGCGCTTATTACCTTTCATGACGTTACGGCCGGCCATGAACTTGAAGAGATGAAGGTGGATTTTGTGGCTCTAGCTGCTCACGAACTACGAACTCCGCTGACCGAGGTTCGCGGCTATCTGGATATTTTGCGCCACGACTTGAAGCGGCTGACCAAAGACGAAACCAGCTTGCTTAATCACGCTGTCTCCAGTGCGGAGCAGCTTGGAGGTCTCATCAACAACCTACTAAGCGTGGCCCGCATCGAACACGGCGAAATTAATTACCTGCCCGAAATTATCAACTACCGGGCGTTTCTAATTGAATTAATGGCTGCCCTCGAAGACCGCGGCCGGCTAACCGGCCGCAAAGTCAGTCTCAAATTACCCGCTCAGGTCCCCAATATTTTGGCGGACACCGTTGGCCTGCGCGAAATAATTCGAAATCTGGTTGATAATGGCCTTATTCATACGGCGCCTGGGGGGCATGTCGTCGTCAGCGTCGAACAAACGGGCAGTCTTATCACGACCCACGTTAGTGATGACGGCGAAGGCATTCCGCCAGGCGCCATCAATAAGCTCTTCACCAAATTTTACCGGGTCAACGAGCTTACCAACCCCACCCGCGGCACTGGACTCGGCCTGTTTATCTGTCGCCAAATCGTGGAAGCCCACGGCGGCACGATTAGCGTAATAACGGCTGTCGGCAAGGGGACGACCTTTTCCTTCACCATGCCCCAGGCTCCAATTGCACCGAGTGATAAGGCTGGTCATAATAAGATAACTACACGAGGTGCTCATGGCTGGATCAAAGACCATTCTGTTCGTTGAAGACGACCGTCCGATTAGCGAAATGTACGCCAGGCTCCTTATAAAGGCCGGTTTCGAAGTTGATTTTGCCTACGACGGCCTCGAAGCCTTAGCTAAAAGCGCCACCAAGTCTTACGACCTCATCTTGCTCGACATTATGATGCCTGGTAAATCCGGCATTGAAGTGTTGCACGAGCTGCGTAAAAATCCAGGCTTTAATGCCACGCGCATAATCATTCTTACCAATCTCGCTCAAGACAAAACTAGCCAAGAAGCCATTAGATCTCAAGCTGACGGCTATCTGGTCAAGGCCGATATTATTCCCAGTCAACTCATGGCGGTAGTAAAAGAAATTCTTAGTTAATAGCTCTGTTAAGCATTAACTTATTTCAATATCCGCAGATAAGCCTGCAAACATTATTTAATCCTATTAGTATTCTCCAGCAAGTATTGTAACTTTTCGTAAAATATGTTATTGTTCAGCTCATCAGGGGGTCTAAGGGCTCTTTTTTTACATTCTTTCCCGCATGAAGACATTGTTTGGTATGGGCCTGTCTAATAACAGGTGTTGGGCCAGGGCGAACAGCCGCGGGCGGCATAGGTAGCGGCCGCTTTGGCGTCTTGGACTGCGGGCGGAGCCAAGTCGGGGCGGGCGTAACCGTCGTAATTACCCCAGGTACCAAGATCGTATTGGTAAGCCCCGTAATAACCGTTACCAGTGTTCTCGGCGTAGTTGCCACCGGATTCGCGGACGCGGATGCGGGCGAAGATGCCTGCACTACCCGCTGCGTACGTGACTGCGTGCGTCGGAGCCGAGCGCTGAATCACCGCCGTATTGTAAGCGCTGGTTTGGTCGAGCGCGGCTGCGGTCGCAGCCTGTTCAGCTGGAACTGGGCGGTCAACCGTAGGGGCCGTCGGGATCGTCAGTTGCTGGTTCGGGTAGATTAGATTAGGGTCGGAAATACCAGTATTAACGTTCCATAATGGTCGCCACGAATCGAGCCCTTCGGTTGAGGCAATAGCTGATAAACTATCGCCACTTGCCACCGTGTAAGTTTTTGGCGCCGGAGTGGGTACGGGCGCGCGCGTTACAACCGCCGGGGTAGGGGACGGCTGTGTCACCGCGTGCCCACCGCTCGAGGCCAATAGCAAACTCGCGCCAATAGTGGCAACGGTGCCTGCAATAATATTACTCATTCTGCTCCTTTCTTATCAGAGAGTTGGCACAATAAATGCATAAATACCACCCTCCGAGTGCAACAAATATCTGCCACACGAGGATGAAGACTACCTTACTACCCACCCACGTACAATTGGTAGATATTCTAAAAATGTTAAACGAAAATAGCATGTTCTTTAGATGACATAACAAATTCGCCCTTTCATGATAGGGGGAATCGTTTAGGGCTCAACGATGGCACAAAGTGGTATAAGTGGGTATTTTGATAGCCATAATTCAATGATTCCGGCGGTGGGTATTTTACGGAAAATTAGTCTGCGCATGCCAAGGCCCAAGGCGCAGGACCCGCATGGGCAATGAAGAGCCTCATAATGTTTGCTCGATCTAAGTTTTGAGATAGATGAATTAACCTAGTTTTTGTCTTCGCCAAGGAAAAAACGTTACTTGGCACTGCCAAAACGCTTATGATTAAAAAGTCATTTGGTGACAGGAGAGTTCTACGAACGCCGGCACCTGTCGCGGTTCAATGCCGACGAACATCAACATTCGTTAAAACCGTGCATCTTACAACAAGCATACTTTCACCCGATTGGCCAAATCGCTGCAATATGAGCGACAATCTAAAATAATTTATGTTAACTATGATACAAAGCTCCGCAGAGTCTTAATATAAGCACGAGTGCATTGGTAGTCCCAACGTCCCGATTGTGGAACACGCTACGGCCTGGTTTAGTTCAAATGAGCGAGTGTCTAGTAAAACTCGGCATCACATGAAGGCTTTCGATCGGGTTGCGTTCGGTTGCGAAAAGCGCTACCATTCAATCATTAGGGAGAAGATCAATGGCCACTACCCAGGGCATAAAACTAGACGACAAAACACTCTCAAGGCTTAAAGCGTTGGCGGAAAAGAAAAGCCGATCATCACACTGGTTGATGCGCACAGCGATTGAAAAATATCTGGATCATGAAGAGCATTACGAGAACGAAAGATCTGACGATATGGCCAGGTGGAATCGCTACCTCACGACCGGCAATGCCGTCGATGGCGAAACAGTCGAAAACTGGCTGACTGAGCTCACCCAGAACAAGGAAACTTCGTGGCCAAAGTAAAATGGCTTCCTGAAGCAATCGCTGATGTCGAGCGGCTTTACTCCTTCTTAAAAGACAAAGACATTGAAGCCGCCACCCGTGCAGCTGATTGTATCCTACAGGGTTCACGACTGCTTGCTACCTCGCCTCGCTTGGGACGGCCCATGCCGGATGACACTGGCCGACGTGAGTTATTTGTGGCCTTTGGCGCTGGAGCCTATGTGCTTAGATATATGCTTGAAACCGAAGGCATCCCTGTGGTCATTCGAGTATGGCATAGCAAAGAATACCGAAAGTAATACCGAGCGCATCAAAACGAATGTTTGAACAAGTAAACCTATTGTCATCGTGTCGGAAGGAGATCAGAGCAGAAGTGGTGCACTGGCACAAAATGTACCGCTAAAGAAAAGGGGAGTTTATTTATTCTTGCGTAGTAGTTTTGGCAGCCAAAGGAAATTGTCCCGTAAAGCAAAAAGTTACCCAGCGCACCGACCCAGAAGCGTGTTGGACTCTGGCCATACATTTCACCAGATCGGCTTACCCATGACAGTATTTGCAGCGTACTAGAGCTATCGTCGTAATTATCTATTGCCCATGGATAACCGACTAGGAGGTTGGGCGAAGGCTCACAAAGTGGATCCTTGAAGCACACTTATAATTCAGCCTTGAATGCAGGCTGGTCGACATAGATGAATTTGATTGCCGAAATTCCGGCCAATGGCGATATACCCACTGATATGCTCAATAACAAGCGCTTCATAGAAGAATAAACACCACGGACGTAACAAGCATAAGTGCATTAGTAGACCCAACGTCCCAATTGTGGAACCCGTTATGGCCCAGATTGACCAAATTGAGTGATCGACTCGAGGAACTTGGCATCGGCGATGAGCGTAATAGTTAGACGGAACTACTTGTAATTACATTGTCTACAAGCTATTCTCGGTGCATGAAGACAACCGCCAAAATTATCCAAATAGGTAATTCCCGGGGGATTAGACTACCAAAAAAAGCTCTTGATGAGACGGGCTTGAGCGGAGAAGTCGAACTCATAACGGTTCATAACGAGCTAGTAATTCGCCCATTACAACATACCCGCGTGGGCCGGGAAGAGTCCTACGTACAAATGGCCAAAAACGGCGAGGATAGCCTCCTCATCGGTGAGCAACCAGCATCTGAGTGGGACAAGAGCGAATGGCAATGGTAGCCAAGCGTTTCGATATTTGGACCGTTCCACTCGATCCCAGCTTAGGCTCAGAATTCCAAAAAACCAGGCCTTGCATCATCGTGTCACCAGACGAAGCAAATCGTCATCTCAACACTGTCGTTGTCGTTCCGATGACGAGCTCCAGGCATCAATACACGGCAAGGACAAACCTGACATTTGGCGGCCAGGACGGTCAGGCAGCAACAGACCAAGTACGGGTAATCGACAAGCAGCGCTTGATGAGTCGAATTGGCCAAGTAGACACATTGACGGGCGCGCAAGTACTCCATGGACTGCGGGAGTTCTTTTCTTGATCTCCCACCAAACCGAGTCAGATGCAATCATAAATGAATCGGCCACCATCCAGCGTGTTCTCAAACTTAACAGTAATAGCAGCATCCAGCTCATCACCGAGGGGGGGATAGTCGCGCATACACCATCAATGATAATGAATACATCTTCAAGTTCCCGCGCACAGATGTAGCTGCAAAAAATACAAGAAAGAAATCGCTGTCCTAAACCTGCTTGAGTCAGTACGCCTTTGGCTTCGAACCCCTATCGTCAAATGGGAAGGCCCGCAGTCCGCCTGGTTTGGATATATCGGCGTCCCAGGCTTGAGTATTAAGAGCCGCATAACGCAGCTTACTACACCTCAAAAAGAGCAGATCGGAGCCTCTCTCGGACGATTTTTAGATCAACTCCATGAGCTCAAGCCTACAGAAATGCCGCATACTACGCTCCAGCAAGAAATTGCCAAATATCAAGATGATTACCAACGAGGCTTAGCGTATATAGAGGCGGCATTCACAAAAACGGAGCGAGCAGTGCTCAAACGGTTTTACTATAAAGAGCTGCCCGAGGAAATAACAAAACTTGGGTACGTACCTAAATTTTGTCACGGAGACTTGCTGCTAAATAACATCCTCATTGATACTCACGACCAAATCGGGGTCATCGACTTTGGAGACGCTAGGTACTATGACCAGTCTAAGGATTTTAGCAACCTATGGGATGACACCATCCGCAACGCTGCATTGAGTGCCTACAGCGCCGACAAAAACCTGGTTCACAAGGTAAATCTTCGGTTTCGAGCCCTGCCTATTTCGGGTCTGTCATTCTACGTTAACCAGCAAAATAACGCCGGCATCGAGAGAGAGCTTCGCAATATTCGAAATACATTGTCTATTTAAATGGCTACGCAGAGCCCAAAATAATTTCTGGTAGTCCCGAGGGGATTCGAACCCCTGATCTTCCCCGTGAGAGGGGGATGTCCTAACCGCTAGACGACGGGACCACAGTCCGCAAAGACCATAATACGTTAACAGCTTTAGGCAGCACTGTCTAGGTTCAGGCTTGCCAATTATGGCTGAGCCGAGCATACTTAAGCGTAAGCATCATGGTGGATCAACAACAGCGAAATCTCATCCTCCTTGGCCGTATTTTAGCGGTGGCATCGGGCACAGTTGCCGTTGTCATTTTTGCAATGTACGGGCTACGGCCGTCGCTTTTAAGCGACACTGGCCTGTCACTTGCAACTGCCTTGCTTGGCTTGGCAGTGGTGGGCTACTTTATCTCGCTGCATCAACTCTTAAGCAAAAAATGGCGTGCCGGCTCGACCATGATCCTCACGGTGCTCGTTGCCATCAATTTTATTTTGGTCATTATCTCAACGGGCGGTCTCGATTCACCTTATTACGCCTTATGGCTGCTAGCCATCGTGGGCGCCGGCGTCTTTGGCGCTAACGAAACCTTGGCTGTGCTCGGGATTACGCTCGCTTACTTTGCCGGGGCTTTCATTCTTAGCAATGGACGCAATCTGGGCGATCATTCCGTTGAACTATTTATTACCCTAGCCGCCGGCGCTCTGGCCGAATGGGTCCATCGGCGTTCACGGCGAGCCGCCGCTGCTACCACCAAGCTCGCGTCGTTGTCGGGTAAGCTCAGTGAAGAGCAGCTCAAGGCGCAGGTACTCATGGGCAGCATCGGCGAAGGCGTTATTGTGGTCGATGTCAGTAACAAAATTGGCCTGTTTAACAAGGCGGCCGGCCTCCTGACCGGCTGGGATCAAGACACCGCGGTTGGCATCGATTACAACCTGGTGCTTCAGCTCCACACCGCTGACGAGCACGAACTGATTGCCGGTTCGGATCCGTTTACCGCTGCCATTACGACCAATCAACTGGTGGTCCGCGATGATCTCGTTATGACCACTCACGCGGGCCGCAAAATTCAACTCAGTTTGTCGGTTTCGCCGATCGCCGATTCCAGCGGTCATGTCACGGGCGCCATTGCGCTGTTTCGTGATATCAGTCGCGAAAAAGCCGTGGAGCGTCAAAAAGAGGAATTTGTCAGTACAGCCTCACACGAAATGCGTACCCCAGTGGCTGCCATCGAAGGCTATATATCGCTTGCCATGAACGCCAATGTCGCTACCATCGACGACCGCGCCATGAAGTATCTCACCAAGGCCCATGAGACTATTCAGCATCTCGGCGAACTCTTCCGCGACCTTCTAAGTGTGACCAAAGCCGAAGAGGGTAAGCTCATCGGTAAAATTGAACCAGTCGATGTCGGTAAGCTCCTCGAAGGCGCGGTCGGCGACATGCAATTTGTAGCCGCGAAGAAAAATCTCACTTTGGTACTACAACTTGCCTCCAGCGCTGGTAAACAAATTTCGCCGATCTACTATGTCGGCGCGAGCAGCGAGCGGCTCCGAGAGGTCGTGATGAACCTCATCGATAACTCAATCAAGTTTACGGCCGAGGGCGGTATTACCGTCAGCCTGGCCGGCGATAATAAAGCGGTCGAGATTAGCGTCGCCGACACCGGGGTTGGTATTGCCAAAGAGGATATTCCGCATTTGTTTCAAAAGTTTTATCGCATCGACAACTCGGCTACCCGCACCATTGGTGGTACCGGACTTGGATTATACTTATGCCGCACCCTGGTGGAATTGTTTAACGGACGGATATGGGTCGAAGGGGAGCCAGGTAAGGGCTCTACCTTCCATATTTCGTTACCGCGCCTAAGCGAGGCGGAAGCCAAAGAGCTCGTCCGAGTTGCCGCCTCCGCCGAAGCCGCCTCCGCCGACGGCGAAGCTGCGGCCCGCGTCATGCCGGCGGCCGCAGCCGTGGCCCAAGTTCCCACGGTTCCGCCGCCTGTAGTCCCCGTTACCCCTATCGCCATGCCTGTCCCCGAACTTCAGCCTGAAGCTCACAAAACCGATCGACGGCTTAGTTAAACGCTTGCATAAGCATAAGTAAAAAGGTTAGAGTATATCTATTATGGCTAAAGTAATGTTGGTTGAAGATGACACAAACCTACGCGAAATTTACTCCGCGCGGTTTGCTGCCGAAAATTATCAAGTAATTACCGCAAGCGACGGCGAAGAGGCTTTGGCCACAGCGGTCCGCGAGCGTCCGGACCTTATCGTACTCGATGTTATGATGCCAAAAATCTCCGGTTTCGACGTGCTCGACATCTTGCGTTCTACTCCTGAAACGAAAGAGACCAAGGTAATTATGATGACCGCGTTGTCTCAAGACACCGACCGTCAGCGCGGTGAAAGTTTGGGTGTAAACAAATACCTGATTAAAAGCCAAGTTACCCTCGAAGACGTCGTCAACGCCGTCAAACAAGAACTCGGCGCCATCGCTTAGGTTTTTGGCTCGCGTCAAATGGGTAAGTCGCCCCGCAATATTTGTACGATAAGGGTTTTGTGATGCCGCCATCCATCGTAATTAATCAGTTTGAAGGTCCGCTTGCGCTGTTGCTCGAGCTCGTTGAGCGTAATCAGATGCCAGTGACTGATATTGCTGTGGCGGCAATTACCAACCAATATCTCCAGCAAATCGCCGAACTCGAGGGGCTCACGCCCGAAGCTTTAGGCGATTTTCTGCAGCTCGGTTCACGATTGGTGTACATCAAAAGCCGGGCTTTGCTGCCACTGGCCGAAACCGATGACCAAGCTGACGAACTGCGTGAATTAACCCGCGAACTCGCCGAATATAAACGCTATCAGGCGGCCGCCAAAGTGCTGGCAACCCGGACCAACACCCCATCTTGGCACCGACCCGTCGCTGCCAAATTAAGCCGTGAAGAACTGCCTTTGCCAGAAATTGATATCACTGAACTGGCGGCCGCTTTTCAAACGGCGCTGGCACGCCTCGAACCTGCCAAACCAAGCCGTGTCATTAGTGCGCAATTGTCACAGGCCGAGGTGCTCAAAAAACTCGAACACCGCCTCAGTCTCGGGGCTTTTGAACTCAGTCATTTACTGGCCGACCTTACCGACCGTCTCGAAGTCGTGGTAACGTTTTCGGCGCTGCTCGAACTCATCCGCAGCGGCCGCAGCCGCGTAACGCAAACCGCCCAATTTCAACCCATTATGGTGGAGCCTATCCATGTCTGAACTTGCCGCAAGCATCGAAGCCATTCTCTTTGTCTCAGCCGAACCATTGGGCCTCCCATCACTCATTGCGGCCACCGAGGCGGGCGAAGAAGACGTATTGGCCGCCGTGGACGAGCTCGGTCGCAGCTTAATTGGTACCGGGCTACTCCTGCAATCTCATAACCAGCAGTGGCAGCTCGTCACCGCCCCAGTCGCCGCCAGTGCCATCAAGCGCTATCTCAGCGCCGAGTCCCGCAGCGACCTCAGCCGTGCCGCGCTAGAAACCCTCGCTATGATCGCTTACCGCGGACCCATCACGCGCACCCAAATTGACGAACTGCGCGGCGTCGGCTCCGATAGCATGCTGCGTGGCCTGCTCCAACGCGGACTCATCACCGAAGCGGGGCGAGCCCACGACGTCGGGCGACCCATGCAGTACGCGGTCAGTCACCGTTTTCTCGAACATGTCGGGCTAGCCAGTCTCGCCGACCTACCGCCGCTTGATGTCGACGAGCCCGCCTCATGAGGCTCAATCGTTACGTTGCCTCAGCCAGCGGCCTCAGCCGCCGCGCTGCCGATATGGCCATCCAAGACGGCCGGGTCACGGTTAATGGTGACATTGCCACCTTAGGCCTACCAATAACTGATGAAGTCGTTTGCTTAGATGATAGGAAATTGACGTT
This sequence comes from Candidatus Saccharimonadota bacterium, assembly GCA_019352195.1. Taxonomy (GTDB): domain Bacteria; phylum Patescibacteriota; class Saccharimonadia; order UBA4664; family UBA4664; genus JACAFG01. The sequence continues at coordinate 158,998 of JACAFG010000005.1, read as the reverse complement.
ACCAACGACGTTTCGCTACCTGGCCCTCAACAAACCGCCTGGTTACGTCTCCAGCCGCGAGAAGCAGGGGACTGACCCCATTGTCTACGAGCTCCTGCCTACAAGCGACCATCAGCTGCGACTCGCTGGTCGTCTTGATCGCGATTCCAGCGGGCTGCTGCTGCTCAGTGACGATGGTGACTTCATCCTAAAAATGTCGCACCCCTCGGCCGACAAGCAAAAAGTCTACGAGCTCGAGCTCGATCACAAACTCTCCGAGACCGACCTCACGCAACTGGCCGCCGGCGTTATGCTAGAGGACGGGCCCAGCCGACCAAAAATTCTGGCTCACGACGGCCGAACGATTACCGTTTCACTCGAAGAGGGGCGTAATCGCCAACTCCGGCGCACCTTTGGGGCGCTCGGCTATGGACTAACCAAGCTGCACCGCCTTAGCATCGGCGCCTACGAGCTCGGTGATTTAGCGCCCGGCGAGTGGCGGGACATTACTCCATGATGGCTATTGCCGTAATCACCGCCTTAGTGCTCCAGCTCACCGGCTGGTGGCCGCATTTGAGTATCGCTAGTCAAACCAAACTAGCCACCGCCGTGACGCCGCCTGGTCAGGTGATCGCACTACCGGTATCTCCCAGCGCACCTATACCAGCCGCCAGCCCGACCCCGCTTAGCCTCGACAGCGCCTCCAGCGTCTACGCCATCGACGTTGCGAGCGGGCAAGTCCTCTACGCCCAAAACGCCGACAAACCGCGTCCCATTGCGTCGGTCACCAAGCTCATGACGGTTATGGTAGCGCTCGGCAGCCTCAAGCCCACCCAAATGGTCACGGTCGGCGACCTACCGAAGTATGATGTCGTTGATGAAACCATGGGACTTATGCCAGGAGAGCAATTAAGCGTAATGTCCCTCCTCAAGGCCGCCCTGATTCCATCGGATAATGACGCCGCGGACGCGCTGGCGCTAGCCACAAGCGGCACCTTGCCCAAATTCTATGCGGCCATGAACGCACGCGCCGCCCAGTGGGGAATTAAGAATGCCCACTTTACGAGTGCTTCCGGACTCAACGATACGGGCAACGATGTTTCGGCAGCTGCCGTCGCCAAAATTGCCAGCCTCGACCTCACTAACCCGCTCTTCCGACAACTCATAAATACACAAGGTACGACCGTCACCGATACCGCGGGCCGAACGCTTACGATGACGGCGTCTAACGACCTCTTGGCGACGGGCCGTTTTTATGGTATAAAAACAGGATACACCGAAGCCGCCGGCGAATGCTTCGCTGGTCTCACCAAGATAAACGGCCACGAAGTCATTACCGTGGTACTGGGATCGAGCGACCGCTTTGGCGAAACGCAATCATTAGTTAACTGGATAGGACAAACCTGGACATGGCTATAAATCTGCTTAATTGGCAGATCAATGCCATCGCCGGAGCATTATTATGAGCACCGCTCTCATCGCTATAGTTGGCCGCCCCAACGTGGGCAAATCAAGCCTGTTTAACCGACTGGTCGGTTTGCGTCAGGCTATCACGCACGAAACTGCTGGCACCACTAGGGACGCTAACTACGCGGGCGTCAGCTGGCGTGACCGTCACTTTACGATGGTGGACACGGCTGGTCTCAGCCGCGCCGAAGGCGAAATCGAGCTAGCAGCGCAGGATCAAATTCGTTCGGTGGCCACTTCGGCCGCGGTCATTATTGTCGTTGTCGACGCCGCCAACATGATTACCACCGAAGACGAGGCCGCCGCGCGCCTCGCACTCAAAACGGGTAAGCCGGTAATTTTGGCGCTGGGCAAAGCCGACACGGCTCGCGACATCGATGAAAACAGCTTCCGCCGTCTCGGAATCCCTACCATTGTCCCCGTTTCGGCCATCCATGGTCGTGGCACTGGCGATTTGCTCGACGAAATCACCAAACTAATTCCTGCCACGCCGCCCGAAAATGCCGAAGCGCCCATAAAATTGGCGCTCATTGGACGTCCCAATGTCGGCAAATCAAGCATTCTCAATACCCTCATCGGCAAACAATCAGCCATTGTCTCCAACATTGCCGGTACCACCCGCGATACCACGAGCCAACAGCTCAAATATCACGGCCAAACCATTGAGCTGGTGGATACCGCTGGCTTGCGCCGACGCGGCAAAATTGAGCCCGGTATCGAAAAGTACGGCAGCATGCGCACCTTGGCCGCCATCAACGAGGCCGACATTTGCGCCCTCGTGCTTGATGCCGCCGACGGTATTGTCGCCACCGATATGAATCTCGCTGGTCAAATTTTGGAAGCCGGCAAAGGCCTTATTATCGTCATGAACAAATGGGACGCGGTCGAAGACAAGGATGACAAGACCCAAAGTCGTATGACGGCGAAAGTCCAAAATAGCTTCCAGTTTGCCTCCTGGGCCCCGCTCCTGTATACCTCAGCTACCACTGGGTTACACATTACCCAGCTCCTAGAACTCGTAACTGAAATTGCCGAACGTCGCCACCAAACTATTACGACCGGACCACTCAATCGCTTAGTTGAAAAAATGGTTCAGCGCCAGCCCCCGGCCGGTCTCAAAAATCGTCAGCCTAAAATTCAATACGCTACCCAAACCGGTACCAACCCGCCAGCGTTCACTTTTTTCACGAGCTACGCTGAGCTCGTGCACTTTAGCTACAAGCGCTATCTTGAAAATGGTCTTCGCGCCGAGTATGACTTTGTCGGTACGCCGATTAGCCTTAACTTCCGTTCTAAATCCACCGGACCGCGTCCCGGCGGCAAGGGGACGGGCCGGTGACCAAACTAATCGTTGGTCTCGGTAATGTTGGCAAACGCTACGCCAATACGCGCCATAACATAGGTTTTATGGTCATCGACGAGCTCGCCGAGCAGCTGCGAACCTCCATTGCGGCCGCCGAAGCCTATTCAAATCAAGGCTTAAAAATCTCCAAGTGGACCTCCGACGACAAATCTAAGGCCGAAATCATTAAGGCCGAGCTAGCTGAAGTTGAACTTATTTTGGCTAAACCTCAAACTATGATGAATCTCAGCGGGGACGCCGTGCAGCGACTGATGCAAAAGTACCGCGTCAAATTAGACGACGTTTGGGTAATTTATGATGATGTCGACGTCGATTTTGGCAAACTCCGTATCAGACACGGCGCCACTTCTGGTCAGCAGGGGATTCGCTCCATCACGGCCGCTATCGGTAATCAATTTGTCCACGTACGTATGGGTATTAGCCTTAACGACCGCGCGGTCGAACCCAGCGAAGTGTATGTTCTCAAACCATTTAGCACCGACGAACAAGCCGCGCTGCCCACGGTTATCCGACGCGCTGCCGACGTCCTTGTCGCCAAACTCCGCGAAATCGAGCTCATAGAAGACACCACCTTGCTGCTTTAGTTAACTTAACATCTACTAGAGTGTATAGTATTTTTGTCTATGCGAGGCCCAAAGAGCTCGATGAGCCTCCTCGCGCAGAAGAATCGAGTCTGCCATGAACAGCCACGAAGTATACCACCTGGTCTCGTCGGAATCCGAAATAAGGCGTGCCGCCAAACGACGTAAATTGCGCGACAACGGCGAAATGTTCAATCCTGTTGGTATCTTTGAATTCAGGTCCGCCCCCGGCTACGACTACATCGACACGTTCCGAGGCCTCATCCGCCTCACTCCGGTGATTGCGCCGCGACAACGCGGTCTTGACTTTAGCGGGTTAGACGACGGTAGGGCGATACCGGGGCTACCCAGAGTATTCCGGCGCAGAATTATGTGGTTATATCGGAATTTTGCCAGTGTATTGACAGTGGAGTTACCAAAACAAAATCCCCACGACAGTTGTAGGTGGTTACAACCGGTGGGGATTTTGTTACACCCTTCAACCGCAGCGCGAAGCTGTTTTGTGCGATGTTACAGTGAAGAACAACGGGTTTGAAGGGACTAATCCGCCTACAAGTAACGAAAGGAGGGTGCATTCCATTACTTATTGTAGGCAGATGAGTGGTATATTTGTTTGGTTCGATCCCGCTTTAAGCGGAACACGCCCTAAATACTAGCACATATTGTTAATAATGTCAACACACTTTATGCAAATTAATCAACTAACCTTCCAAACACCTAACTCTCCTGGAATATTACCTAGCTTTACCAGCCCCATTTATTTGGCCTCAAGGATCAACCGCTAGGCGCCAACAAGCCGACCGTGCCCAAATAGCTAAATAGATGTTACAATACTAAAATGAACTTTTGGCAACAGCTTAAGCGGCCTTTTTTTGTCTTGGCTCCCATGGACGACGTTACTGACGTGGTCTTTCGTCAGTTAGTCGCAGAAGTCGCGCCGCCCGACGTATTCATGACCGAATTTGTAAGTATTGACGGCCTTCAGTCGGCGGGGCGTGAACGCACGTTAGAACGTTTGCGTGTGTTTCCGGGCGAGTCAGCTAACCTCATTGCCCAAATTTGGGGCAATGATCCCGAAAAGTACGAGCTCACCGCGCGCGAAATTGCCGCCTCGGGTAACTTTGCCGGCATCGATATCAATATGGGTTGTCCTGAACGGGGGATTGTGGCCAGAGGCTGCTGCGGCGGCCTTATTGGCAACTACGAGCTAGCCGGCGAAATTATCGCCGCCGTTAAACGCGGCGCGCCCGGTTTACCGGTCAGCGTCAAAACCCGCGTCGGCTTAAACGCTATTATCACCGAGGAATGGACCGGCTGGCTCCTGCAACAAAATCTGGCGGCTCTGACCATCCACGGCCGGACCGTGCGCGAAATGAGCAAAGTACCAGCCCATTGGGACGAAATCTCTAAAGTCGTCAAATTGCGCGATCAGCTCGCGCCGCATACCGTCATTATTGGCAACGGTGATGTCTTAAGCCGCGCCCAGGGTGAACAATTAGCTACTCAAACCGGCGTCGACGCCGTCATGATTGGGCGCGGCATTTTTCATGACATCGACGTTTTTTCGAGCGAACACATCGAGCGTACGCCCGAAGAGCGGATTGCCGTGTTACTGCGGCATGTTGAGCTTTACGAACAATGGGGTAGTACGAAGCACTTTCAGGTGTTAAAAAAGTTCTTCAAAATCTACGTTGCTGGTTGGCCCAACGCAGCCGAGCTCCGCGCCCAACTCATGGACGCAACAACGCCTGCCGAAGTTCGCACGATTCTCGCCCAGGCCCAGCTTCCAGCCGCCGTTTAGTTTCAACTTAGCCCTCTATGAAGCCTTTTAAGCTTGCATAACCGTCTGCTTATTGATATCACTTAGGGCCAATGGCAAAAATAGTTATCATTCTCACGCTCATGTGCGCGTACTTCTATGGACTGAACGCGTTCAATGACCGTGCCCAAACCCAAATCCAGCAGCTATCACAGTTTTACACAGCTACGGGCAACCCAGATACCCTGCTCTCAGCCGCCTCCAAGTAACATCTGTAAAAATTAATGTCTTTGGTTAAATGACGCAACGTATATTTATTGCACTTGTGCTATAATCTCGGATCCTCAAAGTGTCCGCTGATATATACTCTCATGTATGATGCATGCAATCGTTCAGGCCCCGAAACTGCCCACCCAGCTTGAACCGACGCCACTAAACCAGCTCCATCAGCCAGTGGAGGGAGCGTCTATCCAAACGGGGACCCTCGCCAACCTCTCACTTGAGCGAGCTAGTATTGCCCTGAGCCGCATCATTGAATGCGAATTAACTGCCTGCGTCATCAAATCGGCTGATATCTCGGACACGCAGTTTACGCGTTGTCATCTATTTGGCACCAGTTTTGATAGCTCATCCTTTATCAGAGTCAGCTTTGCTGGCGGCCTCGCTTCGGCCGTCATTATGTCGAGCAGTACCATCAAGGACACTAGTTTTACCGACCTTAAACTCAATATGGCCAACTTTAGCGCCGCCAGTTTGTCGCGCGTGAGTTTTACCAACTGCGATTTATCAGAAGCGAGCTTTCAGGGCGCGAATTTAAACGATGTCCGCTTTGAAGACTGTCTGCTCGACCGCACTGCTTTAGATCGCGCTCACCTCTATAAAACTAGCTTCAATAGTTGCAACCTTAGCACTATCCGGGGTCTCGACGGCCTGCGCGGCGTCAGCGTGACTGATAACCAGCTCATCCAGCTTGCACCACTGCTGGCGGCCGAGGCTGGCATAAAGCTCATCGACCGCCCCTAGACTCCAAAAAACCGCCCGAAGGCGGTTTTTTGATTCGCTGTTTTACCAGCTATGGCGGTTCAACCAGTGAGCGTATGCGTTGGCCCATGAACCATAATGGCCCACGGCGTAGACATTGGCCCACTTCAACTGAGTAACCGGGTTGGTCAAATAGTCGGAACCATACGTCGCCATTTTACTGGCGGGCAGGGCCTGACCTAAACCATAGGCGCCAGAACCGGAATAGTTAGCTTTAGTCGTACCCCAACCACTTTCGTGGTCAACGATATAATCGACATAAGCGTAATCGCTCGGAGCGATACCGGCGGCGGCCATCCAATCGGTGTGTGAACCTGTTACAAACGGAGCTGCAACAGCGATCTTTGTGACCGATTGGGCCTTGGCACGAGCTTTGGCAGCTTGAGCAGCGGCGGCAGCAGCCTGAGCGGCAGCGACCTCCTGAGCCTGAGCAGCATGCAACGGCACAAGGACCTCGGTGTTGTAATCGGGCATTTTAGGACCAGACACAACAACCGCGTCGGGCGTGTTGGTTTGTAAGCTCACCTCGTAAACTGTCGTAGCGGTGGCCGGAGCCGAAGCTGCGTCGGCAACGTTCGTACGAAACGGAACGTTAACCTGGGTGGCTAACAGCACAAGAGCGGCTGCTAGCGTCGAGATGTTACGCATGATGGCCACGGAGGGTGTGGCACATATACCTTTGTTTACCTGCACGTCCATCAAAAAAGACCCTGTAACAGGCCGTTTTTCAAGGACGCGAAACAGTATAACCTATAATTACATATATGTCAATACTCTCACGTCAAGCCGAGCGGTTTGAGTACGGCATCACGCCCTTAAGAGTGGTACAATTTGCTTATGCTTTTTGTGAGTTGGCTCAGCTGGTGGTATACCCGCGGGTGGTCTAGTGTGGCCACCGGTATCCGTGCACGCCTCGTGCGGTTGTCACAAAACTTCTCGGTTGGGCTCTTGTTGCAAACCTTGTTCGCGCCGTGGCGGCGCATTGTTACGAGTAGCTCCGGTTCGATGAGCCAACGCCTGCGAGCCAGTGTCGATAATACCGTGTCGCGCTTTGTCGGCCTCGCCGTACGGCTCCTGGCCTTGCTCGCAGCCTTCGTTGCCATGCTCGGAATTGGCCTTGGGGGAGGAATCCTCATACTTGCTTGGCCGTTCGTACCCGTCGCCGGAGTCATCCTCATTTTCGTGGGGATCAGCAAATGAATAATTACCGCTTCAACTCCCGTTCGCCCCTAATTGCCTCCGCTCGTCTCGGCCGACGTCTTCCGAAGCCCCTCGTCCTGGCACTAACGCTCTTGAGCTGGCTCCTGATTATCGGCGGCGTAGCCGCTATGGTCGTTAAGCTCCCTCACGCCAGCGTCAGTTTAGGCGTGGGGTTGGTACTTATCAGCTTAGCTACCTGGCTCACCAAAGCCGTTCTGCAGGCCACACCGGCGACGCTAGGTACCACTACCGCCCTCGAGCGCCTGCTCCCGTCCGAACTATTGGCCGGCTACCAGTCAAACCTTGATGCTGCCGGTTTATGGGCCCTGGTGGCTCCTAGCTGGCAAGCCCGCTTTCTCACCTCACGCTTTGGCCTGCCGAGTGAGCTCATTGCCGGCGCCCTCGTCGGCCTCAAACCGACCGAAAATGACCTCATGAACCAAGCTGCTGCGATCGCTAGCAGTGCCGAAGACCCGTATTTGAGCGTGGGAGCCATCGTCGTCGCCCTTATCAATCTCAATCCGGCCGTTACCAGCCTGCTCACCGCCACTAAAATCGACACCTCAGAACTCGTTGAGGGCGTCGGCTGGCTGGCGCGCCTAGAAAAATATTTGGCTTCGCATAAGCCAATTTATGGGGGCATCGCGCGTGATTGGGCCTCCGGCTACACGCCGATCCTGAACGGTTTTGCCGACAATATGAGTAAGCAAATTGAAGCTGCTGGTGGTAATTTTGTCCAGCAAGAACGCACCGCCCAACTCGACGCCCTTATTGCCAGCCTCGACAGCGGCACCTCCAGCGTCGTACTCGTCGGGGAGACGGGCATCGGCAAAACCGCCTTACTGTTTGGTTTAGCCGACCGACTCCTCCGCGGCGAAGCCAGCGGCAGCCTGCGTCACCACCAGGTGGTGAGCCTCAGCGCAGCCAGTATTTTATCGCGCGTCGAAGGCGCCGGCGACATCGAGCGCATCGTCCTCGGCTGTTTCAGCGAAGCCATCGGCGCCGGTAACATCGTTGTAGCGTTAGATGAAGCCCAGCTCTTCTTTGGCCAGGGCAGCGGCGCCGTAAATCTAAGTCAGCTGTTACTACCGATTGTGCAGTCACGCCGCTTCAAACTGGTGCTCACCCTGTCACCCGGCGACTGGCAACGTCTGCGCAGCACTAACGTAGCGCTGGCTGGCATGTTAACGCCCATCGTGCTGACAGAACCTAGCCAAACTGACGTGATGCGCTTGCTCGCCGACCGCGCGCTCAATTTGGAGGGCGGACGTTCGTTTACCACCTGGCAGGCACTGCGCCAAGCCTACATTATGAGCGGACGCTACAATACCGATGAAGCCAATCCCGGGCGCAGCCTCAAACTCCTTGAGAGTAGTTTTAACTTTGCCGACGGTCAGTTCATTACCGCCGGTAGCATCGACCGTGCCATTGAGAGCCAATACGGCGTCAAAGTCCAAGCGGCCGATGCCGCTGAAGCTGATGTATTACTGCATTTAGAAGATCACATCCACGAACGCATGATCAACCAAACGCGCGCGGTCAGTGTCGTCGCGGCGGCCCTGCGCCGTGCCCGGGCGGGCGTGGCTAACCCCAAACGGCCCATTGGTTCGTTTTTGTTCCTAGGACCAACGGGTGTTGGTAAAACCGAGCTCGCCAAAAGTCTCGCCGCGCTGTACTTTGGCGCCGAAGACCATATGATTCGACTGGATATGAGTGAATATCAGCAGCCGTCTGACATTGCCCGTTTACTGGCCGGACCCAGCGAAAACCCCAGCGGGCTCTTACCCCGGATCAAGCAGCAACCTTTTAGTGTGGTGCTATTTGATGAAATCGAAAAAGCCAATCCGGCTATTCTGAACTTATTGCTGCAGCTGCTTGATGAGGGCAACCTCACCGACAGTCAAAACAAATCGGCCTCATTTAAAGACGCCATCATCATTGCCACCTCCAATGCCGGTGCCGACGAAATTAGATCTCATATTGAAGCCGGGGAGGCGCTGGAAACCTTCGAGAAGCAATTTGTCGAGCAGCTCATTTCGGGCGGTAGTTTCAAGCCCGAGCTCCTGAACCGCTTTGATGAGATCGTCCTGTTCCGCCCCCTCAACGAGCCCGAACTTGGCCAAGTCGTGGCCATCCTCATTACGGAAGTTAATAAGACCCTCGCCCCGCAAAAAGTGACGGTAGAGCTCACCGACGCGGCCGTGACCGCCTTGGTGCACGCCGGTTACGACCCCCGCCTCGGTGCGCGCCCCATGCGTCGGATGGTTCAACGCACGGTTGAAGACGCCGTGGCTAGCCAAATTCTGCGCGGGGAAGCGGGCCCAGGCACTGCCATCAAGCTCGACGTCGCCCAGCTCAACCTACCTCAGACACCCACACCCAATTAGTTGCTAATTTAGCCATTTAATGATATAATACCGCTCATATTGCCCAAATTGCTTTTCGACATAGAAATGAGTTCAAACCATGGAAGCCTCACTGCTCGCCCAAATGCAGCGCGCCGCCATCGTCGGTGTTTTGTATTACCTCGACAGCGCTACCCACGAAAGCCAGTTTCTGACTGACCTGTTCGAACAAGCAGGGACGCGAGAGTATCGAAGCTCAACGCTGACTGATAATGGTCGGCGCTCGAGCATCACGGTCAATGTGTCACTGGAAAACTTCTACAGTCCTAGCCAGGTGAACTGGCGCATCAAGTTCCGCGACCCAAAGCTCTCCTCGATCGAGTGGAGCACTGACTTTTCCAAATGGTGCAGCTGGACGATCAATGGTCGCCAAGCATCTTGCGAATATCTGGGAAGTGCGGTCCCCATCGACGAGGATGTTTTCGAACGAGTCTACGCCGTCATGCGGCGCGACGTTTTGGCCTTCTGCCGCCGGCACAAGATCAAGCTCGAAGGCGCCAACCGCTTCGTTATCGGCGCCACGTCCACAGCCCACTAATCCCTGCGCCCCGAGCGTAAGGGATGTCTTTGGCGACCTGCCACAAACGCCTCCGGACGAACTGTCCGGAGGCGTTTCGCCTTTTTAACTAGGCAACTCCAGTTCAAATTTAGTTTATCGTCATTTTGACCAATGCATCACCTGTGCTCAAAGTTCATGATGCAAAACATAAGAGGAGAGACTTATGGCACGCCGAACTTATGTCGTCCCTGACGACGAACGCAAAACTAACTTTCACGAAACGTTAACCCCTACCGCTTCATACCGGGAAGTCGCAACCGATGAGCGCGACCGACCCCTAGGAGCTCTAGAGCTCATCATTGGTTGGATCGCCACCTTAGTCGTAGCCCTGCTGGCTATCCGGTTTGTCATGGCCTTGCTCGGGGTTTCCGACTCCACTGCGCTGACAAACTTCATTTACAGCACCACCAACGGTTTTACGAGGCCATTTGCTTCTCTGTTTAACTATGCCCAGCCGATTGGCACCAACTACTTTGATTTACCGGCCGTAGCCGCCATCATCACGGTAGCCGTAATTAGTGCCTTGCTCGTCGGCATTTTACGCTCGAGTCGCCGATCATAACTCATGCCAACCAAAAAAGAACCCCCTAAGGGGTTCTTTTTTGTTACCGCAACGAACTAACGGCGGTAGGGAACTGGGCTCGCGTTGCGCTGGGTTGGCACAAACGTGAGCGCGTGACCATGGTGACCGGCACGGCCGGTACGGCCGATGCGGTGAACGTAGTCTTCGTAGATCTTCGGCGGATCAAAGTTGATCACGTGCGAAACCTGCGGGATGTCCAAACCACGAGCCGCCACGTCAGTAGCAATCAGCGCTTGGACGCGATCAGCCTTAAAGTCGTTGAGTGCGCGCTGGCGCTGTGGTTGGCTCTTGTTACCGTGGATTGCGGCAACCTTAAAGCCGCGCTGCTCCAAACGGTCAGCCAGCTTCTGGACGCCCCACTTAGTATCTCCAAAGACCAAGACTTTCGTAAAAGCGGGGTCTTTGAGCAGTTCTGCCAATTTATCTTCCTTGGCTTCTTTGCCGTCCACGTAAATAACGTCTTGGTTCACGTGATCGCTCGTCTCACCCTTACGCACACTGATCGTTTCAGGGTTGTTGAGGATGGTTGAGGTTAGACCTTGGATTTCCGGCGTGATGGTAGCCGACAAGAACAAAGTGTGGCGATTGGGCGGGAAGTGATCGAGAATCGAACGAATGTCGCGGATGAAGCCCATGTCGAGCATGCGGTCGGCTTCGTCGAGCACAAGCGTGCTAAAACCGTCAAACTTCAGACCGTAGTTTTCGATCAAGTCTTTTAGTCGTCCCGGGGTACCAATAATAAACTGGGGCTGACGACCAATTTGCGCCAGCTGCTTACCAATTGACGCGCCACCAACAACGAGTGCTGAGCGCAACGGTAAACCGGCGCCAAATTTGCGGAATTCTTCCTCAATTTGAACCGCGAGTTCGCGGGTAGGCACCATGATGAGCGTGCGAGTAGCCTCACCGTTAAGCATGCGGTGCATGATTGGCAGCAAGAAAGCCGCCGTTTTACCGGTTCCGGTGTTGGCAAGTCCGATGAGGTCGCGACCCGACATAACGACCGGGATACCACCATCTTGAATCGGGGTTGGCGTAACGTAGCCTTGCGAAATGATGTTTTGCGCCAAACGAGGCGAAAAGCCAAAGTCGGCAAAGGTATTTTTAGAGTCGTAAACTTCGACTTCTTTGATGGCCGTAGCGGCTTTAATAAAGCGCGCGGGGTCGATTGATTTTACTTGGGGCTGACGGTGATTTCGTGAAGAATAGACACGATTACCGCCACTGCGGCCGCCGTTAGATTGGTTTCCGTACAAAGGGACTCCTTAAGTTGTTAGAACCTGTCACCTGGATACAGTCCACTAAGGATTTTCTGCCTCGGGCAAGCCAGTTACGGCTCGCTGGTGGAATGATGTCTGCTGACGCTTGGCGCGCCAGGCAACGGATCGTGTTATGAATCGCCGTCATGAACGATTCACTTTCAGCGGATCAAAGCGGTTCACGATCAACAATTGAAACTATTGTAGCATGTTTAAACGAGTCTGTCTATTGCTTGTTGTAGGCTCCGATGGTATAAATACTTTACCCGACCCGTGCTCATCTGAGTACCCGAGCGAAAGAAATTTGAAATGACCTTAGTGAACGCTCCCATCCTCACGCGGCTTATCACCGAAGTCGAGCAGTGCCTCACCTCCGGTGAGGCCCTTGCCGCCGGATTGTTCAACCTCCGGTCCGCCTTGGCCTATCAAGTGCCGCGGTCTCTCCGCAGACCTCTCATGGTTCAAACCGTCTGCTGGGAGATCGAAACCAGCGACGACCACGCAGATCTCAACTCGCACGGGTTACTCCAGTTGCGGCGTTACGACCAAGCGCCGTTTCAGATCGATCCGGCCAAATCGGCGTACGAGCGCATCCAGTTGGCCCACCTCTGCGCCAGTCTGGAAAACTACTTGTTTGCCAGCCGACCGAGAATCATCCACCAGTTCAAAAAGAGCGTCGTCGACCATGTCATAAAGCTCGTCCATGAGGCGCTCGACCGCCACAGCGGACCCATCGCAGTCGGCTACCGTGGCGACGATGTCAGCGCGGCTACCTTCGATGTTGTCACCAACGTCTTAGAGCGCTCAACGCTCGATGCGCTGCTCGAAACCATCCGCCAGTCCGGCGCGCGCATCATACTCGGAAGTAACCCGGCCAACTACGCGCGCCAACTGGGTGTCGAGTTGCCCACGGCCACCACCGTCTCGTTTTTGGTTGGCACGCTCACGCCCATAGTGACCGCCCAGCGCAAAGCCGCGTCGGCGAACTTCATCGACGATCATTCCAACGTGGGCTGAAGCCACCGACAGGAGCATTGCCATGACTGATCATCTCGACCGAATCAAAAGGATGGGTAACCTCTTCGCGCTACTGGGCGTCGGCATCTTTGTCCTGGGCCTAGTGGACTCGACGAGTGGTGCCGGCTTGACCGCGCAATTTACCATGCTTGGCGGCATTATCATCGCCATCGGAGGAACCATCTTGTGGTGCCTCTCGGAGCAAAACAAGCTCCTGTACCTCCAACAGCAAGAAATCTCCCGGAAGCTCGACGCCCTCAAAGTCAAAACTTCCGAGCCCCCGGCCCAGTTCTGACCACCTGTTCGCCGTGGCCCGCTCGATCCTAACCGGGATCGAGCGGGCCATTGTCATATATAGAAGACACGGGAGCATTTTGCTTCCCCAAATCTAGTTGTCCACATGCATAGGACTAGCCTAAAACTTGACTGAGCTGTTATGGTTGCATCCATATGAGCAAATCTTTAGTTATTGTCGAGAGCCCGGCCAAGGGCAAAACCATCAGCAAATTTTTAGGCGCCGATTATATCGTCGAGGCCTCCTTTGGTCATGTCCGTGACTTGCCCAAAAGCGGCATGGGCATTGATATTGAGCACAAATTTGAGCCCGATTACGAGGTCAGCCCTGACAAGAAGAAGCGCATTGCTGAACTAAAGAAACTCGTCAAAGCCACCGACCAAGTTTATCTAGCATCCGATGAAGACCGCGAAGGGGAGGCTATTAGCTGGCATTTGTGCCAAGCGCTCGGCCTCGATCCCAAAACCACCAAGCGCATTGTCTTTCACGAAATTACCGAAACTGCCATCAAAAAAGCCATCGCCAACCCGCGCTTTGTCGATCAAAATCTAGTTGATGCCCAACAAGCCAGGCGGGTACTCGATCGCCTCGTTGGCTACGAAATTTCGCCAGTTTTGTGGCGCAAAATCCAAACCGGCCTCAGCGCTGGCCGCGTCCAAAGTGTCGCGGTGCGAATTATTGTTGAGCGCGAGCGCGAAATTGAAAACTTTGCCGGCAGCGCCAGCTACAAAATCTCCGCCGAATTTAGCGCCAGCGACGGCAAGGTTAAAGCAGAACTGCCGCAGAAGTTCGCCCAAAGCGACGATGCCCACAAGTTTGTTACCGACTGCATCGGTGCCAAATTTAGCGTTTCAAGCCTCGAAACCAAGCCCGCGTCACGTAAACCAGCCGCGCCGTTTACCACTTCAACGTTGCAGCAAGAAGCGGCGCGTAAACTCAGTTTTAGCGTTCGCCAAACCATGAGCGGGGCTCAACGGCTCTACGAGCAGGGTCATATTACCTACATGCGTACCGACTCAGTGCACTTGAGTGATCTAGCGATAGAAGCCTCCAAAGCCGAAATAACCAAAGAATTTGGGGCCCGCTACCACCAGCTTCGCCAATTTACGACCAAATCAGCCGGCGCCCAAGAGGCCCACGAAGCCATTCGACCGACTCAATTTGCCCGCTCAACCATTAGTGGCGAGCGCAATGAGCAGCGTTTATATGAGCTCATTTGGAAACGTACCGTGGCGTCTCAAATGGCCGACGCCCAGCTTGAGCGTACCACCGGCGAAATAGCCATTTCGACACGCTCTGAGCTGTTGATCGCCAAAGGCGAGCAGATTAAGTTTGACGGCTTCCTTAAACTCTATTTGGCCCAAGAAAGCGACGAAGAAACCGAGGAAGAGGGGATTTTACCGCCGCTTGCCAAAGGCGACGTCCTTGATCTTGAAATTATGCGTGCCGTGCAAACCTACACTCGTCCTAAGCCACGCTACACCGAAGCCAGCCTCGTCAAAGCGCTGGAAGAAATGGGCATTGGTCGCCCATCGACCTACGCACCGACCATTTCTACCATCCAAGACCGCGAGTACATCGAAAAAGGCGACCTCGAAGGCGCTCAGCGGCCCGTTAAGCAATTTGTCCTCGAACAAGGCACGGTTAAGGAAATCGATACCACTGAAAATTATGGCGCCGATAAGGGCAAACTTTTCCCAACGGCCATCGGCATGCTCGTAAATGACTTTTTAGTCGCTCACTTTAGCGGTGTCGTCGACCCAGGATTCACCAAAAAAGTCGAAGAAGAGTTCGACGAAATTGCTGATGGTCATCAGCCGTGGAACAAAATGATCGCCGAGTTTTACGGCCCATTTCACGAGACGGTCTTGGCTGCCGCTGACGTTGACCGCATGGCGGCTTCGGGCGCACGCGAAATTGGCACCGATCCCAAAAGCGGTAAACCCGTCATCGCCCGCATGGGTCGGTTCGGCCCCATGCTCCAAATTGGTCTCGCCGAAGACGACGAAAAGCCCAAGTTTGCACCCATGCCCAACGGGAAGAAGATCGACCAGGTTACCCTCGACGAGGCGCTGGAAATGTTCAAACTGCCGCGCACACTGGGACAAACTCCTGATGGTGAAGACATTAAAGCCAACCTCGGACGCTTTGGTCCCTACGTTCAGTTTGGCAAGACGTACGTCTCAATTAAGCCTGACGATCCCTTTACTATCACCCTGGAGCGAGCCCTAGAGCTGATTGCTACCAAAAAACAGGCCGACGCCGAAAAGCACATTGCCACCTTTGACGGCGGCATCCAAGTGCTTAATGGCCGATTTGGTCCCTACATTACTGATGGCACCAAAAATGCCAAAATCCCCAAAGGCACCGATCCCACCAGCATCACCGCGGCCGTCGCCAAAGACATGCTCACCGCCGCACCAGCACGATCCAAGCGTAAACGGATTACCAAACCACGCGCTTCATAAATTTCTCAGTTATGACATCAGCTCTTGTAAGATCGTCCAGTCACCAGCTACAATGGTTGTCTATTGTGACAATTATCAGATAATGTGCTTTGCCACTGGCATAGCGTGGATACCTCATGGCCAAATCCAAGCGACAAAAACTACGAAAACGTCAGCAGCAGCCGTTCTACGAAACGCTGTCGCTTGGTTTGCCGACCCCACGCATTGACTCCGCCTACGACTGGAAAGCCGCCAGCGACTTTGGGGCGGCGGCCGGAGCCGATTTGCAGCGCTTCCTGCGTCGTCTGTACCGTTTCTTTTGGAATCACCGTGCCCGAGCGATTTATCTAGCAATTATTGCGGCCGGTATTCTTACTGCCACCATTGCCGGTCTCACCGTCGCCGCCTCAACCTACGCCTTCTACGCCACCGACCTGTCGAGCCCGGCTGCGCTCATGGCCAAAAAACAGGTTGGTACGACCATTTTGGATCGCAACGGACAGGTGTTGTACGAGGCTTACGGCGCACAGCACATTATCATTGATCCGCTGGGTACACTACCAAT
Source organism: Candidatus Saccharimonadota bacterium (assembly GCA_019352195.1). GTDB lineage: Bacteria > Patescibacteriota > Saccharimonadia > UBA4664 > UBA4664 > JACAFG01. The sequence goes on along the minus strand of JACAFG010000005.1, from coordinate 142,478 downwards.
GAACTTACGTAATGCCACGCTAGCGGCCGAAGATCCCAATTTTTACAGCGAGCCAGGTTTCTCGTGGCGCGGTATGGCGCGCGCTGCCCTCGTTGACGTTACCCAGCACGGCGAAGTTCAGGGCGGCTCAACGCTCACGCAGCAGCTCATCAAAAACTCGTTGCTATCAAGTGACAAATCGTTTACGCGCAAATTTAAAGAAATCGTTTTAGCGACCAATCTAGAGCAGCGATATAGCAAAAACCAAATCCTCGAGATGTATCTTAACGAAACCTACTACGGCGAAGGTGCCAACGGTATTGAAGCCGCTGCCCAAACCTATTTTCATACTCCCGCCAGCAAACTGAGCTTGTCACAAAGTGCGCTTCTAGCCGGCTTGCCACTGGGGCCGAGCCGCCTCGATCCCAATGTCGACCTTACCGCCGCCACCCAACGCCGCGACTTTGTTTTGGACCGCATGCTGACGCTCGGCCAAATTACCCGCGAGCAGGCCGCTTCCGCCAAGGCAGAGCCAATTGTGTTTTACGCCCAAAACTACGACATCAAAGCGCCTTGGTTTGTATTTTACGTTCTTGATCAACTCACCAAACAATACGGTGACACAGCCGTCAAACAAGGCGGACTCACCGTCACCACTACCTTAGACCTCAAAGACGAGCAAACAGCCGAAGGCATTGTGAGCGCCCAGATCAGCAAACTCGGCTCCCACAATCTGACCAACGGCGCTTTAGTTTCAATGGAGCCGGGTAGCGGCGATATTTTGGCCATGGTCGGCAGCGCCAATTACAACGCACCTGGCTGGGGCGCATATAACGTTGCCGCCTACGGACTACGACAGCCAGGCTCTAGTTTCAAACCCTTTGCCTATCTCACCGCCTTTGCCAAAGGCTGGAACGGCGCCACCACTATTTTAGATGCGCCGATGGTGCTGCCTAATGGTGATGGCACTACCTACATTCCCGAAAACTACGATTTGCGCTTCCACGGCACCGTTACGGTTCGAACCGCGTTGGATAACTCGCTCAATATTCCGGCTGTCAAAACCCTGCAGTTTGCCGGCATTCCTGGCACCCTCAAAACCGCCTCCGCGATGGGCATTACCACCCTGGGGAGTCCCAACCAGTATGGTTTAAGCCTGGTACTTGGAGCAGGTGAGGTCACACCGCTCGACATGGCTACCGCTTACGGCACGATTGCGAACGGGGGGACCAAAGTCCCGTCTCGTTACGCCCTGAAAGTGGCCGACCGTTACGGCAATAACATAACCAAACCTGCGGTTGCTGCCACGCCCAACGCCATTGATGCCCGCTATGCCTATATGATGACGAACATTTTGAGCGATAATCACGCGCGCCAGCCAGAGTTTCCCTTTAACTCACCACTGCGCCTAACCAATGTAACGACCGGCGTGGAAATTCCGGCGGCGGCCAAAACCGGAACTACCAATGACTTCCGCGACAACTGGACCGTTGGCTATACACCCGGCATTGTCACAGCCGTTTGGGCCGGCAATAGCAATAACACTCCGATGCAAAACGTCGACGGTATCACCGGTGCCGCCCCCATTTGGCACGACTACATGGAATCCGTGGTTGGTTCGGGCGCGCCCCAAACTTTTAGCGTCCCAGCTGGCGTAACCGTAGCGAATGTTTGCACGAGCGGTGGGGGACTCGCCAATCCATGGGACACCGCAGTCACGGCCGAAGTCTTCCCGACGGACAAAGTACCTACCAACCACTGCAACTCATCCGCTCCCACGGCCAGCCCGTCGCCGTCTCCGTCCCCGTCGCCCGCGACAAGCCTCGGCAATAGTATTAAGCAACTGCTCAAAGACGCGGCTAACGCGGCTAGCCCGTCATCAACGCCCAACCCCAGCGGTCGCAATACCCCACCTGGCAACTAAAGCCGTATAATAGAGGTATGCAAGACCTTATTCACCGCTACACTGATCTGTTGGAGCGAATTCAATCCGCCATCGCTAAACTTGGTATACCTGCCGACGCTACCGAGATCGCCAAGCTCAGCGCGGCCACCCAAGCGCCCGATTTTTGGAATGATCCTCAAGCCGCGGCTAAAACTTCGCAGCGCCTCGCCGAACTCACGAAACATGTCGAAAGTTGGCGCTCGCTCGAAAGCCAAGTCAGTGATGAATTATTTGGCGTCACCGATATCCCGGGCTACGCCGAAACCGCCGAAGCTACCTACTCGCGCCTCAAAACCGACTATGAAGCACGCGAATTTGAGCTCAAGCTATCAGGCCCGCATGATCGGACCGGCGCCATTATCGAGCTCCATGCCGGTACCGGCGGTACCGACGCGCAAGACTGGACCGAAATGCTCCAACGCATGTACGTGCGATGGGCGACCTCGCAGAATTTTAGCGCCGAAATTCTATCAACCTCGCCTGGTGAGGAAGCGGGAATTAAGAGCGCCACTATTGAAATCTCCGGGCCGTTTGCCTTTGGCAAACTCAAAGGCGAAGCCGGCGTTCATCGTCTAGTTCGCCAAAGCCCATTTAATTCGGCCGATTTACGCCAAACTTCATTTGCGCTGGTTGAGGTACTACCTCAACTCGACCGCAGCACCGCCGATATCGAACTCGACCCCAAAGACTTGCGGATCGATGTGTATCGCTCGAGCGGCAAAGGCGGCCAAAGCGTTAACACGACTGATTCAGCTGTCCGCATCACCCACATACCGACCAATACGGTGGTGGCGATTCAAAACGAGCGCTCACAGCTACAAAACAAAGACAAAGCCATGGCCGTGCTGAAAGCCCGTTTAGCGGCGCGCCTCGAAGCGGAACAGGCCGCCGAACTTGGCCAATTGCGCGGTGCCGATAAAGCCGCCGAGTGGGGCCAACAAATCCGCAATTATGTGCTCCATCCCTACACTAAGGTCAAAGATGTCCGCACCGGGGCCGAAACGAATGATGCCGCCGGCGTCTTAGACGGCAATCTCGATTTGTTTATTGAAGCTTATCTCAACGGCCAAATAGGCTCCGGTAGCGACGATTAGTTGTAATTATTAATATGTTATTTCATAATATCGCTAGTTCCACGTTGATCGCCGTCCTTCGACCTCTTGGAGTCTTCATGTCCCGTCCCAAACTGTCCGACTGGACAGGAATCGACCGCCCCCTGCGCGACGTGCTCGGCCTGCCGCCCATCATCCCGGCAGAATGGGTCCACCCAACGTGCCCCGACACCAGACAGAGTCCCGCTCGTCCCAGTTCCCATTGACGACAAAGTGTCGTCAAATCCGTCCCTAGCCCGAGGAGAAGACATGGTTGTAAGTCGTAGTGACTACGCCGACGTAGTTGCTGCAATATCACCCGAAAAAAGCTGCATTCAGCCCCCAATCAGGACACTTGCTCTCGTAATATTCCTTTCTCTGTGGCCACTTGTGTGGCCGATTTATACCCCAGGATCCTCCTGGGTTTGTTGCTAATTATCTAAATAATATCTTGTAAGCGAGTCGGTGTCACGGTGACTAGATCCAGGCCCTTGGGCAGGTACCGCCGTATCATTTTGTTAGCATTTTCTACACTGCCTTTTTGCCAACTGGAGTACGGAGCACACAAGTAAGCTGGGACGCTCAGCTGGCCGTGCCAACGGTTCTCAATGCCGTTGTCTAAACTCAGACTGCGCATCTTTGTTACGCCAGTCTGGACGTCCTGGATGGCGCTATTAAAGCTCGCCGGCCTCAAGTCGGGTATTGTTCTCGCGGCCACGAGCCGTGTTTTGCGCTCCACGGTCACCACCAACGCCGCCGTGCTACCGGTGCGTTTTCCGGACACAACCGTGTCACCCTCCCAGTGGCCATACCGGGTGCGATTTGTGGCGCCCAAAGGCCGTTCTACAATGCTCACCCTATCTGTAATCATGGGACGAACCGCCTTCTTCTGGCGCTTGCGCGGGCGATGTCGCTGTGAGTCCAGAAACTGGCAGTAACGCTGGCCCCATTCGGAACGTAGCCAGTCGTAAATGGCAGTTTTGGAGGCGTAAAACAGCTGCTTATGGCTCCAGCAATTTCATCTGGGTTCCAATGCGCCTGAAGCCGCACGATGATGTACCACCGCAGATCCATATTTTCCTGAATCTTCTTGCCCTGATACTTGGCATATTTACGCACATAGTAGCTTTTGCGTTTCGCCGACTCGACCTCATACCGATCCCACACACTATTGCGCTTAATCTCGTCGGACACGGTATTGGGGCTGCGCCCCAATACCCGGGCAATGTCCCGAAGTAAATACTTTTTTACTTAAAAGTGTGCCAATTTCTGACCGCTCCGCATCCGACAGTTTGGGTGCTTTCTTCATGGTGTCAGTTTGCGGGAGAGTGTCCTGATTCAAAACGGAATGGAGGTTCCCGACTGCCTCAAGAAAGGCAATCATGTCTTCTGTTCGTACTCCCATACCCTGGAGGAACCGCCTCGTCACGTTGGCGAGCAGTCTCATCCTCGCACTGGGCATCGTGGTTTTTGCTACGGTTGGCACGGCTTCGGCGGCCACACCCGTGGCTGCCAGCCCTGCCACTGTGTCAGTTGTCTTTGCTCAGACTGTCAAAGCTGCAACGCCGTCCGGATCCTACGTCCGCTACTCGTGGAACGCACGGGCCTACCGGGTGGTCGGTGGCCATGCGACATATATGTCCCACGCCCAACGGGTGGCTTGGGGTAACCCGACGATTCACACAGTGAGATGGATTCCCGACAGCGACGTGCTGCGGTACATGACATCGACGGCCGAGGTGTTCTTCAGCTCGCCGGGCGTCGATCAGTACCACTACATCCAACGAGTTGACTGGGCCGCTTCCGGCTACGCGCCGGTGCGACGCTTTCTCGATGGGTTTGTCATTGCCAAGGTAAGCGCCCCCGTCTGGGAAGTTCCAGATTGTAATGCCCAGGCGGGCAGCGTTTCCATCCTCATCACCCACGACGAGTGGACGGCGGCTGGTAACCCCAAGCGTGCGATTATCGCTGGCGTGCCGCATATCTGCATGACCGACTGGTCTTGTCAGGTCCGAAAATCAAATGCCTGCACTCCTTCTGGGGGTGCAGACATTTTACTTTGGTTGTGGTAGCCTAACTGCAAAATAGACGAAGCCCCCGTCCGCGCAAAACTAGTTGCGGACGAGGGCTGGTGGTCAGGAGGAGCTCAGGATGAGATCCTCGAGCGAATTGTCGGGCGGGTCGGACTCTGCGTCGGTCTCAGGAGTCATCTCGCGGTAAAGTTTGATGGACAGCCAGATCGCGAGGACTAAGCAAACCATGGAGCCGAGGCCGTAGGGGTTCTTCGCATAGATGAACCAGTAGCCGAGGCCGCGAACCGAGCCAGTGACGCCACCGATAATGTCGGAGCGGTGGAGAGTCCAGGGATCGGGAGTGTCGTTGGCGTCGCCTTTGGTGATGAGCGTACCGTCGGCGTTGAAGCCGAGGAGGCGGTGGGTGGTGATATCGCCATGCTCGCGGAACGAGATAACTTGTCCCACATGGTACTCACCAACCTTGACGACGACGAGCGTCTTGGGCGGGTAGGTGTTTCCCATTGAGCCCGTGCGCACCACATAGAGGTGGTGTGACATCAGAAGCGACAGGCTTACTACCACCATGGCAGCAAAGACGAGGGCACTGACGGTGATACTGAGCCATTTTGGCACTATGTCCACTCCTTGTGGTAGGACCTAGGTGGCGCGGACAGACGTTGCCCGCGCCACCTAAGTGGTACTACGGGGTCTGGCCCGGCTGGACCGCGACCAGCTGGTACGGAAGACCGGAGTTGGTCGGCCCACCCAAGGGGTAGGAGTTCCAATCGCCACCGCCGGCGGCGGACTGAGTCGACAGCTTGGAGGCGTACCCGAAGGTGAACGTCCAGGATCCGGTGCCTCCGGGGGTGATGTTGGTGCCGATCTTGTAGCTCTTGGCGACCGGCCAACATCCCGACGGCGAGAACGTGACACATGACGCCGAATTGTCGTTGAGGTTGGCGCTGTCGAAGACCGGTCCGTTGTTGCCCACGATGTGGACCTCACCGTAGGTCCCGAGGTTGTTCAGCGCGTGCAGCGCGTCAGGGTTCGAGAACACCACGAAGACGTCTTCTTTGTTGAGGCCGGTGTTCGTCCATGACGTCGTCACCGACTGGTTCTCACCCGGCAGCAGCCGATCGAAGCTGACCGAGAGATTGTCGGCGCCCGAGCCGCCGGTACCCGTGATCTTGATGGATCCGACGGTACCGGAGACGGTGCCGGCCTTGGTGTCGCTGAAGTAGGCACCGGTGCTGGCCTAACCGAGGAACACGAAGAGGCCGCCGCAGAGCAAGACGGAACAGAAGAGGGCTACGAGACCGCGACGCTTCCGCTTGGGCTTGGCATCGGGGTTCACGCTGGGCTTGGAACTGGACATGGGACTCCTTTTGTCGCGTGCTCGATTCCTCGAACACGTGGTGGAACGATCGCCTGGATAGACGACACCAAGATATGTTAGGACACATTGACATTTGTGTCAATGAATTTGTACCTGATAACTGCAATATGGCTAATAATGTTACTTTTTGCTGACAATTATGCTTATTTGTACCACTTGGCCGGGTAGTTCGCGTAGTTTTTTGCTGCGAACGCCAGCTAAACCGGCCGAGCAATTGAGAGAATATAGGCATCACCTGTAGCATCATCCTCAAGTTTGGTGGCAGCCCCACGCATTCGCCGGTAGGCGCCAGTTTTGTGCTTAACGCGGCGGCTTGCTTCGATGGATTGCCCGGTTAGAATACAATCTTGGATAACTAACCTTAGATGATTTACGTCATCGGCATCAAAGTAGATGGAAAAGTTAGTCCCAACCACTTCAGACGGGAGATAGCCATGAATCGGCTCGACTGAAGGCGAGACCGCGAGCAGCTGGCCCGCCGGGTTGAGAATACACAGCAGCGCGTCGGGACTCGACGTTACCGCCTCATCAAACTGCGCTCGTATATGGTTTGGGTATTCGCTCATTGGGCTACCTTTAACTAGTATGACATGTTTGGGATAATAATTGCCCCGGGCAATGGCGACACGCTGACGCTCACCACCTGACAGTTCGTGCGGGTACATGTTTTGCTTGGCCGATAGGCCAACGAGGGTGAGCATCTTGGGCACAGCGCGCTTAATTTCGTGTTGGCGGTCCCTACACGTGTGGGGCGTGCGGCATACGTGTGCCATCAGTCGATCGGCGCTGCCGCAAATGCCGGACGAAGTTTCTGGTAGCAATTGGGGACGAGGGGACTGACACGACCGCCAGCCAGTTCGCCGTCGAAGTCGGCAGCTTCTTGCGTCATCTGACCTTCGCCGGCATCGCCGGCCAGAACTCCGACGGCCTACCTTATTTGGCCGAGCCGGCCGGAAATCGATTACTCGACACACCGGCGCCCAACGCAACCATCGAGGTAACCGTGCCCTCGAAGCCATGGCCAGCATCGGTCCGCCGCCCAACCGGGCCCGTCCCAGCCAGTTGAGGCCACCCCGCGGCTAATGAAATAAGCCGCAAAATCATCGCCCGTCTCTCACGACAATTGAGGACGATCTTGTCACCAGGATCGTCCTCAATCATGTACCGCCTATCCTAACCACAACCAAGTTCACTCTATGATAAGATGAGACGGTAATGATTCTATTCGATCGAGTTACCAAAGTATATCCGAACGGCCAAACGGCGTTATCGGGTCTCAATCTTCATATTGAGCCTAAAGAATTTGTGACTATTGTGGGTTCCAGTGGCGCCGGCAAGAGTACGCTCATCAAGCTTCTGACGCGCGAAGAAACGCATAGTTCAGGCAAAATCATTGTCGGTGGACTTGATTACGACACGATTACCGCGAAAGACGTGCCGCTCGTGCGCCGTCGCATTGGGGTGGTGTTTCAAGATTTTAAACTCCTACCCAACCGCCGCGTAGGTGAAAATGTCGCCTTTGCGCTCGAAGTTTCGGGGGCCCGCCAGCGCGAAATTAAGCGCGCTGTACCCAAGATGCTCACCCTCGTTGGCCTATCGGCCAAGCAAAACATGTACCCGCACGAACTGTCAGGTGGTGAGCGTCAGCGTGTCGCCATTGCCCGGGCGCTCATTCGCCAGCCCAAAATTCTTATCGCCGACGAACCAACCGGTAACCTCGACCCCGGCAATGCCTGGCAAATTATCGAGCTTTTGCTCAAAATTAACCGTTTTGGTACCACCGTGCTGCTCACTACGCACAACAAAGAAATTGTAAACGCCCTCAAACGACGTGTTATCACGATCAACCGCGGCCGCATCATCCGCGATGATGAACAGGGACGCTACACCTTAGAAAACCCAACGACCCTCAAGGGCGCTACCAAGGGCATTGCCACTGGGGTTGAGGCACAAAACTAATGCTGCAATTTTGGCGAATACTTCACGGCGGCATCCGCAACTTTCTGCGTAACGCCTGGCTCTCAACTGCTGCTACCGCCGTTATGACGGTGACCCTTATCATCGTCATTGTGTCGTTTATCTCAAGCCTCGCCCTTACCGCTACCATCAAAGGGGTGACCGATAAAATTGACGTCTCGATTTTCCTCAACAATAACACGACGCCCGATCAGGTGGCTGCTTTCGAAGCCGCCCTCAAAAGCAGCGGTAACGTCGCGAGCCTCATGTATGTCAGCCCTGATCAGGCAGTTGCTAACTATAAGAACCAAAACAAAGATAAGCCATCGCTCATCCAGGCGCTCGATACAGCTGGCAATGTTTTGCCGTCTTCAATTGAGGTAAAAGCCATCGATCCCAAACATCTCGACGCTATCGAAGCAGTCGTGAGTCAGCAGGCCAACCAAAGTCTGCTCGATCCCACCGCCCCACCAAGCTACACGGGCGGCCGCAAAGAAACCATCGACCGTATTGTTCACTTTGCTAACTTCTTCAAAACTGCGGGCTTAGCAGCCAGTATTGTCTTTGTCGTCATTTCGACACTGATCATTTTCAACACCATCAGAATGGCCATTTTTACCCGGCGCGATGAAATCGAAATCATGAAGCTTGTCGGTGCCACCAAATGGTTTATTCGCGGACCGTTTATTTTTGAGGCGGCCCTTTACGGAATTATCGCGGCCATCGTTGCCGTAACCTTCTCGTATCTAGTTCTCTTGAGTAGTGCGCCCAAGGTGGCTAGTTATATCGACTTTGGTTCTACCATCAGCTTCTTCCAATCCTATCCGTTTGTGATCTTAGGCGGTGAACTGCTGCTCGGAATTATTATTGGCGCCGTCTCATCAATTTTAGCTATGAGCCGATATCTCAAACTCTAGTCCAGCCGAACAAACGAACATCCTCAGCTCATTCCATGCCAAAATACAGTGTTCGGAGTTGCCACCAGATAAAACCTCTCGTAATGTATTCATCTAAAACTCAGCTATTAAATAGGCCCATTTCTTGTGAATAAGGTCAATAGCACAACCAGTTTGACAGATAGAACATATGCTATATCATTGAAAGTGCTTGGAGGGGCAAGACTATCCGTACTAAGTTCACCAATCTATCACAGACCGTCATCCGCGCCATTGCTGCGGTTGTGGTCTGTTCTTTGTTTTCGAGTGCAGCCTTAGCTGATCAGTTCGACCAGCAAATCGCCGCGCTCAAAGTTCAGGCCAGTCAACAACAGGCCACCGCCAACCAGTACTCGGCGCAGGCCAACGATTACCAGGCTCGCGTGCAGCAGCTGCAAGCCCAAATGAACGCACTGCAGGCTCAGATCAACCTCAATCAAGCCCAGTATAATCAGGTGACCGCAAATATTGCTTCTAACGAGGCCAAACTGAGTAGCGAAAAAGTCGCGTTGGGCGATAACCTCAAGAGCATGTATCTTGATTCATCGATTACACCTATCGAAATGATTGCTTCCAGCAATAATTTAAGCGACTACTTCAACCAACAGCAGTATCAGGACAGCATTAAGAATAAAATTCAGTCAGCCATGGCCGACATATTGGCGACTCAAGCTAAGCTGGCCGACCAAAAAACTCAAGTTACGGCTATTTTGGACAACGAAAACACCCAAAACCAACAACTAGCCGCAAACCAAGCTGAGGCCAACCAGCTCCTGGCCACCGCTGCGCAAAACGTTAACGCCGCTAATGCGCAAGTAAAGCAGAGCAACTCGCAAATTGCTTCGCTCAAAGCGCAGCAGGCTGCCATCCTAGCCGCCAACTCACGCAGCTTCGGCGGCTCCATCCCCGGTGCCTCGAGCGGGTCGGGCGGTGCCTGCGACAACGGCCACGGCAATGGCGGCTATCCAAGCGCCTGGTGTAGTGCTCCGCAAGATGCCTACGGCTATGGTGGGGCTTGGGGCCTCAACCGCGAGTGTGTCTCCTGGGCCGGATGGCGTCGTGCCTCCATGGGTCGCGCCGTTCCTACCGGGTGGGGCAATGCCAACACTTGGGCCGGATATGCCCGCGCCGACGGTTTCCGAGTCGACAGTACGCCAGAGGTAGGGGCTATTGCCCAAACCAGTGCCGGAGCCTACGGACACGTTGCGGTGGTAGAGGCCATTCAAGGCGACAACGTCATTGTGAGTGAAATGAACTATGACGGTTACGGTCACTTCCGCTACGGTACCTATTCCAAGAGCTATTTCAACTACATTCACTAAAATTACATATGCGACCTTAAAGCGGCTCCCCCTGAGCCGCTTTAACAGGCGGTAATCCGAAAGGCCCACCTATGAAAACCCTCAAACCCGATGTCCTTCGCAAACTAAGCGGCGGCCTCATCGTACTCGTACTTATGGTGGCCTCATTCTACGCCGGTGATATTGCCCGCGATTATATTACGTTGCCGGGGCTACATCAGAGCAAGCTCGACTTCTCAAGCCTCAATGAAATTTACAGTATGCTGAGGAGCAATTTCGACGGTAACGTTGACCCCGAGAAAGCCCTTGAAGGTGCCAAGGCCGGTCTCGTGTCGTCCGCCGGCGATCCGTACACTGTCTATTTGAGCCCCACCGATGCCAAAGCCCTCAACGATCAGCTCAATGGACAATTATCGGGCATTGGCGCCGAAGTTGGGCTCAAAAATAACTATCTAACCGTCGTTTCACCGGTCCCAGACACGCCAGCCGCCGCGGCAGGACTTCGTTCGAGCGATATTATTGCCAAAATCGACGGTACCTCAACGAGCGGACTGACGGTCGATGCCGCCGTCACCAAGATCCGTGGGACAGCCGGTACAGTAGTTACGCTGACGATTGTACGAGGCAATGCCCCCGCCTTCGACGTCAAAATTACCCGCGCCAACATTACGGTGCCCAGCGTCACCTCGAGTATGAAAACCAGTACGATTGGCTACATCCAAATTCGCACCTTCGGTTCCGATACGTCAGAGCTCATCGATAAAGCTGCGACGTCACTCAAGCAGCAGGGCGCCAGCAAGATCATTTTGGATCTGCGTGACAATCCGGGCGGCTTCCTCGACGCCGGTGTTACGGTTGCCAGCGAATTCCTGCCCGAGGGCCCAGGAGATCAAGAATCTGTCCGGCGGTGGTGAACTCAAAGTCACCGTAGCTCACTGGTTCACCCCCAATGGCATCAACATTGGTCAAAAGGGGATCACGCCTGACGTCGTCGTGCAGCTCACGCCCGATGATTACAACAATAACCGCGATCCGCAGCTCGACGCCGCCCTCAACCAGCTAAAATAGATCAAGATCAAAACGAGCTGCGGGGTCGTTCATCCGCCGCACTCGAACAGCATGCATCGTAGCCCACCCAATGCTCGAGCCGAAGGGTCCCAATGATCAACGCAACCCTCAACCTGCCAGCTACCCAAACCGCCCGGTCTTGTCCACGTTGCATGATCCAACTTGAACAGTTTACGTCACACCTGCATCGAGCTCCCGTGTGGTTTCGTTGTCCGACTTGTCATCTCGAAACCGACCCATCTGGACTTGCTTGGATAGATCGGGTTGATCAGCACCCCTGACTGTTTAGTCACAATGTCCGCCCAGGCCCCAACTCGTCGGCCCCTAACGCCGACTCAGGAGCCCCGCCAAATAATTTCGGCGGGGCTCCTCAACAGTTTAGCTTGCGGGTCACAAGCTTAACCACGTATACTGAATACAATTGTTGAGAGGGGAACGCGTGGCGGAAGTTACCACGAAGTACATCTTTGTGACCGGCGGAGTGCTTTCGGGACTCGGTAAAGGCATCACCGCCGCTTCGCTCGGAACCACCCTCAAAGCTCGCGGATTCAAAGTTAACCTCCAAAAACTCGATCCCTACTTTAATACCGACGCCGGTACGCTCAACCCAGCCGAGCACGGTGAATGCTTTGTAACCAAAGACGGCGCCGAGACCGATTTGGATCTTGGCCACTACGAGCGGTTCCTCGATGATGAGCTCACCCAAAGCAGCTCCGTCATGAACGGCCGGATTTACGCTAAAATTATTGCCGATGAGCGCGCCGGCAAATATTTAGGTAAAACCGTACAAATTATTCCCCATGTGACCAACGAAATTCAGGATCAAATCCTTACCGCTGGCCGTGGCTTTGATTTTCACATCGTTGAGGTTGGCGGCACAGTGGGGGACTACGAGTCCCAAGCCACGTTAGAAGCCATCCGCCAGTTTCGCCGCCGCGTCGGCCACGCCAGTACGCTATCAATGCATCTGGTGTATGTCCCGTACCTAGAAGCGTCCCACGAACTTAAAACCAAGCCAGCGCAAAACGCCATTCGGGATTTACGTGAAGCCGGTATTCAAGCCGACGTGGTTGTGGCGCGCGCCGAAAAGCCGCTCACCAAAGGCGTATTAACCAAAATTGCCTTATTTGGTGACGTTGATGAAGACGCAATTATTCCTATGCCAACGGCCAAAACGGTTTATGAAGTGCCGCTTCTGCTTGAGCAATCGGGCATCCCCAACTATATTTGTCGCCACCTCGGTGTCAAAGACCGCAAAGCAAAACTAGACGCCTGGGAAAAATTGGTATCGCTCATTAAACATCCCGACCACCGCGTTCTGCGCATTGGTGTAGTAGCCAAGTATATGGACAACGAAGATACCTATATGAGCGTCTTTGAGGCCATCAAAGCCGCCGGCTGGGCCAATTCGATCCAGCCGCAGATTAGCTGGATTGACGCCGAAGCTTTGGAAAGCGCCGAACCGGCCGACTTACTAGCAGGTTACGACGGTTTGGTAGTGCCCGGCGGATTTGGCAGCCGCGGCGTCGAAGGCAAGATTATTGCGGGCCAATACGCCATCAAGCACGGTATTCCGTACCTCGGGCTGTGTTTGGGTCTCCAGACAGCCGTTATTGCAGTGGCTCGCAATAGCGGCCTGACGGGTGCCCATACCACCGAGGTAGACCCCAACACGCCATACCCGGTTATCGACCTTATGGCCGATCAGCGTGGCGTCGAGACCAAAGGTGGCACCATGCGTCTGGGCGATTATCCCTGTGTCCTCGAGCGACGTTCAAAGTCGGCCATGCTCTACGGTAATACCAAAATTACCGAGCGGCACCGGCACCGTTGGGAAGTAAATAATGACTACCGCGATCAGCTAACTGCCGCCGGGCTTAATTTGGTTGGCCTGTCGCCGGACGGAAAGCTCGTTGAAGTCGTTGAGCTACGTGATCATCCCTATTTTGTCGCCAGCCAGTTCCATCCTGAATTTAAAAGCCGCCCGTATCGCGCGCATCCGCTGTTTAATGGTTTTATGCAGGCCAGTCTCAAACAAGCGGCCGCACAGGTACGAGCATGAGACAATCTCCCCGCGTCATTATTGCGATGGCCAACACGCGCCTTGCGGCCGCCTACTCGAACCGGCTCAGCGAGTACCCGTACCAGGTTATTTTGTGCCGTGACGGCCAAGACCTGCTGCAACATAGTCTCAATCACCAGCCTGAACTCATTATTATGGACGCCGATTTACCAACGCCCGGTCATGATCTCATTGAGATTATCCAACTCACCCCTGAGACCGCTCACTCCAAAATAATTCTGCTGACTCCACTCATAACTGCCGACCTTCGCACCCGTAGTAAACAACTCGGCCTAACCGATGTGTTTATCAACTCGCCCGGGGTTATTCCCGAGGTCCTTACCCATGTTCACCGCCACCTCAAGCCGCAAGTCTCAACTAAAGCCAACTAACTCCTACCTACTTTGGGTCAACTAGTTCCAAAATTGAATTTAGCTTGCGCGCAAACCGATGCATCTGGGGGTCGAGTTTATCACCAGGTGCCATCAGACTTTTGAGCGGGACCCAGCGGTAACCGCTAAATTCGCGCTTGTCGTACCACGGATCGTCACTGGGTGTCTGACAAACCGTAAACCACAAACTAATGTCGGTATGCGGCGCACTCCCCACGGTATCCGTCGCGGTCAAAAATAACGGCGCCGCGCCAACCCACGCGTAAAACGAGGCCACTTGATGAAGTTCTTCTGCCATTTCGCGCTTGGTAGCTTGGAGGGGCGTTTCATTGTCTTCGAGGTGGCCTCCTGGCGGTAGTAATAATCCAGATTTACGATGATAAAACAACAAAACCGATCGAGTCGTAAGATCAAATGGCACAACATAGCTCACCAAGTGCCGAGCTGGATTAGAGTGGCGATAAATCGGTTCGACACTGTCGATCCAGGCCTCGGTAGACGCGATCTGCTGACGCTCAAGCTCATCAAAAGGGGCAATCTCCGCTACTACGCGTCGAATTATTGTTCGGCTTTTGTTCATTATCCAAGCATAACAAAAACGGGCAGTCTTGCAACTGCCCGTTTTTGCACTAAGAAGTTACAACTACTTAGGATCAACTACCATCGCAAAAGTGCGACGGACCTTGGTACCGGTAAACTTCTGAACTTGACGCGTAGTAAAGGCGACCACGCCGTCGCGCATGGCGTAGAGCGTCTGATCAACGCCCATAGCAACGCCTTCGCCAGCTTCAATCCGACTACCGCGCTGACGGACAATAATGCCGCCCGTACGAATAACTTCGCCGCCGTAGCTCTTAACGCCTAAGCGCTTACCAGCTGAGTCGCGGCCGTTCCGAGTGGAACCACCAGCTTTTGTATGTGACATGCTTTAGAGCCTCGTTAACAATAAAAACTGCCGTCCAACAATTTGATCGGGTCGAGCGTAACGCACGGGTCCCGGGACGTGCTTAAAAACCTTAGTAGTGTATCCGATTTTGTACAGATCGTCAACCACACTTGGAGTCTTCCAGCCCCCTTGGACTCGCCAGTTCGGCAGACACAAAGCAATCTCGGCTCCCGACGGCAATTGACGGGCCCAATTGAGTAGGCTGGCACGGTAGAGAGCGGTTATCTCAGCCTCTAGCTCCGCCAGCTGCGTTGAGCCAGGCATGGCCGTTAGATTGGTGCCCAAATAACCTTCACTCACAACGGCGGCTTCACTGGTCGGTAAGGTTGCCTTTCGCGCATCAGCCGTATTTACTTGCCAAGCGGGGAGGGGAGTGGACGTTTGGGTGGCTAGCCACTCCAGATTTGTCCGGGTCGCTGCCTCCATTTCGGGCGCTAAATCAGAACCATAGGCGCTCCGATCCGTCAGCAAGGCTTCTTGTAACACGACGCCCGTACCGCAAAACGGATCAATGATGACGGGGGCAGACGTTGTGTTAAGCAATACTTGGGCTAGTTTTGGTGGCAACATGCCAACTTTCGCGCTGCGGGCCGGACGGGCGTGATCGCGCGCGGCATAGGCGTCAATGTCCTGGACGGCCGTCGTCCGAGCCACCACCATCTGGCTACCGCTCACCATCACCATGAGCTCGAAACCTTCTCCGAGCACATTATTATGATGCAACTGAGCCGCGGTCAGATCCGTCCCCGTTGTAGGCGAGACCAGTCGTACTGGACCGGCCTGACGTAATCGTTTTTTGAGTTCAAGACCCGTGGCCAAAACTAAGCGCGGATTGACGCTTGGTCCATAAAAACTTAAGCCAAACGTAGTTTTACGTTCTCCGCGGCCCAGCCCTAGCCAATCAATGGGCGCTTCAAGCACATCAATGGTCGGCCCAGAATACAGCACATCGCCGATTTTGATGACACCGCCTAAGCGGTTAATGGACACGTCACCACTAAAAAGACTTGCTTTTTTACCAAAAAGTGTTATATTATCTGCACCAAGCAAACTTTCGAGTTCGAGTAGCCCCAGTTCGGGCTGGCGACCAAGAATTGCGAGGTGAGTCGTAGCAGTCATATCGTCATTGTACATGACAAAACTGCCAAAGCTCATTGACATAGTCCTATCATTTTTCTATAGTTATGACTATGAGGTATGCAGCCACCAGCCGTGACGTCTTCCGACCGATCGATGTGAAGCTGCCTGCTCGCACCACCGCCTAGTCATCCCGACCAGGCGGTTTTTTGATAACCCAAAGACGGAGGGGCATCAAAATGTTCAACCCTGTCTCACGCAGGTCGTCTCGCAAGCCGACCCAGCTGCCGCAACGACGCGGCCGCAAGCTGCACCGACCCACAGGCACGCCGTCGCACCTGGCGCCCCGCCCGGTCGCCGAGCAAGCCGCCTGGACCACTCGTCCCCGAAAGTAGCAGTGTGATGAGCAAGCGTAATCGAATCAAGTCGTACCGCTCTCCCAAGGCATTCGAGCACTTCGTGCCTCACCGCGAGCCCAATCGGATCCCCAGAAGCCCGCTCCAAGGAGCAGAAATCGAGGTCTCCGAATGGCTGGACGATCTTGGCCATCTGCACGAAGGCGAGCCACACCGGTTCTTCATTCGACTGGCCAGTGGGCGGATCACTTGCATGGCGCCCGATTTCTACCTACCGGGGCTCAAGCTCTACATCGAAGTCACGGAAGTCCGCCGCGAGGGTCTCAAGCAAGCCAAGATTGGCCGGATTGCGGAAACCATGCCCAAGTGGCCGATCATCCTGATCGGTTCCGCCCAACTCAGGGAACTCCGGCAGGATCCAGGCCGACTCCAGGATTACATCGACGCGGCCGTCCAAAACCGCTACCTCACTTTCCACGGCCGATTCGCGGCCAGCACCGCCGCCTGAACCATCTCAATCACCAAGTCGCCCGATCCATTTTGCGTCAAAGACAACCAAGGAGATGATCCATATCTAGTGCGCGAGCTCGTCACTCGCAGCGCTCCCTGAAATACGGGACGAAACGATGCACTGCACCTCGGCTAGGACCGAACCGCAGCTCGTTTTACGACCACCGGGCCACCCACGCAGATCTTGCGCGGGTGGCCCGTATTACGTTAAGCGCTATAATACAGCAATGAATATGCGACGCGGCTTTATTTTGCTCGGCCTCATTGGGCTCACCGTCATCGCAGTCTCCAATTTTGGTCAGCTGGGCAAAGTCGTGACAGCCCTAACCCAGGCTCATTGGTACGTTATTCCGCTGCTCGTCCTGACGCAATTATTATCGTACTGGGCCAACGCCGGCTTTTACCAAACGTTTTACCAGATGAGCGGTCAAAAGGTAAATTTTCGCAAGCTGTTTGAAATTTCCTTAGCGGTAAACTTTGCCAATACCGCGTTGCCGGGAGGCGGTGTGGCCGGCACCGCCTTCTTGGTAGCCGCCGTTCATGACGACGTCCCAGCCGGCCAAGCCACATTGTCTCAGCTGGGACGCTACATTTTTACCATCTTATCTTACATTCCCATTCTGGCGGTTGGCTTTCTTCTGCTTTATTTTGACGGCGATATTAGCCGTTTGTCGGTCCGGTTTACCAGTATCAGCATTCTGCTGATTTTAACCATTTCGCTCATTGTGTTATTTATCTGCACCGATCGAAAGCGCCTGCAAGCCGTCACGAAGCCGTTCGTCAACTTCACGAATTGGCTTTGGCACCATCTGTTGCGTCAAAAACGCGTCTTACTGACTCACCAGACGGTGAGTAGCTTTTTTGATGAGTTTTACAATACGTTCCACGAAGTTACGAGCCAGTACGGACACCAAGCCCGGCTGCTATGGTGGGCGCTCGCCGGTAATATCTTCGAAGTCTTAAGCGTATCAGCCGTCTTTATTGGCTTTGGACACTGGATAAACCTCGGCGTAATTATTGCCGCCTACACCTTTGCCAATCTTGCGAGCCTGGCCAGTTTTGTAACCAATGGTATTGGCGTCTATGAGGCGGGCATGGTCGGTACTCTCACCGCGCTTGGTGAGCCGTTTAGCCTCGCCTTTAGCGCAGCTCTCAGCTACCGCGCGCTTAACCTCGCCCTCTTCCTACCTCCGGGCTTTATCTATTACCGAAAATATCTCACGCCGCTGCTGCCAGTAACCGACTAAATCAGCTGCCTCCGATCCGCTATACTACAACCATGCAGCCTCAAGTAATTTCAGTTACCGACTTTGTCGGCATCATCAATGAGACGCTTAGCTTTGCCTACCCGCAAGTGATCATCGAGGGCGAAGTTTCGAGTTTTAAAATCAATCAGGGCAAGTGGGTCTTTTTTGATCTCAAAGACGATGCCAACGTTATCAACTGTTTTATGACAGTCCACCAGCTCAAACTGCCGCTCGAAGACGGTATGAAAGTGCGGGTGACCGGCTCACCGAAAATCACCAAATATTCCAAGTTTTCGTTCACTGTCCGTGCCGTCGAAATAGCAGGGGAGGGCGCGTTGCGTCGCGCCATGGAGCTGCTGCGTGCTAAACTCGAAGCTGAAGGGCTGTTTGACCCGGCGCGCAAACGCCCCCTGCCGATGTATCCACGAACCATCGGCCTTATTACCTCCGCCACTAGTGCCGCCTATGCGGACTTCATCAAAATTTTAGGCGCCCGCTGGGGTGGTCTCGATGTTCGCGTTGCCGACGTCACCGTGCAAGGACCGAGCGCGCCCGATCAGGTGGTAGCAGCGCTTGAATACTTTAATTCAAGCACTCCAGTCGACGTCGTCGTCCTTATTCGTGGCGGCGGCTCGCTTGAAGATTTGGCCGCCTTTTCGACCGAACCCGTAGCGCGTGCGGTTGCTGCCAGCCGCGCCCCCATTATTGTGGGCGTCGGACACGAAATCGATTTCAGTTTATCCGATTACGCGGCTGATGTACGCGCCGCGACCCCAACCGACGCCGCGCGCCTGGTGGTCCCGGACCGGGTCGAGCTAACCGCGCGCGTTCATGAGCTTAGTCGACGTACATCCAGCGCCCTTGACGCCGCCCTCGACCGCCATAAACTAGGCATTGACCGCGCCGTAACCCGGCTTGAGGCCTATCTGCGCTACCCACGTCAGCAGCTTGATGCCAAGGTCACCAGTTTGTGGCGCGCGCTTGATCGCCTAAGTGCTCAACCCAAACAGTTTCGTGCCCGCACCGAAGCTATGGAGTACAAACTTAGCACCTTCGAGCGTCAGTTACTGCCGCAAAAACAAGCGCAGCTCACGAGCCTACGGCGCGTATTGCAAGGCTTCAATCCGGAAGCTACCCTGCAGCGTGGCTACGCGATCGTACGTCACGATAGTACGATCGTACGCGACGCCGCTACGCTCAAAAACGGCGACCGGCTCGTGGTACAATTGGCCAAAGGCAGCACCGATACGGAGGTAATTAGCAAGCCATGACTGACAAGAAATTTCAATTTGACGAGGCGATGACCGAGCTTGAGGCCATTACTGGCTGGTTTGAATCTACCGACGTCGACCTCGATCAAGGCCTCGTCAAATTTGAACGGGGAATGGAACTAGCCGCAGCACTCAAGGAACACCTAACGAGCGTTGAAAACCGGGTCGAAAAAATTAAAGTAAAATTCTCTGCCCCGGCCAAGCCTGCCGCTTTAACGCTGCCAGATGATGGTCTGGATGCTGCTAACTTGTTCGCATGACCGTCCTAATCATCTTGGTGATTCTGCTGCCATTTGGTATTGGCGCCCTCGTCGGCGCGCCGTATGTTCCTATTTTACGGCGTGATAGTGCCGCTTTGCTTAAACTAGCCGAGCTCACGTCCGGACAGACCATTGTTGATTTAGGCTCTGGGGATGGGCGGTTTTTACGGGCGGCCGCCAAAGCTGGCTACCGTGGCATTGGCTACGAAATAAATCCCGTGTTAGTGGTGATCTCAAAAATTGTTACGTGGCGTTACCGTAAGCTGGTGACGATTCATCTGGCCGATTTTTGGGGCATTACGCTGCCGCCAGCTGCGGTTATATACGTTTTTCTGATCGACCGCCTGATGCCCAAACTTGATGCCAAGCTCGCCCAAGAGATCCAGCAATCTACCCCGGTGATTAGCTACATTTTCGCTATTCCCGGTCGCCAAGCCGAAATTACCACCCGCAACGCCTTCCGTTACCGCTACGGCGCTTGAACTGTTTGCCCCAAAGCGTTAGCATAAGCACTAAGTATGAATACCGAACCACCTATCATTATCTCGTCAGGCGTCCCGCCGGCCGCACCACAGCGCAGCTCGCACCTGAGTCTTATTCTCATTATTGTTCTGGGCATTGGCACCCTCGGCTTTGGGCTAGCCAGCGTGGTTGCTGTCGGTAAAGCCCACTCCGCTACGGCTTCATTGGCATCAGCCAAACAAGCCGCCGCCGAAAGCGCCGCCAACACCCAAAAAGAAGCCGATGACAAAGCCGCCATTTTAGCTAATGAATCACCGTTTCGTACGTACACGGCGCCTGCCGCGTTTGGCTCCTTTGCCATCAGCTTCCCTAAAAACTGGATGATTAGCGCCGACCTCGAAGACAACTCCACTACCCAGGTTACCCTGGTTCTTCAGCCCGACATTTTGCGAACCTCCAACGGAGTTGACGACTTGTATGCCACCGAGATACTGCTGATCCGTCAGCAAACTGCAGACTACACCACAAAATTGCTAGCCAGCAAAATGCTGACTGAAAAAGACGTCACCGTGGCCGGTATTAGCGCGATGCAATTTACTGGTACCTTTAACGACCCCCGTACGAAGACGCTTATCGCTGTCCCAGTTCGTGACAAAACGATGGTCTTCGTGAATGAAGATCCAGCCTACGCTACGGAATATCAAGCTATTTTAGCCCAGGCCAAGATTAATCCATAACAGTCCCTCTTACGCTTGAGCGCGGACGTCGACGAGTGCTAATCTAACATTCATAAGGTGGAACGATGAGCTTAAGCGAACCTGCAACGAATCAGTCAGATATGCTCGCCGCTGTAACCGACGCGCTGCTTGAGCTCAGTAAGACCGATTCTCCAACAACAGTCCTTGATGTCACCACCACTGCCATCGCTAAACTTGCACCGGACTGCTTTGCAAGCGCATTTACCTATACCGGCAGTCACGTCGACGTCACTGACGAGCACACCATCTCGCTGGCCCGTCGCGGCCGGCTTACGTACCCGGATCGTAAGCTCACCATTGCCGCTTGGTGCAAGCTGCCCGAAGTAACCGGCCTTGCCGCCCAACTCGGCGCTCCAATCGTAACCGCCTTTCCATTAAAGGGCCGGCCCGAAATACGCGGCGCCATTATTTTGTGGAGTGCCAGCAAACCAAGCCGGGAACTCAGCGCCGTTATTGCCGCCATCGTCAATACCGCCTCAGAGCGTCTAGGTCGCTTCTCGCTTGAGATGAGTGTGGCTTCGAGCATTGCCCAAACGTTGCTGCTCCAAACCACCACCCAAGCGATTTCCGGTTCACTCAATTTCGATGATATCGTCGACACGCTCATCGCCCAGGCCAAGAAGTTTTTTCACGTCGACGCCGTCTCGCTGCTGATGCGTCCCGATGGCACTGATACCATGACAATCTACCACTCGCTCGGGTTATCAAAAGAGTATGTTAAAGCCGTAACCATTGATCTCACTTCGCCGACAACGAGTAAGCTCGCGGCCGAGCACAAGCCAGTCAGTATTACGGATGCGAGCCACGGCAACTTCCTCAATCAGTCCAAAATTATTGCCGACGAAGGTATTCGAAGCATGCTTGTAGCACCGGTAGAGATTGACGGAGAACTCATTGCCGCTCTCACGATGTGTAGCAAAATCACACGCCAGTTTACGCCAGCTGAAGAACATTTCAGCGGTAGCCTCGCTTCTCAAGCCGCCACCGCGATCACCAATGCGCGCCTCCATACGAGTCTCGTGAGCGCCGCTCGCGATGTCGAACAAACGCGCAATCACATGGAAGACGGCCTGCTCATTTTCGACCACGAAGACCGCCTAACTTACAGCAATAAACCAGCCGACAAACTCTTCAACCTGACTTCAAAAGATGTCGGTAGAATTATGCGAGTAACGACGCTGGCCGAATCGGGCGGCATTACGGTGAACATCGAAAAAGCCCGCGCGATTGTCGCACTTGCCCGCGCCGGTCAGACCGGACGTATCACCATTGAACGCGCTGGTGAAGATCACCGTTACTACGAAGCGCTTTTCACCGACTACGCCACCGACATACCAGGCGCGCATGGCCTCATGGTCAGTATCCGCGACATCACGCCTATGTATCTGGAAAAAGAGAAGCTTGCCGCCATTCAATCCAATATTCTCGATGGCCTCATGATACTCGACGAAAACGGCTTCATCGAAGACTGCAACGAAGAGTGGCTGCGCCTGTTTAGTCTCAAGGGTGAAGTCCACGGTCACCGTTTTTTTAGCGAACTAGCCCTGCGCCCCGACCTCACCTTCGACCGCGATCCCACCGAACTCATTGAGAGCGTCTTTGGCGGCAAGCGGCACACCACCTACGCCCACACCGCGACAGGCCAGCATATACAGCTGTCAGTTGGACCCATATTTACCGGCGGTCGAGCGACTGGCGCCATCGCCACCGCACGAGACATTACGCCGCTCGTTGAAAAAACCGTCGAAGCCAACGAGATGGCCGCTAAAGCTCAGCGCCACTTACGTGAACTATCGGGACTCGCTGAACTCTCAAGCATTGTGGGCTTTAATGTCCAAAACATTTACCGCAAGTATCTGTCAAAAATTTCTATTCTGACGCGTTCCGACGAAGTGAATATTTTTCTGTATGACCCCAACTTACAGCAGCTCGTCTGTGAAGAAAGCACCCGCGACGAAAAACCAGACTCACTCGGCCTTGATTCGACGAACGCGGTAGCGCACGCCTTTGTGAGCCGACGCGGTTTTGCCAGCGACGAGCCCGACGAATCCAATTTGTTCCACCTGGCGATGCCCGTCGTGCACCACTCGAAGACTCTCGGCGTCCTCCTTGTCGAACGTGCTAGCCAACCTTACAGCGACCACGACGCGAAACTACTACGCCTGGTTGCAACGCGTTTGGCTGTTCTCGTCGAAAATGCCACCCTCTACCACGACGTCAACGCTCGCCGCGAACGCTGGGAAGCCGTCTTCCGCTTCACCGACGAAGGGATTGTTATTTTCGACCGACGCGGCGCGGTGGTTGGTTTCAACCCAGCGGCTGCCGAAATTACCGGCCACGAAATCACCGACGCCATTACCAGGCCGTTTGAACGCGTCGTCAAAGCCGTGGTCAGCGAAGGCCGCACTTTGGGGCCATCACCGTTGGTACGGGTCCTCACGGACGGTCACACCATCGCTAAAACCGAGCAGATGCTTGAAACTCGCATGGGGACCCGTATATGGACCGAGATCAGCTATTCACCAATTTTTGATGACGCCGGCCAAATTACCTCAGGCATCGCCCTCATCCGTAACGTTCAACGAGACCGCGAAGTCGAAGCCATCAAAAGCGACTTCATCTCGATTGTGTCGCACGAACTGCGGACGCCCCTAACCGCCATCAAAGGCTTCCTGTCGATGGTCTTAAAACACGACTTTGGCGAGCTTACCGACAAGCAATTTCACTATCTCAGCCGCGTTTACCAAAGCAATCAGCGCATGATCGACCTCGTCGAAGATTTGCTCGATGTCAGCTACATCGAAAGTGGCAAAATTTCGCTCACCATCAACCCGGTGGCGATTGAAGCCATTATTAGCGAAGTCGTGGCCGAACTGGGGGCGAAGGGCGCCGCTAGCCAAATCATGATCAAACTGAAGCGCCGACAACGCTTACCGCTGGTCCTGGCCGACGAAACTCGTCTCCACCAAATCCTTCTCAACTTGGTTGATAACGCCATTAAATACTCGACCCCCGGCACCCAGGTAGAAATTGACTGTCAAGTAGTAGGGGACGAATTAGTAACGACCGTAGCCGACCACGGTGTCGGTATCACTAAAAATCAACTCGACCGTCTATTCACCAAATTTGGCCGGATATATAACCCCATGAGCGTGCAGGCAGGGGGTACCGGACTCGGCTTATATATCGTTAAAAACCTCGTCGAAAATCACGGTGGCCGCATTTGGGTAACCAGCCAAGAGGGGAAAGGCAGTAAATTTAAGTTCGCCCTGCCTATTGCTAAACAATTACCGCTATTAAAATAGGCGACTGGGTCAACGCTATCTGATAAACTAATTACAGCCCACGGGAAAGGAGCACACACATGGCAAAAATTTTGCTCGTCGAAGATGACGCCATCTTAGTAGAAATGTATCAGGCAAAATTTGAGTTGGAAGGTCACGAAGTCCACATTGCCACTAACGGCGAAGACTGCCTTAAGGCCTTAGAAACATTCGAACCCGAACTAATTCTCCTCGATATCCTCATGCCAAAACTCAATGGCTTTCATGTGCTTAAGGAAATTAAGAAGCAGCCAGAACTGCGTCAAATCCCTGTTATTTTACTCACTAACCTTGGCCAAGCCGAAGTCGATATGAACCAAGAGCTGGCTAAAGCTTTAGGGGTCAATGATTATCTCATTAAGAGTCACCATACTCCCGACGAAGTTGTCACCAAAGCGGTGAAAGTGTTGAAAGCGTCCGGCCACAAAGCTTCTCAAGACGAAGCCTAAGACATAGCCACTAGAAAATCTTGCCTCATTAGCCCACATACCGTATAACTAGTTCAGGTTTTGTTTTTCCACCAAACCAGTACATCGACACAATTGGGGCCCGTCATGTTCAAATCTCGTACTAATGCCGAACTCACCGCCGGCATGCTCGAAGCATGCAACCGCCTGCGTCAGGCGCTGGGAGGTAGTCCACTGAAGACCCCCCGACCAGGCATTCCTGCGCGCTAAAACATTTGCGCGGTACACAACACGCTCGTTGATGTCCTCCCAGGATTAAGCGTGTGCCGAAGTTCTTCGAGACGTCGCATGGCTTACGCGTCAAGCTCCGCAACCCGCCTGCCGTCATTCGTTTCATCAAGCGCTTCGACAGCGCGGACGGCATTCCGGAACTGGTTGCCAGTCCCTTTGCCGAACTCAGTGCGCGCTGAAACCTGGCTTACCAAACAGGGCAACCCAGGTATCAACAATCCAAGTTCGAATTCCCCCGACCAGATCTCGAAAGGGTCAGCTCATGCTGATGAAATCTTCCTCTGACGTCAATCTTCCCGTTACCAGCGTGATCCAGATCAACCAAGCCGCGGTCGCCCGCGCAGCGCTCACCCAGATCAATCTGCTGCGCGCCGCTCTCGGGGCCAAGCCCCGCCGCACCATGTCCAAAGGCGCGATCCGCGGCGCCGACATTTGCCCCGTGCACCGCACGTTGCGCTGTGACGGCTTGGGTGAGTTCTACATCACCCGGAGCGACATCGCGCTTGACCCCAGTAACGCTGCCGCGGTACGACGAAGCTGGGGCAGCAAGCAGTTGAAGTGCGCCGACGGCCCCCAGTGCCGCAAAGTTCACTTCAAGCTGCCCCGAGACGTGAGTCTGTTCGTTGAAAACTTCGACGACGGACTGCTGCCCGGTTTCGACGAAAACCGAGCGCCCTCTGCCGCCTAGCCGTTATGGTTGTTATTTCGACACCAGTGTCGTATAACAACCATAAGCTCATACTTGCGAGCCCGCATTTCCACCCCGAGTTGGAAGGATGTTGTCCATGACCAGATCCGCCGCATCTCTCGCCATTCGTGGCATGCGCCGCGACCTCAACGCGCTGCGCACCGCCTTCGGCCAGCCGGAGCTCACCAGCCTGCCGGTGGCCACCCCATGCCAGCCGCAGGATTGCACCGGTCACCGGGCCCTGCGCGACCTCGGCCTCGGGGACTACACCGTCTACCCCGGTTACATCATCGTCGACAAGGAGTTCGCCGCCATCGTCGCGGCCGCCTGGGGCACCACGGTCTTGCCCCTCAAAGAGGGCGGCACCGACTTCACCGAGGAGCGCCCCGGCGTCGCCACCACGTGGCGCATCAAGCGCTATATCACTCGGTTCGACGACAACGCTTTCCCACAGCTGATCGACCCGACCACCGCCACGACCGAGCCCGTCACATCTCCGGAGCTCGTCTCCGCCTGATCCACATCGTCCGATCGACCCCGGTTTCTTGCAAGAAACCGGGGTCGCTTCGCGTTTATACGCCCGCTCGCTATAATAAGTTGAGATAGGAGGGTGCGTGGGCGCTACATACCAAACTACCGGCATCGTGCTAAGCCGCACCAATTTTGGCGAAGCCGACCGTATTATTCGCTTTATTACGCCCGAACATGGCAAGATTAGCGCCGTTGCCAAAGGTATTCGCCGCGTTAAAAGCAAATCGGGTGGTCATCTGGAGCCATTTGGCGAAGTAGCGCTGATGCTTGCGACCGGCCGTAACCTCGACGTAGTTACATCCGCCCGGCTCGTGTGGTATCCGCATGAGCTTACGGCCAACTACGAGCGCCTAGGACTGGCGTTTATCATCGCCTCGCTCGTGGACCGCTTTGCCCAGCCTGGTGAGCCCCAGCCCGAGCTGTACGCGCACACGCGCATGGCCTTGGGGGCGGTCGAAGCAGGGGAGTCAGGTCCACTGGTCGAGCTATGGTTTAAACTCCGCCTCCTCGCCATTTCGGGTCTGCAGCCGTCACTCGACCAATGCCTCGTCTGTGGCCGGTCGGACGCTGACTCGCGTTACTGGTTTGAGGCCGAGCGGGGCGGCCTCACCTGCGATGATGACCGCGGCGCCGTCGCTTCACCGATGTCACAACCCGCCATAAAACTGTGGCGCTTGCTGTTTAACTATCCATACGCTACGATCGCCCGTATCGGCGGGGCATCTGAAATGGCTGCCAGCAGTTTGGCCGACTGCGATGATTTTTATGACGCCCACGGCGGCCACAGCGTCCGTTCGGGCACCCTAGGAGCAACTTTATGAATCCATTATCAGAACTTGCGTGGCATCTCGAAGATTATCGGGCCGCCGATGTCGACCCGCCGGCGCGATGCGTCAGTAACCCCGACAAAACCGAAGGGGAAATGATGAACGAGGACGAGCTCGAAGAGTTTATTAAGGACTCAACTGCAACTTTGCGTATTTTGGCGGACAAGAAATCACCCCGTTATGATGACATTCGCGCTATCTTCGTGGCCGATCTGGCGTATTTGGCTTCAGTTGGCCAAATCAGCGACGACGACTATAATGAGCTAACACATCCGGATAATCTTCAATTTCATGCCGAAATCTAACGAACAGCCAAAAGTTAATATGGAAGACATTGTCGCACTAGCAAAACGACGTGGTTTTGTGTACCAAGGTAGCGAGATTTATGGCGGTATGGCAGGAATGTACGATTTTGGTCCTTACGGCGTCGAGCTTCTCAATAATCTTAAGAAGGCTTGGTGGAAAGAGCACATTTACGATCGAGACGACTTTTATGGCCTCGATTCAGCCATTTTTAAAGAGCCTCGGGTCTGGGATGCCTCAGGTCACACCACCGGATTTTCTGATCCTCTGGCCGAGTGCAAAGTTTGCAATACGCGCATTCGAGTCGATAAAGAACTTGAGAGAATCGGCGTTACGGCTGACGAAAAAATGTCTGAAACCGATTTGCAGCGACTCTTTGACGAAAACAAGGACAAACTCAAATGTCCCAAATGTGGCGCAAAGGACTTTAGCCCAGTGCGCGCGTTTAACTTATTAGTCAAAACCAATATGGGCGACTTTACCGGCGACGGTTTTGACCACCCCGTATACCTACCCGGCGAAGCTTGCCAGGGGATTTACCTCAATTTCAAAAACGTGGTTGATACAACGCCAGCGCGAATTCCGTTCGGCATTGCCCAGATTGGAAAAGCCTTCCGCAATGAAATTAGCCCGCGCAATTTCCTCTTTCGAACCCGGGAAATGGAACAAGCCGATACTCAATACTTTGTGAAGCCGCACGAGAACAAAGCTGCCTACGATCGCATTAAGCAGGCGCGCTTTGATTGGTATATCAAAATGGGTATTAAGCCAGAAAACCTCAACTTTAAGCAGCATGAAAATCTGGTTTTTTATGCCTCCGATGCCTGGGATATCGAATACAATTTCCCGTCCTATGGCTTCGATGAGCTCGAAGGTATCCATGACCGCACCGATTATGACCTATCACAACACACTAAGTTTTCGGGGGTTGATCTGTCGTATACCGAACCGACGACTGGCGAAAAGTACATTCCGTGGATTTTGGAAACTTCAGTTGGAATGGGACGTATGTTTTTGGCTTTCCTAAGCGACGCTTACCACGTTGAGACTACCTCGGGCGACGATACTCGTGTTGTACTCAAACTCAAGCCGGAGCTGTCACCAATAAAAATTGCCGTCTCGCCTTTACTTCGTAACAAACCAGAGCTCGTTGAACTTGCGACCAAAGTGTATCGACAGCTCAAAACGACATTTAACGGTGTTGCGTACGACGACAACGGCAACATTGGTAAGCGTTACCGCCGCCAAGACGAAATTGGCACGCCGTTGTGCGTGGTCATCGACTTTGATTCGCTCGACAACCACGAAGTTACCATTCGTCACCGCGACACGATGGAGCAAACTCGCGTCAAAATTTCGGACTTAGATGCCACCATTACCAAGCAATTAGCCGGGTTCTAGCCCATTTTCTAATACCCGATATAAAAGCTATTGCATAATGCGTAAACATGTTATAAAATTATCTTTACGTATGAGATCGAGCGCTAATAACTTCGCTTTGCCTCGATTGTTGACACAAATTTAGCGATATTTTATAATTGAAGCAATGACAAACCAAACTGCGACCGCAACGAGCACCAAGTACGACTACCGCGACGCCACCAAAACTATCTTGGGGCAGCTTCGCCGTGAACGCGACCGCCAGATAATTGCTGGCCGGTTTGGCTTTGGTATGGCCAAACGCCAAACTCTCGAGAAAATCGGCAACGATTTTAACATTACCCGTGAACGCGTTCGCCAAATCGAGAAGGCGGCAGTAACCAAACTCCGCAGCCTTGACTTTGCCGAGCTATCACGAGCCAATGAAGTTATTACCACCGTCGTACGCGACTTTGGTGGCGTCGCTCTAATTAGCGATATTACTGCCATACTCGCTGCGCCCGAAACCGACGCCCCCTACATTATCTTCCTGAGCTTACTGTCCCATGGTGTCGACCTTATCGACGACGACGATCACCTTCGTGCGGCAGTTGGATTGCTCCCAATCTTTGGTCGCTCCCAAATTGTCCAGCTCATCGAAGAAGTAGTAGCCGCGGTCACCGCCTACGGCAAGCCCACCACGCTCGTAAAGCTGCGCTCCAAGCTAGCTTCCGAGCTTGAACCCGAAACCCTCGAGCAGCTCATGCGCGTATCAAAGCAACTCGCTTATTTTGACGGCAAGTGGGGACTGGTTGCTTGGCCCGAGGTTAACCCGAAAAGCATTCGCGACAAAACCTATCTCGTCCTTGCTCGCCATGGCCGCCCGCTGCACTTCTCGGACATCGCCCACCACGTTCGTGGCCTGGGTACCAACAAGCGTAACGTTACCGTGCAAGCAGTTCACAATGAACTCATCAAAGACGGCCGCTTCATTCTTATTGGCCGCGGTATTTACGCGCTCAGCGAGTGGGGCTACACGCCTGGTACGGTTGCCGAGATTATTGCCTCAGTTTTACGCGAAGAATCTGCGCCCTTGCACAAGGATGAAATTGTCCGCCGTGTCCTTATGAAGCGCCAAGTCAAAACCACCACCATTATTCTTAATCTTCAGGAAAAAGATCAATTCGTCCGGACTGCGAAAGCTACCTACGACCTTAAGGAGAAATAGTAATTGCCATTTGGTAGTGTCTTATCGCCTCTATTTGCCATTTTAGATATTATTGGCCTGCTCCTATTTAAATTCCAACTTTGGATCGTAGTGGTTGCGGTCATCGCGTACCTTACGTATCAAAACCGCCGCCGCATCAAATGGGTCAACGAAATTGAAACGATTTTGCTGCGTATCGACGTGCCCAAAGATAACGAGAAAAAAGAGCTCTCGGCCGAACAAATGTTTGCCTCCCTGCACGGCATTTTGCGCGGCAAAGATGAATTGCTGCGTGAAGGCTCACTCCAAGAGCACATCTCATTTGAGATTGTTGCTCGCGAGAACTCAATCCAGTTTTATATTTGGTGCCCCAAACACCTCAAAGACTTTGTTGAAAGCCAAGTTTACGCGCAGTATCCTACGGTCCAGATTGCCGAAAATCCCGAAGATTACACTAAAACCGATCCCGGCGGGCGGGCTATTTATGGTACCGAGCTCGTACTCACCAAGCCCGACGTACTGCCAGTAAAAACTTTCGCCTCATTCGAAGTCGACCCGCTGGCCGGCATCACGGGCGTACTCGCTAAGCTTGAAGGAGTAGGCGAGGAAGCCTGGATCCAAATTTTGGCTCGTCCCGTTGACGATAGTTGGCAAGACCGCGGTAAGAAATTTATCGATAACATCAAGGCAGGCAAAAGCGATCGCGGTTTAGCGGGGGAACTCCGGGAACTACTGCTCGGCCTGCCAATTTATATTGTCTCCAACTTCGCGAAGGCCCTCTCAACGCCGCCAAATGCAACTGCTAAACCGGGTGAGGTCAAAAAAGTCGAAGTTTCCACCGGCGATCAGACCATGATCAAAGCTGTCGAAGAAAAAATTACCAAACTCGGTTATGAAGTGAAAATTCGCATTGCCTACCTTGGTCCCAGCGAAACCATGGCTAAGTCGCGTCTCCAGGCCCTTATTGGCGGCTTTAAGCAATTCAACACCACCAACTTGAACGGTTTTGGACAGGGTAAAACCTATAATTCAATTGAGTTTATCGACGAGTACCGTTCTCGGTTATTCCTCGAGTCTGGCCAGGTCCTCAATATTGAAGAGCTCGCCTCGCTCTACCATTTGCCTCACAAGTCAGTCGAAACACCATCAATGGTATGGACAACCTCTAAGACCTCCGAGCCCCCGGCCAGTTTGCCGGTTGAGGGTATTACCGAACCGGGCGACATGAGCTTGTTTGGTCTTACCAACTTCCGCGGTCGCCAGCTCAAGTTTGGGATCAAGCGCCGCGACCGCGGCCGCCACATGTACATCATTGGCCAAACCGGCGCCGGTAAGAGTATGCTCCTGCAGCTGCTCACTTTGTCGGACATATATCAAAACCAAGGCTTTGCTATCATTGACCCCCACGGTGATTACGCTACCGACGTCATGAAGTATATTCCCGAAGACCGCATTAAAGACGTGGTATATTTTGACGCCACCGACCGTGATAATCCAATGGCCTTCAACCCGATGGAAGTAATTGATATCAACCTCAAAAACCACATTAGTTCCGAGCTCGTCGGCGTGCTTAAGCGCATGTTTGAGAACTCCTGGGGTCCGCGCCTGGAGTACATTTTGCGCTACACAATTTTAGCCCTGCTGGACTATCCGGACGCTACCATGCTCGACATCACGCGCATGCTAACCGAAAAAGACTTCCGCAAACGCGTCATCAAAGAAATTGACGATCCGGTCGTGCGCAACTTCTGGGTAACAGAATTTGCCAGTTGGAACGAGAAGTTTGCCTCCGAAGCCATCGCTCCGGTGCTCAACAAGGTGGGTGCCTTTGTGGCCAACCCACTCATCCGTAATATCGTCGGCCAAAAGAAGTCAGCGTTTAACCTTCGTAAAATTATGGATGAAGGCAAGATCCTCATCGTTAACCTCTCACGCGGTCAGGTCGGTGAAGACAACGCCGCCATTTTAGGCGCGCTTATGGTTACGAAGATCCAACTTGCGGCCATGGGACGAGCCGATATGGCCCTCGAGGATCGCCGTCCCTTTTATCTCTACGTCGACGAATTCCAAAACTTTGCTACCGATAGTTTTGCTGTAATCTTGTCCGAAGCTCGTAAGTACGGCCTGAACCTCACTGTCGCTAACCAATACGTCGCCCAAATGCCCGAAACCGTGCGTGACGCCGTGTTTGGTAACGTTGGTACCATCGTGAGCTTCCGCGTTGGCCCAGGCGACTCTGTTATCTTGGGTAAATATTTTGAGCCAACCTTTGAAGCCACCGATATTACCCGCCTCAATAACCAAAATATTTTCATCTCCATGATCGTAAACGGCGAGAAAACTATTCCATTTTCGGCAACAACCTTACGACGTCCCGACCCCGAGAACGATTTGTTTGAGAAAATCGTTCTTAATTCACGCTCAGTTTATGCCTCCGACCGTGCTAGCGTCGAAGCCGATATCCGTAGCCGCACCGAGGATGGCCCTTCCGTGGGCGATCGCGCCGTCGACAACGTCGTATCTACCAACCCAATTACCTCGAATATGACCTCTGCCGATCAAACACCGAACACACCCAAGAGCGAATTCTTGGCTGCGCTCAAAAACCCCAATTTGCCGCCTGCTCCAACCAACGAGACAGCAGGGGAGCAGCGCCGACCGGACAGCCGGGAGCGCGCCACCAGCCACCAGGAGCCAGCACCAAAGCGTTACGCGTATCGACCGCCAGCAGTGAACCCACCTGCCGCCATGCCAGCAGGGCAGGGGAGTCAGCGGGTAATTGCACCACCTGCGCCTCGTGTGAACGACAACGCCATCCGCGAAGCCATCGCGGCCGCCATGCAACAAAAGAGTGGGGAACAGCAGCCGGTAGCAGCTAGCGTTGCTGCTCCTTCAGCCGAGTCCCCTACCTCTGACCAGAAGAACTAACCCCAGCGCCCCGTGTAACCCTGTCTTACACTTTGGGCTTATACCGCCCGCCCAGCTCGCGTAGAAGCGCGTCCCATAGTTACCGAGTACTCTCGCCCCAAACCACGCCAACTTAATAGCCTAAGTCCCCCGCTCTAATTTAGAGCGGGGGACTTAGGCTATTAAGACAAAAGACAGACCGACGAGAAGCAAGATCACTGCACAAAATAACTCAGAATGCGCTTATTGGCTTGGCATAAGGATATTATGGAATACGAAAGGGGTAGTAGTAGTCATCTTCTCATCAATAGACTCAATGTCGCACAATGTATATTTTGCGACGCCAAAGCCACATATGAGCTAAAAGCCCGTTCTAGCCGGTTTTTAAGCTGAATTTGAATTTTCTCATTTTTCGCACTTTTGCCCCCTACTAGCTCTTATTTACTCGGGGAATTTTCCCCGTGGTGCACTCTATAATTTTGTTCGGATATGGGCCAGACAAAAACCGAACTAGAAACAGGGAAGTCGGAGCTCCAATTTCAGCTTGAGCCTTACTTATAATACGCGCGTCCGGCAATGCGTAGATCAATGTATTGCGCTGGGGTTTTACCTGTTTGCTTCAAGTTGTTAAGCACAGCGGTCAGATCCCCCATCTCATCCCCCACTGGCCTGCTAGTGTCCAAAATAAGCTGATAGCCTTTATTGGTTGTAACGTACAAATCAAAGGTTGTGTCCTTAATTTCGTACTTCGTCGCAGTTAAGCCGGTGTTCGGTAATTGTTTGGATACGCCAGTGACAAAGCTAACGAAGCGTGGCGCTACCACCGCCTGACCAGCCGTGACCGGCAAGTTGGAGTCGTCCGTTACTACCGGTAATTTATTACCGGCTGGCAGCACGCCAATAGCCGTACCATCAACGTCGAGTAAGTGGCCCTCGTTGCCACTCAGCCAGCCCAGGCTGGGCTGCTTGAATGTCACAACCACGCGCAGACCCGACGGCAATAATCTTGTCGTGGAGACACTCTTAATCGTTGCGTCCATGGCCGTCAGCTTAGAACTAAACGACGAGCCATTAAACGTCAGCGCATTGCCTAGCGACCAGCTGGCGCCCAAGATCTGCTTAGCTTCAGCAGCCGTGGTAGGGTTAGCCGGCACCACCGTAATAGTCCGAATGCTAAACACTTGCCTGAGCCCCAAAATCACGACCACCAGCGCAATTGCCAACAATAGGAGGCGCCGCGGGATAAGCCCGAGCTTAAACGACGGCCGCGTTCGGCCGCGCGGGCGTGGTGGCACGGGCCGGCCATAGCTCGGCCGACCATTTGTGCGTATTTGCCGATCAGCCACGCGTTCTCCCCTGCCCTGCCACCCGTAAGATGAGCTTCGCCAAATCTGCCGCGGCGTGCGGGCGGCCAAACGCCTTAATCCCCTGCCCCAATAGCTCCAGCTCGTGCGGATTGTCCAAAATGCGTCTCACCTCCCCTACCAGCTGTCCGGGCGTCACCGTAGCGCCATTTAAGACGCGCGCCGCGCCCGCGCGGGCGAGGACTTTGGCGTTTTCCTGCTGATGTGCTGCCGCTTGGTAGTTCGGTATTAGTACGGTTGGTTTAGCTAGCACGGCCGCTTCGGCAATCGTTTGCGCGCCCGCTCGCGCTATCAGCAAATCTGCAGCGGCGAGCGCCATCGGCATTTCGGCCATAAGGAAAGCCACCGGGCGGTAGCGTTTAATATATTTGAGTTTTCGACGTGATAATTCAAACTTAATCCGGCCAATTTCGCCGTCGCCTGTTTGATGAATTACCTGATAGCGCTCGAGCAGCTCAGGCAAAGCATCCAAGACAACGTCATTCACCTGGCGCGCTCCCTGCGACCCGCCCGTCACCAAAATTACCGGTAACGCCCCTTCAAGCTTAAACGCCGCCAAGCCCTCTAGCCGGTGGGCCCGAAGCAGCCCATGACGGACGGGATTACCGGTAAAAACCAGTTTGTCGGGATCAAAATCATGATAATTTTTCACCGGAAAACCGACGGCAATCGTCGTTGCCCAACGAGCCAAAATACGATTGGTAAGCCCGACATGAATATCCGATTCATGAATAACATAAGGAATTCTGAGCAATTTTGCCGCCACGCCCACGGGCAAACACACATAGCCGCCTTTGAGAAAGACAATGTCGGGTTTGAATTGGCGCAACACCTTCGTCGCCTGTGCTACCCCAGTCACCGCCAATGCCATATCGCGGACATTAAGCATGGCCGCCTGGAGACTCTTCGTCCGCCGCAGCTTACCGGCTTGAATTGAGGCAAACGGAATTTTAGCCGCAGCCACAATGCGAGCTTCCATGCTCGAGGCCTGACCGATGTACAGCAACTCGAGGCTGCTATCGAGCGATTTGAGTTTTTCGCAAACGGCGAGCGTTGGGGTTATATGCCCCGCCGACCCGCCCCCGCTGACTACGATCCGCATAGTCCTCCTCTCGCGTGGTGTACTTAGATATATTCAGTAAAATACCAGCCCCAAACAACGAAATCACCAAACTCGTGCCGCCGTAAGATATAAACGGCAACGGAATTCCAGTGAGCGGCAATAGTGACAGCATGGCGCCAATATTAATAGCCGCCTGAAATAACAGCCACAGCGTAATGCCGGTAGCTACCAAGCGTCCAAACATGTCTGGTGCAGAGCGCGCCACCTGCAAGCCGCGATAAATAAGCAAGCCAAATAATACAATTACCGCGAGGGATCCAATAAAACCAAATTCCTCGGCGATAATGGCAAAAATCGAGTCATTGGCAGCTTCCGGCAAATAACCGTACACCTGGATACTATGCCCGAGCCCCAGGCCAAAAAACCCACCAGATCCAACGGCAATCAGCGCCTGATTGATGTGGTAGCCGCTGCCCATCGCGTCCGCGGTGGGATTGAGAAACACTGCTAGACGGCTCAAACGGTGCGGAAAAGCCGCAATGAGTAATCCCGCCCCAATCGCACTCGTACCGAGTACGACACCAAGGTGTGTCCACTTCACTCCCGCAGTAAACAGCATGCCAATAGCCGCAAAAGCGAGCACCATCATGGTACCCATATCTCGTTGCAGCACCGCGATCACAAAGCAGGCCGAACCCACCATAATGACAAACGGAATAACGCCATCAACGAACGATTTTACCTCGCTCGAGCGACGTTCGAACCACGCGGCTAAGTACAATATGAGCGACAGCTTGAGAATTTCGGCGGGTTGCACCTGAAACGGGCCCACTTTTAGCCACCGTGTCGCACCCAAAGCGCTCCGGCCAAGCCCGGGCACGGCCAGGGCGAGCATCGCTAAAATTGACGCGCCAAGCAGCCATACCGCGTATTTACGCCAAGCGTGGTACGGAATGGCCGTAGCCACAATCCACGCCACAATCCCAATGCCGACATACATCAGCTGATTAATAAAGTAGTAATTACGGCCCGTTACACCCGTGAGCTTTTGGCTCAAAATAGGACTTACCGAATAAAGCATGACTAGACCTATGGCAAGCAAAATCGTAATAATAAGTGCAATGACATAATCCGGATGGTGGGTTCGCAGGGTCTGCGTCTTGGCTACGCTCACAACATTTTATTTCCGATGAGCGCCAGGATCAGGCCGACGGCGCCAAATACTTGCCCCACCACCCATAGCCGCATGGTGACCTTGGTTTCCGGCCAACCTATAGCCTCAAGGTGATGATGCAGCGGGGCCGACAAAAAGATTTTGCGGTGGAGAATTTTCTTAGAGGCAATTTGGAGCACACTCGAACCAGCTTCAATGACAAATACGCCGGCGATAATAGGCAAGACAAAGACCGTGTTGGTAAGCATAGCTACCACACCCAGTGCCGTACCCAGAGCAAATGCCCCACTGTCCCCCATAAGAAAACGAGCTGGGAAAATATTAAACCACGTGTATGTCAGCATAGCGCCCACAATGGTGGCACAAAAACCCGCCAGGCCGTAGCTTTGTTGGAAGTAAGCAATAACCGCGTAAACACCGAAGGCAGTCGTGAGCAGTCCGCCGGCTAAACCGTCCAAACCGTCGGTGATATTAACCGCGTTAGCAGTCGCCACCACTACAAAGACAAACAACGGAATGTAGAGCCAACCGATACTAAAGTCCCCCACCGCCGGCACGTGAATAAGGTGATACCCGAGCTTAAAGTAAAAATAAAATCCGCCGATCATTGCTACGCCCAGTATGAGCCACAACTTTATATTGGCGCGCAACCCACCGGCCAGATTGTTAGAACCCCGGACATTAATATAGTCGTCGAGCAAGCCGACTAACCCAGCGCAGGTGAAGGCAAACAACGGGAGCCAGGTTTGACTGCGGCTGAGGTTAAGCAGCAGCGTAATAATGAGTACTGTTACGATCGTAATAATGCCTGCCATCGTTGGAAACGGTCGCTGATGCTTAGCCGCTTGGAGCTGGTGCACAATGGGTGTGGCTTCACCGCTCGTTGACGAGTTGGTACGCGCTTGTTTCCACCACTTGTACTTGAAGGCCAGCTTGGTATAAACCGGTGTTAACAGCATCGATAATCCAAAGGATAATACTGCCACCGTCCCGATCCGGGTCAGCGATGTAATTTCTTTCGCGTGGACGAAATTGATTGTTGGTATTAAAGCCATAATCTTATCTGTTAGTGTAGCATAATTCGAGCTCAGAGCGTAAGCGTTAAAAGACGATTAACCAGTCACTTTATTTGCCCAGTTGGCGCAATGCCGTAGTAGTTAAACAGCCACGTGCAAATTTGCCCAAACAATGGCACCGTCGTGGTTTCAGCGTAGCCGGTAACATCTGGCTCATTGATACGTACCATCAACACAAATTTTGGATTGGTAGCCGGCGCGTAACCAATAAAAGAACCAATATTGGCCCCGTCAATGTAACCCGTGCCATCAGATTTAGGAATTTGCGCCGTACCCGTCTTACCGGCAATGGAATAATTTGGGTTCATGGCATCGGCAATATAACCTGAGCCATGCTTAGCTACCACTTGCAGCATCTGGTTAAGTTGCGCATCGGCGGCGGCAGAAATTACATGGTCTTTTTCAAGTTTTGGCGCAATCCTTGATTGCGTGCCGTCGTCGTTCATGACCGCGTCAACCAAATGCGGTTGCCATAATTTACCGCCGTTAGCAATTGCGCCCATGGCTGCCACCATCTGGATCATGGTAACGTCAATTCCCTGGCCAAAACTCATGTTGGCATAATTGACGTCATTACCGGCAGCGTTGCTCGGCAAATTGACTATGCCCGGAACCTCATTGGCCTGCTCAATACCCGTACTCGTACCAAAGCCGAAGTGATTCGTGAAGTAATCGTATAACGTCTTTTTGCCGGCCAGCGTAAACTTATTCGGGTCCCCGCCGAGGCTACGCAGCACAAACATCACGCCGGTGTTAAGCGAGTCACGTAGTACCACCGTCATGCTCCTGTTGGGTCCCGGTAGGTCGGTGGCGGCGTCACACACTTGACGCGTGTCAATGGTGTAACAATGGGGGTCGTTATAAGTGGTGTCCGGGGTCACTTTACCTTGATCGAGCCCGGCTGCCATGGTGAATACTTTCAAACCCGAACCAGGCTCAAACTGACCGTCAACCACCTGATTTAAGAACACACCATAATTGGAGACGTTAGCGTAATGGTTAGGATCAAAAGTTGGGTACGTCGCCATAGCAATCACGGCGCCGGTATTGGGGTCAAGCACCACCGCGCTACCACTTTTGGCGTTTACGGCTTTGACTCGATCGGCCAAGGCCTGTTCAACTTCGGCTTGGACGTTTCTATCGATGGTCAAAACGTAGCTTTTGCCATCAATCGGCTGCTTATCAATATTACCCGAAGTATAAATTGGCACCCCATTCGTATCGGTTTTACCCGACAGTTGCCCCGGAGTTCCGGTCAGCTCCGGATTTAGATATTGCTCAATTCCGTACTGCCCCGTCCCGTCCGCGTTCACAAATCCCAGGGTTTGCGCCGCCAGCGAACCCTCGGGATACGTCCGGTAATCCTGAGCCACCAGCCAAATTCCAGTTAATCCTAAGGCCTTAATTTTCGCTGCCTGATCATTTGGAATCCTATCGGCCAGCTTGGCATACTCAGTCGCGCTCGCCATGCTTTTTTCGTACGCGGCGGCCGAGCCACCCGTAATAGCGGCCAATTTTTGCGCGGTAGCCGGTTGGTCTTTCACAAATCTCGGATCAGCTGACAGCACATTAAGCGTTTGGTTGAGCGCGATCGGCGATATGCCGCCCGAACCATCGTGCACGAACAACTCCCCGCGCGTCGCCGGAAGCGCGTCTTTTCGGGTATGCTCATTGCTCGCCTGCCGCGCGTAGCTAGCATGTTTGATAACCTGCAAATAGAACAATCTACCCAGCAATACCAACGCAAAAAAGGCGAGTCCCATCCGCATGAGGTCGAGTCGCCTTTTCTGCTGAATTGTGTCGCTTACGCTTGCCACAGTCCTACCTTACCATATCTGTTGAAAACTCGTTCGCGCTACTCTATTTGGCGTAAGTAATTTGAGTAGTCGGAACCATTGCCTTGGCCGCAGCCGATTGCTGAACTGCCTGAATTGATGTGAGTCGCGCCGCTTCGACGTTCATGTCGCGCTCATCCGATTTAATTTGATCAAGTTGAACCGACAAAGCGGCCGATTTATAACCAAACACACTGGTTTTGGTAATTTGGTTTAAATACAGCAGCGCTAGGACCGCTACCAGAGCAATAACGACAAACGTCGCCGACGTTGGTCCCATTACTACCTTGGTAGGCTGACGATATAAGTTTTGATTGCGGCGAGCTACGAGGGTTGCGGTAGCCATGAGGATGCCCTCCTTTTTGATGTTTTATTTTGGTTTTCTTAACGGACGTTTTCTAGACACTAATGTCATCCTAAACTCGGTTCAGGATTCGTTTCAATTTTTAATAGCTTCACAGGCTTCGGCTGAGCCGAATTGGAATGACACTACTACCCTTTCGGGCGGGCGGTGCGCCAATATTTGTGGCCACACCGCCCAGCAAACTAGCTGGCAAGTTATTTCTTGCGAACTTTCACCTTCACAGAAACTGCTTTGGTACTGAGGTTGCTGATCTTGATCGACATTTAGTCGCTCCTTTTATTTTGGTTTTGTTTTTCGGCGGCGCGGAGCTTTGCACTCCTGGCTCGCGGGTTGATAGCAATTTCGGTTGAGTCACCGATGATTGGCTTAAACGTCAGTTTCCGCAGCGTTGCAACATGACCACAGGTACAGATCGGTTGCTTAGGCGGGCAGATACAATCACGTGACTCGGTCTCAAAGAACTGTTTGACGATTCGGTCTTCGAGCGAATGGAAGCTGATGACAGCGATCCTTCCGCCGGGAGCGAGCAGTCGTACCAAAATAGGTAGCGCCTGTTCGAGCTGACCGAGCTCATCATTAACGGCAATACGCACGGCCTGAAACGTCCTCGTGGCATTATCCACGTCCTTCATGGGAGCCGCGTAACGTCTGGCGATTTTGGCCAGATCATACGTTGTTGCCAGGGGACGGGCGCCGACAATGGCTCGTGCCACGGCATTAGCCTTGGGCTCTTCGCCGTAGTCTCGGAGGATTTTGGCAAGCCGACGTTCATCATATTTATTGATGATATCGGCCGCCGTCCGTGAGTCCGACTGGTCCATGCGCATATCGAGCGGGGCATCGGCTTTAAAACTAAATCCGCGCTCCGCATTATCAAGCTGTGGTGACGACACCCCC
Organism: Candidatus Saccharimonadota bacterium; assembly: GCA_019352195.1. Lineage (GTDB taxonomy): Bacteria > Patescibacteriota > Saccharimonadia > UBA4664 > UBA4664 > JACAFG01. Next base: position 101,835 of record JACAFG010000005.1, on the reverse strand, counting down.
AGATCAAGCAGAATCATATCAACGAGCGGCCCGTCCTCGGCGAGCCGTGTGGCTGCTTCGAGGTAGGTCGCGTTCATAATCTCTGCCTGGTCGCCCCAACGCGTTGCTAATGCTCTCGTAGCATTGGCGTCACGATCTACCAGGATGACGCGGCCATTCGGGCCGATCGCATCAATTATAGCGGCTGCGTGCCCGCCATACCCGGCTGTCCCGTCCAGATACGACTCAAGAGCCCTTGGTGAGAGGACCCGTACAACTTGGTCTAATAAAACTGGTTGGTGTGGGGTGGTGTTCATTTTAAGGTCACCTATTCGGCAGTCAACGTTTTGTTTCTGCACAGTTTTTGTTTTTTGGAGTGGAGTTTGTTCCAATTAAGGAACGAAGTGGTGGTAAGGAATTATCAACGTGATAATTCCTAAAAAGAGAGTGTTGTGAGGTGGAGTTTGGTTTCGATACAGGTACTAGGCTCAATTTGTTGCGGGGGCCCAAGGGACCGCTGCTGACTGCCGAGTAGCTGACTTTAAAATGTTTGTTTTGATATTTTAATGAGCAGGGATAATAACGATTCTTGGCTACTGTTGGCTTTCGAGGGCCCAATATGATCCTGCCGACGTCGTAATTCGGGTAGCACTCACCATTTTGGTGATGCCGGCGTAATCCAGTAGATGCTGTGGCAGCGTGACTCGGCCTTGTTTGGCATCGAGTTTGCTTGCTACTTTACCGCGCCGCAGTTGGCGGTTGCGACGAAAATTTTCTTCATCAATAACCTCACCAGCCAGAGCTCGTTCGACAGCATTTGTCCAAAGGTGCTGCGGGTATAGAAAGATGGTTGAGTCAAACCCTTGGGCGAGTACAAGACCACTTACAAACTCTTGGTGAAGCTCCGCTGGTAGCGTGAGTCGGTTTTTGTCATCAAGTTTGTGTTGAAAGTAATCCATGTGCGCCTCTTTGTGGTTTGGTCTCACCCACCGGAACCCACTGAAACCAGTATAGTACCCTCTCCTACCCACTGTCTAGTAGCACAAGCGTTTCTTTTCAAATTCCCTGCTCATCAAAAAAAGGCTCAGTTAAGCCTTTTTTTGATGTTATTTATCAAACCGAACGAAAAACGAACGCCAATCTTGGCTATTTATCCACAATCTTGCGCAGGGCGTTGCGCAACTTGTTACGACTGGCGTAGTAGCTGCGCGCAGCGTAACCGATGCCCGTGAGCCCCATAACACCGGCAATCGGCGCTTCGGGACCAGTTGATGGCAGCGGCGTGGGCGTTGGGGTCGGGGTTGGCGTAGGAGTTGGCGCTACCGGGGTAGGCGTCGGCGTTACCGTCGTCGCGGGAGTTAGCGTGGGCGTCGGCTTGGGTGTTGGTGTCGCCGTCGGGGTGGGCGTCGGAGTCGTTGGCGGTGTGGCTACCACCGTGTTACCACAAGACTTAAGAATGGCCCACTGAAAGACGCCACTCTTCATATAAACGAACGCCTGAATTGATGTGCTCAGGAACGAATCCTGCGTCGGCGTCAGCCACAACGAACCGTCCGCTACTGAACCGGTTGGCTGCTTGTGGCGCCCGTCGCTCTTAGCGTCGGTCGCCACCACGTGTCCGTTCACAAACACGCGGCCATCTTGCGACACAGTGCCATCAACGGTGGCGTTAATGGCCGCCGTAGTCATACCGCGGCTTGAGTAAATGGCCTGCAAATCGGCCGCCGAGTTTTTGGTATCACCCTGAGCAATTTTTGTGTTGAGCTCACTTTGGGTATAGGCACCACAATATACTAAGGCGTTATCGTCGCAGTCGCGTCCGCCCGTGGAGGCCAAAGCCGTTACTGGGCTTACCAGCGCCACCAGGACGAGAGCTGCTACCAGACGTGAAATTTGTTTCATCATTCTTCTCCGTTATGAACTCAGTAAATCAATGGATAACTGTAGTCTTTTTTACCTCGTTATACAAGCATAAGTGGCTTTGTAAAGCCATAATAATTCCACGACAAAGAGGCCCGCGAGGGGCCTCTTTGATACGAGTGACATGGTTCGTGAAAATCACGATCCAAAAGCGATGGGCGCCAATTTACCGTTACGGGGCCAAGGCCCCGCTGGTAAACCGCAATTACTTGTTGCGCAGAGAGTCAATAAGTGACTTCTTAGAGAGCAAGTAGGCACGAGTGGCGTACCCAATAGCACCAATGCCGCCAATGCCACCGAGGGCTGCACCACCGGTTGCAGGCAAGGTTGAAGGGCCAGTTGAGGCTCCACAAACTTCACCAGTCGTACCGGTTTCAGGCGTAGTACAAGGGGTTGGGGTAGGCGTAGGTGTACCAGGGGTGGGCGTAGGAGTTGGGGTAACCGTTGGGCCAGCTGTCACATTAGCCGAGCAAAGCTCAACTACGGGCGTGGTACCACGGTTCGTTACAACCTGACCCGTTACGCTGTAATTACCAGCGCTTGGGAAGGTGTAGCCAACACTATTGTGATTGGCACCGCTTGTAAGCGTAGCTACCGTGACGCCTTTGTCATTCTTTACCACGTAGATGTAACCAGTAACGGTAACGTTCTTCGTGACGGGAGTGATCGTAAAGGTGTACTCGAGCGAACCTACGCTCTTAGGCGTAATGGCCAAGCCACCACAGCTGAACTCCTCTACAGGAGTTGGCGTTGGGGTTGGAGTGACCGTAGGCGTCGGAGTTGGCGTTGTGGGCTTTGGTGTTGGGGTGGGCGTCATGCTAGGCGTAGGCGTAGCAGTCGGCGTGGGCGTAGCTTTAGGGACAACGTGGATAACCGCGTGGTCACAACCCGACTGGCCGTTGCTGGCGGTAAAGCAAGCTTCGTTGTCGATGTAACCTTCGGTTGTCTTTGTCACCTTAACGGTAATGTCGGCTTCAACCGCGCTCGAGGCCTTAACGGTGCCAAAGTTGGCAACCAGGTGGCCATCGCCGCCGTTGGAGAGCGCGACACCGGTTGGCAACGTGTCAGTCATAACCGTGTTAGTCATGTCGCCGTAACCGTTGTTATCGATGCGAACCTGGTATTTAACCGTGTCGCCCGGGTTAACGGTGATAGCAGTGGCATTCGTGTCAGCTGCGTAGTTGTGAGTTGGGTCTGTCGTAACATCAGTCACGCGCTTGTAGATCTGGCCAAAGGGCGTCGCCGAACTTACAACCGTGTTACCACAGGACATGATAACCGCGTAGTTAAACGTCTTGCCGTTCATGTTGATCCAAGCAGGAATGCTGTCAGCAATAAACGCAACCTGTTCGGGGCGGAAGTAAACGCCGTCTTTGGCGATTGATCCAGCCTCGTACTGACGGCCGCTCGACCAGGTGTTGGTAGCAACGGTAACACCGTTAACTTTAACATCACCATTTTTGTAAACGACACCGGGGACGGTATCGGCCGAGGCAAAGTTAGCGTGCGTCACACCCTGGGCGCCATAAATGGCTTGCAGGTCAGTGTGGCCAACGCGGTCTTTGTTAGCGTCAAATTGGTTAAGGAACTCAGTCTTGGTGTAAACGCCACCATAAATGAGCGAGTTATCGTTACAGTCACGGCCGTAGCCGTCGTTTGGACAGTTAGGATCGGTGCCCGTGGCGCCCATTACCTGCGTTACTGGAATCGTGATTCCGGCAATGAGGATGAGAGCCGCGGCAACCTTACCCCAACGAGAACGAGCAAATGTCTTGATGGACATCTTAGCCTCCTTCGTGAGGATTATTATTTGCTTTAAAACCAGACTAAAAGCCTTGGTTTTCATTGGTAAATGTAGAAATTCGAACCATGTCACAAGTTGTAAAAGAACCGCTGTGGGCTTCTTAAAGTCGGACAGTCATAGATCATTACCAATAAAGTGGTCCTCCGCCGGGGAGAGATTAGCCCTTGCGGCTCCTTATCTCTCCCCTAGCGGGTGGCAGTTAGTTAGATTAGCCCATATGGCTCCGTATCCAACAAGCTGCGTATCACGATTAGCCCAAGCGGCTCCGTATCGTGATCTCATGTAACAGACCGTTTACTTCTGGGTATAACGGGGTGATTTATCGCAAGGGGCGACAAATCGAGGTGCGCTCGTAGTAACAAGAAGGTAATGCACGTTCACGCGTGTATTGCTGGTTACTGCGGGAAATGCGGTACTACGTACTGCAAAAAGGTACTGCACCAACCGAAGTTGGTTTTTCTGAGTAGATCGACCCGACTATCCGCCGAAGGTCACGGTCTGGTTGGTCGGGTTCGGGTCGGTGACGCCCTTACCACCGGAATTGGTGGCGACGGTGCCGACGCCGGCCTGCCCAGTGACCGCGCTCTTGGTGTTCTGATCGGTCACGCCGGCCGGCGTGTTGGTCTGCGCCCCGCTGCCGTTCTTGGCGATCGGCTGGGGGGCCGGTGCCGGCTGCGGGGCCGGGTTCTGGGCGACCGGTGCCGGCTGCGGAGCCGGGTTCTTGGCGACCGGAGCCGGCTTGGGGCCCGGTGCCGGCTGCGGGGCCGGGTTCTTGGCGACCGGTGCCGGCTGGGGGGCCGGGATCTTGACGACGACGACCGGGTCCGGAGCGGCCTTGGGGGTGGGATCCGCCTTGGGGGCCGGATCGGAGGCCTTGGGGGCCGGGTCAGACTTGTGACTCGGCTGACCGATGGTCACCACCTTGTTGAACGGGTCCGGCTGGCGAACCGTGACGATCTGGTTCGCGGGCGCGGGGGCCGGCGTCATCTTGGGGGCCGGCTGGGCGACGACCGTCGCCACCGAGTTGCCGGTGGCCGTCTGGTTGTCGGTGCTGGTCACCGTGTTGGCGTTGCTCTGCGGACGGGCCGCGGGTGCCAACGCCTGGGGCTTGGTCACCGGCTTGATCACCACCTTGGCGATCGGCTTGGGGGCCGCGCGCTTGATGATGATCTTGGCCTTGGTCACCACCCTCGGCTTGGCCGCCGGCTTCGCCGGGGTCGTGGCCTTGGGCGTCAGCCCGGTCACGCCGTTGACGATGCCCGACGTGATGCCGAACGGGGCCAACAGCGAACCGTGGTGGACGGCGACCGGGGCGGTCGACCTCGGGGCCGAGGCGGTGGGAGCAGCGGTCTGCGGCTGCGGCGTCATGCCCATGAAGAGGGCGACGATGCCGCCGACGACCATGAGCAGGAGCAACCTCACCAACCACTTCCCGAAGGAGTTATCGGCGCTCGCCCGCGTGGGCGGAACGGACGTCGGGAGCTTGCTCTTAGACGTCCCGGAATCGAGCGTCGACGGCATGCCGGCGAGCCTCTTCTCCAGATCGGCCAAAACTGCATCGTTGTGCAAGAGGGCCCCACCACAGTTTGGGCTCTATGGAGTGCAGAAACCGGGTACCGTGATCGCGCCGTTGGTAGACCTGCTAGCCGACTGCACCCGCGTGCAGTAGGCTTCGACATCGCTTCCCTTGAGCGGCTTGAGTACGAGCGCCCCGGTCGTGGAGTCGCTCGGGAGCCAGATCTTGCAGCTGGGGTTGACGGACTTCCCCGTGCACTGGCTCAGATGGACGAGAATCCCCTGAACCAAGTTCAGGTCTTCCGCGTTGACGCCGCTGTAGTCCCCCGTCGAAATGGGGGCGGTATCGGCCGGCGCGGACGGTCCGGTGGTGGTTGGAGACCCGGAATGCAAGATCGCATTCAGCACGATCACCAAGATCGCCAACGCGCAGGCAGCCGCATAGAGCACGGCCGGCGTGACGACAGAGCGGCGCTTGTAGACGTTGACCAACCACCAGACAATAGCTCCGATGAGGGGCAACGCGATCACATCGCGCCAAAACTCCGACGCGCCTGCCGCAACTGCGCAGGCGTAGAGGAAAGCCGCGAACACGATCATCATGATCGGTGTCCACAGCCACTTCCACTTCGGCGGATGATCGTCGGCTTCCAGACCATTCAGCAGCTTCTTACGTTGCTTCTGTGTGGCCATGCCGAGTTCCACCGCCTGCTTGAAGCGCGGGCTACGGTCCGACGCATTGGGCCCCGTGGGGCCGAGCGCCGATCTGTCCCCCGCCACACCGAGAATCGACGGGGCGGCCACCATGGCCATTTCGAGCGCCTCGGCGTCGGAAACCGTGTAGTCCCCGCGGCGATTTCTGATCTCGCTCGACAGGACGCTAGACCAAGCTGCCGCGGTCATTTGGCCCGGAAGGGCGTCTTTCACCGGGCGTGGCTTGCGTCGCTTGCCGCGAACGGCAGTTTCGACGCGACCCGGACGCCCTGCCAGATCACCTTCACGCTTGTTGGCCTCTTCGGCCATCACAGCGAGCAAGCTCACCGGTAGGAGTTCGTAGGTGGCAGTCGGCGTTCCCGCCGGCGTACCAGTGGGAGGGGCGATCGGCACGACTGTGCCAACCGTGGCTGCAGAGGCGCGGGCCATGAGCGTTCCTTATCTATTTTTGCCCGAGGGCGATGGCGGCTTTGAGGTACTCCGGAAGGAGCTTGAAAGCGATGGTGTCCAGGATTTCAGCCGCAACCGCTTCACAGCGTGCGGGCTTCTTCTTGTTCCTGTCAGTGTCATCTTCGATGGCGTTCGAGATCAGGGCAACAGCCACAATCTCTTCACGCTCGTGAGCCGACATACCCGCAAAAAGCGGGTTCGCCTTCAAGGCGTCCGCGGCCAAGTAGAACTTCCGTGTGATGTAAACTCCGGAATCGAAGTAGGCGGAATCGTCCAGATAGTCTCCGGCAGCCCCAACGCGCGCCAAAAACTCGGGCGACGTTTTGAGGATTTCGAAACTCCGCTCGATTCGGTCCGCATCGGTTTCGCCTGAAGGCGTTGCAGCCGACTGCGCAAGACCATCGACCTTGACCTGAAGTTGATTCAGTAGACCACCGAGCCGGCGATAGGTCCGCACCAGATTGTTGAAATCGTCAACGGTGACGACTGCATCATGGTGCAAGTATTCCGGCTCGCGGGAAGATGAACCTGCGGTCGAACCGCTGGAACTTGTATCTGCGGTCATGACCGCCTCCTTGGGAGAGTAGAAAGGATGGACTGTTGGTATTGTGTGTTGATTTGTATAACGCGGATCAGTATTTAAGACCTAAAATTCAGGCCTCATTTAATGACCCATGACTGTCCAACTTTTCAAGGTCCAGCTGCCAGTGCGAGTATTCGCTATACAAATCTTCCAATCACCAACAGAGCGATAGTTCAAAGTATCATAAATTGGAGCATGTGTCAATGATTTTTACAAGCTTTTGAGCGGTTTTTGTGCTTTTTGCTTATGCTTAACTCCAAAGACGCGCGGCAATAGTCTCTAGTTCCAACTGGGCTTCGGGCTTAGGGTCACCCAACAAACTCAGTCCGTGAGCCGCCCCAGTCCGTGCGATGCGCGCCACGTGCTGTACATCCTTCGGCATTAAGGCCCGAATTGCCGCCTGCTCTTCGGCCAGCATCACAATACGTTCTTCGGCATCATAGAGCCCCAAATAATAGCCCATCGTGTCCCCCGCTGTTTGGAGCGACCGATCCATGGATCCAATAATTAAATCAATTCCGGCTTGCACTTCAGCCTCGGATGGGCCCTCGTCGCGCAGCTTAAGAATCTCAGTTACCGCTAATTCAAACAACGGGGCCGCGTTGGGCCACGACACGTTACCACTAAACGACAATGCCGACGAATCACTCGAGGCGTTTACCCCGCCGCCAATGTGATAGGCCAAACCGCGCCGGCGCGCCTCACCGTAGACTCGGGAGGCAAAACCGCCGAACAACATGACGCGTAGCAGTTTTAACGCGCGTCGCTCCTGATCGGTCATTCCCCCACCGTAAACTTCGCAGATATAGTACAAAGGTTCAATACTACGCTGTGTCACAATAGTCTCTATGCTCGAAGTACCAGGATCATCGCGGTACACTAACCGTTTACCCTCTGGCAACTGGCTAAATATCTGCTCCAAACGCTCCAGTAAGCTCGCCTGACGCGCCTCATCGATGTCGCCTGCAATATAAAATCGCGCATTTTTAGCCGTATGAGTTTGCGCGTAGTATGCGGTCACGTCGTCTCGGCTGATGCGTGAAAGCTGCTTAATACGAGGCTCATAGGCCATAAAATCCTTCGGAAAGCTTTTTGCCAACAACGCAATCCCTACCGCCCGGTCGTGGTCAGTGATATTTCGGCTGAGCTCTTCGCTCACGTTGCTCAGTTCGGTAGGCAGAGCTTCGGCTGGAAAAGTAGGTCGGGCTAGATATTCTTCGAGCAAATCCAAGATACGAGGCAACTCAAAGGCTGCGCATTCAAGCACGTAACCATTTACGCGCGACGAAGTATTAGCATTACGGTAGGCGCCGTTTTTGGTGACTTCAACCTTAAACTCGTTTGGTTTCGGGTACGCGGCCGAGCCGCAGCCCATCATATGCTCCAACACATGCGGCAGCTCAAAACGCTCAAAATTACCAAATTGGTAGCCAGAATTAAACCGCACCACGATGTTGTAAACCGGTGCTCCCGGGACATTCACCAGCAGCCCCTTGGCTCCGCTCGGCAATGTTTGTTCGCTTATGTCGTGCTGCAAGCTACACCTCTTTCGAAATTAATGCGTGGACGGCCGCCATAAACTGATTACCCCGATCTTTATAGTTGGTAAACAAACCAAAACTGGCGCAGCCCGGACTAAGGAGCACCACGTCGCCGGGCTCTACTAAATGTGAAGCCGTTTGAACGAGCGAGTCCATTCCTTGCCACTTCACCACGGTGTAATGCGAAAAACCGGCTTTATCGAGGGCTGTGGCGAGTCGAGGCGCTTGTTCGCCAATAAGCAGGGCGTGAATTACTTTGGTATCTTCTACTACCCCCGCCAGCTCGTCATATGACGCACCTTTATCTGCACCGCCCAAAATAACGACTTTTTCGCCCGCAAAGGCCTGGATTGCGGCAATCGCCGTTTCGGGCGTCGTGGCAAACGAATCATCATAATAGCGCACGCCTTGATACACGCCAGCTAGCTCAAGCCGATGTTCGAGACCTTTGAAGTCGCGTACGACCCCAGCAATGGCCTGGGTATTGTGGTCCAACAGCTCCCACACCGCCGTGATTGCCGCCGCAATATTTTGCTGATTATGTGGTCCCAGTAAGCCAATTTCGTCGGTACGACAGATCGTTTGATCGTCTATTTTGACATAATCACCGTCAATAATTGCCCCTGGCGCCTCAAGATATGGCACATGATGCCCGGGCGACAGGGCCACCAGCTGGCTTGAGGTGTCATTACGCGGGTAATAGACGGCCAAATCGCCGGCAGTTTGATGAGCAAAAATATTGCCTTTGGCCGCCGCATACTCGGCAAAATCCCGATGCCAATTGAGATGTTCGGGAACCACCATCAGGCATACGGCGATATGGGGAGACACGGTCGCGTCAAACAGCTGAAAACTCGATAATTCGAGCACTACGAGATCATCGGCGGTTACCTCATCCAAAAAGCTTAGTGGCGGTAAGCCAATATTGCCCCCCACAAAGACGTTACGCCCGGCTGCCTCGCACATTTTAGCAATCAGCATTGTGGTCGTGCCTTTGCCTTTAGTGCCCGTTACGCCAATAATTTGGGCCGGGCACTTCGCCATAAATTCCCGTAGGCCGGACGTGGTCTTGGCGGTTAAATCAGTACCTGCATTAGCGTCAGCAATCCGGTCCGGACGCAATGCCGGCGTCCGCACCAATACATCATATTGATCGAGGTTATCTAGCCAAGTCGAACCAAGTTGAGCCGACCAGCCGCTGGGCACTTTAAGGTCTACATTTTCATCACAAATCGTAATATCGGCGCCCAGTTGTGCCCAATATTCCGCTGAAACCTGACCCTCTACGCCAAAACCTAGGATTGCCGTTTTCATGCCATCACCTCCAAAGTTAGCGGCGTCTCTTACGTTTCTTGGTCGCGCTGGCGGCACCAACCACGGGGGCTTTGGCCCGACGCTCGGTTCGTGATCCGGCTGCTCGTACGCCGTCAACGCCCGGTCCACCCGCACCCGCCGTAAGTGATGTGTTAGACGTGGCATCAGCCGCAGCGCGCGTTAATGCGGTCTCGACCGGCGCTTCATGATCGGCGTGATCATGTTGATGAATACTGACTTTAAAGATAGTTGTCGCCACTTCGGCCTCTATGAGTCCAACCAGCTGCTTAAACATACGGAAACCTTCGCGCTTGTACTCCACCAGTGGATCGCGCTGACCAATCGCCCGAAGCCCAATACCATTGCGCAGGCTATCCATAGCTTCCAGGTGTTCAATCCATAACCGGTCGAGCGCATTAACATACACATATCGTTCTAAAAGCGCCATGGCCTCGGGCGTAAAGTGCTCGGTTCGCGCGTCGTAATCAGCCAAGATTTGATCCATCATAATCGCGATAAGTTCGGATTCATGAGCGCGCTGCAGTTTATCGGCCGTTTCCGCCGTCGGCGGCAAAATGCTGCCAAATGCCTCCAGCAAAGCCGGGTAATCGACTTCATTGGTACGCGTGTTGGTATGCGCTGTTACCATTGCCTCCAGCTGACCATGAATCATCGGCTCAATTTCTTCTCGGAGCTTAGAGTGCTCAAGAGCGCGGCGGCGACGGCTATAGATAGCCTCGCGGTGCTTATTCATGACATCGTCATATTCAACCAACTGTTTGCGGGTATCAAAGTTATGGCCTTCTACACGTTTTTGGGCGCTTTCAAGGCTTTTAGAAACGGTTTTGTTCTCAATTGGGGTATCGTCATCAAGCCCGAGCATCGTCATCATGCTCTGAATTCGCTCACCGCCAAATATACGCATGAGATCATCTTCAAGCGAAACGAAGAATTGGGTCGAACCATTATCACCCTGACGCCCAGCACGACCGCGCAGCTGGTTATCAATCCGGCGACTTTCATGACGCTCAGTCCCAACCACGTGCAATCCGCCCAAATCGGCCACTCCGGGGGCCAATACAATGTCGGTGCCGCGGCCAGCAATATTGGTGGCCAAAGTTACCGCCCCGCGCTCGCCCGCCGCCGCTACCGTAGCTGCCTCAGTTTCGTTGTTTTTGGCATTCAAAATTTGATGCGGCACTTGAAGCTGCGTCAAAAAGGTACCCAAAAGCTCGTTCTTAGCGATCGAGACCGTACCAATAAGTACCGGCTGCCCAGCGGCGTGACGCTCGGCAACTTCGCGCGCGATGGCCCGAAACTTGCCTTCCTCAGTCTTATAAATGCGGTCCGGGCGGTCATCACGCACATTGGGCTGATTAGTTGGAATCGTTACAACATACAAATTGTATATTTTGCCAAATTCTTCAGCTTCTGTCGCGGCGGTTCCTGTCATTCCTGACAATTTGTTATATAACCGGAAGAAGTTCTGGAAGGTAATCGTGGCGAGCGTCAGCGACTCCTGCTTAATCTCAACCCCTTCTTTGGCCTCAACCGCTTGGTGCAAGCCATCACTCCAACGGCGTCCCGGCATAAGTCGTCCCGTAAACTCGTCAACAATAATAATTTCGCCGTTTTGAATAACGTAGTCGCGGTCTCGCTGGTACAACGCTACCGCCCTAAGCGACTGCTCGATATGGTGGACATCATCAATTCGTCCGGCCTCATAGACGTTATCAACGCCCAAAACCCGCTCGATCTCTTCAATACCCTCATCAGTTAGACTGGCCGCTTTGAGTTTTTCATCAACCGTGTAGTGCTCAGTTGGCTTCAGCGCCGCCGCCATGCGGGCAAAATCATAATACTTATCAGTCGCTTCGTTGGCCGGCGACGAAATAATGAGTGGTGTGCGGGCTTCATCAATTAGGATCGAGTCTACTTCGTCGACAATGGCGAAGTTTAGCGGGCGCTGAACCATCTTTCGCAAATCGTCTACCATGTTGTCGCGCAGATAATCGAAACCAAACTCATTATTCGTGCCATAGGTGACGTCGCAGGCGTAGGCCTCGGCCCGCGCGGCTGGACGCAAGTGCACCAAACGCTCATCGTTAGCATCGGGGTCGACAAAATCGGGATCAAAAACAAATGCCGACACCCCAAACACCGCGTCGGGCACAATAATGCCAGTGGTGATGCCGAGGGCGTGGTAAATTTGCGCCATCCAGCCGGCGTCGCGGCGTACGAGGTAATCGTTTACCGTCACAATATGCACGCCTTTGCCGCTCAATGCGTTGAGATACGCTGGCGCAGTTTCGGTAAGGGTCTTGCCCTCACCCGTTTTCATTTCGGCAATTTTGCCTTGATGAAGAATAATGCCGCCTATCAGCTGAACGTCATAGTGACGCATGCCAATTACCCGCCCCGCTGCTTCCCGCACCGCCGCAAAGGCATCGGGCAAAAGCGAGTCGAGACTCTCACCTTTTTCGAGGCGCGCTCGCAGCTCGGCCGTGACGTTACGCAGCTCATCGTCAGATTTTGCCGACATAGCGTCGGTATGCTTATTGATACGATCGACCAGCGCGCGGGCACGCTTGATTTCGCGGTCGCTCGGATCACCAATAATTTTGGTAAGTAAATTGGACATCTGCCCTATTTTACACCGAAGCGCCCGAAAATTCTAAAAATGCCACTCGCTTAGGCGATATCTACTCGGCCGCAGGCTCTGCGAGGGGTTCATCAGCCTCAGATGTCCGCCCCACGAGGCGTCCCAGCATCTTGGCGCGGCGTGGCTCGAGCGTGTATTTATCCTTAAACGTAGCGAGCTGGGCTTTGAGCTTCGCATCCACAATATCGATGGCGGCGTACATGTTGACAGTGCCTTCTTTGGCCACAAACTTCTCGCCGCTCACTTTCATAATAACTTCACAAACAAATCGATTGTCTTCTCGGCCGCTTTTGTCATCTGATAGCACTGCCACAGCTTCGGCCGAATCTTTAAGTTGACGGGGCAAATATCGCTCCAAACCGCCAATTTTATCTTCTAAGTAATCCTTAAGTCGCTTGTCGACCTCGTAGTTGCGTCCGGACACATCTAGTTTGATCATAGGGACTCCCTTCCAAAGTAAGGTAATAGCGCCTGTGGGACACGGACCGAGCCGTCGGCTTGCTGATGGTTTTCGATGATCGCAATCGGCATTCGACTAAACGCGGCCGCTGTTCCATTTAGAGTATGCACAAATTGGACGCTGCCGTCATCGGCGCGATAACGAATATTTAGCCTGCGAGCCTGAAAATCAGTCACATTACTACAGCTCATCAGCTCGTGATACGTCTGTTCCAAGGGGCTCCAGTACTCAATATCGTATTTTTCATAGGCCGGAGCACCCATATCCCCAGCCGCAATCCGTACTACCCGGTAGGGCAACTCCAACGCTTGGCAGATATCTTCTTCTATTTTTACTAATTTTTGGTGCCAACTGGCGCTTTCTTCCGGCTTACAAAAGACATACATCTCAAGTTTGTTAAACTGATGCACCCGGTACAGGCCTTTGGAGTACTTACCATAAGCCCCAGCTTCGCGGCGGTAGGCGGGACTAAGACCAGCAAAAGCCGACGGCAATTGAGCCTCACTGAGAATTTCATCGCCATAAAACCCTGTCAGCGGAATTTCGGCCGTACCAATAAGTGTTAGATCATCACCTTCAATTTTGTAAGATTGCTGTTCTTCACCGCGAGGCTGATAGCCCGAGGCCTCCAGCACCCGCGAATTCACCATGTGCGGCACGAGCACGGGCTCAAGACCGTCTTGGTGTAAGCGATCAAAAATCATCTGAGTGACAGCGAGCTCAAGCCGCACAATTGCCCCCTTGAGGTAGTAAAACTTGGAGCCAGCCACTTTCGCTCCGCGCTCAAAGTCGATCCAGCCATGCGCTTCGGCGATCGCCAAATGCTCTTTGGCTTCAAAGTCATGCTTTGGCTGACCACCCCAAGCACGATCTTCACGGTTGTGCTCTTCCCCGCCTGAAGGGGTATTTGGAGCCAGTAAGTTGGGAATACTCAGTAATGCCTGAGCAAACTCGGCTTCCACCGTTTGCAATTTGACGTCGATTTCGGCGAGCTTCGCCTTGGCGGTCTGCAGCTTGGTTAACTCTTCGGGCGTTGGCTTACCTTTAATATTCAACTGAGCCCGGATTGGCTCAGCTTCGCCGATCAATTGGCGGCGGGATGCGTCTAATTTAAGCGCGACTTCGATAGCCTCAGCGCCCATCCCCTTCTCCTTGGCGGCGTGACGGTATTCTTCGGGGGCTTCGCGGAGGTATTTTACGTCAATCATAGTGACTCGATTATACGGCTGAAATGAGCGTGTGCGCAAACACCACGAGCACGCGACGTCAATTCCGCCCCGCCCATACGACTAGATCCTTCGGCTCGTAACAGCGCAATGATCTGTCGGACGAGCCAGCTAGGACGGGGCAACCACCGACTAAGCCGAATCTAGCCGATAACCCCACTTGCCAGCACCGTATTACCAGGCAAGGCTTCAAGGCCGGCTATTAATTCATCCAACGCCGTTTGCACTACTTCGCTCCCGCTAACACTGTCGATGAAGAATATGGCGTGCTTGGTATCGGTCGTTACTGCGGTATCTTTGGCGTCGCGATGATTCCATAGCCACGTAATAATATGGTCGTCATCGGCATAAACGACGTGCTTAGAACTAATATCCACGGGCTTATCTTTACCGAGCAGGTCGGCCGTTTCGCCGACTTTGCCAAACCGCAGCCGAATCGTGCCATGCACGTGATCCAAATCCATAGCCCCCATGGGCAATAAATTGCGTACCGAAACCAAATTATACAAATCAACGATTGAGTTGACACTGGCCGGCTTGCCGTCGAGCTCACGCCGAACCAAAGCCTCAACACTTGAACGATAATCGCTCGGTTTAACCCCGAAACTGCGATACACATCACGCCATACGGCAATGAGCGGCTCGGCCGTAATAGTGTCTTTAGTAATACCGCGGTTGGCTAAGCTCACTTGCGCCAAGGCACCGTCTTGGTCGCCACTTGAGTTGACCGTAATATCAGCCACGACGTAGCCCACGTATGGCTGTGCAAAAGCCGCGACAACCTTCGGATCAATCGCAAATATCGTCTTACCGCCAACCACAGCCTCAAGCGACTTAGGAGCGTTCGAAACCTCGGCACGAGGAGCGGAGGCTGCCTTCAGCCGCTTTACCAGCCAAGGCTTGTCCTGCTCGGCTAGCGACGCCAGAAACCATCCGGCCTTGGGACCAGAGTCTTGGTTGAGCAATACGCGGTAAAGCGCCTGAAACGCCTGTGCCGGCGTGAGCTGATGCGTCTCGGCAGCTGAGTAGATTGCCAGATGCATGCCTTCGGCATCGAGATTATTAGTTTGAATCGCCACGGCTAGATTGCCCAGCAATGCCTGTTGCGCCTCTGATAACTCCATGGCGGGCAGATCAGCTTGCAGGCTAAACTTCACGCTGTCCGGGGCGTGTTTGGCCAGCCAGTTAGCCACAAATACCAACTCGCGAGCAATAATATCGCGCTGAGACTGCACCTGCTTGGCATAGCCGGTTCGGGCCAACACCTCATAAATAGCCTCGGTATTACCGGGAACAGCCTGGGAGACCGCCACCAGATGGCTAAACGGCACATCGCTGAGCGTTTCGGTCGTCAGCACACTATTGGCGTAAGCAATGCCAGCCGAACTTGATCCGCGTTCACGCACGTACTCATCAATGAGGGTATACAGACCGACTCCGGCATCAAAATTAAGGGTTCGCCCCGGTCGGTTTTTCACAATGAAGTAGCGCAGGAGCTCAGGCGGCATAACTTCTAGCGCATCTTTTGGCGTTAACACGTTACCAGATGATTTACTCATCTTCTTGGTCTCGCCTACCGTCATAATAAATTCATATGGGACTGGTACGGGTGCCTCACCGCCGAAGATTTGTGACACCAAGACACGTCCCGTATCGTATGACCCGCCTTTAGTAGCGTGATCGCGGCCAAATGGCTCGACATCAACTCCCCACTTAGCCCACCGCGCCGGCCAGTCCAGTCGCCAGTCCAGCTTAATACGCCCGGTATCTATGGGCAGCTCACCTGTTGCGCCGTCACCATCCGTCCAGCTCACCATTTTAGTCCTGGCGTTATAGCCGGCGTATTTCCATTGACGCAGATTATTACTATCACTCAAAATTTGTACCGGCGACCAGCGCTCATCGAGCTGGCGACCGCCAACATCGGTCAAAATATGACGAATGTCATCGAGTTTAGCCAATGCCGTTTCAATTTGCTCGGCGTAGGTGCCCGCTTTATACAGATCATAGCCCGACAGCGTTTCGTCGGGCGTCGCGCCAATCGCTGCGAGGCCTTCGTATAAGTCGGTAACAAAGTGGGCACCGTACGACTCGTGACACTCAAACGGATCAGGCACCACGCGCAGGGGCTGCCCCAAATACTGCGACCAACTCTCGGGCACCCCAATGCCCAGAGGCACTTTGCGAAAAGCGTCAAAATCATCCACAAAATCAACGTGCTTAGCATCACGCCCTGCCCGTCGTATGGCCCAGGTAATCGCGTTGGCCGTCATAACTTCACGCAAGGTTCCGACGTGATACGTCCCCGAGGGCGAGTGCCCGCTCGACACAATAATTTCGCCTTTCGGCCGCGCCACCAAAATCTGCTCAACTAAATTATCGAGCCAGTCAGTTGTCTGTGGGTTTGTCATGCGCCCCATTGTACCTTTCGAGTGAGCTTGTGGTAAAGCCACAAACGCCACTCTCTTCTGAAAGTGGCGTTTGTGAGCCTGAGGTCCCGACGCCAGATCACATACAGTGATCCCGCCTGACGCTCTAAGCGATTTTGACGATTTTGTAGGTCATGGTCCCGTTGGGGACGGTAATCTCGACCTCTTCACCAGGCTTCTTGCCAAGCAGAGCCATACCGAGAGGCGACTGATCCGAAATCATGCCCTTATCGGGGTTAGCTTCGGTTGGGCCAACAATGGTGTATTCCTGACGGCCGTCTTCAAGCTCGACATGAACGGTTGAACCCAGGCTCACCGACGTGCTGCTTTTCGCCTGAATGAGTTTGGCGTGCTTCAAAATGTGCTCAATTTCTGAGATACGGCCTTCCACAAAGCCCTGCTTGTCGCGTGCGGCGTCCCAGCCGGCGTTTTCGCTAAGATCGCCCTCTGCCTTAGCTTCTTTAAGCTTTTCGGCAATGTCGGGACGCTCAACTTTAATAAGTGTGTTCAGCTCTTCTTTGAGCGTGGCAATGCCGTCACTCGTCAGTAAAAATTCGTTGCTCATGGTATTCATATTTAGATAGCTCCTTCGTAAAGCGTAACCACTGTATGGGGGTGAAAAAAAGGCCCGAGCTTATGCCCGAGGTGGCTCATTACGCTGCTTCAAACTTAACCGTTCGATTTGTTCTTCGTTTTGCTTATACATGTTCCCGCAGGTTGCGATGAACGTCAAGAGTTACTATTGTTTAGCGAAAATATCATCTCCTAACGCCGGCCTGACTGGCCTTACCCTATAAAACTCAGCTGATAACAAGCTGATTATTAGGGCTTAGAACCCGCACCTTGAGTAAAATACCACGCCAACGTTTCGCGCGCGGCCGGCGCTGCGTACGCTGCGCCTTCACCCGAGTTCTCAATAAGAATCACGATCGCAATTTTTGGGTCCCCGGTAGCTGGCGCAAAAGCTTCAAACCACGCCTCTGGCTTGCTTTGGGTCGCGGCGCTAGCGCCGGTGTCATGATTCACGGTCTCGGCCGTACCGGTTTTGGCGGCCACCGACACCGGGACCTGGTCCCGAATCTTGCAGCAGGCGGTCCCCTTAGGCTCTGTAACAGCCGCCATCATGCCTTGGCGCACAATGTTTAAGTTAGACGCCGAAATGAAGCCTTGACGCACAATGTGGGGCGCTATCGTTTGCACGACTTTACCGGTAGTATCTTTTACCTGCGACACCAAGTGCGGCTGGTACAAAGTCCCACCGTTCGCAATTGCGGAAATCGCCATTACCATTTGCAGCGGCGAAGCCAGCAAGTCCCCCTGCCCTACCGAAACATTGTAGGTATCCCCGGTATACCAGGCTTGGCCCGAGAAAGCTTTTTTCCAAGCGGGGGTCGGCACTCGTCCGGCGGCCTCACCAGGAACATCGATCCCGGTTTTGGAGCCCAAACCAAAGTATTGATAATAGCTCGCAAGTTTATCCACACCCAAATAATGAAGAAAGTCGGTAAAACCACCCATGACTTCGTAGAAGAAAATATCCGAACTCTGGGCTAACGCCTGCACCACATTTACTGGCCCCAGCCCGGTCGTACGTTCCCAGCCATAGTAAATTGCGGGATTGGCGGGGTCGTATTGATTTGGAACCACAATTTTGCCGGTGTCATTCACGATCGTCGAGGTATCAATCACGCCTTGCTGCAGCGCCGCCGAGGCTCCGAGCGGTTTGATAATGGAGCCGGTTGGATACACGCCACTAATAACTTTGTTAAACAGCGGCTGACCAGGGTTGGAGAGCAAGCTATTGTAATCGGTTTGCGAAATGCCTTTGGCAAACAAGTTGTTGTCGTACGACGGGAGCGAGACGACGGCGAGGACCTGACCGGTACGCGGATCTACCGCCACGCCAGAGGCGCGTACCGCCCCTGATGCCGTCATCTGCGCCTGAATGGCCGCCGCCAAATGTTGCTCGAGGGCATCATCAATCGACAGCACCAGGCTGCTCCCTGCCACAGGGTCAACACTCGCTAGCACCCGAATTGGCTTACCATTGGCGCTGTTTTGATCAAACACCAACGCCTGATCGCGCCCGAGGCCCGATAAGATGAGCTGTGGCACCGGGGTCTGGAGACAGTCGGCCG
Organism: Candidatus Saccharimonadota bacterium; assembly: GCA_019352195.1. Taxonomy (GTDB): domain Bacteria; phylum Patescibacteriota; class Saccharimonadia; order UBA4664; family UBA4664; genus JACAFG01. The sequence continues at coordinate 83,100 of JACAFG010000005.1, read as the reverse complement.
TCTTATCTGCCGCACAGGTTATCTCGGCCTTGGCCGCCACCTGCTCCGGGGTTAAGCCAATCAGCGGCCCCACCAAAGCGTATTCGGCCTGACGTGCCGCTGGAGTGGTTGGTAGTTGTTGCGGAATAACCGTGACATCAAAACTAGCTTGGTTTTGTGCCAGCAAGACTCCATTGCGGTCATAAATAAGTCCTCGCGGAGCCCGCTCCACCTGCTCACGAATACGGTTACCATCCGCCAACGCTAAGTTGTGACTGCCGGTAACTACTTGTAGCCAAAACAATCTCAGCCCTAGCACCGACACTGCTGCTGCCACCACCAAGCCAAAAATAAGCAGCGGCCGACGGTCGGTAGCGGATTCGGGCGAAATTGAAGCGTCGGCCGGTAAGATCGCTTCCGACCAGGCCTCGGACTTGCCGCTGCCACCTGAAATCGCCATATCGCCCAGTTCACTGGGTGGCCGACCTTCCAAATATCCAAAAATTGATCGTGGCATTAGTTATCAATCTCCAACTCACCCCGGCCCGTTGGCAACAGCCACTGCACGAGCGGCCGCAGCACCAGCACGAGAAAGGTGTTAAGAATAAGTTCGAGCCCCGTTTGACCCAGCACATACCCGAGCGGCCAGCTACTCGTAACCCGCAGCAGCCCACCCAAAATAATGAAGTTCTGCACGAGCGTAGCGACAATCACGAGACCAATCGCCATCGAAGGGCCGACCCAGTTGAGTCCAGCGCGGTGAATATAACCCGCCGCGAGGGCCACGACGGTAAAAAGAGCCACATACAAACCAAAATTTGCGCCACTCACTAAGTCGAGCGTCAAACCGCCCGCTACAGCAATTATCAGGGCCAAACTTGCCGTCCCGTACAGCCCCACCAGCGCTACTAAGACGAGTCCCGCGTTAGGAACAACCCCAAACGGCCGCAGTGCGGGAATAAAGCTTAGCTGCAGCATAAAAATAACCACCGCTACTCCACTAAGCATTAATGGTTTCATCCCGTTACCACCATCACAAAACGGAGCAAATTTGGCCGGACCGAGGTTGACAGTTCAGCCGATTGGAAGACCGCGTTGGTCGAACCGTTAACCGACTCAATTTTACCAATCAAGAGCCCTGCCGGAACCGAACCACCAAGCCCCGCCGTCGTCACCGTGTCGCCTGGATGCACTTGATCAGTTTGTCCAATCTCGGCCATAATCAAGCCCGCCCCCAGTTGTCCCTGAACCAAGCCCGTTGCCCCCGTATCCTGATCTTTGGCCGTCAGTTTGAACTCCGGATCGCTCACTAAAATCACCCGCGATACGCTCGCTTGAACGTCGTTAACGAGTCCTACCAAAACCCCATCACTCATGACCGCCATACCAACTTTAAGCCCGGCTTGGCTGCCCGAATTTATCGTGACAAACTGTCGATACGAATTTGGCTCATACGCAATAACTTCGGCCGCTACCTCATGCGGCGAACCCGCTATTTGCAGACCAAGCTCGCGCCGCAGCTCGTCATTATCGCTGCGGGTGTTAGCATCGGCAGCTAAACGCTGTCGCAGCGCCGCATTCTCACGGGCTAAGGCATCGTTTTGCTTGGCTAAATCCTGCACGTTGGTGATATTGGCAATGGTTTGACTCGTTGAGCTGCCCACCGATGCCAGGCCGGTGCCAATTGGCAATACCGTATGATCAAACACCCACCGCACCGGCGACAAAATCCCTAATACACCGGCCAGCACCAGCGCTGCGCCAATGCCGACAATAATAACAATGCGGCGATTGCTCCGCGTCAACTTCATCTTGTTCTTTGCCCTCTAAAGTTTTGACCACCTCGAATCCGGCCAAGCATAACCGCGTCGCTCACCCACCATACCTTACCCAACCTAAGGAATTGCTGATCCAACTGCCTACCTCGGAATCTTGCCAAATTGCGTTGGCACAAGGACGTCCTTAAGCGCATCGATGTCTTCGAGCACCAGACCTGTCCCCCGCGCCACCGCCGTCAGCGGATCATCGGCAATATGAACGGGCATGCGGGTTTCGTTGAGGATCATGACATCCAGCCCTTTCAGCAATGCACCGCCACCCGCCAAAATGATCCCCCGGTCCATAATGTCGGCGACCAGCTCGGGGGGTGTCTCCTCGATCGTGATTTTGATGGCCTCGACGATCTCGCGCACACTTTTTGACAACGCCAATCGTACTTGTTCAGGCTCAATCATAATTTGCTTCGGCAAACCCGTCACCAAGTCGCGCCCGCGCATTGGTACCGGCTTCATACCCGCCACCAAGTGAGCCGAACCAATCTGAATCTTAATATTTTCAGCCGTTCGTTCACCAATTTGCAGGCTAAAGTGCTCGCGCGCGAATTGAATAATATCATCACTCAGTTCATCCCCGGCGATACGTAGGCTCCTCGATGCCACAATCCCACCCAAACTAATAACCGCCACTTCGGTGGTGCCGCCGCCAATGTCCACAATCATCGAACCGGCCGCATCTTGAATCGGTAGCCGCGAACCAATGGCGGCAGCCATGGGCTCTTCAATCAAAAAAGTTTGGCGGGCGCCGGCATTCGTGGCAGCGTCTTCCACGGCCCGTTTTTCAACTTCGGTCACGCCGCTCGGGATCCCAATCACCACGCGCGGACGCGGGAAAATTGCATAGCTTTCTTTGTGGACTTTATTAATGAAATATTTGAGCATTTGCTCAGTCACTTCAAAATCACTCACCACACCATCAACCAGCGGACGCGTAGCCACAATTGAGGCCGGCGTTTTGCCAACCATGGCTTTGGCTTCATCGCCAATTGCCAGCACCTGCTTAGTTTTGGTATTTACCGCCACAACGCTGGGCTCGTTAATAACGATCCCTTTGCCCCGTACATAGACGAGAGTGTTGGCAGTCCCAAGGTCGATTCCAATGTCGTGAGACACAAGTCCCAGAAGGCGGTTAAACATAAAGACGAAATTATCCCAGCTAAGTGGTTATGCCTTTCTAGCATACCGTTCCTATCTGATACGAGCAAGGTTTGATTACGACCTTGTTCCAGCAGGCTACGCAGCAAACCGCGACCCTAGCCTCGATAGATCCTGTATTATAAAGGTAGTTATGGTTAAACAACGCGCGCTTTTCGCTCTCATCATCACCGCGTCGCTGGGCAGTCTTGCCCTGGCGATTTTTGGCGTGACGAGTTTTACGAAACCTGAACCAGACGGTGACGAACCCAACCCAGCTGCCATTGAAGCGGTCCGGCTGCATCCCCTCACCCCCGGCGTTATTGCCGCCGTCAAAACCGTCGCGCCCCGCGCCGGCTGTCCTACGAACATCGTGTCATTTCACTCCGACGGCCTCACTCAGTACGCGCTGGCTACCCGTCCCGTGGCCGCCATGCCGCGCGGCGGCTACCCGGTAATTATTTTTGCGCATGGCTACACCGATTCCAAAACCTACAAGACCGACAACACCCAGTATCAAGCCATGATCGAATCGTACTGCCAACACGGCTATCTCATCTTAAAACCCGATTACCGCGGCGTTGGCAGCTCCCAGGGAGTTGCCAGCAACGGCTTATTTTCGCCGGATGATACCTACGATGTCTTAAACCTGGCCGCTTCCATGCCTACCTATCCTCTGGCAAATCCCAGTCGAATCGTCCTCATTGGCCATAGCATGGGCGGCGCGATAATCCTCCGCGCCGGTGTTGCGCCCCATAACATGCCGATTCGCGGCCTCATTACCATTGCTGGCGCCGTCGATTCACTCCCCAACCTGGCATTTCATTGGACCGGCCGTGTTCCACCAGATGTCGCCATCAAGCGCCGCCAAGTGCTCGGCGCCGAAGGGCCGCCCAGCCAAAATCCGGCCTACTGGCATGACGCATCTTCCATCAACTACGTTTCAAGTTTATCAGTACCGGTACAAATCAACCAAGGCCTCACCGATGTCAGTGTCCCTCCGGCCTTTGCAGCTAAGCTCAACCTCGCCCTCACCGCCGCGGGTAAAACTCACGAGTATTTTACGTACCCTGATACTGGTCACCTGTTTGTAAATCCTACCGGACTATCCGACCTGCTAAAAAACAACAACGCCTTTTTGGCCGCTTACGACAGTTAGCCCAGGTATACTAGCTCTATGAAGCGTCTCCTCATTGCCATCATTGTGCTGATAGTATTATCTGTTGGCTCCGCCATTGGCCTGATCGTGCTAACAAGTGCTCCCGCCAAGGCGCCAACACCACGCCCCAAAGTCTCTGCCTCGCCGACGGTGGCGCCGCCAAATCCCCTCAGTATTGCTGCGGTACGCGCTCACCCCGTGGTTCCAAGCCCCGTCACGGTGACCCAAACCTTACCCAGCCGCGGCGGCTGCCCCACCAAGGTGGTGTCGTTTCGTGTCGACGGCCTCACCGAATACGCTTTATTCCAACAACCATCTACCGCCGCTCCCAGCGGCGGCTACCCGGTCATCATTTTGGCTCACGGCTACATCGCGCCCACCACCTATAAAACCGACGCTACCGATTACCAGGGTTTTATGAATACGTTCTGTAGCGCCGGTTACGCTATCCTTAAGCTCGATTATCGGGGCAACGGCAGCTCCGCCGGTTCCCCTACCGTCGGCGACCTAGAGGCGGGCTATACCTACGATTTGCTGGGTCTCACCGCCTCGCTCGTCAACCTGTCGGGCGTTAATGCCAACCAAGTGGCCTGGCTTGGTCACAGTATGGGCGGGGCCGTGGTCTTGCGTGCCGCCGTCGCCAGCCACAATTTGCCCGTCAAAGCTATTATCACCGCTTCGGGCGTGGTTGGTTCAGTTGACGACACCCTCAATAATTGGCCAGTTGCCATGCTACCAGCCGATCTTATACCGCAAAAAGCCGCCTTCATCACTGCGCATGGCACGCCAAAATCGAGTCCCGCCTTCTGGCACGATATTTCCGCTATCAACTATGTCAGCGCCATTACCGCACCGGTCGAGATTAACCATGGTACCGCCGATACGGTCGTGCCAATCGCCTTTAGCGCTAGCCTCGACTCTAGCCTTACCGCCGCCAACATTCCTCATGTTTACTACACCTACGCAGGCGGCGATCACCAGTACAGCCAAGCCGGTTCCGGGGCCGCATTCCTTACTAATACCTTGTCGTTTCTCAAAGTTAACATGAAATAAACGACCCTAGAGCGCCGTAATCACGTCTGCTAGCTTCACCATGCGCGTTTCCTCTTCGGTGCGGGCTTTAAACTCGACGCTGCCTTCGGCCAAAGTTTTCTTAGAGACGGTGATGCGTAGCGGCATGCCCATGAGATCGGCATCAGCAAACTTCAGCCCGGCCTGCACGTCACGATCATCATAAATAACCTCATGCCCTGCCGCTGTCAGCTCGTGGTACAAATCGTCGGCCGCCGCCACAATTTCCGCGTCAGTTCCTAACGCCACCAGATGCACCTCGGCCGGCGCAATCGATGCCGGCCAGACGAGACCGTTGTCATCAGCAAAATGCTCCGCAATCATACCCACCAGACGGCTAATTCCAATGCCATAACAGCCCATAATAATGGACTGACGTTGGCCCTTCTCGTCAACGTAATATAAATCGAGCGCATCGGAATATTTACTTTCAAGCGGGAAAATATTGCCCACTTCGACACCACGCTTTTCCACCAAATCGGCTCGATTAAAGTTCAGCTTGGCGAGGTTTTCGTCAGTGTAGATTTCCTTGTTGATAGCAATGCGTTTTTTTTCATCGACGTAAATTGTGTCTTCACCGATTGGACTGACGGTTTGGAATTCGTCGCTAAATTTCTCAGTGAAGTAACCGCCATCCGCATAGGTACGGTAAGTGCTGTCACCCAGTCCCAATCGTTCAAAAATCCGTATATAGGCCTCAGCAATTTGCTCATACAGCTTGGTGTGCTCTTCCTGAGTCTGAGCGAAAGTATACATATCTTTCATAATGAACTCGCGACCGCGCAGTAAACCGCTCTTGGCGCGAAGTTCATTGCGAAACTTGCTCTGAATCTGGTAGATCGTGATCGGTAAATCTTTGTATGAGCCGACAAACGCCTTCAGCGAGTCTACAATTGGCTCCTCATGTGATAGTCCAACGCCGACTTCGGTACCATTAGCCAGTTTAGTCTTGAACCAGTTATCAACTTTTTTGTCATCCCAACGATCAGTTTTCTCCCACAATTCTTTGGGCTGAAGCACGGTCATTTGCACTTCTTGACCACCAACTGCGTTCATTTCTTCTCGCACAATTTGCGCAATGTTATCGAGAACAAGTTTACCGAGCGGCAAGTAAGCGTACACACCGGCCATCATCTTGTGAACATATCCAGCCCGAATAAGCAGTTGCGCGTTTCGAGCGGTTTCATCTTTTGGGGCGTCGCGGCGGGTTTTCGTAAAATTATGACTCAGTCGCATCGTTGTATCCTCATTAAAAAATCGCCCTCACAACACCACAGAACTGCAGTGTTGATAGGAGCGACGAGGCCGCGGTACCATCCTATCTTTGCAATCGCCTCGCGACGACTGCCTTGCGGTCCGCCTAAACGGACCAATCCAGTGACGTTGGATAAAAACGGACCGGCTCATCGCCGTCAGCTCCAGAGTGGGGGCTCTTTCATTGCTTTGTGCTCATTGTAGCCGTCGTAACCATCAACGTCTAGTATCTTCGCTCAGGAGAGCTCGCCCGCCTTGGGCCTAGGCTACTTCGATGCTAGAGCGTAAAACGCCAGTAAGTTATTGAGCATATGAATGAGCATGCCGGGGAAAATGCTTTTGAGCTTGACGTACAAAAAACATAGCACCAGACCCAAAACAAACGTGTAAATGCTCACATTTGCCTGCCAGTGAGCCAATCCAAACAACACACTAGAGGCAATCGCACCGCCCCATACGCCCCATTTTTTGGCAATGGCGGGAAAAATAAACCCGCGAAATACCGTTTCCTCAATAATGGGCGGAATGAGCACCAACGCGATCAGCGTGAGACTAACATGCGTTTTAACCGCACCGGTAAAGTCATTACTCTGCGCCTGATTAGCGTTAAAGCTCGGTACCAAATAACTCACTAGCGCAATCAGCAGCGCCGCCACCAGCGTGAAGCCAACGAATCCGCCGACGAGGTACAAGGCGGTCTTCCAAAAATCAAACTTGCGCCAGCCCACTTCAGCCCAGCCCACCTGGTAATGGCGCAGGGCCAGCCACACCAACCCCAAGGCGGTAACGGCGGTAATAAGATCAAAAATAAAACTCACCTGCAAACTGCTGCCCTGAATCAGCACGAGCAGAGTATGAACCGGCGAAAACACCTGAGCTAAGGCCACAATGAGCACCACCAAACCGACGGGCAGCGCAAACCAGGCCGTCACAAAAATTCCCAGCGATTGCGGCACCGTCCATGGCACCCGTAAAAATTCGGGCAGCGGCTTAGCCACAATACGCCCCACTCATCTTAGAAGAACTTTCGGACGTCATAGACCGAAATAAGCACCATGAGCCCAATCAGACACAAGAAGCCAACCGCGTGATACCGTGCTTCGGCATCAGCACTCCACTTACGTCCCGTCACCTTTTGGACCGCCAGCACAAACCAGCGACCACCGTCGAGCGCCGGCAGTGGCAAAATGTTAAACGCGGCCAAAGCCACCGAAATGTTTGCCATAAATAACACCACGTACGACCATCCAAGCGTTGAGATACTCTTGAGAATAAAGACAATCCCAATCGGGCCCGACGTCGCTTCGGCCGCGGCCGGCACCCCATGCCCAAATAGTCCCGCAATCAAACTGGGGAAATGCCAAAACAGCGAGAAGACGCCGAGGAGGGTTTCCCACAACAAAACGAACGTAATGTAACCGGCCGCCACGACGGCGCGAAGCGGATCATAGCGCAGTTTATAAATCTGCTGGCTACTCACGCCCAAATACCCGTCTTTGGCCGTGGGCGGCAACAATTTAATCTGCGCCACGTGCGTACCGCTAGCGGTCTTCACGCCCAAACTGACCGTTTCGCCGGCATGGTTACGCGTAAAATCACTCAGCTGGACGTCGGTCGTCAGCATCGTGCCGTTGGCCGTCAACACGTAATCACCGCGCTTGAGGCCAGCCTGTGCCGCCGGCGAACCCGGCACCACTTCCACCAACAGCAACTGCTTGGGTTGCGCGTAGGTGGAGTGCAAGAAAGTTGGCTCAAACTGTGGTCCCAGCCCCGGTAAGCCGGTCAGCGCTAGCACGTAAAGCAGCACCACTGCCGTCAACAAGTTCATCACTACCCCAGCAAACAGAATTTTGGTCTGCGATCCAAAAGAGGCGGCACCAAACGAGCCCGGCTCAGTATCGGCCGCATCCTCGCCTTTCATTCGCACAAATCCACCCAGCGGGAGCAGGTTGATTGAGTAAAAGGTTTTGCCAATTTGCTTACCATAAAGCTTGGGCGGGAAGCCAACCCCAAACTCCTCGGCCTCGACCCCATTACGCCGAGCCATAATGAAATGACCCAGCTCGTGCAGGAGCACCAGCGACGCGAACAACAAAATGATGATAATTACGGTAAACACTTACGTTTCATTGTACCCGATTATGCTTAGTTCCCGAAACGCCTTTGCCGAACGGCAAACTCAGCCAGCGCTGCGTCGAGGTCACCGGCCGTAAAGGCCGGCCAATGCTGATCGACAAAGAGCAGCTCCGCGTAGCTTGAGCGCCACAGCATAAAACCGCTCAGCCGCTGCTCGCCAGAGGTCCGGATGATCAGATCGACCGGCGGAACATCCGGAGCATACAATGCCTGAGCAAAGCGCTCGGGCGTGACGTCTTGCGCGGCTACCCCCGCCGTGATGAGCGCCGCGGCGGCGTCAGCAATTTCCTGCTGGCCCCCGTAGTTCAGACACAACACAAACATGCCTTCACTAAGGTGCGCCGTACGCGCCTCGGTATCATCAATCGCCTTAATCATTTTGGCGCTTAAACGGTCTCGGCGACCTACAAAGCGAAAACGTACGTTGCGCGCCTCAAGTTCTTTATACTCCGTGACAATCACGCGAAAAAACAACTCCATGAGATAGCCAACCTCTTCTTGGGTTCGCTGCCAGTTTTCGGTCGAAAACGCGTAAAATGTCAGCACTTTTACACCCCGTTCATAGGCGGCAATTGCGATATCACGCGTCACGTCTACGCCCCGGCGATGGCCTTCAAAGGCAGTGAGTCCGTTGGCACGCGCCCAACGCCTATTACCATCCGGCACGATGCCAAGATGGTAAGGAACGTCTTGATTGTGGGCAAGTGAGCTCATGAAATGTTATTACAGTAAATTGCTTACGCCTTAATCTAACAAAAGAATCGGCGCCAGTCGACTAAACCGACATAATCTCTTTGGTTTTGGCCGCTTCCAATTCTTCAATTTTACGCTGAAACGTCTCAATTTTCTTATTGAGCTCGGTTTCAGCAAATTTAACGTCGTCTTGCGTCGCTTCTTTAGCTTTTTCCAGCTTCTTAACTTCACCGAGCGTATCGTGACGAATATTGCGCAGCGCGATGCGGCAATCCTCGACTTTGGCGCCCAGGCTCTTAACCACTTCGCGGCGACGATCTTCGGTCATCGAAGGGATGTTGAGGCGGATCACCGTACCGTCGTTATTCGGATTGAGCCCCAGCTGCTGGTTTTCGCGGATGGCTTTTTCGATAATTGGCAAACTCGTCCGGTCCCAAGGCGTAATGGCAATTGAACGCGAGTCCGGCGTGTTAATACTGGCAATGGCCTTGAGCGGCTGCGGCACGCCGTAAACCTCAACGATCAGGCTATCAACCAGCGACGTCGAAGCTCGTCCCGTTCGCAACGAGGTCATCTCCGAGTCTAAGTGCTCAATCGCTTTTTGCATTTTTGGATCGGCGCCATCAATAATTTGTCGTACCATTTGTTACCTCGGATATTAGCTGAAATTCTCACTAATTTTATCACAACGAGGCGTATCGTTGCCGGTTGTGGTTAAATAGTATTGACTTATTGTGTCAACATAGTTATAATTGCCTAATCAAGCTCTACCCTCAACTGGTGCGAGCTTCGCACCCTGGTCACAACATGGAGTTACTCATGCCCGCAAGCGTCGAACTCACCACCGTGCACCTGGCCGCCCAGGTGCTGTTTCGCCTCGAATGCGTGACCGAGATCTGCCGGGTCGCCGTCGCACCGAACGATGCCAACAATGCCGTGGCCCGCCTCGCGGTCGAGGTCACCCCCGAGCTCGCCGAGGTCTACATGGAACGGCTGGCCGTCCCGTACATCATCGTCGATACCGATTCCGACGACAACGGCCACAGCTGGACCACGGAGGCGCCCGAAACCCGCCTCGAACTCGTCTGGGACCTCCTTGACATCCGCTGGGAAGAACTCGTCGGTGAGCTCTACCAGCAGTACGGCGATGAAGGCGCGGCACTCATCGATGACCTGTTCCTCGGGCGCCTGGACATCGTCTTGGTGGCACCCTTCTGGCGCTACAACGCCGATCATCTCGACGCCCGCCTGCCCACCCAGGAGGTGGTCGATCCGCTCGAGGCCCGCGCCTTCTCCGTCGCGGCCAACGCCCCCCAGCTCTATCGCCCGGGCACCGGCGACTTCGCCCGGTACCTCCTCATCAACGAGTAACCCTCACTCAGCCCCACCGGCGACCCCACTGCCAGTGGGGCTTCGTCGTCCGCACCAAAACATTGACATTTTAACAATTTAAAGTTATAAATTGTATAACCAAGCCGTCAGCACCCGCTCACGGCTTTCGCACCTCATGACATCTGGAGACCCTATGTCGACTCAACAGGAAGTATCTCGGCTCACCGGGCCTGCTCTCATGGCCAGAGAGCTGCTCAAGCTTGACCCCGTGATCAAAGTTTGGGCGATTACCAACCCCAACTTCGGACACCCGGAAACGGCCATGCTCGTATCGGTCCGCGACCGCCTGGTCGACGAGTACTTCAAGCGCCTGGCCCTGCCATGGGCTCACCGTCACCGCCGCACCCGATACAACGACTTGACGTCGGATAGGTATTGGGTAGAGGACCGCCAGACCATCACCTGGGATCTCCTCGGCACCTCGTTCGAAGCGTTTCTCGTCCGCGCCTTCTGCCAGATCGAGCCCGCGAATCTGGCGACGATGCAGGAGCTGGCTGGCGTTATGCAGCGCGATAGCGGCAACCACAACATGAGCATCATTCTGGCGCCTAACAACTGGCTCGACTGTGTTTCGGTGCTGACAGAAAAGCTGTACCGACTGGGAGTAGATTCCATCACCGACCCACTCGAACCCGAGACCTTCAACCTGGCGGCCCTGACCTACGCCCGCTTCAATCCAGATACCGCCTCCTTCGAGGACCACGAGTGACCTTCACTCAGCCCCACCGGCGACCCCATTGCCAGTGGGGCTTCGTCGTTTGCACTCAATCATTGACTTTTTTAGCATTTCAAGTTATAAATACCATAACCAAGCTATGACCATCCGGCCACGGCTTTTGCACCCCATGACATCTGGAGACCCTATGTCGCCCCAACAGGAAGTATCTCGGCTCATGAGGTCTGAGCTCTTCGCCAGAGAGCTCCTCAAACTTCGTCCGGTGAATAAAGTTTGGACCTTCACCAATCCGAACTACGGACGCCACGAAGTAGCGATCCTCGTCGCGGTCAATGATCCCCTCATCGGGGAGTACTTCGACCGCATGACCAGACCGCGGTTGCACGATCACCGCCAAACGAGAATAGGCGAAGCACCGTCTGCGCAGTTATGGCACGAGAACCGCAAGAACATCACTTGGGATCTCCTCGGTACCTCGCTCGAAGCGTTTCTCGTTGACGCCTTCTGCCAGGTCGATCCCTTGAATCTGGCGGAGATGCAAGTGCTTGCACAGGCTATCCGGCGCGATAGCGGCAACGACGATATGAGCATCGTCTTCGTGCCCAACGATTGGCTCAACTCTATTTCGATACTCACCACGATGCTGCAAGCGCAGGGACCCCATATCACCGACCCTCTCGATCCCATTACGTACGTGGCAGCGAGAACGACTTACGTCCCCTTTAACCCTGATACCGAATCGTTCGAGTAGCACCTCTAGCTCGTTCCCTGCCCCACCGGCGACCCCATTGCCAGTGGGGCTTCGTCTTGGACCATCATTTCTTTACTTAAGAATAATATAGTGTTATAAGACTTCTACTCCCTTCCTATCCCTTCTGACCTTGAAATGAGTATGCCATGACCAATACCGTGGTAAATCCAGCCGCCGACATTGATTTCCGTCTCGTCCTGAGATTGTGCGCCGCTATCCAAGCCACGGCGGAAGGAACGCCGGCTCCGCCCTTAGGCAAGGAGAGCTTGAGCGCGCAGCTGTTGCGTCTGTGCGCCCAAAACAATATTCGGGTCGATAATTATGTCGACGACTTGGCCGACGTACCGTTCAGCGATCTCGTGCCCCACCTGAGCGGCCACCAATCCAGTGCCGTCCCCATTTTAATGGAGCGGCATTTGTGGATTAATCGGCTCGCCGACTGTTCCTTCGTCACCGAAGCGGAGCTCGGCCGTCTCCTGGGTATGGGCCCAATGAAGCTCCAGGCTTTGATCGACCTGCTCGAAGAAGCGCATGTAACCGTGGGTTCGCTGGCCAAGTACCAGCGTAGCGGCTACAAATTTCTGGATGAATTGGTCCCCCCAGCTCAGTTTCGTGCCATCCCGCTCAGGTGGGCTGACAGCTGGATCGGGGTAAAATGCACCCTCGACCATCAGCATCGCCCCGATGTCTACATCAGCGATACCACGCTGGCGGCCCTGGACTTGCGTACGCTGGGAGATCTGCGCGGCCAGACCATAGACTCTATCAATTCGCGGCAGCTGCAAGCCAACGGCCAAAATATGCCGCCCCATGTAGCCATCTTCTTGTGGCAGATTGCCTCCCACTGCGATATCAAGCTCTAGTCTTCCCTGCCCCACCGGCGACCCCATTGCCAGTGGGGCTTCGTCTTGGGCGCAAATATTGACTTTTGAGGATTATTTTGCTTTGATATAACCTGATTTCAAAATCGTTCCTCACAGAGAGGCGCTCCCATGCGCACACGAATTGTTCTCGAGGTTAAGCCCGACGACACCGACGCTGTCACACAAATACTTTTGTCCGACCCACGCCTCGTGCTCACGGCTAATGGCTCCAATCGCTACTTTGCCGCGGTGGACGACAGGGTGATGGCCTTCAGTTCGGCCGGGCCCAAGCCTAAGCTTGACCCTGACATGCCGCTCCTCGATCTGAGCCGCCAGCTCCAGGGTGAGGAGCTCACGGCGGTGTGCCCTCTCAAGGAGCATCTGTGGATCAATTCCCTGGCCGACTGTGCGTTGATCACTCGTAAGGAGCTTTCCGATATCAGAGGCCTGGGCGTCAACCGCGTCAACATCATCCTCGGCTTGCTCTCGCGGGCTGGGGTGGAACTGGGTTCGGCAGCCGGTAACCGCGCCGACTGGTTCACTTACCCCACCATCAACGGCGCTATCTATGTGCCGTTGGACCAGTTTCGGGCCATCACGCTGACGAGAGCCTGCAACGACATGTTCCGCATAAAGCACCCACGCATCGATATTTCGAGGCGTAAACTGGAGCTGTTGAAAGCCTGCGGCTTGGCTCAGCTCGGCGACCTCATCGGCTACACGCCCCAGTCGATTGCTGTCCACTTGCGCCAGTTGCGAAACGGGGGGCACCAATTGAGCACCGGCGACACTGAGGTCCTCACTGCGCTGGCCGGCGCGCTCATCCGGCACTACAATCTGTCCCACTGACCATCCTGCCCCACCGGCGACCCCATTGCCAGTGGGGCTTCGCCTTGCCAAATAACCGTGCTGGGGTCACTATATCCAAAACAAAACCCTCGTCATAGAAAAGAGCCCTCACGTGAGGAACCAACTCGACACCACCGTCGGCTGCGGCAGGTATCAAATAGATACCGGGGTCCGCGTAAGTGGCAGCTATGTCATACAGCTTAGCGATGACGACACAATCAAGATTTGGAGACTCGCCACTACGTGGGAAGCATTTGGGACAACCCCCTTTTCCACCTTTCCATTTGCAAGCGACGTCAAGCTCCTCTGCCCGCATCATGATCCCTACCACCCTGCAGCAACCGTCATCAAATGCGGCGAGCCAATGTGGCTGTTCAGTTTGAAATATAGTTTCCCATTTGTGACCGGTCCGGTTCAGCGAATTTCGAAGGTTCGCGGGAGCTGACCAATCTGTGCACTTCCTCATCATTGCTGCCCCACGGCGTGCCCCGCTGTGGGGCTTCGTTGCTGCTAGGCATAAGTTATCACCAAGGCGCCCGTTATACCAAAAACACCGCCACAAGCGGTGTTTTTGAGGGTTGCTCAGAGATTTTAGGGGTTAATTACCCCTCATCCGTCTAGCTTTGCCTTAGAGCTGACCGAGCTCCATGCGGGTAAAGCGGCGAATAACGATGTTTTCACCCAGTTTACCAACCAGCTCGCCGGTGAGCGTTTCTATGCTCTTGTCCGGGTCTTTGACAAAGGGCTGCTTGACCAGACAAACGTTTTCGTAAAACTTGGCCAGCTTACCGTCAATAATTTTGGCAGCAATTTCCTCCGGCTTGCCCTTGGTGTCCTCGGCGTAGACGCGCTTTTCGGCTTCGATAACGTCGGCGGGGACTTCGGCCGGGGTTACGTAGGTTGGGTTAGCGGCGGCAATGTGCATCGCAATATCGCGGGCAAAGCCTTTGAAATCTTCAGTGCGAGCCACAAAGTCGGTCTCACAGTTAATTTCCACGAGTACACCGATGCGACCGGAGTGAACGTAGCCTTCGATAACACCGTCGCGTGCTTCACGGTCAGCCTTTTTAGCCGCCGATGCCGCACCACTTTTGCGCAAGTGTTCGATCGCCTTATCGAAGTCGCCGCTGGCAGCCTCCAATGCTTCTTTGGCCTTCATCATCCCGGCGCCCGTAGCGTCGCGGAGCTTCTTAATATCTTCAATTGAAACAGCCATACTATCTCCTCTCTATCATCCCAAACTTAATTTGAGATCTCATTTACGTCTTATAGTTTTGTGATCGGAAAATTACGCTTGGTCAGCAGCTTCTTTGGCGCGAACTGAGGCGATTTGGTTACCATTAGACGCGGCCTCAGCAATGAGGTGAGTGATAATCTTAACCGTCTTAATGGCATCATCGTTCGCGGGAATCAGATAGTCGATGAGATCGGGGTCAGCGTTGGTATCGGCCATAGCAACCACCGGAATACCCAGTTTACGAGCCTCAGCAATAGCCAGGTCTTCCTTGGGAGCGTCGACTACAAAAATTGCCGCTGGTAACGCGTCCATGTTCTTGATGCCGCCAAAAATGCGGTTGAGGCGAGCAGCTTCATTGGTAAAGTCCAGCTGCTCTTTCTTGTTGTACTTAGTCGCGTAATCGCCACTCTCAAGCCCTGCTTCAATTTTCTTGAGGCGGGCAACTTGCGTCCGGATCGTTCGGAAGTTGGTCAGCATACCGCCAAGCCAGCGCTCGGTTACAAACGGCATACCAGCAGCTTCTGCCTCTGCCTTTACAATCCCAGCTGCCTGACGCTTGGTAGCTACAAACAGTACTTTGCCACCACCGGCCGTGGTGTCATGAACAAATTTAATCGCAGCGTCCAGCAATGGACCCGTTTGAACGAGGTCAATAATATGTACACCACCACGAGCACCGTAGATGTATTGTTTCATCTTAGGGTTCCATCGACGGGTTTGGTGACCGAAGTGAGCTCCGGCCTCCAATAATTCTTTGAGGTTGGCAGTTGCCATTTTAAATTGTGTCCTTTCGGCTTCGCCTAACCACCCGAGCGGGAGGATTACGGTTAGGTTGCTTCGTTCGTTGATTTGACCGAGCAAGCATACCAGATCTCCCTTACCTAAGCAACAATGGGTGATGCGAATAGTTGACTATTACCATATTTTGTGCTATGATAACTTAATCGGCAGTTCTGTCGTGCTGGTTTACATCGATCGAAAGGACCGTCAAGTGACGGATACCACCGCCCCGACCCTGCTCGCTCTCATCCACGCCGTGCGTGAGGCGGCCGACACCGACCCCGCGTCAAATGCGCTTTTCACGGCCGGGCTGGATACCGGCATCACGGTGGCGATGCAGTTCATCGATCCCGGCTATCTGAGGATCATCATGAATGGAGCCTATCTCACCGACAACCAAATGGATGCCCTGGCGCTCATCCGCGGGGCCATGGTTCGCCGCCCCGAGTTATTCATCAGCGGCGTCGGCCAACAAATGGCCGCCATTCTCAAGCGGTAACAGTTCAACTCTCAACCCAGCTCGATCGAAAGGACCGTCCCATGACGGATTTCAGCCCCGCCAGCATCTCGGCGACTGATGGACTCAGCAACGAGGACATCAGAACACTGCTGAAAAACAATCCCAACGCCTATCCTGCAGCCCTGCGAAATCTCGCACTCGACAGACACGCTCCGCCCCGCCGGTCATCGATTCGGCTCGCATGGCCTACCGACCCGGCGCTAGCCTGCCCGCCGCGTTCATGCGACGCAACTCAGCCTGCCGCTCCCCGTTCACCATCTAAACGACGACCGTACCTGGTTGCCGTTTACCGGCCCATCCTCTCAAGTATCACGAGAAGGTGGGTCCTTTCGTTTGTAAGGCATTTAGTTGTTGACAAAAAGCACTTTTACACACATAATTATGCAATCAAGTTTTGTCTCAAAACCCAGCTCTCCACAATTTGCGCCCCAACCAGAGGAGTTGTTGTATGCCCATATCCCAAGTCCCCGACGCGCGCGAGCTCGTCGTTGTCACCATGTGGTCGATTGCTCCCGGTGTACCGGCCCAAGTGCGCGTCACTGACGCGCTCTGGCCCGTCGCCGAATCTGACCACATACCCGTCACGCCCCAACTCCCCGCGTCCCCAACTTCCGAAAGGCTTCTGCCATGACCATTCCCGAACCGCCGCAGGAGAATCCATTTCGCCGCCTCATCGCCTTGACCAGCGACAACGGCGAGGACTTGCCGTCCATCCGTGACGCATTCACGGCCCGACTCGCCGCCGCCAAGTTGACCGCGCCGCCAGAGCAGCCAGGCGATGACATCTTCGCCCGAACGGACGAGCTCACCGAACGCCTCTATCCGCGTTGGCAGGAAAAGCCCTACGGATTCGGCGAGGATGGTGCTCATGTTGATCTCACAAGGACCACTAATATATTCGACTGGACCGATATGACAGAGGGCTACCAGCGCTTCAGAAACCCGCTCTACGAGGGTGAGCATTCCCTCCAGAACGCGAAGGCAAGGGAGACTTTTTCCTCGCTCGTGGATGTCTTGAGTAGATTCGAGCAGGTTTCAGATGAGCGGCGACGCTTCAGGGCCAGACATCAATGGGCCATCGCCGACATCAGCGGCAACGGATGGCTCCCCGGGACCAAGGAAGCCTTGTCGCGCTGGGATCAGGATCAACTCGACGCGGTCCAACGTTCAGTCGCCGTCGCGGATCCTTTGCTTCCGAAGCGGCATACTTTCCAGACGGTCTTCGTCGATCCGGCTAGCCCGGGCCATACGTTGGCCAACAAGGCTCCCGCCAAATCGGCGACCGACGCCTGGTTGCAAGATTCGCTGTTGCGAAGGTCCCTGCCTTCTGATGCCCCAACGACTGGACCTGGCACGGGCCAGCAATTTGGCCCCATCGGCCGAGCCAGGTCGGTCCACGCACGCAATGCTTGGCGTCACGCGAGCAGCCATCGGGCCAAGGCCTACTGACCCGCTCATCGAAATCCGCCGCCCGCTCCCGAGTTTACAGCTTGGGAGCGGGCGGTTTCGCTTTTGTTGACACTTGTTGTATTTTCTCGCATAATTTCGCCAACCCGATGCGTTTACGCGACTTCAACTCTAGAAAGGAGGTCGCCGTGACGACTCCTCGCTCTTCGACAAACGTGTCGGCCACCCTGCCGCCACATCTTGGCCTCATCGAGGCCGGCCTTTACTTCATGACCGGTAGCGCTGTGAAGCAGCGCGAACTGGCCGAATACTGCGCCCTCTGGGTGGATGCGGACGCTCTGCTCGCCTATTTGGCCAGCGAACCCGGTAGCCCGCACCAGCAGCAAATCCGGTGCAATTTGGCCCGTATCATCCATGCCGAGGCCGCTCTGTTCGAAGCTCGGCCAGACCTCATCCACGAGGCCAATCTGGTGCTTTTGGGAGCTGTTAGCTCTGGCTCGTAACGCTCGTGCCGTCCGCTCTTCGATCCATTTCGAGGGCGGGCGGTTTCCATTTTTCGACTGCTTTGCGCCTAAACCTAAGCTACTTGACCGGTCATACGCTGTTAGCTCCAACGACCCTTGCCAAACCTCGCCAGATACGCTACACTCGTTAAGTTATGAAAACCGCTATTCATCCCCACCTCTTCGAAACCAAGGTTCACTGCAACGGCTGTGACACCAACTTTACGTTGCACACCACCGTTGAAGAGATCACGGTTGAAATCTGCTCCAACTGCCACCCGTTCTATACGGGCAAGCAGAAGCTGATTGACACGGCCGGTCGCGTCGACAAGTTCCGCGCCCGCCAGGCTGCCGCTACCAAAGCTGCCGAAGTTGAAGCTGGCCGCCAAAACGCCAAGGACGACAAGCTGGCCAAAGTTCAGGCTGAGCTCGAGAGCGAAACGGTCGACAAAGTCCAACCCGAAGACCCGTCGCCCGTTACCGAAGCCGATACTAAGTAATCGGCCCACCCGCAAACAAGCGCCTCACTGGCGCTTTTTTGTTACATCAAATAGTCTTGCTTTTTATGTCAATTAGTATTATAATATTTTAATTGCCCTTTGGATTACCAGCGTCAACCATCCGTAGCTTCCTCAACTAGAAAGAAGCTGACCGTGACAGCTCTCCTCATTGCTGGTATCTGCCTCATTGGGCTTGGCGCCTACACTTTGTTCCTCGGCATTGCCCGAAATGATCGCCGGAGCTTGGTTGCCGTCGTGCGGCTGGTAGTCGAGGTGTTTCACTTGGATCACTAAACGAAGCCGGTAACAACGACGCCCAGTTCCATGCGCCCAGCCCTCATCTCGGATGGGCGCAAACCATTTATACCTGTATAATACGACATTGATTATGGATATCACCGAAACTGCCTTTCGAACCGAATACCAAACCGTAACCGAGCGCATGAGCGACCCGGAGACTTTTGGTACCCACGAAGCGGTGGCGCTAGCTAAGCGCCAAAGCGAGCTCCAGCCCACCATCGACTTGTACGACAAGCGTGCCAAACTTCGCGATAGCATCGCGGGTACCACCGAAGCTTTAGGCGACCCCGAACTGGCTGAGCTAGCCCGCGAAGAGTTACCCGCGCTCGAGGCGGCCCTTGTGGCCATCGACGATGAACTGCGCGTGGCCTTGGTACCCAAAGATCCCGCCGACGCCAAAAATGCCATTATCGAAATTCGGGCCGGCGCCGGCGGCGACGAAGCTAGTTTGTTTGCAGGCGAACTCTATCGGATGTATTTGCGCTACCTGGAAACGCGCAACTGGCGTGTCGAACTGGTCAGCGAAAGCCCCTCCGATGTTGGCGGCTACAAAGAAATTATTTTTGAGATTAAAGGCGACGGTGCCTACGGCTGGCTCAAATACGAGAGCGGCGTTCACCGCGTCCAGCGCGTACCGGAAACCGAGTCCGGCAGTCGAATTCATACTTCCACAGTGACGGTAGCCGTTCTTCCCGAAGCCGAAGAACACGATTTGGAAATTAGTGACAACGATTTGCGCATCGACGTTTACCGCTCCAGCGGCAATGGCGGCCAAAGCGTCAACACTACCGACTCGGCCGTGCGCATAACCCACATTCCATCGGGCCTCGTGGTTACTTGTCAGGATGAAAAAAGCCAACTGAAAAACAAAATTAAAGCCATGGGCGTACTGCGTTCGCGGCTGCTGGCTATCCAACGTGAAGAAGAAGAAAAGGCCGACCGCGCCGCCCGTTTAAGCCAAATTGGCACTGGCGACCGCTCTGAAAAAGTACGCACCTACAATTTCCCCCAAGACCGCGTGACCGATCACCGGATTGGTGAGACCCGTCACAATCTACCTGGCTTTATGATGGGCGACATCGGCGGCATGCTGGAAGCTTTGCGCAATGAAGATTTGCGACTCAAGCTCGAGACAGCCGGCGTTTAAGCCAATTTCGCCAGCAGCCATCAACCTTGCTATAATTTGACCGACCACAAAAACCCGTCCGAAAGGTCGTTCTCTCATGAAAATGATCAGCATCCGCGCCACCCACAATGAGGCGAGCAACGAAGGGATGGTTTACGCTCCCCTTAACCACGCCATATTTGGCGCCATGCAGCAGATCGTCATCGCTACCACCACCGATCTGAGATTTGGCATTCGACTCCACCGGAAGGGTATCGACATCGATTTAAGTGTCTCTAGCACTTCATGCGCGCGAGATGAGCTCATTATTGAGCTCGCTGCCAAGTTTAAGAGTTTGTTGGACCAGCACTTCAGCGTAATCATGATGATTCACCCGGACGACAACGGCATGCTGCTGCAACCCGTATTAGCGTCGTAGCAGCCCGGCTGACCATCATTGCAAACCAAATGGTTCGTCGATTCACTCGACGAACCATTGTTTTTAAGTCTCTAAGTCACACTTCTAGATCTGGAAGTCGCTGAAGAGTCTGGCAAGCCCCATTGTCATCCTAAACTTGGGCGAGGATGACAATAAGGTTTGTTACCGCCGGCGTTTAAGCTCGCTGTCGCAACGCCTCATAAGCGAGCAAGGCCCCAGCGGTCGCCGCGTTCAGTGAGTCGATCGTGCCCGTCATAGGAATCGAAACCGTGATGTCAGCGGCGGCCTTAAGCTCTTCACTCACTCCGCTATGCTCGGCGCCCACTACAATCGCAATTGGCTGCGCTAAGTTCACCTCGGTGTAATTTGCCTCAGCTTCCGGTGTCGCCACCACAATTTTCAGGCCGTGGCCGTGCGCCCACGTTACTAACTCAGATGTACTGCAGCTCGCCACCGGCAGCGTCATGACCGTACCTTTACTGGCCCGCACCACGTTAGGGTTAAGCCAATCGGTAATTTCACTGGCGGCCACCACTCCGTCGGCCCCAACCGCATCGGCCGTCCGCAACAAGGCGCCCAAATTACCCGGCTTTTCAATGCCTTCGGCCACAATAACCAACGGCAAACTACCAATCTTTAGCTTAGATAAGGGTAAAACCGGCGATGCAAATTCACCCAGCCAACCATCGGGCGAATCGCGGTAGCTCACTTTGGCGAACGCTTCGGGCGAAAGTACCACGTGCTCGGTGGCGTCGGTAACGAGTTCAAGCAAACGCTGAGAGCTCTCGGGAGCCATCATATCGGGCGCGTAATACACCGATTTGGGTACCAAACCATGCGTCAAAACCAGCTCAAGCTCCGCTCGGCCTTCTATCAAAATAGTGCCGCGGGCCTCGCGCTGCTTGTGGCGGCGTTGCGCCACTAGGGCTTTTAGACGTGGATTTTGCAGGCTGGTGAGGTAAACTAATTCAGGCATAATGGCTTTATTATACGGGAAAATTCCTATGACCATCGAGAATCTTATTAAAACCACGACTAGCACCCTGAACAAAGCCGGCATCGGCTCCGCTCGGCTCGATGCCGAGCTGCTATTGGCGCATGTCATTGGCCGCCCGCGCGAATGGCTAACCGCTCACGATGACGAACCCATCACCGACGACCAAACGAGCGCCTACGCCGCCCTCGTCCAGCGCCGAGTCAACCGCGAGCCCCTGGTGCATTTGGTCGGCAGCCGCGAATTTTATGGTTTTGATTTCACTATTACCCCCGACGTCTTAACGCCGCGCGTTGAAACCGAGCAAATGGTTGAATGGGCGATAAAATACGCTCCGCCCACATCCTCCCTCATCGATATTGGCACCGGCTCCGGCGCCATTGCTATTGCTATCAAGCTCAACCGCAGCGATCTGGCCGTTACGGCAACCGAGGTGTCACTGGCGGCCCTCGAGGTCGCTAAGACCAACGCCAGACGCCACGATGTCGAGCTCACGTTCATCGAATCGGACCTGTGGGACAGCGTGGAACCAAGCTTTGACACGATTGTTACTAACCTCCCCTACCTGCGCGACGATGCCGATCTTATGCCCGAAGTTCGCCGCGAACCGGCCGTGGCTTTGTTTGGTGGCACCGATGGACTCGATTTATACCGCCGCTTTTTGGTTGGCCTCAAAGATCACTTAAACCCGAATGGCTATCTCTTCACCGAGTGCGATCCTTGGCAGCACGAAGGCCTAATCGCCGAAGCCGCCAAATACGGCCTCGCGCCCGTCGAGCAAGGCTATTTTATTTTAGGTTTTAAACTCCAGGCGTAAAACCTAGCAACAAACAACGGCCGCCGGTAAGATCCGCGCGGCCGTTGTGGTGCGTATCGATCGACTACGAGCCGCTTGGCGCCGATGCCAACGTGGCCGACAAGGTAATAGTTTTACCATCTCGCAGCACCGTCAGCTTCACCGTCTGACCAATTTTGTCGTCAGCCAAGATCGAGGTGAGCGAATGGTTTTCGTCGATGGTTTTACCATCGACTTTGGTGATAACATCGCCGTTTTTCAAGCCCGCGGCTTCGGCTGGCGAACCAGGCACGACCGCCGGGCTTGATGCATCACCCGATACATAAGCCCCGTTTTGAACGCTCAAATTATTAGCGGTCGCAAAGTCGGACGTGACCGGAATATAGCGTACGCCCAGGTATGGCCGCTGGATTACACCCTTGCTCTTCACGCTTTCAATGGCTGATTTTACTTCGTTAATCGGAATCGCAAAGCCAACGTTCTGCCCGTCGGCCGAGATGGCCGTATTCATACCAATTACCTGTCCGGCCAAGTTAACGAGCGGGCCCCCGGAGTTACCCTCGTTTATAGCGGCATCAGTTTGCAGCAAATCCACCAAACTCTCCGACGAACTTCCGTTACTGTCACTGGCCGTCACCGGGCGGCCTTTGCCCGAGATGATGCCGGAGGTTACGGTATTTTGATACTGGCCAAGTGCGTTACCAATAGCAATAACACTCTGGCCGATTTGAACGCTCGAAGAATCACCCAGCGTCACCGGCTTCAGGCCTGTGGCTTTGATGCGAACAAAGGCATAATCGCTTGACGGGCTGCTGGCCTCGACGGCACCGGTATACTGCTTACCGTCACTCGTAAAGACGGTAACCGAGGTCGAGCCATCAATCACATGATTATTGGTAAGAATAAGACCGTCCGAGGTCAGTATCATACCCGTGCCGGCGCCCTGGGCGGTTTGCTGACCGAAACCAAATGCTCCTGCCTGCACCGATTTGGTCGTGATAGACACCACACTGGGCGAGACCTTGCTGGCAACATCAACGACAGCGGAGCTTTCTTGTACCACTAGTTGCTGTTTGCTCACCGGAATTGAACCCGGGAAAAAGTGCACAAAGCCGTAGGATCCTGCCACGCCGCCCACCAGTCCGATCACCAGCACCGTTGGCAATGCTACCTGAGCGGGGTTTGGTCGCTTACGCTGCCACTTTTTGTGGCGGGCCGTGGAAACGGTTACCTCCGGCGCCTCCGCTTCGGCGGTAGTGGCTACAGATGATGGCTCGTCGGACATACTGACTCCTCATTAAAACGCTTGTACTTGTATCTTAGTATAAACGCTTTTGTCTGAGATTAGTCTGAAGCCAAGTTTTAGCCTCTCGTTTACAGGGTGCCGCGCCACGGAGTCGACGAGGCGACAATTATTACGAGCAACAATGCAATCAACAGATACTCGGCCAGACGCATGCGCGTCAGAGCCTGTTGACGTTGCGACAAATAAATACCCCCAAAGCAATACGCCAAGCCGGTTAAAATGAGCGCCGCTTGTGGAATAATAAAGTAGTTACCAACCAATACGTATGTCACGAGCCAGTTCAAAAATACCCAACTCACTTGCACCACAATCAGCGCCCATGTAGCTGCCAATACCCGGGCCAAGCGCTCACCCCGTATGTGCAGCCCCTGATACACCAAAATATATGACGCCGCGTATAATAACACCAAACAGATCCACGCCGGCGTTCGCCACACCGCCGCCGCCAAGAAAATTGCTTCGTAAACCAGTGCCAACATAACCAAGAGTTCGCTAAACGATTGCGTGCGCTCTGGTTTGGCTGCGCGCCAGCCCCGCCACGCGGCGTACACTGCTACGACCACAATTTGGGTAAGCGCGCGCGGCGATAAGGCAATAATGACGGCTACCGACGCGCCTCCCAAGATCAAGGGCATCGCCATGAGCCAATCCGTTTTTAGGTTGGTCCGGTAAGGCAGCGATTCCACCGCAATAATAAGCAGTACAACCAAGCCCACCAGCCACTCGCGTGCCAAGCCATAGTGAGCCAGCCAGCCAACGCCGACTGCGAGCAAAACCGATGTAATGAGTCCCCCGTAGCGAAACGGCGTCTTAGTTCGACGTGTTGGCCTGGGAAGACGTGGCAAAGTCGCGGCCAAGAATAATCCTTATCTCTGGGGTTTGAGCCGTCGTGGCTTGAGCAACAGTGCTCGTTGCGGTTGGGGTGGGCGAAGCCGTCATCTTTTTGGCTGTCACTCCAAACCGATCCTCCAGGTACTTGATAGTATACGGCTTTTTACCGTTCGTATAGTCGTAAATAACAGTAGTCTGATAGGTGGCGTCAGCGTTGGCGGCCGGCAAGACGTTATAATGTGCGGCTTTCAAGCTAGTAACGACCGTGCCAGCTATCCCCGTTACACCGGAGCCATTATCAACTTCGACGATTGCATTTTCGTTGGTGATGTAATGATCGACAAAAATGTTTTTAACGAAATCATGGATATCAGAGTAGTTAAACGTTCCCGCCTTAGGGACATAAATGTAGCCGGCCGCCGGAATAATATCAGTGCCACCAACCAGATAATTGTCGGGTGCGTCATCGAGCACTTTATTGGTGATTTTTGAGCTGTCGATTTTGGTCGACAATAGCGCCAGCTTTTTAATGTCCGACAACTGTAAGTCGGTCTTAACGTGTCCGCCGACAGTATCGATAAGCGCGGTCAGCTTAGCCGGATTAGTGAGTGTTCCCGCCGACAATGCTTTGGCTTTTACAGCTTCAATCACCTGCTGCTGACGCGCTGCCCGGCCATAATCGTTACCGCAGTTGCCCACGGGGGCGTCGTGACGACATCGCGAATATTTCAGCGCCGTCGCCCCGTTCATATGTATCAGTCCGGCCGGCTGATGATAGGGACAAATGCCGTTACCAACATCACACGGGTAGGTGGTGTCATATAACGCGGTCGCAACATTGATATCAACCCCGCCTACGGCGTCTACCGCCTGCTTAAAGCCAGAGAAATCGGCCACCACGTAGTAATTGATCGTAACGCCAAGCACGTTACTCACCACTTTTTCAGCCAACGCCGGACCACCATCCGAGTTAGCGGCATTGATCTTGCCATAGCCGTAACCGGGGATTTTAACGTATAAATCGCGCGGCACCGAAATGGCCGCCACGTCGTAGGTTTTCGGATCAATACTCCAAACCATCATCGTATCGCTCAGGTTAGGACCGTCGTGCCCTTCACCCCCAATACCCATAACCAAAATATTCACGCGACCAGATCCTTCACCTTTGAGACTCGATAAATCGAGTTCCCCATTGAGGGCATTCGTACCCGTGTGTTTTTGAATAATACTGCGGAGAGCAAGCCACGCGTGAATACCAAACCAAGCCACAACACCTACCACAATCAGGCTAACAATAGCGGTGATCCACCGGCGCCGTCGATGAGGTCGCTTAACTTTTCCGCTCCCCTGCTTGGGAGTGGTCTCTGGCTGAATAGCCGGCATCACGGGTGCCACCGGCTCACGCGCGGGCAAGGCTAAACCGTCCGCCCAAGGGTCACCTTCGGGCGGAGTTTGCTGGGTAGGAGCAACTACCGGAGTAATTTCTGGTTGCCGGCGAACGCGTCGAGCAGGTCCGTCAAAACGGCGTCCACTGGGTGGCTGAGGCGTATCCATTACCACCAAGTATAACCATAATGAGCATCCACGCAAACGCCAATAATCACATCAGCGCTTGTTCAGATGCCTTGTCATCGCTATACTAAATTCCATATGAACGACGAAAACAAAACTCCCTCGGACCAGCCCACGCCGGCCACACCAACCCCTGCAGTGACGCCCGTTGATACCGTTCGTCCGCCTGCCGCAGCGGCCGCTCCTACCCCCGATCCAGTAATCCCCGGCGTACCACCGGCGACCGCTCCTACCAATGAAGAATTGGCGGCGATGCTCGCTACTCCCCCACGGCCTACGGCCGACGATGAACCCGAAAATGCTCCTCGTCCAAGCGCTTTGCAAAAAGTCAGTTCCGGCTTTATGTCGGTTTTGGGCAGCGTCTTTAGCTGGATTATTTTCCCTTTGGCGGTTGTGCTTATTTTGCACTTCTTTATTTTTCAGGCCTATCACGTTATTGGCACCAGTATGAATCCAACGTTACAGCAGACCGACTACCTAATTGTCTCGAAAGTTGGCTACACCGAAGCCTTGGTTGGCCGTCTCTTCCACAAGGACTCACTGTATTTGCCCTCACGCGGTCAGATCATCGTCTTCCATTATCCCAAGGACCCAACCGAGGTCTTTGTGAAGCGTGTTATTGCTGAACCGGGCGATCACCTCGTTATTAAGAGCGGCACCGTGACGCTCTACACCAAAGATCACCCCAATGGTTACAATCCCGACGCTGCCTACGAACCCGCTGGCACGACTACGCTCATCGATACCGACGAGATCATCCAACCCGGCAACGTCTTTGTGATGGGCGACAACCGTACTCCCGGTGGCTCTTATGACTCGCGCGATTGGGGCGAGCTGCCATCAAGCTACATCATCGGCAACGCCGTCCTACGCTTGCTGCCACTCGACTCGGTCAAAATCCTCTAACACCAAATCAGCACGCCATCTTGGGGAGAACCTGGGTTTCTGCTAAGATAGCTGATGATGACTTCGACAAAGCCGCGTAACAAAGCTGCCAAACCCCAACCCAATGGCGCGTTGGCAATTTTCGCAACGCTGGCCGACACCACCTGGCGTATCGTAGTCCCCACCATTAGCCTCGCCCTTTTGGGCATTGGCGCCGACCTAAAATTTGCTACCAAGCCTTGGTGTACGCTGCTCGGTACCCTCCTTGGTTTTGGGATTGCCGGCGCCCTCATAAAACGTCAATTGAAAGAGCTGCCTTAATGTTTGCCGCCGCCCCCACCGTTAGTCTGCCTTCACAAACGCTTATAAGCGTCTTTGGTGTACCGATTCATAACTCGATGATTCTGGGCGCTGCCGGTATCATCATTTTGTTTTGGCTGATGTTTTACACCCGCAAACGCGTCCTAAATAGCCAACATACCAAACTCTCCATTGCTATGCTGTGGGGTTACGAAATGCTAACGAATACTACCGAAGAAGTGCTGGGTAACGGCGACAAAGCCCTCGCCCGAAAAATTGCGCCCTTGGCTGTGACGCTATTTTTCCTCATCCTTCTCGATAACTGGCTCGAGCTCCTACCCATTGTGGGCCCCGTCACCTTTCACGGTGAAGGCTTATTCCGGGGCATGGCGGCCGATCTCAACTTCACCTTTGCGCTCGCCATAATCACCATGGTGACAGCACAACTGTGGGCCATCAAAAACCTTGGTTTCTTTGGCAATTTAGGCCGCTATTTTGGTAACCCGTTCAAAGATCCGCTCCACTGTTTTATTGGCTTTTTGGAACTAATCGCCGAATTCTCCCGCCTCATTGCGCTGTCGATGCGACTCTTCGGCAACATCTTTGGCGGTGAAGTCTTACTAGCCGTTATCGCCTACATTTCGGGCTACGCCTCACCGCTAGCGCTGCCGGTATTTCTAGCGCTCGAACTGTTTGTAGGCGCCATCCAGGCCTACATTTTCTTCATGCTAACCGTCGCCTTTATCTCAATTGGTGCCACCGCCACCAAGGAACATGGCGAGGAAGCCACAACAGCCATAGGAGAGGCTCGGGCGGTGTGATAGGATTACAGGGCATGACGTCCAACCTGGACGCCTTTTCGCTTGGGTATCAAAATTTAAGGAGTTTTAAGTAATGGAATCGCTCGCATTTGGTTTAACTTATTCGATCGCCGCCGGACTCGCCGCTGTCGGCGTTGGCCTGGTTGGTGCTGCAGCCGTTAGCGCTGTCGGCCGTAACCCCGACGCCCTGCCCAAAATCCGTACGCTCATGATCTTTGCTATGTCATTCGTCGACGCTCTCGCCATCATTGGCTTGGTAGTCGCGCTTATCATTAAGTTCCTCCACTAGGCCGATGACATTCTTGCCAACTAGTTATATGGCCGATGCCGCTTCGGGAGGTCTGCTCGGCGCGCTCGGCATCGATTGGAAAGCCTTGTTGTTAAACATCATTGCCTTCCTCATTATTGTGTGGCTGCTCGGCAAGTATGTGTACCCCGTTTTAAACAAAGCCCTCGACGCCAAGGCCAATGAGCTCACTGCCGCCACCAAAATGCAGTCTCAAGCCGCCGCCGAACTGGCTAAGGCCGAGCAAGAGCGCCACGCCATCTTAGGCGCAGCCCAAGTTTCAGCCGACGAGCTCATCGACGCTGCCAAAGCCGAAGCTGCCGAAACCGTGACCGCCGCCCGCACTCGGGCGGCCTCGGAAGCCGACCGTATTGTGACTGAATCGCGCGAACAGCTCACCAAAGACGTTGCCTCGGCCCGGCGCACCCTCCGCGCTGAAACCGCCGCCTTGGTCGCCCAGGCTACCGAAACTGTCTTAGGTGACAAACTCGACGGCGCTGGCGACAGTGCCCTCATTAAGCGTAGTCTGGAGGCCAAATCATGAAGCTCACCCGCCGCCGTTTGGCTGCCTACGTCGCGGACGGTCTTAGCTCCGACCGCCAGCACCGCCTCCAGATAGCGGCTGCCTGGCTAATCGACAATCACCGTACCAAGGATGTGGCGCTCCTAAGTCGCGACATCGCCAGTATTTTGGCTCTCAGTGGCTACGTATCGGCTACAGCCACGTCCGCCAAACCCCTCCCGCCCGCTATTAAGTCTGAACTTGAAACCTACATTCGCCGCACCACCTCCGCCCGCTCTGTCGAGCTGGCAACCACCGTTGATCCAACGGTTGGTGGCGGCATCAAATTAACCCTGCCTGACGCCGAATTGGACGCTACCACCAGCACCAAACTACGCGCCTTTGTAACGGAGATGAGCCTGTGAGCGATTTACGCGTCCAAGAATTAACCGCCGAGCTGCAGGCTGCCATTGGCGGCCTTAGTGCCACCGGCGACTTCAGCCAAATTGGCGTCGTAACCCGAGTTGGTGATGGTGTCGCCTGGATATACGGTTTGCGCAGCGCTGGTTTTAGTGAAGTAGTATCAATTGAAACCGCGGGCGGCGTGGCCGAAGCCTTTGTTCTCAGCCTCGGCGAAGACGAGCTCGGGGCCGTGTTGCTTGGCAACGAAAGCGCCGTCAGCGCTGGAGCCAAAGTAAAACTTACCGGCCGCTTGCTCAGCATCCCCGTTGGACCCGAACTCATGGGCCGCGTGGTC
Source organism: Candidatus Saccharimonadota bacterium (assembly GCA_019352195.1). GTDB lineage: Bacteria > Patescibacteriota > Saccharimonadia > UBA4664 > UBA4664 > JACAFG01. The sequence goes on along the minus strand of JACAFG010000005.1, from coordinate 53,467 downwards.
GATCCCCTTGGCCGTCCGCTCGATGGCCTTGGCGACATCAAGACCACCCGGACAGCACCGGTCGAACAAGTTGCACCCGGTGTTATGGCTCGTAAGAGTGTGCATGAACCAATGGCGACCGGCATTATAGCCATCGACACGATGGTACCGATTGGTCGCGGTCAGCGCGAGCTCATCATTGGCGACCGCGGAACCGGTAAAACCGCCATTGCCATCGACACCATGCTCAACCAGGCCAAACGCGATACCGGCGTGATCAATATTTACGTGGCCATTGGCCAGAAAAACTCCAAAGTAGCCGCGTTAGTCGAGCGCCTCAAGCGCGAAGGTGCCATGGACCAATCCATTGTGGTGGCCACCAGCCCTGCCGATCCCGCTTCGCTGCTCTACCTCGCGCCCTACGCTGGTACGGCCATCGGCGAGTACTTCCGCGATAACAAACAGCACGGCCTGATTGTGTATGACGACCTGTCTAAGCACGCCGTCGCTTATCGCCAGCTCTCGTTGCTGCTACGCCGTCCCCCGGGTCGTGAGGCTTATCCGGGTGACGTTTTCTATCTCCATTCACGCTTGCTCGAACGTTCGGCTAAGTTGTCCGACGAGCTAGGCGGCGGCAGTTTAACCGCTTTGCCGATTATTGAAACGCAAGCTGGTGACGTTTCTGCCTACATCCCGACCAACGTGATTTCTATTACCGATGGCCAGATTTTCCTCGAAACCGATTTGTTTTACCAAGGTATCCGTCCCGCCATTTCGGTTGGTTTGTCAGTCAGCCGCGTTGGTGGCGACGCCCAAACCAAAGCCATCAAGAGTGTCGCCGGAAGCTTACGCATCGAGCTCGCTCAATTCCGCGAACTGGCCGCCTTCTCGCAGTTTGCCACCGACCTAGATGACGAAACCAAGAGTCGGCTCGACCGCGGCCGCCTGCTCACTGAAGCATTAAAACAACGGCAGTTTGCTCCCTACAGCCCCGCTGAGCAGGTCGTCATTTTGTCGGCAGCTGCTAGCGGCGAATTCGACAATCTGCCCAGTAAGCACCTCGAGAGCGCCATTCATGGCTTGCTACGCAGCGTCAAAAAGAGTCACGCTAAGCTGGTAACCAATCTAAACGCTGGTACCAAGCCCACCGAAGATGAGACCAAAGCCATCGCCACCATCGCCAAAGCCACGGCCGAAACCTTTATGGTCGGCGAGGATGCCAATGGCTGAGCTCCAGGCAATTAAGCGGCGGTTGCGCTCTGTAAGCAATACGCGCCAAATTACCAAAGCCATGCAGCTGGTGGCCGCCAGTAAGCTGCGCCGTGCCCAAATGGCCGCCTTGGCCCCGCAGCCCTATTTGGCAGCCATTCGCGACATGTTGTCACGACTCGGCAGTTCGGTAGATGCCGCCCAAAGCCCGTTGTATCAACGCCGTGAGGCTATCAACGCGCTGGCTATTGTAGTTACCGCCGACCGTGGTCTGGCCGGCGCGTACAACAATAATATTTTTCGTGAACTGAGTAAGTTACAACGCCAAACGGGCGGCGAACTCGCCATAATAACCGTCGGCAAGCGGGGCTCATTACATCTGTCGCGCATTACCGGCATCGACGAAATTGCCGCCTACGAAATGGACTCGCGCGACGCCGATGCCGGCTTGGCGCGGCCCATTCTCGCCGAAGCCAAGGAGCTGTTTTTAAGCGGTAAATGCGACGTGGTTCATCTTATTTCGACCCGATTTGTGTCGTCATCTGTCCAAACAGTCGACTCGCGGCAGCTCCTTCCGGTAGCCTCAAGCGACAGTAGCTCAACTGCGGCCTCACCCGAGGCCGAGCCCAACCCGGAGACCGTGCTGGCTACCGCCACCGAGCGATTACTTGAGGCCGAAGTGTATCTTTCGATCGTTGAAGCACGCGCTTCCGAGCAGGCCGCCCGCATGCTGGCCATGATGAACGCGTCCGATAATGCGTCCGATATTATCGACGACTTAACGCTCGCCCGTAACAATGCCCGCCAATCCGCCATCACGCAGGAACTTGCCGAAATTTCCGGCGGCGCCGAAGCGGTTAGCAATAATTAGGAGGCTCATAATATGGCTACATCAACCACAACTACCACGGGCCAAATTACGCAGATTGTCGGCGTGGTGGTCGATGTTCAATTTGAAGATAAGATTCCCGCAATTTACGACGCGCTCACAATTGAGCACGGCGACGCAACGCTTTATTTTGAGGTGGCTCAGCATCTGTCTGAAACCACGGTTCGCGCTATTGCCTTGGGCTCAACCGACGGCTTGCAGCGCGGCCAAGGCGTAACCGCTACCGGCGGACCAATTTCGGTTCCGGTGGGCGACGCCACTATTGGTCGTATGTTTAATGTCGTCGGCGAAGCTATCGACGGTTTACCCGAGCCAAAAATTACCAAGCGGGCATCAATTCACCGTGCCCCACCAACGCTCGATGAACAAAGCGGTACCGTCGAGATTCTCGAAACTGGTATCAAGATTATCGATCTTATCTGCCCCATGACCAAGGGCGGCAAAGCTGGCCTCTTCGGTGGCGCGGGTGTTGGTAAAACCGTGCTCATCCAGGAGCTCATCAACAACATCGCCAAATTCCACGAAGGCAACTCAGTCTTTGCTGGCGTTGGCGAACGTACGCGCGAAGGTAACGACTTGTATCACGAAATGGAAGAATCAGGTGTACTGAAGCAGACGAGTTTGGTATTTGGCCAAATGAATGAACCGCCGGGAGCCCGTTTGCGCGTCGGCCTCACTGGCCTGACGCTAGCCGAAGGCTTCCGCGACCAGGGCAAAGACGTACTCCTGTTTATCGACAACATTTTCCGCTTTACGCAGGCTGGCGCTGAAGTTTCGGCCTTGCTGGGCCGTCTCCCCTCAGCCGTGGGTTATCAGCCAAACTTGCAACAAGAAATGGGATTGCTCCAAGAGCGCATTACTTCCACCAAAAGCGGTTCAATTACTTCGGTGCAAGCTGTCTTCGTTCCCGCCGACGATCTGACCGACCCAGCCCCAGCCACCACCTTTGCCCACCTCGATTCCACCATCGTGCTTAACCGAGCCCTCACCGAGCTGGGGCTTTATCCCGCCGTCGATCCCCTCGATTCAAGTTCCAACATCTTAGACCCCGCCATTGTTGGCGAAGAGCACTACGCTGTCGCCCGCGAAGTCCAGCAGACCCTTCAGCGCTACAAAGATTTGCAGGACGTTATCGCTATTCTTGGTATGGAAGAATTATCGGATGAAGATAAGCAAACCGTCGCCCGTGCCCGCCGCATTCAGCGCTTCCTCACGCAACCCTTCTTTGTGGCCGAAAACTTTACCGGCAACACAGGCCAGTTTGTGAAGCTTGAAGATACTATTAAAGGCTTCCGCGAAATTTTGGATGGCAAGCACGACGACAAGCCCGAATCGGCGTTTTACCTTAAAGGCCCGATCTCGGACGTTAATAAATCATGACCTGCGAGCTGATAACACTAGACGGTACCAAGTACGACGGGGATTTCACCGAAGTCTTAGTTACTACGGCCAATGGCATGATGGTGGTTTTGCCCCATCACGAACCGTTTGCCGGTGTTATTAAGCCAGGCCCGGTAACGATTCACAACGGACAGGACAAAGACACCTTCGCGGTCTTTGGCGGTCTCATCGAAGTCACCCCTTCAAGCGTTCGTCTGCTCACGGATATGGCCGAGCACTCGGACGAATTGGATCTGGCGGCAGTTGAACGCGCGCTCGCGGAAGCCGAAAAGCTCAAAAAGTCCGCGTCGAGCCGCCATGAGCTCCACCAGGCTCAGACACTCATCGATCGCCACCAAGTACGCCTTGATGTGCTCAAAATTCACCGCAATCGCAACCGACATCACTCCCGACCTGGCCGTGAGATTTAACAAGCTAACTCTCGCAATAAAAGGACTGTGATATTATAGTAGCTTGTCATTTGGCCTAACGGTCATTGGGCCCATCGACCATCCGTATGGAGGGCATATCATATTGTTTGCCTCTCGCACCACCATCAAAGTCAGCCTCATACTGATCTGGCTAGTGTTCGTGGCTCTTGTGATCTAGTTCGTAGTAATATGGGCCGTCTATGCCCTCATCGCAGTTGGTTTTATCGCTATGGCCTGGTTCAACAGCCGTAATCGGTTCCGCATCAAACAAGGGCTCATTTTGTCCAAAAAACATACGCCGACCCAGACCACTCCAGTGAATACAGATGGAGTGTATATGTGGGGAGGTGACGTATACGCCGAAAAATGGGGACTTAAAATCGTCCGACACGGTCTCACCGGGTACGTGTCTATTGACGAAGCCACCTTCAGCCGCTATGCAGTGGGCCAGCAGTACCCCGGTCCGGACAAACCGGGTCAAATCAAGCAGCTCCCGACATAACCGATTTACGCCCTCAAACAGCAGCAATGCGCCTCTGTTTGGGGGCGCATTGCGTTTGAATTGACCGCGCTACGGCGGTTTAAGCGCCGTCGCCACCCGGTTGAATCGCTTTGTAAATGCGCTCCAGCTCTTCTTCGGAGTAATACTCAATAATGAGCTTGCCGCCTTTAGCCGTGTTTTGCTGCAGTACCTTCGTACCTAAATATTCCGTTAATGAGCGCGTAATGGGAGTACTTTTACGGACCATTTTCTTGGCGTGCGTATGAGAACCCTTTTCCATATACCCACGAGCGTAGTTTTCTGCTTGGCGAACGCTCCATTTGTGCTTAAAAATCAAATTCATAAACTCCAGCTGACGCTGCTCGTCCGGCATCATGAGCAAGGTGCGGCCCATGGTTTCGGTAAGGTTACCCGCCGCCACTTCGCGCTTGGCCTCCAGAGGTAGCATGAGCAGCCTCGTGACGTTTTGAACCGTCGAACGATCACGGCCAACCCGAGCGCCAATTTCTTCAAAACTTAAGCTAAACTGGTCGGCCAGCTTCTGATACGCCGTCGCCATTTCCATGGGATTTAGGTCTTCACGCTGCAAGTTTTCGATGAGCGCGAGCTCGAGCTTGCTTTGCTCATCGAGCGTGCGTACCACCGCCGGCACCGTTTTCATACCGTTAAGTTTTGATGCTCGCAGTCGGCGCTCGCCCGCCACCAGCTCATAACGCTCACCGGTACGTGTTACCACGAGCGGCTGCAAGATGCCATGGACCTGGATGCTAGCAGCCAAACTTTCTAGCTCAATGGGATCAAAATCAAGGCGAGGCTGATGAGGGTTGGGATCAATTAAATCAACGGGTAGTTCGCGTAAACCATCACCGGTATTTGTGGTCTCGGAAGTAACATCAAATTCGGCCTCAACCAGTTTAGTTGGAATGAGTGAGTCAAATCCCCGTCCTAGTCCGCGTTTTTGTTCCGCCATTATTTTGTCCCTGTCTTAATTTTCGATCGTTCCATCACTTCTTTGGCTAGATCCTTGTAGGCCTTGGCACCCCTGCTCCAGCGGTCGTAATGCATAATTGGCTTACCAAAACTTGGCGCCTCAGCCAGCCGCACATTGCGCGGTATGACCGTATGAAAAACGGTGTCCGGAAAGTGTCGTTTCACTTCTTCGTGAACTTGTGTGCTGAGGGTGGTACGCCCGTTATGCATCGTTACCAACACTCCCATCAACCCCAGCTCGGGATTGAGACCTTTACGGACCCGCTGAACAGTTTGAACGAGCTGCCCCAGCCCTTCCAAAGCGTAAAACTCAGCCTGCACCGGGATGATAAGTTCGTGTGCCGCTACCAGCCCATTGAGCGTTAGAATGCCCAGCGACGGCGGGCAATCAATCAGTACGTAATCGTAATCAAGATCTACTAACGCTTCGCGCAGTTTAAATTCCCGCCCTTTAGCGCTCACTAGCTCAACTTCGGCCGCCGCCAACACAGGTGAAGCCGGCAGCAAACTTAAACCATCAACCGCCGTGGCCCGCGCCACGGCCGCGGCCGGCGTGCCCTCAAGTAGCACATCGTACAAATCGCCTGACAGCTGATCACCCGTAATCCCCAGTCCACTGGAAGTATTGCCTTGGGGATCGAGGTCAACAATGAGGACGCGCTGTTTGCGTTCAGCCAGATACGCCCCTAAATTGATGGTGGTAGTAGTTTTACCCACGCCACCTTTCTGATTTGCAATCGCAATAATCTTTGTCACTGGTCCCTCTTTACCACGGCAAACCAAAGTTCGCTCTGTACCCATTATATCAGATTACGCTTGTGGTCGAGACGGTGGGCTAAACTTTGGGCTTATTAATGGTAATCGGGGTCGAACCGTCACTTGAGTCCGGCTTCGTCTCGGTTACCGGGGCAGCTTCGTCGGCGGCCGGTGCCATATCGTCTGATGTGCTAGGAACAGTCTCACCTGCCGGCTTACCACTCGTCGCGTCAGCTTCGGTCTCAGACTTCACCTCGGCTGAATCGGCCGGCTTTGTTTCATCGGTTTTGACGTTACTTTCTTCGATTGGATCGCTCGTTTTGACTGGAGCTGGCAACTCGGTCGTGTCCGTACTTGGCTCGGCTGCAGACGGTGTCTCTACAGCTGGCTGAATTGTCACCGGGGCTTCTGGGCTCGGCTCGACAACTTGGGGCTCAGTGGGCTTGGGCTCAGCCGAAACCTTAACGTCAACGAGCGGTGAAGCCGGTTCGCTGCCGGCCGGCATTACCACGTTGGGCACTCCAAAGCCTGTTGGACCAGTGGCCGCCTCGTGATGAACAAATTGGCTCTGAATTTGGCTGGCCTCAAGATGGGGTCGTAGTACCAGGAAAGCGACCGCTGCAGCTAGGAGTAAGGACAGAGTCACTACCGTGCCCAAGGCCACGCTCGAATTGCCGCCAAACGCAGCTACCACGGTATTACGCGACATCTGCCAACTAGTTAGGGCGTTATTCACCGACAGCGGTTGCGTAATGGTAGCTTTGCTCCCGTCAGCCTTAGTTGTAATAGCCGTTACGATATGCGTACCATTGGTGAGATAGGTGGTGTTGATTTTGGTCGAACCAATACTGTGGCCGTCAATTTGATAGGTCTCCGTTTCACCGCTGGCGACCCCGTTTGGCTGTAAGTTGACGGTGCCAGATACCGCAACCGGCGTTCCAGTACCAGTAGTCGGCAACGTAATAGTGGTGCCATCAAAATGGCTGGCAGTAACTGCGCCCGAAGTCGAGTTTGATCCGCTGATCAGCGAATAGGTCCCCCCAACCGGGTTTGCCAAAATATTCTTACTATCGGCCGCTGTCAGGACCACACTCCCCGCCCCAAATTTGATCGTGGCTGTGCCCGAATTTGCGGTCGCGATAAAGGTAATGTTGGCCATCAGGACATCGCCCGTTACGGGCGCTCCCCCACCATTGGTAGCACGAACAACGGTTACCGTACCGTTACCGCCATTACCCTGGGCTGACAGCGGGAAGGCGCTGCCGTCGCCAGAAATCGAATCAAACGTTAGTCCGGATGTCTGGTAGGTTAGATTCGCCTGAACGGAGTTTACCAGTGAAGCGGTTTTCATCCGAATGCCAACGGTTAGTTTGGTGCCGTTTGCCACACTACCGCTGGCAGGTGACAAATACAGAGCTGCGGTACCAGCTGCCGCTACCACAGCTGGATTGGGTGCGCTGGCGGTCGCGCCGGTTTTTGGGGATGCAGGAGTAGGGGTAGTTGTTTTGCCGGACACGGGCGTGGGCGTAGCTGCGGGAGCCGGTGTTGCGGCCGGAGTCGGAGTGGGCGTCGGTACCGCAGGTGAGGTTAACCCAATCGTGGAGCTACCGGTAGAGGTAACAATATTGCTCGAATCAGACGCTGCGTACAGCGCCGAGCCCGAGCCAAATGTTACTGCCGCCGTACCAGAGCCGGCGACGGCTTTAAAGGTAACGCTCAAGACGATAAAGGTACCGCTCGGAGCCCCACCACCGCCCTGAGTACTGCGCACAAACTGCAAACTACCTGTGTTGGGGGTACCCGAGGCTGACTGCGCGTCGAGAGGAAGCAAACTGCCGGCATTGCTGTAACCCACGTATTGCAACTGACTGGGGTTGTAGGACAGGTTAGCCTGCGCCGCGTTCACGGGCACCGAGCCGGCGTTAGCGTACACCACCACGGTTACGTTTTGGCCATTGAGAACCGAGGTATTACTTGGTGATAAGTAAAGCTGGCTCGTTGAGGCATGGCTCCCCGCAATCGCATACACACCAATGACAGCTAAGACAGCCGCGCAAATAGATGCAAGCGAAGCACTAAAACGGTGCGCGGGCCGAAACGCAGATGAATGCGGGGTAACTTGTGGCATAAATTTAAGAGTCTTTTAAAGCATTCTTCAGATTATGCTATCACAGTTATGCTTATTACAACAGATTTTAGACCCTGCGAAGTAACTGACACAACGAGGCAACATCAGATCGAAGTTGATGGGCTATAGGTTAACGGTGGGGCTGGAATCGTCGGAGTCATTATCATCGGCAGACGGAGACTGGGGCATGACCAAGTTCGCATCGTTCGTAATTTCAGGCGTGTGAACTTCTGGCTGGCTCAGCAAGCGCTTTTGCATTGCGCTGGCTTCAAAATGGGACCACAGGATGACGAAGCCAATCCCGCCGATCATGATGAAGAGTAGGATCACGATAGTGCTAACTGCCACCGTCGAGCTACCGCCAAAGGCGGCCACGATTGTGTTTCGCGTCATCTGCCATGCCGACAGATCGTTACTGACAGCCATTGGCTGCGTGACGGTTTGGCGCGTGCCATTAGGACTGGCGACAACGCCGGTAACGGTATGAGTACCATTGCTGAGTTCGGTGGTATCAATGGTTGGCGAACTGATACTCTTACCGTCAAGCTGATACGCTACGCTGGAATTACTGTCAGTAGCTGGAGTTTTAACGGTGATGGCACCCGATACCGGAACCGAAACGCCCGTGCCCGACGGAGGCAGGGTAACTACGGTGTCCGTAGTTGGTGCTGGAGCGGACGTGGAAGCCGGGGTAACAGGTGCCAATAAGGCATATGATCCGCTCACGGGTGTAGCCAAGATACTTTTGCTGTCGGCTGCCGTAAGCACCATGCTGCTGGGGGCAAATTTAATCGCCGCGGTAGTACCAGATAACTTGGCTACAAAGGTGACCGTTGCTACCAAGACATCGCCCGTGACCGGCGTACCGCCGCCACTAATAGATCGAACTATGGTATTTACGCCGCCAGCACCATTACCTTGAGCAGTGACTGCAAAGGCACTCCCAACGGTCGAGATCGAGTCAAAGTTGAGGTTTGAGGCCTGATAGCCAAGTGTTACTTGGACCGCGTTAACCGGCGTAGTCGTTTTTAGGCGAACCGCAACTTTAAGCTGCTCCCGATACAACGGCACCGGTGCCAGGCGACAGATAGAGCGTAGCGGGGGCTGTCGTTGGCGCGGCGGCCAGTGTGGGCGTAGGCGTCGGAGTCGGGGTTGGAGTTTTAGTCGGTGTTGAAGTCGGCGTGGCGGTTGGATCTACGGTTGGAGTAGGCGTAGCTGCCGGTGAAGTAAGGGCGATCGTCGAGCTACCAGTAGAAGTCACAATGTTGCTTGAACCGGACGCAGCGTAAACTGCGGAGCCTGATCCAAAGGTAATGGCCGCTGAGCCCGATCCGGCCAATGCCTTAAACGTGAGCGTCGTCAAAAGAATTGTTCCCGACGGTGGTGTGGCCCCGCCCTGCGTGGCATGAACAATCTGCAGACTGCCGGTAGTTGGCGTCCCAACAATTGGCTGCGCGTCGAGTGGCAGCTGGGTGCCGGTATTATCAAAGCTAACGTATTGCGGGAGAGCTGGGTCGTATGACAAGTTAGCTTGGGCTGCGTTCACTGGCACCGAACCCGAATCGGCGTACACCGTTACCGTTTGGCCAACTTCAACTGAAGCATTAGCGGGAGTAAGATATAATCCGTCCGTGGCAGCATGACTGCCAGCCACGACATAAATGCCAATAGCAGCTAAAACTGCTGCGCATAAGGAAGCTACTGATGAGCTAAATCGGTTTTTCGGACGAAGAGGCGTGGAGTGAACGACCTTTGGCATGCTCTAACGTTCTGTCCTTAATGCGATTATGTTAACACACTTATGCTTATTGCAATGCCGCAATCACTAATTTATTGCTGCCATGTGATTAAATAAGCTCCGCCACTGATCATCAGATAAATTTTTATCTGGCTTGGCAAACATGAGCGTGCCCATCGTATTAAGGACCGCCGCCTGCTTGCCATTAAGCTGTTTTGGTTGCGTCAGATGGACCGTGCCAATGCTCGTGTCAAACGATTGATAATTGACCAGGCTATCAATGAGTTTGGTATACACCGCTGGGATATCGACAAATTGATCGGGAGTCGGCTGCTGACTCACAACAATCGAGGTACCCGCATAGGCCACATTAAAGGTAAGCAGCTTTTGCGCACTGTCATATTTCACACTCTGCCGATCCACCACTGCACCGGCACCCCGCGGCATGAGCAGCGTCGACGTCACCTGCTTCTTAATTGGACCCGGGATGGGGTTTTTGGGTGCCAGAAGTAAGCCCATGATCACAATCAGACCCACCACCAGCACGGCGCCAACAACCCACCACCATAAGCGTTTCATGTAGTTTATAGTACCAGATCACCTGCCACTGTATCTAGCTTAGCTTAGTGTGGGGCCACATTTACGAGCATCGAGAACTGGCAGTCGGTGGAAGCGCTACACGCGGTATTGAGCGGCGGATTCAATACCAGTCCCAAATCTTTATATGCTGCGGCCGTCGCGGCTTGGGTGGCGTAGCCGGCCGTCGTCGACGTTTGGGCCGTGCTGCCGGCAGTGAACGTGACGCTCGTCGCGTACGTGGCGTGTGCCCCCGGCGCCGTTACAAAGATACCAACACCAAAAAGCCCGGCTGCCAGCAGGGCGGTCAACCTACGATTAAATAGTCGGTGGCTCTTAGCTTGGATATCCCAAGGGGTAGTCACTCTTCTCCATCACACATGTTACAAGGCTAATCATAAGCGTTTCTATCTATAAACACAAGCATTATGGCGCTCAAAACCGGCCTGTTTTAGACCAATTATCACCAAGCCTAAGCGCCCATCCAAGCCGATTAGAACGGGCCATCAAACGCTTATCTTGGCGCAAAAGTAGTAAACAACGACCCACTACATGCCGTGTACACAGCACAGCCTGCCGCTACGGTACCATTGGTATTTTGGGCCACACCAGCATACGTATAAGGGTTGGTGGCCGTCGTCGCCGCCGCCACCGTGGTGGCATAACCGTTGGCCGCACCCCATTCAATCATCTGGGCAATCGTGCCAGAAGTACCCGTGCCTTTAATGGCCACTGGACCATAGGTAACAATAATCGCATTCGGCGTTGCCGTACTCACCGTGCCGCTATAGGCCACCACCACGCCCATAATTGAGTTGGTTACCGCACTCGTGGGTGCATAGCGACCGAGGGTGCCGTTGTTTGTGACCATCGATCCAAGGCCGGTAGTAGTTGCAATGGTCGCAATGGTCTTGTCATCGGTGGTATATACGCGCGTATCGTAAATTGCCGCCACTTTATTCGCTACCGTCGCCGTTTTTATGGTAGCCAAACACAGTATTGGTGCGCTCGGTGAAAAGGCCGGGAACAGGCCAGCGGTAGTTTCTGTGGCGTTAGCCGTTCCCACCAGCGCCGCCACGCCCGATGTATTGATACACAAGTTTTGGAAGACACTCGTGCTCGAACTCACCGTCGCTGTACCGGCGGCCACCGCCACTTTGCGGCCACTCGAGTACGCCGTACACGAGTTCCAGACAATAATATTTGCCGTACCGCTCATGTAAACTTTGCACGGACCCGAATTATATCCGCCGGCACCAGCCAAGTCGCCGACACCGGTTGTTGCTACACCGTCGGGCACAATACCAAATAATACCAGGCCAAGACCACTCGTCGTTATCACGTCTTCCCACGCTCCGCCCACACAACTCCGGATGGCGTTGGTGTTGGTATTGTAATACAAGGCACCCTGATTAGTGGTGGTGCTGCAAGTGCCGCTATCTGCGAACAAGCTCGTCGAATCGAGCTGCAAGTTTACCTGCGTCGTGTCGGTAAGCGATGAACCTACCTGCACGGGACCATCGAATGACGCCGAGCCCCCCACCGACAAGCCACCGTTAATACCGGCATCGCCCCCAATTTGGACGCTCTGCCCTACCTGCAGGCCGCCCTGCACCGAGGCATCTCCAGCCAACGTAGAGTTGCCATCCACGGCCAGCATACCTAGCTGTGCTCCGCCCGCCTCCAGTTGCTGCGTGTAGGCGCCACCAACATCGTAAATGCCAATTGTGTTTGAGCCACTATTTGCCACATAGGCGTACCGTCCTTGAACGTAAATACCGTTGGGAGACGTACCGGTTGCTACGGTACCCACGCTCGATGGCGCACTTGGGGCCGAGACATCAATGACGCTCATCCCGGCACCGCTGTTATTTGTTACATATGCATAGTTATCTTGAACAAAGACGGCATTTGGGTTGGAGCCAGTAGCTACCGATCCAACACTGGATGGACTTGCCGGATTGTTGACATCAATAATGCTCAAGGTACTCGCAGTATTATTTATCACATAGGCATACCTGCCCTGGACATAAACACTGCTTGGATTGAGGCCTGTAGCCGTAGATCCGATGATTGTGGGGCTTGCCGGATTGTGAACATCAACAATGCTTATGGTACTAGCTCCGTTATTGACTACGTACGCATAACTTCCTTGTACAAATATACTCTTGGGATTACTCCCCGTAGCTACCGAGCCAACACTGATCGGACTGCTTGGATTACTGACATCAACAATGACAATGCCACCGCTGCCCTGGCTTGTAACATAGGCATAACGACCCTGAACATAGACATTGGTCGCTATGGAGATAGAGACCGACCCTACACTGAAAGGGGCGGCGGGGTTACTGACATCATAAATACCGAGCGTGCTAGAGCTATAGTTGGCTGTATAGGCGTAATGACCTTGAACGTAAATGTTATTAGGAGCTGAGCCAGTTGATACCGATCCAGCCGCAGCCGTCGGCAAAGTACCCGAAACATACAATTGCCCAGTCGGTGTGCCATTGGTACCTACGTTAATTCGACTATTCGTAGTATCAACCGTCAACACGTTAGTGGTGCCAGCAGCGTTCTGGAATTGAATAGCCGAGGTGCCGTCGGCCGTTGGGCGCAGGTTCGTTGTCTTAACGATCGGCGAAGTTATCTGAGTAGCAAAGATACCCGTGCCAGTAATATTGAGATTACCAGTATCGGCCGTGCCGGGCGTAACACCTTGCAACGTTACGTAGCTACCGCCGCCACAAGCGCTATAACCCAGGGTTTGCGTTGTCGAGGCCACGCTAGCCACGGTCAAACATTGACCAGCCGACCCTACCGCGCCGGGCAAAATCGACGTGTAGCTCGCCGTTGCTGCCGTGTTACCCTGAATCGTCGACGTAAACGCGTTCGTCGCATTACTAAATTGCAGTTGGCCAGTCAGGTTTGAAGTTTGGCCCAAGCTCACCACATTAGCGCTACTATCGACATGAAGGATGGTCTTGTTTGATGTGTTGGTGACATTGAAAAGCATCGCCAATGCCGACGCACCTTGCACATTGACACCGCCGCCCGTAATAAACAGCGCGCCACCGGAGGGTGAACCAACACCAACCGTTTGACCCGAAATACCGACAATTGTTGAGTTCGTGTTGCCAATGAAGATAGTGCCTGTCGCGCCAGATGCCTGGGCTGTTGTCGCTGTTCCAATCAAAATACTGTTGGCGTTGGCCGCACCAACTTTGATAGTCCCTGCTCCACCTGTATCAGCCGTCAGACCGTTCGTCCCCGTAGTCGCCAAGGTGAGGCCCGCACTCGATGTAATGCTCGGCACATTAATACTGGTCGCAAAGTTAGCCGTGCCGTTTACATTCAGGTTGTAGGAGCCGGTGGTCAGTTGGTTAATGCCAACATTGCCCGAGAAGTAACTGGCCGCCGTCGATTGGTTGTAGATGGAGTAGTTGTTAGAGCCACCACCCGCACCCTGAATGTTAATGCCGTAGTTGTTGGTCGTGCCGGTACCGCTACCACTCGGCTGGGCGAGATTAATACCGTAGTTATTAACCGTCCCACCGGAACCCGCGCCGGCCGAAATACTCTCGACGATGATGCCGTTGTTCGTGAGGATACCGGAGGTGTTACCGCCGTTAATGGAGTTGGCACCCACGTCGACTCCCGTGTAGGTGGTAAATTTATTGCCACCACCCGTGATTTGAGGTGAGGTAATGTTGAGCCCGATTGCGTCCGTAACCGTACCGGTAAAATTGCCAACGCCGCCCGTTTCTTTTACTCCGGCGGTAAAGCCTTGCAGCGAACTAACAGCCAGAGCGCTGCCCGACAAGTTGGGAATATTGACGCTGCCATACACCGCGCCGGTAATAGCTACTTGCGGATTAAAGGCCACTTCGTTATCCAACCCATATTGCGAAGTAGTACTCGAGGCCACGGTCCCAGCCAGCGATGCTTTCGAATTGGTGGCCGACGTGGTACCTGCCACATTCAAATAGCCGTTATTGAGGTTAATCGCATCGCTGCCAATGTTGAGCGTTTGGCCGCTACGGCCGAGGCCGATGGTGGTAGCTGCAGTGACTCCGATCGACAATGCACTAGCACTCGCCGTATCCAAGGTCGGGGTCAACAGGCTCGTGTCGGCCGTTCCACTGCCCGAAATATGGAAGTTAGAGCTGGCCTGCAAGCTCGTGCCATTGACAATGTACCCACCCGCTGCACTACAGTTACCTACCGACAAACACACCGTGCCGCTCGCGTCTGGCAACGTGATCGATCGCGGCGCTGAGAGGGTACCCGTACTCAGCGTGGACTTGAAGGTAGAGTTATTGAAAAACAGGTTACCGCTCGAGTCGAAGCCCGATAGTATGCTCGATGAGCCGTTCAGGAAATCGACCATATCTCCGGTTCCAGCATTCTGCAACGTTGCCACAGCGCCTGAAGCACTAGCGTACTGCTGGTTTAGGCTCAAAATACTACTGTTGTCGGCACATCCGCCCGCGGTGTTAGTGCAGTTGGAGCCAAGGTTTACAATCGAACCCACTAGGTTTACCGCGGAACCAGTCGGTGCTTGAATAAGCGCAAAACCACCGATATAGATATGTACACCAGCGCCAGCGCTGAAGTTCCAGGTCATAGTAGTTGAGGTGGCGGCCCCAGCCTTATAACTAGCCCCTACCGAATCGTAACTCAACGAAGGATTGAGGAGCATAGTTTGACCCGAGCCAGGAATATTTGTCCATGAACTATAACCGTTTAAGTAGGCATCGGCTCCGTCAATCACCACCTGGCCAAATAACGATGCCACGCTGACCGAGACATTGTTAGCCGCCGCGTCATTGCTACTGAACGTCCCTGTGCCTGTAGTCTGATCAACGTTATACCAACTACTGGAAACGCCACCTATAGCAGCACCAACGTTGCAGTTTTGGTCCATAGTAACCGCGTGAGTTCCAGTGGCCGGAGCAAGGAGCTTCCAGAAGGTTAACGCTGATGGGTTCGATGGGTTCGTGATGGTGCCAATCAAAGTCATAGCAACGCCGTTATAGGTAGCACTAGTGGCTGCACTCGAAGAATCACATTCCACAATTAAAATTCGGTTCGTTTGGCTGGCTACGGTGTGCGACCACGTGTAGCTCGAAGATGTGGTTTTAGAATCAAACGTGATCGCACTTGCTGCTGACACATTGGCCGTAATACTGCGCTGCACATTGAGCAGCGAGCCACCCACGGTACCAGACGTAGTTATAGTTCCTGACTGACTGGCATTAATAAGCGCGCCGCCTGTCCCGGCGGTAGGGCTACTGGAGACATTGACGGCGATACCGGTGGTTAGGTTGTTCGCCGTAACGCTCAGCGCATTTCCAGTCGTGGCGGTACTGTGTACGTCCAGGTTGGCCGCCGGGCTGGTAGTGCCAATGCCAAGTTTACCGGTAGCGTCAAAACCACTGCCGTTTGTGGTAAAAGTTTTGCCCGTGGCTACATTGGTGCTCTCGTTGAGGTTAATACTCGTAGCATTCGTGGTTCCAATCGCAAGGGCAACACCAGTGGCGGTATCGAGTCCAGGGGTGAGAATACTTGTATCAGCGCGTCCGCTGCCTGAAATCCAAAAGTTGGCACTCGTCTGCTGGGCACTGTTTTGGTTCTTGATAGCTGAGGCCGGATCAGCGGTACAGCCAGCCGTGGTACAAACATCAGTTCCAGCAACTTTGAGGCTCGTGGAAGCATTAATCGAGCCCACCGCGTCCACGGCGTAGGCTGGTGCCGCCGTGCCAATGCCAATGCGCGAGTTGGACGAATCTACCGTAAACACCGTCGTGGTGGTACCGGCTTTTTGTACCTGCAGTGCGATAGCCGAGTCGGTAGTGGGACGGAACAAAGTTGATCCAGTTGAGTCGATAAGCAGTACGTCGGCGCCACCTTTTTGCAGGTCCAAAATGGTACCGGTGGAGGTTTGGTTGAGGCCAATAAGCGCCGTCGTACCGGTAGTTGCGGCACCCTGGATACCCTGGCCGAGCTGCGTGTACTGTGAACTGGTGAGGCCGCCCAGCTGCGACGAGTTAAGGGCATAAGGATTAGCGCTGAGGCGCTTAAACGGAATCATGTATCCATCGCCCGAAGCCACGCTAAAGGTAGCGGCTGTCGAAGTATTACCAATATTAGTCGTGAGGTAGTTTGTGTCCCAGTTGAAGTTGACACTAGACAGCGATGTAATCGAACCAAGGCTCACCGAGAAATAGCCATTTTTCACCGTCACGCGGTTGTCTGGAGAGCCGGTGCCATAAACGTAGTCCTCGGTCCATTTAAGCGTACCGCCGTTGTTGGTTGACGCATTGGCCGAAGTACAGCCGGTAACACAACCGTTGCCGTCCTGCCAAATCTGAAATTCCATGTTATACGTTCCATCGGGAACCACGGCGCCCGTCGAAGTCAGCAAACGCCCTTGGTAATTGATGGTTGAATAGATTCCCGCTGCACCAGTAGCCGAAGCTGTGGGTATGTTAAGCGTGATAAGTCCAACCCAAAACAGCCCGGCAAGCGCTAGGGCGGTGTAGATTCGTGTTATGGCGGGACGCTTATTTAGCTTTAACAGCCAAAGTCTGCTCACAGGTCTCCAAACACAAAAATACTGTTCCAATCATAAGCGTTTTTATCTGAAAACACAAGCCATATCTGAAAACACAAGCATTATCTAAAAACACAAGCCATATCTGAAAACACAAGCCATATAGGCGATTTTAATGCCTTTGCTAAGCAATTT
Organism: Candidatus Saccharimonadota bacterium; assembly: GCA_019352195.1. GTDB lineage: Bacteria > Patescibacteriota > Saccharimonadia > UBA4664 > UBA4664 > JACAFG01. The sequence goes on along the minus strand of JACAFG010000005.1, from coordinate 36,141 downwards.
ATCACTACCCCATTTTGCCCCACATTTTATGCCCATATGTAGCCGCATCTACGCGTAACAAACACACTCCCAAACAAGAACCAAGCCTTTATGTGAGTTTTTTACACAGGCGTGGCATGAGTACCCTAATAATAGACTTTGAAATAATCAAACAATTATGTTGCTATAAAATCATGGAGACGGTGAAATACTTAGGCCCTACAATTGGAGTACTCTTAATGCATTAAATAGCAACTTCCTCAAAACAGAATTCAATTACAAGCGTTTATATACTTTGCAAAAGCACAATTTACAACATGAAAATTAAGATTAAATTGCCGAACTCAATATAGTTGTAAAAAAATGCTACACAATTTATATTGATTTTTGCTCATTATGTTGAATGATAATTCAGATTTAGATATTGACAAGATTGCTGCTTATGACATTTTAATTTTTTGAATTGGTGTCGATAGCTCCGTCCTATGCCCCATCGCTGACTATATGAACAGCCGAATTACACTACAGGCCGCAAACGATCACGCAGCATCTGACGGTGCATAGCACGCCGCTCACCCAACCAAAACGCGCCCACAAGAAATATTGCCAGACCTAATAATGGCCACGCGGCCACCAGCGAACCGGGTAGCTCCGATTGGGTACTACTTCCCGTTACCGCTGCTATCGGGCCATTTACCACCGTAATCAATTGGATAAACGCCGCATTTTGCAATGAATCGGTAACCCGAACCAGCACTTGATACGTTCCCGGCGAGGTATACGTATGGAGCGCGCTCACCGGGCCCTCAACTGCTACGGTCATAAGGCTATTTGAACCATCACCGAAGTCCCACGACACCGCATAAGGCGCGGTACCACCCACAATCCTTACCTCGCGCGCTAGAGCCGTATTTGGTTCACCGGCGACGACGGTAGCACCGCTCTCAATGAAGAGTTGGCGTCCTACGGCAATACCTGCCGTTTGCGAGGTGGGCTGATCGTATACCACGGTAATAGCGGCAGAATCAGGCCCGTATTGGCCAAGTCCGTCCACGACGCGCGCCACCAGCTGATTTGAACCAGCAAACAAGTCGGCCTGCAGGCTAAAGCTACCGCCGTTGCAAGCGGCTTGCCCGGCGAGGACGCCATTTTTCTCGATGAAGACAAAAGTATTGGCCGGACACGTCCCTGCCACGGTAATAGGACTCGACGTAGTATGACTGCCCGAACTCGGGCTCGTAATAACGCCGGGCTGGGTTGGCGCCGGACCCGGCACGGTGCCGGTAAGCCCAACCGATCCCGATTGCGGATTTTGCACCGCTCCCTGGGCGCCAATGCTGGCACCCAATACGATTACACCAGTGAGTAACAAGGCAAATAACAAGCCAGGATACGAAGTATGCGAATGCGCTCGCAGACGCAAATTATGTTCAGCGCCTAGCATGGATAGCACGTGAATATCATGGCACTAGTGTAGCATAAGCGTAATATATCTGTCGCTAGCTTATCCGCCTAGCGCTTGCGAGCCTGGGCAATAATAAAGGCGTTATAGCGACGGAAGGCCAGGCGCAGCAGCCAGATTAAGATCGCAATGCCAAGGATAATGAGGAGTATGAGTTTCCACGGAATGACCCAAAAGCTAACGGTTGAAGCCAGCTTGTGGTTGTCGTCGAGGTAGCTGCCGGTAAAGGTTGCCTTATAGTAGCCAAACATACGCTTGTTGGCCATACTCTGCTCAAAGCGGCGAATCGTCCCGGGGAGTACATTGCCGCCGTCGGGATTAACGGTAACAGTAGCGACCGTTTTGCCGAAGGTGTTCTTAACAACAATGTTGCCCTTCACCTGCTCGTGCACCGTACCGTCATTTTGAATGCGCAGTACGAAGTTAATTGGTCCATGCTCAAAGAAACTCGAGGTCAGGCCGGCTGGCTGGGCCTTATGGCTAGCATCGGCCGGGACTGCCGCTTGATTGGTGGTAAAGCTAGCTACTTTCACGCTGTCGGTGATGGCGCCGCTCACGCGCAGCAATACTAATGTGCCAACACTAGCCGAGAGCGATACTCCGGTTCCCTGCAAGTTTGGCGGCGTACCCGTAAAGCGAATTACCCCATAGTGACCACCCGGCTCAGCGTCCTTTGGGACCACAATTTGCACAGTGGCAGTCTTCAACTCTTGGGTCGCCAAAATTAACGTTGGTACCGATGCAACCCAAAACTTGAGCGAATAGCGCGTCGCCGAGGTTTCATCCAGCAGCAGCTTCGGCTTACCGTCTTCACCGGAAGCGCCAAAGTCGTCGGCCTTACCAGTCGCAACCAACGTTCCCGAGCTCACGTTGCGAACGCGAATCACCGCCGTTACCGTTTGACCTGGATCAGCGTTAAGTTCGAGCACCGGCGGCGAGATCTCGAGGCCTTGGCCGGGATTAGCCGTAGCGGCAGCTGGCGACGCCACAGGCGTCGCGGCTAACGCCGCCGCCCAAGGTGCCGCAACAGCAACCATAGCTACCACAAAACCAATCGTCCACCGCTTCATTAAAGCCAGTATAGCATAAGTAACATCTTTGGATAGACGCACCTTGACTACTAAGATTTTCATACTCACTCAGTCACGGTTAAGTTGGTCCTTAGCGGATTATTAGAAACTAGCCGTACAGATGTAGGTCATGGTGGCGGTATATACACCCGCCGCCTGAGCTCCGCCAATGTTCACAATATAGCTGGTCGTAAAGGTATTAGCGTTCGTGGGCAGCGCTGCCGAAGCCACCACATCGCCCGTATTAAAACGATAGTTATTGGCACTCGCGTAGTTGAACACTGGCACCCCACTTCCCGGTCCGGTAACATCGGCGCCCACCGCCGGCGCGGTATTTACCCGTAAGTTAAGGCCAAACTGACTCGATCCGGTGGTGCTAGCAGCGCCGCTCATAGCGGTTATCGTATTGGTACCGGACGACAGCGTGGTGCCGTTTACGGTTATGGTATAGCCGTTAGCCGCGTTGGTTTGCGCCTGCATCACGCTGGTTCCGATGTTGGTGCTAGCCGGCGAGAAATCACCGAAGTCGATGGTATTCCCCGTGGCACTCGTACAGTCGGTCGGGATACTCGTACCGACGCAAAATACCAAAATTGGCGGGGTTACCCCGGTCAGCTGAATTGGCGTCGCGGTTGAAGCGGCAATCTGGCCGGTATCAGTGGCGCCGGTTGCTCCGTCCGAGCCGGTATAGGTCGTAATACGGATATAAAACGTGGTATCAGTAGCGGTTGGGTTAGTAACGTTCGACAATGTATAGCTAAGCGGAACACTAGCCGCAATGGCCGCTGCCGTGCGGGTTATATAGGGCGCACCGTTGGTGGTTGCGTTCAGTGTAAACCCGGTCCCACCGGTGCCACTCTGGGCTGACAACGTAGCACTGATAGTTACCAGTCCTGAAGGTACGGTACACGCACCGGACGAAGTAGTGCACATCAAAAAGCCAATTGAACCAATACTGGCCGCGGTGGCCGTTGTCATCGAAATAATGTGTGTGGTGCTGATACCGGCCTCCGACGTTCCCATAACATCGGAGCGCGCCGTTAACCCCGCCGCGTCGGCCGTGAGCGGCGAGAATACGATTAACGCGGCCGCCGCAGCTACCAGTTTGTTACGAATGCGTGAATGAAACATATTCGTCGTCATTAAAACGTCGCCGTACAAATGTAAGTAAAGGTTGAGGTATATACGCCGGCCGCTTGGTTGCCGCCAACGTTTACGAGATAGGTATTCGTAAACAAGTTGGCATTAGTCGGCCCCGCAACTCCCGCCACAATGTCGCCGCTCATAAATCGGAAGCCATTGACGGTGTTATAGCCACCTTGGCCAACAGCAGTACCAGATCCCGAAACATCACTACCCACGGCCGGAGTGGTATTAGCGCGAACATTAGTCCCAAACTGACTCGATCCGGTAGCCGAGGCCGCATTATTACTGGAGTTTTGCGTTTGTGTTCCCATCGCCGGCAGCGTATTAGCGCCGCTTTGCATCGTAGTACCGGTAATCGTGATGGCGTAACCAAACGAAGCGTTCGTTGAAGCGCTCATGACACTCGTACCAGTCGAAGCGACCGCCGGCGAGAAAATACCCAGCCCAACCGCCGACCCGGTCATATTAGTGCAGTCTGTGCCTGCGGTCCCGACACAAAATACCAAACTTTCGGGCATCGTCCCCGTGACGGTAATCTCTTGCGAAGTGGAGATAGCGATGACACCGTTATCTACTACTCCGGTAGCCCCATCGGTACCCGTATAGGTGGCGACGCGAACGTAAAACTCCGTGTTAGTACTGCTAGGGTTAACCACACCGCTGAGGGTATAGCTTAGAGCCACGCTACTGCCAATGGCCGAAGACGAACGAGTAACGTAGGGCGCACCATTAGTACCGTTCACAATGCTAAACCCGGTGCCGCCGGTACCGCTTTGCGAGCTCAGACTAGCCGTAGTCGTGCTCAGTCCGGCAGGAACGACACAGGCAGAATACGCCGTCGTACAGTAGGTAAAGCTAACCGAACCAATGCTCGCCGAACTCGCAGTCGTGAATGAAATCTGGTGGGTCGTGGTCGCGCTGGCCGCGGCAGAACCCATCAGATCACTTCGCGAAGTAATCCCGCCAGCAGCATTCGCACCCGTCACCCCCACCGCAGAAGCGGCGAGTGCAACGAGTGCGAGTTGTTCTATAAAGCGTTTGATTTTCATCGAGTTGGGGTTTAAGGGGGGTCGTAATATCGGGATCATCTATGCCGGCCGACCCGTCGGCCGGACGTCCTTAGAACGTGCCGGTCGCAATGTAATTAAAGGTCGTCGTAAACGCACCAGGCTTGGTAGTAGCACCAGCTTGAGCCGCGTAAGAAACCGTGTAAGTGTTTGATACGGTTGGGCCAGCGGCCGACGCCATGGTGGTTGCAGTAGCCGGAACAAAGGCAAACTGGTTGGTGGTGGCATAGTTCGTACTAGCAACACCGGTACCCGAACCAGCAACAGCTGCCGAGTTGGTAATACTTGGAGCTGTGTTGCTCATGAGGTTGATGCCAAAGGCGGCTGTACCAGCACCAGGCAGGGCTAGCTTCGTGCCGGAACCACCGTTGATAGCGGTAATGGTGTCACTGGAAGAACTTAAGTTGCCGGCCGTGTAGGTTATCGCGTATCCGGACGAAGCGTTGGTAGAAGCGAGCATCGTCGAAATACCACCTGAAGGTGAAGTTGACAGGATGTTGTCCGTACCGGTACCAATGTTAACTGTCGAACCAGTCTCAGCCGCACAGTTGGCAGGCGTGGCAACCGTGCCAACGCAGAAGGTCAAAGATTCTTGCACGTTAGCATTAACAGTAACGCTTTGCGTAGTATCCATGGCTACTGCACCGAAGTCGGTACCAGGGTAGCTAGGCGTTGTAGCCGCTGTATCTGAGTAGGTTGAGATACGGAAGTAATAGGCTTGGTTAACACCCGTTGGGTTGGTAACGTTACCAATTGTTAAAACCAAGGTTGGCGTACCCGTTACAGCGCTCGCCGAACGAGTGAAGATAAACGAGGTACCAGACGTTGAAGCACCGGTCTTAGTGCTGGCAGAAAAAGCACCACCACCGGCACCAGTCAAGCTGGTTAGCGTGGCAGAGCTAAATGATGCACCGTTTGAATTAACACCGCTGGTTGAACTCGCCGAACAAGCCGTAGTGGCTAGCGGTGAGTCGCAGATTTCAACCTTAATGGATCCGAGTGTCTGAGCCGAAGTTGCGAGCGTGAACGTTGAGGTGTAGGTAACACCAGTTGCTGCCCCTGCAGAGGTACTCGGCGTAACACTCCTGGTTGTAATTTGTCCGGCTGCGCTAGCAGTCATTGGAACGAGCAGCGATGCGGCTACTGCAGCAACTCCGAGCCAGACGCCGACATGAAGCCGTTCGAGCTCATATTTAATATACTTGAGTAACATATTTTCCCTTTTTAACCCTTACCCTTTATGTAAACAAATTAACATAAGCGGAATGACTGGGTCAAGCTATCTTTACAACACTACCAAACTTATAGCTTGGACAACTGTTTAAAACGTGCCGGTGGCAACAAATATGATATTGCCTTGGTACGTTCCTCCGGGAGTTAGGTTACTAATGTTGGCCATAAATGTGGTTGTATAGTCAGTTTCGCCCGAACTACTGGGTGCCGAAGCAATGGTATCGCCACTCACGAACCGGTATTTGTCGGGGATAGTATAAGGACGCGTCGTACCAAAGGTACCGGTAGCGCCGTCACCGGCCACTCCATAGCCAAAGCCGGCTGGGTTTTGCACCGGGTTGGCGCCAACCCCCGCCACGGTATTAAATACGGTATTAAGACCAAATTGCTCGGTGCCGGGGGAGCTGGCAGTGTCGGTTGATAATGCGCTCAGCGTGTGAGAGCCGCTCGTAAGCCCCGCTCCGATCACCTGCACGACATACCCCGACGACGTATAGTTTTTAACATTAAAGGTCGCCGTACCAGTTCGAACCACCGAAGTTGATAATGTGCCGAGGTTAACACTGCTGCTGGTAACACTAAAGCTAAGCGTTGGGCTGGACGCCGTGTTGAAGCCCGAATTGATTTGATAAATAGTTGAAGCGGAGTTGCCGGTAAAGCTGTCTCCAAGCGTTGATCCCCCGTCGGACACGCTGGGCTTAAAACTATAGCTGGTTGATTGGCTACCATTATCACCAATGCCGCCGATTTGGCTTTCATTAATACTGTAACTGGGACTAAGCTGTGTGGCATCGGCCCACAGCGCCGCTGGCCAGAGACTTAATGCCCCAGCCGCCACCAGAAACCCAACACGTCGCACCACCGTCATATCAGGCATTTTGATCCAAAATAAGAATTTTGGCAACGTGCTTGTGCTTGGAGTATAATAATGGCTAGCTATGCCGCCACTAACACCATCATCGGGATCGCCCGTTGTAACACCCCCGCCTACGGGGCCCGTAAAGCCGCCCAAACCAAAACATCCGCGCTCATGGGCCGCCATGAAAGCGCGGGCTAACACCGTCTCGGGTGTCGCCGTTTTATTGCTGACGCTCCTTGTGCTTGGAGGAGTCGGTGGCTTCTTTACCAATCGCGCCTTCAATTCCCCTTCAGGTAACTCAACGACAACCGTGCAGACCCTAACCCCAGACGAGCTGAGCAAATTATCACAAGCGGGCGGTACGCTGGGGAGCACCGGTCAAACCCTTAGTATTGGCGCCGATAGTTTATTCAAAGGCAATGTTGGCATTGGAGGTGATTTATCAGTCACCGGCCGCTTTAATGCCAATGGTCCGGTCGTACTCAGCCAGCTCAATATTACCGGTACCACCGCGCTCACGGGCCTCAATGTCGGGTCTAACCTCACGGTTGGCGGCACGACCACCCTCCAAAAAAGCCTCAGCGTCAACGATGTTGTTACTATCAACAGCGGCCTCAACGTGGCCGGGACTGCCAGTATTAATGCTATTAATGCGGCGAGCATTTCGGTAAAAAATATTTCGATCACGGGCGCCCTCATTATTAGCCATCTCCAAACCCAAGGCACTGTCCCCACCGGTACCGGCGGTACGGCCATCGGTGGTGGCGGAACGATCTCAATTTCTGGCAATGACACGTCCGGCACCTTTAACGCCAACATTGGTTCAGGCCCGCCGGCCGGCGTAATTATCACCGTAGTATTTCGGGCCGCCTACACCGCCACCACCCACGTGTTGCTGACTCCCCTCACGAGTGCCGCCGCCAGCACGCCAGCCTACGTTACCCGCAATGCCACCGGCTTTACGGTCCATACCGACACTCCCCCTCCCGCCGGCTCAACTCTTAGCTACGACTATTTTGTCACGCAGTAGCTAATTAGCCCATTGGCTCGCTTTGTTGATATAATTTCTTCCAATGGCACTGTCAACAGTTATTAAATCTCTTGCTGCAACTCTAGTAGCGGCCGCGCTGGTTGGTGGTGGTTTTATTCTTGGGCACGACCATCAGACTTCTACTCAGAAGCCCCTGACTAGTGCCGCCCCATACTCGCTTCTCGACCCATCCGTTAGCGATTCAGCCACACATCCTGAGATCATAAATTTTGATCCATTACGTCAAAACCTCAAACTCTATTTGGCCGGTCTAAATGTGTCACACAGCCTCTATTTCGAATATCTGCCCAATGGCGTAAACATTCGCGACGGTGATGACAACACTTCGCAGGCTGCCTCACTTCTCAAAACTCCGCTTGTAATGGATTTATATAAGCTCGCAGAACAAGGCAAGATAAGCCTCGATAATGTAAGCACTGTGAATCCTGTCGATCTAGACGCTGATCCGGTGTACGGTAATCCAACTCATTTAAGAATCGGTGACAAATTAACCCTCCGCCAGGCCGCCCAAATAACCCTAAAATATTCTGATAATACGACTCTGTCGCTCATCAAAGATCGTATAATTCCCATCATAGATAGCTCAAGCGACTCATTTCGTAGTTTGGACCTTACCCTTACTTTTGGCAGTCTAGCTACCAACCAGCAAGTGGCTATTAGCTCTCGTTCATACGCATCGATACTTAAGTGTCTCTACTATGCCTGCTTCAATTCCCCCGACGATTCCACTCAAATTATTACCGATCTGTTTGGTTCGTCTGAATTGAATAGGTTAGTCGCGGGCGTACCGACCGACATCAAAGTAGCCCATAAAGTCGGATCTGGTTCGACGAGCGCTCAAAGTGATTGTGGTATCATCTACGACCCGGGCAAGCCTTACTTAGTTTGCCTCATGTTGTTCAACATCCCCTCCACTACCAATGTTAATCCTTATTTTCAGCACGTCTCCCAAATGATTTATGACTACGTCAACGGTGCTACACCAGATCCATGAGCTTGCTTACATCTACCAAAGTGAGCTAGATTAATGCTTATGGCAGATGACGAGCAATCAATTTCCAAACGACCGCCCATCAAACTGAAGCCAGCATTGCTAGCGCCTATTGTGCTAATAATTTTGGCTGGTCTTGGTAGTGGCACATGGCTCTTATACACTCGTCACAGCAACCCAATCCCGACTTCGATCCGTGACGCCTCTGCCTATAAACTGTATTATCCTACTGCTGAACCCGCCAGCTACACGCTCGATAAGTCTTCCATCAAACAATCGGCTGGCACGGTGTCGTTTAGCCTTAAAAGTGGCGCCAACAAGCCGACGATCGTTGTCACGCAGCAAACCTTACCGCCAAACTTTGATGCCCAAGCAATGTTTGCTCATAGTTCACTCCCCACGACTGTGAGCCCGATTGGAACCATTTATGATCTAACGTTTAAAACCGAAAGTCGCTACCTCGTCGTGGCTCCGAAGTCACTCATTTTCCTAGGCTCAACACCGAAGATGACAAACGGCGAGCTGCAAACAATCATCAATGGCCTCAAGCTTTCACAATAATAATCAATAAAACCGGCGGACGAGTCCGCCGGTTTTATTGATTTCTCAGTAGCTACTTGCGCGCTTGTGGCGAGATCTAGAATGATCCGTAGTCGCAGTATGAACCCTGCCTCAGGGTCGTCGTTCCAACTGCGGTATTTAAGCCCCATTTCAATATCCATGTGCCGGCAGTCGTTCCATTATTCCATTGCCCATTCCACGTCATATATCCACCACTATTGGCAGTGCTTGTCAGCGTCTGTGTTGTGCCCGCAGCCACGTTGACGCCGATATCGCTCATTACCGTTGCCCCACCTGCAATACCGTAGTGCTGGAAATCGACCGACGTTGGCCCTGTGGGCCCCGTAAACAGCGATCGAAAACCGCCGGTACTTGTCGCGGACCAATACAATTGACACCGAACTGTGTAATTTGAATTTGCGGCTATCGGGAAGGTCAGATAGGTATCATTCGTTGCGGTAGTCGAGGTCCGAGCTTCATCGGCAGCAACGTTCAGAGTCTGCCAAAAACCGGTACAGTTTGTCCAGGCGCCGTCTTGATAGCATCGGAAGGCGTTCTTGCTCGTGTTGTAGTACATGGCGCCCGCCGCGCCTGTCGGATCGGTCGCGTTGTTATATGAGTCGAGGCCAAACAATGTCGCCGTGGCATCAGTGGTCGTTGAACCAACCTGAAGCGTCCCCCCAACGGTCACCGTGTTGCCGTTGATGACGAGCGTGTTTGGTCGATTCAGGCGGTAAGTCCCTGAGAATACCACTCGCGAGCCGGTGACAGTCAAGTTAGTGCCGCTCACAACGCTCGCCACCGTATCGGTCACTCCATTGGCAAAGGTGATCTTGTCGCCCACCATAGCGCTGGTCCAAGCAGTACCCGTTCCCCAGACATTGGTACTTGCGACGGCCGTAGGTGGCGTGCCGGCAGAACTACATGTCACCACACTTTGCTGACAAACAGTGCCCGTATTGTATTCTTGGCCTTCAAACGCGGCAGTCCCATCCACTTCCAAATTGGATGTGGGCGCGTTGGTGTTAACCCCCAGCGCGTTAGTTGAATTGTTATAGTTCAAGTTTTGAGCCAGCGGTGAAATGCTATCAATACCATAGTTGGAGACATTCGTACCGAGCTTGGTTACGAGCAAACCTTTAATATCGTGGACGTTATTTGAGCCACCGGTGCGTGCACCAAAGCCAAAGTTCTGATTACTCGTGTCTCGTGTGTAAACATCGCTGTAGTCAAGGATCACGATACCGTCCCATCGCACGATAACTTCGTTGTAGAGTAACTGAATATCAACGTCGTGGTAGGTGTTGTCACCAATGTTCGAGATATGAGTAGATGCCAACGGGCTCGTACCACCGCCAGAACCACATTGGTTACCATCGCTATAGCCACCATAAGCTACACCGACACAGCCGTGATACTCACTAAAGTAGATGATATAGCCCTTCGTAAAGCCCGCACCATACTCGGTGGTTGGCGTGCCATCGGCGTAGCTGTAGAACCAGGTGGAGTCGGCACCGGTGCCGCCACCCGCCTTAAATTGGAATTGGGTTTCCTCAAACGGTACTTGCGCGAAGCTCCAGTTCACTGAACCACTCTGCCCGTTAGTAGCGGGCGTCAGCTGGATACCAGTTCCCGAGATATAACTTGCACTGCCTGACAAGGTCGCGAGCGGATAAGATTGGCCGGTAACCGTTGGGTTGTTGATACCGTCCCAATACGCCAACGCCGGTGAAGTCAAGGATACCGCGACGTTTGAGAGGCCAACGTTACCCGTTGAGTCCACACCCAAGATGTAGTTATACGACGTCGCGTTGCTGCCCGAACCGGTAGTTGAATTAAGATTGCCAAAGCGTAGCCCCGAATATCCGGTCGTACCTGAATTTACGATCATCGCCGTATATGGTGAAGTGGCGCTTGTATTGGTGGCGCTCGTTGTTCCCGCTGCACTATCCACCGACAGGATTGCCGTACCTGTACTATTTTGAACTTGAAAACCAGTTGTCGAATTACTAGCCGTTTTAGCAACAATCGTGCCTGGAACGCCCGTACCCGTATTGGCGCCACTCAATAGAGTAATGTTGCCACCCGCATTATTACCCGTTCCACCCGCATCGCCGGCATTGAAATTAAGCGCGCCGCCAATACCGCCGGCGCCGGTTGCGGTACCGTTGGCAGCCTGAATCACCACCCCACCCGCAATAGATCCGGCAGTTGCCGCAGCTGAGCCGCCCTGAATGGTAACGAGGCCGCCAGTACCCGTACCAGTTGCCGCACCGCCCGTAATGGTCACTGCCCCACCCGGCGTGTTACCACCACCGGCACCTCCACCGTTAATCGCCACCGCACCACCGACACCCGACGTACCGCCGGCACCGGCGCTCAGGGTGAGCGCACCACCGGCACCGCTGGTATTACCAGCCGCGCTCTTGATGGTAAGCGCAGCGCCGGCGGTGGCTGTAGTTGCCTGGTCCTGAACCGCAATCGTACGCGCCGCCGTGCCGCCAAATTGCAGGTCGCCGCCACCCGTAACCGTATTGGCAGCGCCCAGGTTGATGCCCACACCCGTATTGGTAACACTAAGCAATGCGCTACCGAGTGTGCTAGCCGTGGCCGATGCGCGTACCGCCAGCAGCGGTACGTTGGCACCAAGCGTTGTGTTGGCGTCCTGAACATCTACACCATTGCGTGTCGTATCAAGCAAAATCTCCGGCGTAGTACTCCCGACCGAGTTGTTGTAACCGGTTTGCAATCCGCTAGCGTCAGCTCCGGCGTACGTCCAGTTAGTGCCGTTGTAAACCAAGGTAGCTGTCGAGCCAACACTAACCTGCGAGCCCAAAAGCGTAAATGGTGTTGCGGATGTTGGCATGTTGCTCAAGTACACGATTGAACCCGCTCCTGCTGCCGGTGCTGGAACCGTAATTGTAGTTGCGGCGGTATCGGTAATATCAAATACTGAACAGACATCGGGCGTGGAGCCAGCCGTGTTCAGCGTCTTGGACCCGCTGACGCCGGTGTAGGCACATACTGCATCGAACGTGGCGCCATTATTTTTGAGAATTGAAGCGCCGGCAGCCCCCACTTGTACCGTCGAACCCTGAATGCTTGTTACGATCGTACCGTGACCCAACTGAACACTCGTCGCGTTCGCTCCACCCACCACCAAACCGGCCGTGTTATCAACGCTAGGCGTCGTAACCGACGTAGACGCCGCCACGGTTGTGGCACCGGCAATCGCGCCAGCGTTAGTAATACCTGTAGAGGTCAAGTTAAGGCCACCGGCGGTAATCGTTTCGCCGCCCGCCGTAACCGTGACTCCCGTAGCCACCGTAACCGTGCCGGTAAAGCTAGCCGCTGCAGTAATAGTCTGGCCATTGATGGCGCCTGCGGTCGCCAGCGTACCCGTGAGACTGGTAGCAGCGCCCAAGGTCTGACCGTTCACGGTGCCACTGGTTACGTTACCCTGATAGTTAACACTAAACTTGCTGGTGGCCGAGACCTGCAAATCAAGCAAGTTACCGCTCGGCGTACCGTTGGTGTTGTTAGCCACCAGCAAGGCGTTGCCTGCACTTGGGTTGGCGGCAGCCGTCACGTACAGCGCCGCACCCGTTGCGGTGCCATTGTTTACCTGCAACACGCTTGAACCCGTGCCGCCGCCGTTGGAGAGCGTCAGCAAAGTTTGCCCGGCGGTCAGCGTGGCCGACGAGGTATCAACCGCGTTTTTGGCAATGTAGCTGCCCGCCGCCTGATATACGCTAGAGCAGGAAGCCGCGACCGTCGTACAAATGTTATATGAACCCGTCGCTGCTGTGCCAAGCGTGTAAGTGGCGTTGCCCGTGGGGTTGGTGAAGTTAATGGTGGTCGTATTGGTACCGTTACCAATACCAATAGTGGAGGTAGCGCTTCCCTGCAGACTGAGCTGCGCTGCCACGCGCCCCACATTTAAGGCAGTAGTGACGCCGGTACCAACGTTTACCGCACCCGGCGTGCCCGTGGCGGTCCCGGCATCCACCGTAACGGCTCCCGAGTTAGAGGTCGTGCCCGAAGCATTGCCCGAACGGAAAGCTACCGCGACCGAGTTGGTCGATGCCGTCGAGGTGTCAGCACTCGAAACAATCGGTGCTGAAACGCTGGTAGAAGCTGCAATCGTGGAGGCGCCAGCGATTGCTCCGGCATTGGTAATACCGCTGGAGTTCAAGTTAACTGACCCCGTAATGCTGGCGCCGCCTGATGCCACAGTAAGTCCTGTCAGTCCACCCAGCGTGCCTGCAATCGTCGATGTTCCCGTGACATTAATACCGCCAGTCGTCACCGTAACCGTATTGGCCGAAGTAATCGTGCCGGTGAAGTTGGCGGTAGCGCTAATTGTTTGCAGGTTAATGGTGCTGGCACTGGCCACAGCACCCGTCGCTGAAACGCTAAACTTACTCACTGCATTGGACTGCAAATCGAGCAAGTTGCCGCTCGGAGTACCGTTGGTATTATTGGCTAAAATAAGTGCTTGTCCGCTGGTTGGGTTGCCACTTTGCACCACGCTAAACGCCGCATTCGTACCGGCGCTCTGGAGTGCCAAAGCGGTAGATGCCGCCGAGTTGTTTTGTACAAAGGTGTACTGTGCACCGGTGAAGTTGCTAGTGGACGTGACGGCGGCGGCCGGGTTTTGCAACAAGTAGTTCCCCGCCGCTTGATACGTGCCAGAGCATGATGCTGCTACCGCCGTACAAATGTTGTAAGTACCGGCGGTAGCCGTGGGAATGTTATAAATGACGTTGGCCGTTGGGTTCGTAAATTGTAGCTTCGTGCTGGTAGCACCGTTGTTGGCAATAATACTGCTGGTGGAAGCGGCACCCTGCATCGTAAATTGTGCCGAAGAGTTACCTAGCAACACCGCCCCAGCATTCGTCTGACCAATCAACACGCTTCCCGATGAACCCGTACCCGTGTGCGTACCCGAGTCAATTGTCACGCTACCCGAGTTTAAGTTAGTACCGGTACTCGCGTTACCAGACCGAAGCGTTACACCAGCCGTGTTGGCCGTGGTCGAGTCAGCCGTACCTACCAGCGGTGTAATCACTTTGGTGGTACCAGTAACCGTAGCGGTCGCAATAATATCAGACGCGCCGATGGTACCGGAGACGTTCAACGGATAGTTATTAGCGTTCGTTAGCGTATTAATGAGGACGTTGCCGGCATAATAGCTGGCGGCCGTCGAGGAGTTGTAAATCGAGTAGTTCGTCGTGCTCGCGCCCGCCCCCGCGATGAACAAGCCGTAGTTGGCCGTGGTGCCACCACTACCGCTTGGCTGCGTCAGGTTAATACCGTAGTTGCTCAGGGTACCACCGGTTCCAGCACCCGCAGTAATACCCTGGATGACCAGCTGACGGTTGGTAATGGAACCGGTGGTGTTGCCGCCGTTGGCTGAGTTACCGGAAATGTATTCACCCGAATAGGTCGTAAATAATTGCGAGCCCCCGATAGCTGGACTCGCGACAGACAGACCACGTGCATCCGCCACGGTTCCCGTGTAGCCGGCGCCGGTGCTAACGCCCGTGCTTGAGCCAATTAAGGCTGGGATAGCCAACGAGCTACCCGAAATGTTAGCAATGTTAATCAAACCATAAATGGTACCAGCGGAAGCACCCTGCGGGTTGAAGTCCACTTGGTTTTGGAAGGCTACTTGCTGACCAGTTGAAGTCGAACTAATCGAGCCAGTAATTTGCAGCTTGGCCGAAGAGGTTCCGGTGAGCGCGCCGTTAAGTGCCAGATTGCCTGGAAGTACGACCGACTGAGACGTCTTTCCGATCGTCACCGTTGTGCTGCCAGTACCGGTGCCAATGCCAATCGCACCTGCAGAGTTATCCAACAACGGTGTATTGACGCTCGTGGCAGCCGAGGCCACCCCCTGATAGCTAACACTAAATTTACTGACCGCCCCAACTTGTAAGTCTAGTAAGTTACCACTAGGCGTACCGTTGGTGTTATTGGCCAAAATAAGCGCCTGGCCACTCGTTGGGTTGCCACTTTGCGTAATGCTCAGCGCTGAGTTGGTGCCGGCAGCGGTGAGACCAAGCGTACCTGAAGCGCCGGTGTTGGTATTGCTAAAGGCGTAAAGCTGACCGAGGTACGCCGCGGTCGAGCTATCGTTAGCGTTCTTGGCCAAATAACCGGTACCAGCCGGCGCGTAAACACTTGAACAAGTCGTTGCAACAGTCGTACAAAGTGTCCCCCCGGCATCCGGGAATTGAAGAGTACGGTTAGCGGTAAGAGTTGAAGTATTCACGGTGGCACCAAAGCCATCAGTGGTCCCGTCCCCAAGCACCAACGTACCCGCGGAAACCGTGCCGCTCGTGTTAATTTTGCCGAGCGTAAGCTGGTTACCAATCGTATTGAAGGCCGCATGAACCACGCCCGCGCTATCCTGGATCTGGAAGACATCAACACTTTGGCTAGCGTTGGCGCGAACTACCAAAGCTTGGCCCGTACCACTGCCGGATTGCACCGATAATTTGGCATTGAATACGGATGCTGTACCGACCGTTAAGTCTTGCGAGGTCGACAATGTTCCGGAAGCCGATCGGCTCAATGACACGTCGATGGCCCCGCTGCCACTGCCCCAGGTTAGTTTACCGTCCGCATTGATGTTGAAGCGGTTGTTGGTATCGCCGCTTACCTGTGAGCCAAACACCGCGTTCGTTGCGGTAGAGTTCGATAATTGTAACGTCTTGTTATTGGCTACTGTGGTGTTTTGAGCTAAGGTGATGCCGCCAGTGGCATTGGTCGTACCAATTGCCAACGTGCCGCCTGCCGTGGGGGTATCAATGAGTGTGGTCAAGAAACTGGTAGCGGCCGTTACGGTACCGGTGAAGCTGGCCGCACTGGAAATCGTTTGGCCGTTGATAGCGCCAGCCGTAGTTACCGCTCCAGTCGTCGCCACGCTAAACTTGCTGACCGCGTTGAGCTGCAAATCAATGAGGTTACCGGTAACACCGGTGGCGGCATTGGCCACAATTAAGGCATTACCGCTCGTCGGTGTAGCGCTGCTAGTTACCATAAGTGCCGCCCCGGTACCGCTGTTGGCCAGACTCAAAACACCGGCGGCGCCCGTGCTTGTGTTTGATAGTGCCAAAAGGCTACCAACGTAGGATGCCGTTGAGGTGTCGTTGGCGTTTTTGGCAATGTAGGAGCCGGAGCCACTAGAGGTTTGGTAGGTGGCGGAGCACGTGCTGGCAACGGTGGTACAAACGGTACCGCCAGCGTTCGGGAACTGGATGGCGTTGGTGGCGGTGGGGGCCGCAAAGCTAAGTGTTGTCGTGCCGCTCGCGCCCGTCACCACCCAGGTCGACGCATTGGAGCCCTGGATGGTAACTGCGTTGCTCGAAGTTGCTCGACCAACCGTTACTGAACTAGCCGTCCCCGTACCCACATTAAGCGCGACTGCGCTTGCCGTATCAACCAACGGAGCCTGCAGGGCCGTTGTTGCCGCAACCGTTGCGCCTGATGTCACATTGCCCGTGACATTCAAAAAGCCGGACTGGGCTGATGCTGGGCTCAACTGCGCGAACGAAGCTGCGGTTAATCCACCCAGCTTCTCGGAGTTAAACGCGTAGGCTGCTGCCGTCAACTGGATGCGAGGACTCATTTCCCCGTCGTAACCGGTACCCGGGTTGAAGTTGATGCCAAGGTAAATGCCGTCCGAGTTGAAGTCGACTGAACCTGGCAGCGTGGTACCCGCGCCCAATTGCACTTGGAAAACACCATCGGTAACGGGCAGGCTATCAACTTCAGTCCAAACAGCGCTGCCGCCGGTGGCAACCGAGTACAGCTTGAAGGTAAACGAGTACGTACCGTTGGCCACATTGGTACCATCACTGTTAACGATCTTGCCTTGGAAGTTGATCTCATGGTTGATGCCTACGGCCGCATTAGCCGGCTGCGACGTGAAAGCGGCCAGCGTGCCCGCCAGCGTAACGGCAAATAGACCAGTCGCCAAAGCGAGGCTGGTCAGTGTGCGACGAAGGTTTGCCTTCGCTACCCGAGCGATTCGACTCTGCACGAGACGAGGGGTAATGGGTAACTCCAATCACACAATTACCCATACAGCATAAGCTTTTTATAGAGTAAACACAAGACTTTTCAGCCTCAAAATGGGCACTTTTGTAACGTTAGGTGCAGACACTCATTCTGTGACGTACTTAACTTTTTGCGCGTTTTTGCGGATGACGTCGTCGCCACAGCCACCAGCCGCCGACGATCACTCCACTTACCAGTACGAGCCAGCTCACGAGGACCAGTACCCCACCGGCGTACCACACGGTTTCGGTAAAGCTTTTGGTAGTATCAATGCCCTCGTAGTTGTACACCGTAGTGATCGTGTAGCGTCCCGGTACCCACGCATGAGCTACTGGTCGCAGCGTCACGGGAATTAAGCGAAAGCTTTCCGGCAAAATAAAGACTGAATCCTCGTTGAGCGCCCCGCGAGCTACGACGCGCCCCGACGGATCCTTAATTTCGATAATGCCGCGAGGCACCACATGCACATTCCCAGCGTTCTGGAAGCGCTGGGTAATCTTCATGGGTAATTGGAACACTGAATGCGACGAGCTTTGGCTTAGCAGCCTAAGATCGGGATTGGCGCCCCCAGCCTTAGTGAGCAAGATGAGCGAACTTAGCACCGCGTGCAAACCAACTTGCGGTGCCACGTTTTTGGCCTGCCCGGTATCATCGCTCACCGCCGTCGCCAAAATGGCTCCGTAATGACCACCCGGCGCCAGCGACTCACGGTTTTGCACACTTGCGTGCACTGTGACGGCCTCACCAGCCGGCACAAACACCACGTTGCTGCCCAGCTGTAGCCAGGATACTAAGCCGTAAGGATGGCTTAGCTCACTGGTAGGCGCGCCCAAAAAGGCCACGCCCCCCGTTTCATTCAACGATCCAAAATCGGCCGCTGTCAGTTTAAACGATTGATCGAACGCCGTATGATTGGTGATCTCGACCGATACATCGGCCGAGCCTTGGGCGTCCAAATTTGCCGTCTGAAACGCTGGTGTCACCGTGTAAGCAACCGCTGCCTGCGCCGGCGCAGCTCCCATCAGTGCCAACGACAGGGCTGCACTGCCAAGACCAGCCAAGAGTCCGCGGCGCATCAGCGGCGCTTACTGCCTTTGCGACTGCGACTCAACCGGCCAACACCGCGCCACACTCCTCGCGCCAAAGCCCAGATGCCGAAGCCAATCAGCAAGGCGATCACGAGCGCACCAAGCAAGAACCGCCATGGGATGACCCAGAAAGTCAGGGTTGCTTCAATGGGCACATCGCGCACGCCGTTATCGTACACCGCCACCAAATGCGCCGTGTACTTACCGATGCGCAGGTGCGGAATGAGCGACTTATCCGTCGATCCATTATCGAATGTACCATTGGTATACACGAGGTGCATTTTGTCTTGCCCGTTACTCGCCACCACCGCCTTGCCGTCTTTTAGAACTTGTTCGGCGTGCGGCCAACCGTTCGTCCAGGCTGTCGTGTAGATACGATTCGAATTCGGAAGAATGTTGCCTTGCTCATTGTTGTAATCGAGCGTCGCCACGTTGGTATTACCCTTGGTAATAAACACGTCACCCGTTGGCACCAGATGAATATTGCCATCGTTATGGAACTTAATGTTAAACGTCGAGGGCAAAAATTCGTAGAAGCGGTGGTCGGTCGTAAAGCTCGTCAGCGTCATATCACGCTTCTGATTGGGTACTTCTGCATTGAGCAGGACCAAAATCGACGTGCCCCCAGCTAATGAGTTGGTGGAACCCGGCTGGCGAATGGCGTCCCCCACACGGGTAAACGTTACCGCGTAGTAATAGCCGTTGGCTGCGTCTTTAGGCACATTTATCGTCATGTGCACGGTCTGCCACACGTCAGACTGTGCCGTAAAGTGTGTCTTATCAAATGACACCCAATCGAAATAAGTGTCACCAGGGCCACGATCCAGCAACTCCGGCTTACCTTCTTCGCCGAAAGCACCGAACTTTAACAACGATACCTGAAGCGTTTCCGGAACGCCGTCGGCTTGCTTAATGCGAAGATCGGTCGATACCGTCGTGCCAGGCTTAGTGTTGAGGTCAATTGGCAGCGGCGATGTGATGAGGTTAATCGACCGACCCGAGGTGGAATCAGCGGCCAAGGCTGTGCCCACTGGTCCCAACAGACCTGCGACAGCCAAGCTTCCACTCATAATTGCGAGTAATATTCGTTGCATAACTACTTTCCGTATCTTATCAGATTTAGAACAGGCCGGCACCAACGATGGTGATAATGTCGGAGTAATCGGAGGCGGCTGGGGTCGAGCCTGAGATACTAGCGACTTCCTGGATGAGGAAACTGCTGGTGTTAGACGTACCAACCGAACCACCAGTACAGCTGGCGACCTGATTAAAGATTGAGCCAAAACCCACGATCGATGATGACGTACTCGTGCCCCACACACCGAGGCCTGCCAGCGTACAGTGGCCTGTATTAGTTGGTTGCGTCAGTGAGGATAGGAAGCCACCGAACTGTTCCGAACCAAAGGCTACGGCCGTATTCGCGCTGGTGGACGTTGTCGGTATGGTATAGTTCGCCGTGGTCGAGTGTAGACCTTGGTTACTATCCTTAGCCCAGGCAATCCAGCCTCCCTTAGCGTTTGTTTGCGCCGTAACGGTTACGCCCGTCGTGGTGTTGGTGTTGGCAACCGAAGTCAAAGCCGAGGCAAATCCATCCGTGTTACCACTCAAGCTAAATTGAAAGCTCGGTGGAACGATAGCCGTAACAGTGATCTGATCACTCGATACAACGGCCAGTCCAACCGTGGTCGAGTCTATGAGCACGGGACCGGAGGTATATGTGGCAACTACTGCCTGGAATGCGGTACCGTTACCCGCGGAGCCAGTTGTAACGCCGGCCACGATATCAAAGCAGTACATCGTACCCACGGTAAGGTCGCTCGACGGGAAGGTCACCACTTTACCTGTCACGTTTGTCGCGGTACCAATACCAGGCCACGCGGTTACCGCAGTACCATTGATGGTGGTCGGAATAGCGTTTGCACCAGATGTCGACGTCGACACGGTGAATGTACTGGCAATGCCGAGCGAAAAGTCGGTTGGCGTCGTGGTCGGGAAAGTTACTTTAACCGAGGCTTCAGTAGCCGTACTGGCCGGATTCGCACACACCAACACACTAGTCGCCGTTGCAGCTGCCATACGGTCAAGCCGAATAATAGCAGTCGTTAACCCAGCAGCTTGTGCGCCGACAGGCAAAAACTGGATCACCAGCGATGTAATCATTCCAACAACAACCGCCAGGTGGCGCTTGGGTTGGCGGTGAAGCCATTCCAAAACTGTCTCCAAACTCACTTACTGAAACCAGTGTACGACAAAGCATAAGCACCATGCAAGATGTTTATGCTTAAACTTGCAGTTTTTGTTGTAGTTTTGTCATCAGACTCTTCTGGCAGTTATCAGATACAAGATTTATCGGTTAGGGCCCATCTGAAATGTATTTGTTTAGGTGTGGGAATCCTAGCTACCGACCGCCAGGGTGATGGTAAGTTTTGACAGCCTATCCAGCCAATTGCGTCCTAGATTACAAAGTCTTCATTAACGTGCTAAATTCAAAAGGTGGTAAAGACTGCATGAAAATACTTTTCACATGCATTCTTTACCACCTTGCTTGTCCGAACGTCGGGGCTATAGAACCCGGACAATGTCCTCTTAGAAGTTACCTGCGCCCACTACTGTAATGATATCGGAGTAGTCCGAGCCAGCCGGCGTTCCACCAGCGATGATCGCGCGTTCAATCATTTCAATGGTGTCGCCGTTGGAGGTAGCTGGCGAGGTACCGGTGCAGCTCGCAATCGGCTGGAAGTTGGTCTTGTCGAGCGTGCCGCCCTTGTTATTCGTCGGCGAGCCACCGGTAGTGTCGTTACCGTAATACTCTGGATCTTCTGCCACCACGCATCCACCTGCGGCATCCACGGTTTGCACGACATCCATCACGTAGCCTTCGGTAGCTCCGTTAGCCGTGAGCGTGCTCGGGGCCCCGTCAACAGCACCAGTTGTTGCTATGGTGTAGTTCGCTGCGGTTGAATAGAGTCCTGCTTGCGAGTCTTTGGCCCACATAATCCAGCCTCCCTTGGCGTTCGTTATAACGCTCGCTAAACGACCACCGGTCGATACCACGGATGTTGGTGACAAGTCGGTAGTAAAGGTGTCGGCATTACCATCGAGACTAAACTGGAAGTTTGGAGGTACCACGGCTGTTACGGTGATCTGGTCGTTGGTGATAACCGAGGTAGCATACTCGCTCTCGTTAATGACGGCGGAGCCACTATCGAGAGTCGTTATTGAACCCGAGACGTTAATGTAACCTGCCGAGCCGGTTGTGAGCGTACTCGTATCGCTAAAGTTGAAGCAGTATGGTGTGCCCACGGTCAGGTCACCGGATGGAAATATAACGTCGTGTCCCGAAACGCTCGTGGCGGTACCAATGCCTGGCCAAGCCGTGGCAGCTGTCAGCGTATACGTGGCCGGCGACCCTGATGGCACGGGCACCAATGGCAAGTTGGTTGTCGTAACGGTCCAGTTGGCGGCCGTCGCGTTCACGGTAAAGTTAGTTCCCGTCGGCTGGTTGGGCATTTTAACGTCAACTGACGCTTCAGTTGAGGCAACACTTGGCGTCGCACAGACCGTGCCTCCCGTAGCTGTAAGAGCAGCCATACGATCAAGTCGCACCATGGTTTGTTGGAAACCAGGTGGCGGCGCAGCTTGCGCTACTCCAGAAAGTACCGGGAAGCCGAACTCTACCAGAATGGCAGCGATTGAGGCAAAGATTAGTCTTTTAGAAACGAATTTCATTTTGCTTTGAGCTTCTTTTTAACGTCGAGCGACTTAAGGTAGTTTTTATGTTGAAAGTCCTTGTGGTTATCCTAGCTGTTACTGCTTATGGTTGTCAACACTTTTACAACGTTTTATTTATACAACAGTTTCATAACTTTCATGTCTCACCCCTCCATGTCCCGCCCCAATTTGCCACTAGGGCTTGGGTAAAGCTAGAACGAGGCTGCGGCAATAATCGTCATGATGTCACTATAGTCGGCCGAGACCGGCGTATTAATTGATGATTTCGCTTTAAGATCAAACGACGCGCGCCCGGCAGTCACCGGCGCTGTCGTCCCAAGGAGCTGCTGGAAGTTCGTCGTCAGCCCACCGATATTAGTCCCCGTACCATTAAAAGGCGAATTAAATGTGAGCGGGCCGCCTGATGTCTGGGTGGCCGTTGATGCCACGACGCCGTAGCCCGTGGTAGCCGAGGCAATATCGCCTGTCGCCGAGCTGAGGGTATAACCAGCATTCGTACTCATAAGTCCGGCGTTCTGATCGCTTACAAATACCAGCCCGCCGGAGTCGGCGTTGGTGTCCAAACTCAGCCACACTTTAACGGCCGGCGTCGTCACCGTATTAGCGAGCAAATTGCCAAAGGTTACATTATAAGGCGGGCTGGTCGACGTATCGGTGGCCGAAATATCGATTTCAAACGACAAGGTCGGCGTATTCGTCGTCACGCCAGTCGCCGTCGGACCGTACGGAGACTGCGTGTATATGCCCCGGTAGGCTGCCGCCTTGGCTGTGTAGAGTGAATTTGGGGTTAAGCCGCGCACGGTAAAGCCGCTCGCTCCGCCCCAAAACGCATAGGTTTGAAAATCGGCCAAACTAAAGTTCGGCGTCAGCGACAGATCGGACTTCACATACATCGTCGTTGCAAAACCGTCGCGTGACATAGCAATAACATATTTGGCGTCCGTAGGGTTACCATTAGGCGTTAAGTTAACGTTCATACGGTTGTAGGCGTTGGCTGGATTCGACAACGCAGTCAGCGGCACATCGGCTTGCTGTTGATAGTTAGCCCCGGCCCCGGCCGTGAAATTGGCGCTTGAGCTGGTCCCAGCCGTGTCGCCAGCAATACCATTGATGGCGTAGTTAGTCGAACTAGTGCCGGCTGTTCCTCCCGTGCCAAAGCCGTATGAACCCAACGAATAATGCGTTGAGTTGGGCAGCGCTGCCATCATGAACGCCGATACCACTACCAAAAGGGTGCGGGGATTCATGAGTTCCACCTTACGCTATTCATGACCAGCGTCGCAAAGTCCGCCGGATGGTCGCCGGGCTGGGTGGTGGTTACCGCCACCACTAATAATTTGCCGGCATGCGGCCAAAACCAGCTCACTTCCGACGCATCATTTTTCGTCATGATATATACCGTCTCGCCGTTAACCGTCTTAGTACTTGGCATATAGGTAGCCGATTGTATTTCCCGCAAGCGATAATTAGAGTCATCATGCGGCTTACCCGTGGGAAAACTGCTGATATCAACCGTAATGGTGCGCCGATACGTCGTTGATGAGCCAAGGTTATATTGCTCCAGCGCGTTGGCATCGGTTTTAACTTGAGATACCTGATTAAATACGCCCGGATAATTCATCGAAGCGTATAGTCCGTGCAACGTTCCTGGAGGGGCTGGTGTAGGATCAGTTGATTGCTTAAGGCTCTTGGCACTCACCGTGGTTCCACTCACTGGGTCATTGGCAAACTTCAGCATGCCAATAACGGCGAGCCCCACCACCATGCCCACAAACACGAGTCCGGTCAGACGGCCCAGCCAGCGCCGACGCTTGTGGGCCGGCTTAACCGCCGTCTCCACCTCTCCTTGCCGGTGTAAATCGGCGGCATACTGAGGGCCTAAGTTATCATCGGTATGATCGCTCATGAACTAGCCATTTCCAGTTTGCGCTGCATGATCTTTTTCTCCCGCCGCTCACCAAGCCAAAACGACAAAATCATCAGCAATAAGACAACCCAAATCGGCCAAATCAGCAGCCACTGAATTTGGGTTTTAGTAATTGTCTTGCCAGTCGAGGCCGCTCCAGTCGGATCATTGACGATCGTAGTCAGTTGCAAGTAAGCCGTACGGCCGGCCGCGTCGGTAGCACGAATAATGAGCGGATAACTACCCAAATACCCGCCAGATTTCTTATACGTATGCGACATCGTAAATGGGCCAGCCGTCGTACGCGTAATGAGATCGCTGGTACCATCCCCCCAGTCAAAATTCACTGCGTACGGCGCCGTGCCGCCCACAATCGTAATCGGCCACACCACCTCTTGCCCGGGCAGCGAGCCACGGTAATAATTGACCGACTGCAACAGCAGCTCAGTCGAAAAACCAGGGCCACCCGCCGGTGCTGTCAGCGTAACATTCACCGCCGGCGAACTGGGACCCGCTTCATCATTGGTATTAAAAGGTAAGGCCGTCAGCGCGTTGGCGCCCACTACCAGCTGTACTTGCAAGGTAAAATGACCGCTCGCGTCGCATAAGATACTCCCGACCATTACCCCGTTAGTAAAAATTTTCACGAGCGATTTCTTGGGACATGTCCCGGTTACCGCGACTGGGTTGGTAGCAAACGTCTGCCCGCTCGCCGGTGAAGTAATGATAGCGGGCGAAGTCGGCCGAGGTCCCTCCACCACCGCCAATACGTTAAAGGCGCCCCCGCCCGTCGTGCTGGCCGCAAACGTACCGCCACCAGCGCCTATCAGCACAAGCCCGGCCACCAACATCAAAAATACCAATAATGCATACGATGTCTCGGCGTGCGGACGAAGGCGGCCTGTTTGCCGATGGTGGCTTATCTTGACGAACAATTTCATAGCTTAAATCTTAACATAACAGGAATGTCGCGCCCCAGCAGCGATCCCGTAAATAATCCTGGTTGGATAGTCATCACCACGGCCGCGGATTTGCCGTCGTAAAGCGTAAGCGATATGATACACCTATCTACGAGGTGAAAAGTCCATGGCCGACGACGACAAAAAGCCCGTTCCCGCTCCCGATTCGGCACCTGCGCCCGAAGCGGGTTCAAAAGCTGCGCCCGATGCCACCACCCCGGAGACACCGCCGCCAGCACCTGCCTCCAACTTAGTCGCCGAACCGCTTACCGATGGTACCGTGCCAACCGTTTTGCAAAAGGGCGACGCCGCTCCGCACGCCGCTCCGCCAGAAGGTAAGCGCAACCTTGGTTCGGTCTACCGTCGCGCCGATATTATTACGACTCTCATTACCTTTGGTGCCACCGTAGCCGTATGCGCTCTCGCCTTTGGCGGCTATCTCTACCTCACTCGCAGCACTGCTAAAACGGCCACTCCAAAGGTGACTACCCTTGATCAAGCCGATTTATCAAAGTTAGGAGCATTTTTTCAGGGCGATACCGCGGGCGGCTCATCACAAGTGCTTACCTTTAATTCATCGTCATACTTTAAGGGCCAAGTCGCCGTGGCTGGTGACTTAAAAGTTTCAGGCGCGGCCTCAGTCGATGGTCCTTCCACTCTCAGTGACCTCACGGTCAACAAAACCTCTACCCTCGGTATTACCAACGTGCGTGGTCAACTGACGGTTTCGGGTCCCCTCAACTTGCAAAGCCCCGCTACCCTTTCGGGTGGCGGTACGGTTACCGGCAACCTGGCCGTATCGGGCAACGGCAGCTTTGGCGGCTCAGTTTCGGCCGGCGTTGTCAACGCGACTACCCTCCAGGTAACCGGCAACCTCAATTTATCGGGCCACTTGGTTATTAACGGCATTGCCCCTACCGTCAGCGTCAATGCCGGCGCGGGGCCTGGAGCCACCGCCAGTATTGATGGTAACGACTCGGCAGGCACAGTTACCATTAATACGGGCAACATTCCGGTCAATATTGGTCAGGGCGCGCAGCTCGTGCAAATAAACTTCCATTCGGCCTACGGTAAGGTCCCCCGCGTCCTTATTACCGCCGTTGGTTCTCCAGCGGGCAGCCTTAATAGCTACGTCCAAAAGACCAATAATATGTTTATTATCGGCAGCGCCACCAACCCCACGTCCAATACCAGTTACACCTTTGATTATTGGGTGGTTCAATAAGACTGAAAAGGGAGTACATATCCGGCCAACAAAAAAGACCCCCTAGGGGATCTTTTTTGTAAATACACCGAAATTAGGCAATTTTTGTGATCTTAATCTGCGAGTAGTGCTGACGGTGACCCGTAAGTTTCTTAACACGCTTTTTGGCCTTAAACCGCAAAACTTTAATCTTTTCACCCAGCGTTTCGCCGAGAATTTCGGCATGAACTGTCACCCCGTCAACCAACGGCGCGCCCACGTTAATCGTGTCGCCATCGATGGTCATAAGAGCATCAAACTCAATTTTTTTCACATCGTCGAGGAGTTCAACCTCGAGAACATTTCCGGTAGCAACGAGATACTGCTTACCGCCAGTTGCAATTACTGCTTGCATAGTCTTAAAAAGCTCCTTGATAGCCGTTTTCTAGGCGGCGTGCTTGTTTAACGTAACCGAGGAATAATAACAGATTTACGCCCGCTTGGGAAGTCTGGTCCAGCTAAGATGGTTAAACATCGCCACATGACCCGGCCCGGACTGCTCTCAGCGAGCAGCCCGGGCCGAAAAGATGAGGGTCACAGACCAAGGATCGTGGCACACGTGCTGCCGTCACGTAGCTCAGCCGGAGTGGCCACATTGTTGCAGCCGGCCTTCACCATGCTCAGGCGATAGCTTGGCGATGTCGACAGGCCAACGATCACCGTACCGCCGCCCCGGCGATCTCGCAGCGCGCGGATGAACGGGGCCGAGTCGAAGGTAGTCGGCGAATCGACCAGATCCGACACCAGCACGTGCGTCACTTCCGGGTGTTGCGCCAGGTAGCTCGTCGCGGACCTGATCGTGAAGTGAAACACCATCTCGGCGCCGGTCGCCTTGACCGTGCGCTTGATTTCCATGAC
Organism: Candidatus Saccharimonadota bacterium; assembly: GCA_019352195.1. Taxonomy (GTDB): domain Bacteria; phylum Patescibacteriota; class Saccharimonadia; order UBA4664; family UBA4664; genus JACAFG01. The sequence continues at coordinate 8,869 of JACAFG010000005.1, read as the reverse complement.
GTGACCAACGTCACGCACCAGAAAAAGGACAATGGGGTTTTTTCGCTTCGGCGTGTCGGTGGTGCTCGAGTGCTGCGACATGGTAGAGCCGGACGTACTCATAGGTATTGCTCCTTCGAACGTCGCCAAACGTGGACTGCCAAACTGCTTCGGACTCTGTCACTGTAGACCCGTCAGACAAATATGACAATAATGACGTTTAAAAGGTTCCGGCCCGCCCCGTCCGAAGACGAGGCGGGCCGTTGAAATGATGCGAACCCCGGTCAGACCGGCAATAGCGAGTCGGTGATCTGGTCGATGTCCAGCCACGGATCGGCGACTGCCGTACAGCCCCAGGCCAGCATGTCGCGCTGGCGAGTCTCCTCGACCGACAGGCCGATGATGGTGTCCACGTTCTTGTTCTCGCCCAGAGCCTCGATGAGCTCCCTGGTTGCGTCAGCGCCGTTGATGATGCCGGCGATGACCACCGCCTGTATGTGCGGGTTGGCCGAGACGGCCTGGTATGCCTGGTTGGCCGTCTCGGCCACAAGGACCACGGCCCTGCCGCCGATGTTCCGGGTGACGTGATCAAATAGCGGGCTGAGGCCGCCGTACGGCCACTCCACCAGCAGAATCTGCGGAGCAGACGAGGTGGTAGCTCCGGCGAAGCAGGTTGCTACGGCTGTTTTGGTCATGATTTTCCTTACGTGCGAAAACTTAAATGGCGACTGAACATAGCCATTTCGGACTAAAATACAATGTCATATTTCTTAATTTTTTGCAATAGTTTAATCTTGCTTACTCCCATAGGCATAGCGGCCTACATGCGCGCTACACTCCGGGCACGTTCGCCTTATAATTAGCCTTCAAACTGCAATTTTTGCCGCCGCAGAGCAATACTTTCAAGTAAGCCCACACACGTCAGTGCAATGATCAGTGACGTACCACCGTAACTAATAAACGGTAGTGGAATACCGGTAACCGGTGCGATTCCCATGTTCATACCAACATTAATAAAGACGTGGAAAACGAGCATGGCAACTATTCCGGTCGCCAAAAACAACCCAAACCGGTCTTGGGAATGATGAGCGATCATTATTCCGCGGTAAAACAACACCCCAAACAGCACCAGCAGCAAGGCTGCTCCCACGAACCCCAGCTTCTCCGCCGCCACGGCAAAAATAAAGTCGGTGTGCTGGGCCAGGCTTGGTAAGAAGTTGAGTTGGCTCTGGGATCCAGCGGCCAGGCCCTGACCAAACACTTGCCCACTCCCAACAGTAATTGTCGACTGTACCGCGTTATACCCTGTATGTAACGGATCGGCCGTTGGGTTAATGAAGGTATCGAGCCGGGCCCGCTGAAACGGTTTTAAGAGCTTTAGCCCAAATGGCAGCATACTCAAAGCAATCACCGCCAGTATTGCCAAATGTAATTTCCGAATGCGTGACACCAATGCCATCGACAGCCAAATCACCACGAGGACGAGCGCCGTTCCCAGGTCTGGCTGTTTCATTACCAGTAGCACTGGCACCACCAGGTATCCCAGCGAGATAAACAGGTATTTGGGCCGTTCCAACCGGTCATAGTTATCCGCAAAAAATCGCGCCAACACGACAATCATTACCAGCTTGGCAAACTCTGACGGCTGGAACTGGAAAAAGCCAAAATTAATCCAGCGTGTCGCACCGAGCACGGCGTGCGAAAACACGTCCACCCATATGAGCAGCACAATCATTAACCCATACAGCCAGGTCGTCAGCTTGCCCCACGCTCGATAATCGCTGCGGGCAGCTGCAATCATGAACACAAAGCCAATCACCGCAAACAAAGTTTGGTGGATGGCGTCGCCAGAGCCCGTTTGGGTGGTGGCTTTAAACGACGTCGAATAAATAACCAGGATTCCAAAGACCACCAAGATAACGGCGACCGCGCCCAAGATCCAATCAAAATTTTTGGCGAACCGGGAGCGAAAACCAAACACGTACGTCACCTATTACTTCCCTATTCTATCTGATAACGTAAGCCTTTTGCAGTTGCAATTAGTGTCATTTTATGCTATCGTATGCAAAGCTTGTCTTCAAGTAGTTTCATTCACATCAAGGAGGACGGCCATGCGCCGTGTTGCACTTGTATCCCTGTCCCTACTCGCGGTGGTTTTGGCCGGTTGCACCACCTATCAGCCGATGTCCATCTCCACTGTCACCAGGACCGTGACAGCTACCACCACGCTAGCTGTCGCGGCACCAGCGACCACCGTCACGGTGACGCCCGACCTGACCTCAAGCGACGAATTGTCGACATCGATGGTCACTTCACCGCCGCCGACTGTCGTGTCCGCGACCCCAACGACGGCCAGTTTGAACGACTTCGTGCCGCCCAGCGAGGTGAAGCAAATCACGTTACCGTCACAGACTGGCCACTTCGCCATCACCTTCCCCGTCCTGCCCTATTCGTGGTCAAAAAACCCCCAGCCCAACTGGGAGATGTATCGATCAACAAGGATCAGCAGCGATACGGCAGTCTTTTGATGTTCCCGGGTGTTCTCAAGGCCAAGCTCGGATCAACGCAAAGCGCTGCGGCCATGTTTTCGGATCTCTGGACGAACGACGCCAAAACCCTGTACTGCCGGAGTGATAACATCGCTCCCTGCAACACTCAAAACTTGGAGTCGTACTCACTGTACGTCTACAAGGTGGCCAGCACCAACGCGGCAGCGGCATTCAAGGAGATCGGCGCATATCTGTGCTCGCCCATCTTCACCGGCCCGCTGAAGGTACCCACCGTGGCCTGCGGGTCCGAAATCGCATCCGATGCGTTTCGTCAGGTACTTCTCTACACCCCACACCAGGTTTTCGCCATCGTGGGTCACGGCCGCTTCGCGAAGCAGTTCGCGGATTCGTTCCGCTTTCTCAGTTAGTCCCTACGGTCCGAAAGGCGCCCATTGTGAGCCGATCTCGTTTTGCGATAGGCATGATCATCCTCTCCTTAGCGGCGATCATGACATCCGTATTGTGGTATTTCTCCGGGATGGCTTCTGGCAACCAGAACACGCCCGCTGGGTTGTCCGTTTCGGCCCCGGCGGCCCAGACTGTCAATGATGGTCACGCCCGAGACTACAACCCCGCCGCCGTCATCTACGGCGGGGCATACTCCAAGGCCGAGCTCGACAAGATTGCCTTCACCGACAATCGTGACGGGTTCGGTCACACCGACCTCCAGCAGATCTACGCTGCCGCCGGTATCACGCAGGCCGACTTCGACTCATCGGACACGGTTGTTGGCACGGTCTACAAGACCGGCGACATTGCGGTGTTCGGTCGTCTCGTCGCAGTCTCCAGCGAAACCGACAGCCGAAACCTGTTGCTCGCCTCCGCCCCGTTCAACTGGCTGCCCCGCGCTCCCAACGCGCAGCTCTTCATCGCCACGAGCATCCCGGCTTGGGTCGACATGAAGGGTGGTAGCTTCCACTGGGCAATTCTCATGTCCTGTGGCTGTATCGTCACCCAGCCCATTTGGCCCTCGCTCGCCTGAGGACCCGCCCCACCGACCGGATCCACCGCATTGCGGAAAGGCTCCACCTCGGTGGGGCTCTTTCTTGTTATGCCCTGCGAATACCAATTTTCATCAGATGACCGCCCGCTTTCACCGGCTCGCTATCTTCTGCGCCCGTCGTCTCTAACGTCTCGGCCAGCGTTTCCGCCATAATGGTCTCACGGTGACTTGTGATAGCTTCAAAGAGTTCGTGGTTATCATTGGTCTGCAAAATCAAATTGATATGATCATCGGCGCTCAGTCCAGCCTCCTTGCGAGCATTCTGCACCGCCCGAACCACGTCGCGACTCAAACCTTCCAGCTTAAGTTCCACTGTCAATGTCGCGTCGATGACGACTTCATCACTTTGATGGGACTTGATCGCTTTGACGTTTAATTCTTCGGCAATAATTGGATAATACGCGGCATCAATCGAATTCGAAACCGTTGCGCCGAGCAGCGGCTGACGAACTTTGATGCCAAGTTTCGCACGAGTCGCCAGGCCAACCACAATTGCTTCGCGTGCATGCTTCATATGAGCAATTATCGATTGATCGACTTTGTCGGCCACAGGCCAATCCGTCAAATGAACCGATGCAGCGACGTCATCCAGGCCGTCCGTCAGACCAAGCCACAGTTTCTCGGCGATAAACGGGCTCCACGGCGCCAACAGTTGCGCGATTATCGTCAAACTATAGTGCAGCGTTTCAAACGCAGCGGTCTGATCGACGACATCATCAGGGCGACTCAAACGCCGGCGCGATCGGCGCAAGTACCAGTTACTCAGATCATCCACCAAGTCACGGATCGGCCGTGTTGCCCGACTGAGTTGGTAAGCATCGGTCTGTTTGGTTACTTCGGCGACCGTTTCATCAAGTCGGGCCATAAACCACTGGTCGAGCAAATTGTGCGACACGGGCCGATCGAGCGTTGTTGGCCGCCATTTGGCCACTTCGGCATAAGTCGTAAGAAACGAATAGACGTTCCACAGCGTCATAAATAGGTTGCGCGTCACTTCACCCACGCCTTCAGCACTAAAGCGCACGTCTTCGCCCGTCACCACAGGGCTCGTCATTAAGAAGAAGCGTAAGCTATCGGCCCCAAACTTTTCAAACACCTCATCGGGATCAGGATAATTCTTCAACCGCTTGCTCAGTTTTTTACCATCGGCCGCCATCACCAAGCCGTTCACAATCACGTGTTTGTACGCCGGCTTATCAAAGAGTGCTGTCGCAAGCACATGCAAGGTGTAAAACCAGCCGCGAGTTTGGTCCAAGCCTTCGGCAATAAATTCCGCCGGAAAAGCTTTTTCAAAGCTATCTTTATGTTCAAACGGATAGTGATCCTGCGCGTACGGCATACTCCCACTCTCAAACCAACAATCAAAGACTTCTTCGGTACGATTATACGTTTGGCCATCGCGCTCAATCACCACTTCATCAATTCCCGGACGGTGCAGGTCAAAATCGCCATCATGGCCCGACAGTTCGCGTAGCTCGGCGAGCGATCCCACCGTAATCGTGTCATTTTCATCAGCCGTATTCACCCAAATTGGTAGCGGCGCGCCCCAGAACCGGTTGCGGCTAAAGTTCCAATCGCGTGCTTCGGCCAGCCAGTTACCAAATCGACCTTCCTTAATGTGCCCCGGCGTCCAGTCGACCAGTTCGTTGGTCGCCACCATTTTTTCGCGCAGACTACTTACTTTTATAAACCAGCTCGGCATCGCAAAGTAGAGCAGCGGCGTCTCGCAGCGCCAGCAAAATGGATATGTGTGTAAAAACGTCTCGGCAGCAAACAGTTTGCCGGCCTTACCCAAGTCTTCAATAATAAATTTGTCGGCATTCTTAAAGAATTTGCCTGCAATCTCTTCCAGACCCGCAACGTCCTTAAATCCGTCGACCATCTTGCCAAAACTATCCACGCTTTGGAGGAGTGGTAGTCCTGCTCGTAGTCCGAGCGCCAAGTCAGTTTCGCCGTACCGTGGGGCGACATGCAAAATACCGGTACCATCCTCTAAGCTGACCGACTCATCCAAGAACACGTGGTATAACCGCTCGCGCTCCTCATCGCCAAGTTCTTTATATTGCGGTAATTCGTACAAAGGTTCGTACCGCGGCTTTATGTCTTCGACGATTTGCCGACCCGTTACCGTGGCCACGATCTTATATTCAGCCTGCTTGAGATCAAGCACCGATAATCGTGATTTAGCCAAAATCAGTCGCTCGCCCTTCGCCCAGCTATCGCCGTCGTCCAATAATTCAATTTCCGCGTAATCTGCGTCGGCCGCCACCGCCAACGCCGAGTTGGCTGGCAGTGTCCATGGCGTCGTCGTCCAAGCCAGTAACGACTTTTTAGGACTGTGCCCGGATAGCTCAAACTTAACGTAAACACTTGGGTCGGGCGTGTCGTCTTTGTAGTTTTGGTTGACTTCAAAGTTTGACAGCGGTGTAGCACAACGCGGGCAATACGGATTCGAACGAAAACCGCGGTAGACGAGCTGTTTGTCATCCAACTGCTTCAATACCGACCATACGCTCTCAATATAATTTTCATCCAGCGTAGCGTACGAATTTTTGGCATCAGCCCAACGCCCCATGCGATGATACAGGCCCTCAAACAAGTGGCGGTAACGGAACACACTGTCACGCGCTTTGGCGTTAAAATTCGCTACCCCGTAGTCCAAAATTTCTTTTTTACCCGCCAGCCCCAGCTCTTTTTCGACTTCAAATTCCACCGGCAAACCATGCGTGTCCCAACCCAAACGCCGCGGCACGTAGTACCCGCGCATCGTCTTATACCGCGTCATCGAGTCTTTGATGGTAGCAGCCAAAATATGCCCGTAATGCGGGCGGCCATTGGCAAACGGCGGCCCGTCATAAAAGCTAAAGCGCTCGGCGCCTTCGCGCTGCTCCAGGCTGGCTTCAAAGGTGTTACTAGCATGCCAAAACTTAAGCATTTCAGCTTCAAAATCGGGAAAATTGGCTTGTCCAGCAGGCTTCATGATGTCTCCAAATAAAAATAGTCCAACCTGATGCAGGGACCACGATAGTTCGCGGCGGTACCACCCTGCTTTCCAGATGGACACTTCATTGATAGCTGCTTACGAGAGCCCGTCGTGAGATTCTACTTGGCTTGTGGCCGTTCTGTCCCCTGCTTCGCGGTTGATGGCCGCTCACGCGTCATCGACGCAATGCATGTACTAAATTGTATTGCTATTATGCCCTACCAAGGCTAAGTCAGCAAGCTATTGGCGAGATAATCGAAAAAGTATAGTCCAATGACCGTCGCCGCGGGCGAAAAATCAAACTGGCCGTTTTGGGGCAGCAACCGTCTCACTGGAGCCAGCAAGGGCTCCGTAATATTAACGAGACCAATCAGCAATCGGTTCGTTGGCCGCGCCACCATTGTCAGTAGTATCCGGGTGATAATGAGCGCGTTAAAAACAGTCGAAAATAAATTGATGAACGCTGCCAACAGCAACAGCGTCATTATTGGTGCGCCAAATATCCCACGTCACTGGGCGACGGCATTTGATCTTCGCCCTGCCAGCTTTGCAACGGCGCACCATCGTTCTTGATCAAAATTGCGGCCGGGCGCGCCATCAAATCATAGCTTTCGGCAAACTGAACGCCGCGGGGACTGTCAGCGTCTAGTAGGTCAGTCTCTACATCCTCACGCTCAAGTCGCTTGGCTAAATCAGCAACCTGGCGCTCACCTGGAGTATTACGATTGTACAAAATGTAGCAAATCATTAGCGGTATTATAGCAGTTTTATGGCTCGGGTCGAACCCTACGCCAAACGTTAAAACCCGCTCTCGCTCGGCCCTTGTGAGGCCAAATGAGAGCGGATTAAACCGTTCAGGCAGGATTACTGCCTTAGCGGAGCTTTAATGTGCGGCCCTAGGCCACCGGCTGTGCCAACCTATCCAGTTCGCTCAGTACCCAGGCTGGCTCGGTCAGTCGGCCGATCTTAGCGAGCTCGTCGCGAACCGCCAGATACGCCGTAGTGAACTTTAGGAAAACGCATTTCCCGGGTCCCAGCGACGGGTACTGTTTATCGCCTACCAGCGGGCCTACCAGCTGTTGCACGAGCGACTTTTCGACGGCGAAGCCGATCACCAAACGAATGAGTTCGGCCCGACTGGCTGCGGCTGGTTCTGGCTGCGCCGCATCGGCTGGCGCCTTGGACTTGGATTTCGGACCACGTGTGTTTCGGTTCTTGGCCATGCGATTCTCCTATGGCATGCGTCGGAACGAAAACGGAGCCTCGGGTGAGGCTCCGGTGGTACAAAGGATGTACGTGAAGCCTCTAAAATACCTCAAACAGAATCAGGCCCGCGCAGTGCAGGTCAATCATGTTGAAATAAATTACAGGCTTCATGCCCCTAGCCTAGCGCGATCATATGCTGTGGTCAAGGTCAGCTTCACCAGGCCATAAAACGAGTTTGGGCCCGTGGGACGCTTTCGCGTCCCACGGGCCCTTTCAAACTTGCGGACGCTCCCAACTATCAGGAGCAGCCCGAAGTGCTGCCGCACCCCTCACACACGTAACACGCCCCGGACGGACGCATCTTGGTGCCGCAGGTGAAGCACAGCGGGGCGTCGGCGCTCTTGCCGATCACCATTTCGAGCAGTTCGGTCGACGAGCCAGCCCTGCGGCCCGCCAGATCGGCCGGCGCTCGGCCATTCACTACTGGCGGCCTGCTGCCCGACTCAACCGCCGGCACCACCTTGGGAGTGGCGTCCACCGATTCGCGCAGGTCGACAATGGTCTCGTCGACCCCAGTGTCATTGCCGTACGTTCCGGCCACCTGCACCGTCCGCTCTTCGGCCGAGTAAATTCCCAGCTCGGCCCGGGCCTCCACCGGCAGATAATCCAGCGCAATCCGCCGGAACAGGTAGTCCATCACCGACGTGGCGATGCGAATGTCCGGGTCATCGGTCATCCCCGCCGGCTCGAAGCGGAGATTGGTGAACTTGGCGACATAGCTCTCCAGCGGAATCCCATATTGCAGACCCACCGAGACCGCGATGCTGAAGGCATCCATCACGCCGGCCAGGGTAGAACCCTGCTTGCCCAGCTTGATGAACACTTCACCAAGGCCCTGATCCGGGTATGAACCCGTCGTCAGGTAACCTTCGGCTCCGCCAACCGTGAAGCTCACGGTTTGCGACGGCCGCTTCTTGGGCAGCCGACGCCTGACGGGAGTGGTCGGCTGGGACGAAACCACCACCGCAGCTTCGGGGGCTTTGGTGCCGTTGTTCTTGCCGCTGCCGGCTTGCAGCGGCTGCCCCACCTTGCACATGTCGCGGTAGATGGCGAGCGCCTTCAGACCCATCTCCCAGCCCTTGGTGTAGA
>JACAFG010000004.1 GCA_019352195.1 Candidatus Saccharimonadota bacterium | reverse complement strand
CTCCTATAGTTGTTTGACGATAACTACAGTTTGGCAGCTGCCACTTTTGGTTTCTAGATGTTGCGAAGGTATTGAGCCATTACGCAAATATTGACAAAAATAAGCATTAGTGTTAAAATACTTTTCATCCGCTGGGATTCGCCTGGTGGCGTTCCGAAGGAGCTTGAAATGGCAGAAAACGAACCCACCGTTACGTGGGCCAAGGCACAGCCAGTGCTAGAGGTGCTGGCCAACTTGGCTGGTATTCGTGATGTGTTGGTGATCGGTTCCGTGGCCCGTGATGGCTTCGGTAACGATCTCGATGTTGTACTGACCGTGAGTCAGCCGGTATATCTGGCGTATCTCGCGGCCGTGAACCAAGCATTACTTGACGCCGACGAATGCGACTACTGGGACGACTTCTACGTTGGTTTTTCCAGTCAACGCTTCGAAGCGGCGCTTGCTAGCGTATCAATGAGTCTGGCTGAACATGGCTGGCTCTGCCTGGCTCTAAGGTATCTGGATGCCAAGATTGATGTTCAATTGATGCCAGCCACTTGGCTGTCAAACACCGATCTGGCCCAAAGCCAGCTGCCGCACCATGACCCCAGTTTTGTCGCCAACATCGCCGCCGATGCTAGGAAACTAGCGATCAAGCGTGGCGAGCGTGGACAAAGGGTCGTTACAGGCCTCGGCCGTAAGGCAGTTAGCTCCAAGAAGTAACCCGGGCCGCCGCAAGGCTGTCCGAGCCAGGCAGTAACCGGCCCCGCCGGTTCAGAAATTTTTGGTAGTGTTACCGCTTAAGTACCACATGTGCGCGAACTGCTTGTTCTGCTACTCCACGAGGTAAGTTTTTTTTGCACTGATGGGCCACGGCCTGTCACGACGGACCGCGTTCTCCGGGCACCTGTATAGGTGCCTTTTTCTTGTCCTTATCTACGGGCTAAGCCCGCAATCAAAGCAAAAGGCCGGCTCCCGTCGAGGGGAGCCGGCCAATGCGGACTGCAATCAGGAGTTCAACAGCTGTCAGAGCTGGTCTCCAACTGTGCTCGCGATCTCCGCGACGAAGTCAGCGAGGTTCGGATCGTTACCCGGTAGGCCGTTCAGCTGGAAGTCGTCGACCGACCCGACAACATTCGTCGGGTCGGTCGTGGCTTACGCTTGAACGTCATTGTCCGCCGGCTGATCGAGGTGGGCCTGGTGAACGACGAAGTGGGCGGTGACGTCTGTGATGCTGGTGAGCAGGCTCGGCAAGCTGGGGTCGTGTCCCGGGAGTCGGGCTGTGAGCTCGTCATCGAGCCGGAAATCGATTTGAGGGCCATGAAGGCTGCCATTGCGAGTGCAGCCAAGCGTTTCCACCACACCCGAAGTCTCGGGCTGGCTCACCACCCACTCGTAGACCCGCGGGCTAATGAGACGGCTGTCACGTAGCTCAATGATGAGCGCGTCACCGGATAGTTGGATGATCAGCTGCAACTTGTTACCACCGCGGAATTTCCACCGCAGGCGCATTTCGACGATGTCATCCCGAAAATCGGAGATGGTGTGCACGGCCTCTACGGGTATGTGCCGACGAACATGGTAGATGATGTTGGCTGCCAGCATGTGGTACTGGGCACGGTCAAGCTTGACGGACGGAGTCATGGGGCCACATTTCGCTAGAGGACTGGGCGAGCTGCGTTAGCAGATGGCTGAGACTATAGTATTTTTGATGAGAGCCGTCAAACCGCTGTAAGAGCAGCGAGCAATAATTTCATATCGACGGACGTTTTTTCGTGCGCATCGTCGTTGAGCCAGGCAGCCGTCGGTATAAAGCGATAAAAGCGGTATTCGTTTTCGCCCGAAAAATCCGCCAGCGTCGGTTTGAGGCTGGTGTTCGCGTAACGAACCTCGACAATAGTCTGGATTGCCGCGGCATCTACGACTTCACTGACGGCGCCTTCGAGATATAAGGCAATTTCGCCCTGCTCGTTGGTCGCGCTAAATAGCACCATCATGGCTTTGGCGTTGGTGGCTAGGTCGAGGCTGTGCCGAGCGCTGCGGCTTGAGCGCCAGTTCAAACTACCGTCCGGCATGGTTACTTGATGGACGGGAACGGCCCATGGTTGACTCCGGATATCTGACGTTGCCAGCACCGCAATAGGATGAGTGCGAAGCACTGTGGCAGCAGCAGCGGCAACTGCGTTTGGATCGGATAAATTAGTTTTCATGCTTAGTCTTCGTCGACGCCGTCGGTGGGAATAACTGCCAGCATCGGCGGGATGCCGGCGTCAATCATGGCTTCCATGAGATCGTGAGCTTTTTCTTCTAGCGCGGCAAAGACTTCGTCCGATGGTTCTTCGTCGGTGTCGTCACCGTCCAGACCAATCAGGAGCTGGGTAATAAGATAATGATTAAGCTCAAGCACGGCTTCAACCTGCTCGTCGGTCGGCTCATCGGTGTCGTCGCCTTCAGGATAGCGCGAGGCGTCGATGGCTACAAACAGATCGAGCACTTCTTTACCATCTTGTTCGATGCCGGCTGAAAAGCAGTAGCCCATAGCTTCGGGAGTGTCGGCCAAAAAGGCGGCACCGTCGGGCATGGCAGTAGCCGCGTCTGCGGTGCGGATGGCTGTGATGGCAATGCCGAGCTCGGACGGTAATTCAAGGCGCGTGCGTAATTCGGCCATGGCGTCAGCATCAGTGGTCAGTTCGAGCCCGCTTTTACTGAGCTCATTGATAAGTGTATTACTGGCGGCCATATCCATAGCACGGAAAATTTCGGGGTCGCCATATAACAGACGATCAGAATTTTCGGGATTAAACTGCGATAATTGAGCAATTGTCATGGGGCCTCCGATTGTATTAGGGATTGCCACGGTTTATTCGCAATGACAATGCTTAGGTTTAGGGTCTGAGTTAATTTTCGGCGGGAGCGGTGTCGGTTTTACCCACTTTTACAATAGCGTGTCGCAAAACCTGCTCGCCCAGGCTGTAACCGGGCTGCAACTCTTCGGTTACTACTTCATGATCTCCAGTTCCCTCTTCCATGGCAATGGCCTCGTGGCGGTGTGGGTCGAAGGCGTGTCCGGTGGATTCAAAGCGTTCAACGCCAAGCGTCGTCATAGTTTTATCAAACTGGGCGCGAATAGAATCAATGGAGGCGGCCCACTTAGCATCGACGCCGGCGGGGCGGTGTTTAAGTTCAGCGTCAAAACTATCGCGCACCGTTAAGAATTCGCGAGCGATACGGCCGGTGGCGTAGCGCATCATTTCGGTCTTTTCTTCGTCGGCGCGGCGGCGAAAGTTTACAAACTCCGCCTGAACGCGCTTGAGGTCGCCGGTTAGTTCGTCGATCCGCTCATCAACAACTTCACCGCCGTCTACATGCTGCTCGGATGAGGTCTCAACGTGAACTTCGGTCGTAGATTCCTGAGTTTGCTCGACGTCTTGTGAACTGGTATCGTCTTTTTTTGCCATAATTCCTCCTTAATTTAAGGCCTCTTGGAGCAAGCGTCCGGTGTATTCAACCAGACCAATAACTGGACCGTAGGCCTGGCGCGTTGGGCCCAGCACGCCAATGTAACTTTGGGCGCTATAGGGACTTTCGAAGCGGCTGATAATGAGCGTGGCGCCCGAGGCCCGTCCAATGGGATTTTCGCGGCCAATGTAAACCGAAATCGGCTGATTAGGCGCGGCCTCAGCTAACCACTCTTCGAGGCTATCAAGGAGGCGGGCCAGTTCGTAAGCCTTGCCTGCACCCATAAACTCGGGCTGTTGAAATAAACTAGCCATGCCGCTGAGATACAAATTGCGACCGATGGTGGCAAGGCCTAAGTTGCCGGTAACATGCGCCAAGCTTTCAACCGCGTTCTTGATGGCGCGCTCGGCTTCGCCGGCGCTGTTGACGCGGCGGGTGATAGCGGCCTGCGTCCGGGTATCGGGTGAACTGCCAGGCGCCAATGTGTTGACGTAGGCTCGGTAGCCTTTATCGGTGGGAACGCGTCCCGCCGAAATGTGCGGCTGCATAATGAAACCGCCCCGTTCGAGATCGGCCATTTCGGCCCGAATGGTGGCGCTGGAGGTATTAAACTGTTCGCATAGTGCCTGCGAACCAACGGGCTCGGCAGTACCGGCGTACAGCTCAACAATAGCTTTGAGAATCGACTCTTGTCGCGGTGTCATATTTTACCTGCACAAATGTTGTTTTTGGGCATGGTTTGCAACCGCTGCCTCTGGAGCTATTGTAGATTTTTAGCACTCGCTAGTCAAGAGTGCTAAAGAAGATCTATCCGCCCAGCCGAGCACAGAGCTTTGTTCAAATTGCCAAAACTGAAAATTGAGAATAATGTCGATTTGTAATTTTAACTGAGTATGTAACCCCCCTTCAACCAGTATGCTAACTGAGTTTGAAAAATAACTCGGGAGACTACTATGGTCTACACTATTATTGCTGTGCTCGTTGTTTTGTGGCTTCTCGGCTTGTTAGGCCATGTGGGTGGCGCGCTCATCCACCTCTTGCTCGTGGTGGCGTTGGTAGTGTTTATTGTCAACCTCATTTCGAGTCGCCGAACCAAGGTCTAAGTTAGACTTTGTGTTGGACGCAACTAAGAAAGCTCCCTTGCGGGAGCTTTCTTAGTTGGGAGAGACCACGGGCGACGGGGACGGGCTGGGGCTGGTCGCGGTACCGCCGAGGCTGGTTATCACGGTCGCGATGTCGGCACGGGCGCCAGTGAAGTCGGCGCGCGCAGCTATTAATTGGGCGCGGTCACCAGCTAATATGGCGCGGTTGGCGTTGTAGTCGGCGGAGTCGAGGCCAATTACAGCGGTGGCTAGGCCAGTGTACTTGGGGCGCGCGTCATCAAGCTTAAGTTCAGCGGCCGTGAGCGAGGCTTGGGCAGCCGAGATATCGATGCCTTTGGCTTTGGTGGCAGTAATTTTGTCTTGGAGAGAATGTGCCAAAGCGTTAAAGCTTTCGCCGATAGTTGTGAGGGCATCATCGGCGATTACGAGCTGAGTTTTTGGAAGCATGAGGGCGTAAACACGGTAACCATTGAAGATGCTGGTAACGTCAGCACGTGCATCGGTCAGAGTAGTATCGGCCGCCAATTTGGTGGCGAGAGCTTGCAGGCTGGTTACTTCGGCCTGCAATTGACTCGTGAGAGTAGCTTTGTCTGAGGCCGAAATTTTGGTCGATACTCCGAGCGCGGCAATGGAGGCCTGCAAGCTGGTAATGCGTCGGTTTATTTCGGCCGCGCCATGGGTTTTGAGGTTTGCTATATGAGCCGCTTGAGCGGATTTGGCTACGGTTCCTACCGCCGGCAACGGGGTCGGTAAATTGGAGGCGAGGGTTGGGCTGACGACCGGCGATACCGACGGACTAACCGTAGTATGTCCCGTGGCGCCGGGTGAAGGCGTAACTGCCAAGATGGCCGTAAATGGAATGGCGGCTAGGCTAAGGCCTAACACTGAGGTAAGTAGAATCCGTTTCATTCGCTTAAATTCCCCTGCTGGTCATTTAGGCCGCTGCTAAGGGCACTCAGATCACTGTCGGCTTGGCCGAGCGACGAATCGATGGCGGCGGCTTGGGTGGTGAAATCAGCGGTAGAGATTCCATTGGGGTTTACTACCTTGTTGACCGGCGTAGCGGAGGTGGTAGTAGTGTTATTATGCATAAAGAAGATGACGCCGGCCGCAGCAGCGATGGCTACCGCTGCAATGATAATGGCGACAATGACCCCTGAATGACTGGGGTGCGTGGCGGGCTTAACGGTAGTCCCAGTTGGCACTGCGGCGGTTGGCGCTGGAACGGCAACGGCCGCGGCAGGCATGATCGGGGCACTGTCATGGGGAGGTGTGGGCAAATCCGATGCGGCAGCGGTAGCCGGAGCGCCAGCCGGCGGGTGCGCCAAGGCGTCGGCCACCTCGGCGGCGGTGAGCGGCTCGGTCGGGGGCTGGGCAGGAGCTTTGGGCACCTCGGTAACGGTGGGCTTTGCCGGGCCGTCCGACGGCTGATCGTCAGATGAGGCGTGACCTTCTGGCTCACCATGCATCGCGGCAGCGTCAATGCCTTCGGCGGGCAGCTTGGCCTCAAGCTCCGCATCTGCCTCGGGCTTTAGCGCCTCAGGCTTGGATTCATCAGAGGCGGCCTCTTCAAGTTTGGCGTAGCCCGAAGCTTCGTCGGGCATAACGTCGAGCTCCGGTAACGCGTCAGTACCTTGCGTATCGGGCTCAGCTTTGCCTTCGGGATCATGCGCGTGGCTGGCTTCGGATGCTGCTTCAGACTTTGTTTCGGTCTTGTCTTCGGGCTCAGCTTTGGCTTCATCTTTAGCCTTATCCTCGGCTTTGACTTCGGTTTTCTCTTCAGACTTGTCGTCAGCTTTTTTGTGAGCTTCGTCCGAGGCTGCTGGCTTAGCTGCGTCGTCTGCCAGAGCGGCGGTCACTTCGGGGTCGGGCGAGGGTCGCAGTTTTACTTCGTCGGCGCTGGTGGTACTGGGCGCGGCGGCCGCGGCGTCAGCTTCAGCGGCCTTGGCGGCCTGCTCAAGCTCGGCGGTAATGCTGACTTTGGTAGATGCCAGGGCAGCTTTGGAAATATCAATTGAGGCATCAGTCACGAAGGGTTTGGGCTCGCCTTTTGGCGCTGCCGGCGCAGTGGTTGGGTTGGGAGCTGCGGCCAGGTCGAGGGCTTTTACAGGGGCAACGTGAAGCTCGGCAGCGCCCACAGGCTTCACCTTTACAGTCGCGGATGCGGGTTCGGTTTGGTCAGACATTCTTAATCCTCAAACTTGTCCTTTCTTTTATACCACTTATGCTACATTTTTACTCGTTTTGAGCAGTTATTTTGGTAATTTATTGCGGAGGCGCTTTAGCCAGTTATAAGGAGACGAAGAAAGCGGTTGCAGAGTACGGGTATAATGAATAAAAGGATTCATATCTATGCGCGCGCCAAACTTCGCTCTCGCCGATCAAACTGGTACAGTCCGTAATCTCAGCGACTACGCCGGCGGGTGGCTGGCGGTCTATTTTTATCCTAAAGATGATACTCCAGGCTGTACTACCGAAGCGTGCAGTTTCCGTGATGAATACGATTACCTACAAGCAATAGGTTTAAGTGTGGTTGGTATCTCGCGAGACAGTGTGTCGAGCCACGCCAAATTTGCGGCCAAATATGACCTGAGGTTTCCGTTGCTCAGCGATCCAGATCACGCAGTTATCAGCGCGTATGGAGCGTGGGGAGAAAAAAGTATGTACGGCAAAACTTACGAAGGCATTACGCGGCTGACGGTGCTCGTAAACCCCGACGGCGAGATTGTTAAAACGTACCCCAAAGTTACGCCGAAAGACCACGCGGTTGTTATTGGCCGAGATTTAGCCGGATTGCGAGGCTCGTCTGAGGCCGCGCTTTGACGAACGAGCGCATATAGTATAAGATCGCAACCATCGTCAACGACGACGCGTTCCCCCGTCCCCGTCGGAAAGGTCTAACCGTATGCCTCGTACCCGTACCATCCTCAAGTGGACGCTTCGCATTGGCGCCGCGGCCATCACCGCTGTTGCCGGCCTCCTCATCGTGGGCACTTTCGCTCTGATCGATGACGATAAGTACGCCTTGGGCGACCACTACTACAACCCATGACCGGGCGGCCGCTGTACAAGTGGACCGCCTACGGCATCGTCTCGGCGCTCTGCCTCGCCGCGTCGGCCCTATGCTCCTGGGTCGGTTACGTGGTCGTGAAGATGGAAGATTTGGAAGGCCTGTAGGTTCCTGCAGTTTCCAGCCGTACGGAAAGGACAATTCATGCCGCGAAAAACCAAGTGGGCCATCGGCGTCTCCACCGCCATCGGTGGCTTCCTGGGACTCATCTACGTGCTGGCCAGCGCCGACGCCCGAGATGAGCACAACTCACCCAATGCCAAGCGCGAGCTTGAGATCTTGCGGGTCTTCGACGACACCCCGCTGCCGCTTCACCCATAGCCATGGCTACCAGGCTCGTCCGCGTCATTCGGACTGTCGGATCCAAGGTGTATGGCCTCGCGTTGGCCGTCGCCAAGCTCTGTTACGGCGTGATAGTCGGCGGTATTTTGAACCGGCGCGATCGGCGCAATTACCGTCAGATGGTTCGCAACCGATCTGTCAGCTGACCACTCCGCCGCCTGGTTCCTATAGGAACCAGGCGGCGAGTCATGTGCGGGTAACAAAAAGAGCCAGTGAAGGCTCTTTTTTTGGCATTGAACGAGGTATTACTTGCTGTTGCTAATCGTGACGTTCGTTGAGGACGAGTTGGTGTTGGTAACGCCGCCGCTCGTAGTACCGCCAGTGGTGGAGGTGTCCTTTGTAGTTGAGACGTTGCCGCTCGTTGAAGTTTAGCGGTTAGCCAAGCATGAGCTGATTACATGTGAGTTTGCGGCGTTTAAACTCGTCCGAAATATCTCGCCCCGTCACTTGTTGGTAGCCAGTAATATACTCACCCCAGTGCACTTCGCCTAATACGCGGCGGAGTTCGTCGGTTTCGATATCGGTTCGGTCGCCATAACTAATGCGGACGTATGGCAGGAGCGCCCAGAGTTCGTCACGGTTGGGGACTGTTATTTGCTGCACGAAGACCTTATAGGCGTGCTTCAGCCGGTACTGATTGGCGTCTTAGATGGGTGTGTTTAACTTGTCGTTTGGGATACTCATAAACTGGTATTTGGTTTTTGGGAAAACCAGCCTTTTCATTGAGGATTGTTATATGACATTGTACGCCGTACCGCAACCCGCGGCTCACCGAGCCAATTGTGGCTCCAACCCGACAGGGGCCCATCATGGGCCAATACTCCGGTACCTCCGGAACGCACCTCTCCTTCTCACCCGAGCACGACAGTCCGAACGGCGACAACCACGTCGATGGACAACGCCACGTGGACGGTCAGGAAAACCCCTGGACCCAGCACGTTCCGCAGAGCGATGGCTACGGCAACCGCTCGGCCGACATCCCGGTGAACCGGCGCTAAGCTGGCGCTAACACCCACTCTCCGTCCGCTGGTTGTACCGTACTGGTTAAGGTTTGCCGATTACGCATGAAGGCGCTTGATATAGCCCCACTGCACCGCGCGCATCAGAGATTTTGTCTCTGGTGCGCGATTTGTGTTTGAGGGCGGTTTAAAACTATTTGCTAAGCGATAGCGTCTTCATGGCCGCCACAACCTGGGCGTATTGAGCGACGGCGTCGGCCGGGTAGGTGTACGTTTGGGCCGGGACGTAATTTTTGAGTAGAGCTGGCTCGGTGGTGGGATTAGCTTTGATGGCGGCCTGGAAAGCTAGTGACTGCGCGTCGTTGACTTGGAACGAGCCGCTTATTGAAACGGTGCTGTTGCCGCTTTTACCAACCAGAACCACGTAGACCCGCGGCGAGTAGTCGGCGGCCTGAGCCTGAGTGGCAATAAAGGTGTAGCCGTGCAAACTGCCGTCGGCAGTGACGAGCGGGTCGATTTTTGACGGACCAACGATGGCGCCGCCCGTAAACACGGGGTCAAGGAAAGTGGATTTACCGGTGGCCGATGGTTTGATGTCGGTGACGCTAATAGCGGTAGTGGCGTTAATGGCGAGCGTGTTGGCTACGGCAGTGCTTTTAGCAGCTACCGACGTGAGGCCGGCAAAGGGGCTGACAACGCCGGCGACGTCCGGGGTGGCAACTGTTAGCCAGCTCGTCAAATCGTTGATCACTAGATTGTTGGTTTGCTCGAGCGTGGCCGGGGTACCGAGCGCATTGGCAAAATTAAAGCCAGTACAGAGGCTAACGGCGCCAATACTGGGATCGCACGCGGTGGCTGGCCCTCTGGTGGTACGCCAGCTAATAGGGGCCGAGAGCTTTACGGCACTTATGGTCGCGGCGGCACCGACGGTATTAAGCGAAATAGGCTGAGCGACCACTTCGGTGGCGTTTGCTGCCACAGTCGGTGAGGGCGACGCAGCAGGAGCTACGGCCACCGACTTGAGGCCGTACCAATAGCCGCCTGCGGCGGCCGCCAAGGCTACGATAAGCGTGATAACGGTGATAACGCCGCCATGGCCGTGTTTAGTAGGCTGGCCGGGCGTCGGCGTGGCAGTTGGCGTACTGGCAGGATCGGATTGATGGGTGGTTGATGGTTGCATAGCTCTTGTGGTTATTTGAAAGTAATTATAGCTTAATTTTGCTTAATAGAGCCAGATTATCGGCCGCGGTGACGCTAATCTTTAAAGCCGACGCGAATAACTTCGTCTTTTACCACGCCCTCTTTTTTGGCTTGAGCGGCAAAGGCCAGCTTGTCTTCGTCGGTAATGGGGTCTTGGGTGAGGCTGCGCGGCCATAACCGGCGTACCCGTACCACGTTGTATTCGAGCGCGTAAACCAAAATTTGCGCTTGAATCGAGAGGTAGAAGATGAGCCCTAGTACCACGGCAAACGTGCCGTAGACCAGGCTCAGATTGTGGATTTGATGGGTAATAATGTAGGCGCCAACTAGCTGAAGGAGCTGAAACGACATAGCGGTGGCAATGGCGCCATGACGCATTTGGGAGCGTTTGACGCCTTCTGGCTTGGCCAGGACAAACACCCCAAGCAGCGTGAGGTAGATAATGGCCGCACTCATGAGGTTGGCCAGGACCGTGACGGCAACATTGCCGCCGAAGGTCTGTACGTAGGTACTCACCACCGACGCCAAAATAAAGCCGCCACCGCCGACAAAAATAATGCGCAAGCTGCGGCCAACTCCATCCGCAAAGGTGCCACGGGCGGAGCGTGGCACGCCCCAGATTTCGTTAAGGGCGTAGCGAAGCGCGTCGGCGACGCCGCGGGCGCCCCATAACGAGATAATAATACCAACAATCAGGCCGACGCCGGTTTTACTGATGCCGTGGATATTGCTTTGGAGATCATCACCAAAGAGCGGAAAGATATTACCCACCGCGTGCGAAACGTTGATCGCAAATGGGACATGATAACTCAGTGCAATTTTGATAAGTGAGGCCAAGACGAGTAGCAATGGAAACAGTGCTAAAAAGCCGTAGTAGGTGATGAGCGCAGCTAAATAGCCACCGTTGTCGTCACCATATTTACGGATAACGCCGTAGGTAAGGCCGGGAAACTGATGTTTTTGCTGATACGTATCGAGTGACTCTAGTAGCGATTGAAAACTCATATCAAGAGTTTAGCGTGTTTGGAAGCAACCTGTCACTCGCCGCCCGCTACGCGCGCTAGTTCGCGTCGCGGCGCAGGAACATAATCCAGGTAAAAATCCACAGCACTACCAGATAAGCGCTTGCAACCAGCGCCGAATGGCCAGGGCTCATACTGCCGGGTGCTCCCACTTTTAGGACGCTGGCAAGTGAGGTAAAAGGCAAATATTTGGCGTTGCCCTTGAGAAGCAAACTCAAAATACCTTCGACCGTGCCCGGGACAATAAAGAAGACGATGATAGCGCCAATTTGGTTGCGAATTAGCGCGATAAAGACGAGGGCAAACATGGCGTAAGCCCAGGCGAAGAAAACGTTGCGCCACAATAGGTCCCAATAGTTGAACGTTTGATGCACCATATGCAGACCGCGTAGATGCGCTCCAGCGTAAGCGGCCAGCGGCGACAATGCGCTTACGAACAGAACCATTGGCACGACAAACAGGGTGACGGCCAAAATCTTCGCGAGTAAGACTTGGCTGCGCGACCTGGTGGAGGTGAGCGTGTACATAATCAAGTTGTAGCGGTATTCGTGCGCAAATAGCAGCAAGCCTACCAAGGCCAGGAGCACGCTCGTAACACTAACGGCCGAAGTTACTTCGCCGCTAAGCATGTCCGGTGAGGCAAGGCTGGCGGCCGTGGCGCGGTAGCCGTCGATAAAGCCGGCGAATAACAGCACGAGCGCCACCATGATGCCCAAAATGATGTAGGTAGAGCGCAGCGTAATAATTTTGCGCAGCTCGGCCAGTAAGGTTCGCATCATGACTTAGCTCCCCCATCACCCGAAAACTCGGTGGTGCCGGCGGTCAGCTCGAAGAAGGCGTCTTCGAGCGAGGCTTTGTGGTTAGCCAGTTCCAAAATAGTAAGTTGATCGGCAAAAGCCAGGCGCCCTATCGTATCGGTGGTTTGCCCGCTAATTTTGAAACCGCCATCCACGCGATCAAAGCTAATTTTCGCCTTGGTGAGGCTGGCACCAAAGCGGTCGGGATGGGTAACACGGACAAACACGCTGGAGCGACCAGAGCCATTAACGAGATCGCTAATTGAAGTTTCAGCAATCAGCTTACCTTTGCCAATAACCACCACGTTGTCGGCCATGAGGGCCATTTCGCTCAGCAAGTGGCTCGAGACAAACACCGCGTTGCCCTGATCGGCGTAGTCTTTGAGGAATTGGCGCAGCCAGGCGATACCTTCGGGATCAAGGCCGTTGGCGGGCTCGTCGAGCATGAGAAATTTGGGTTTGCCTAAAATGGCGGCAGCAATGCCGAGGCGCTGACTCATACCTAAGCTAAACTTGCCCGGCTTAGCTTTCGCAACATCGTGAAGGCCAACGATTCTTAAGACTTCGTCGACGCGTGCCTGCGGAACGCCGCCAGCCGTAGCCAAAATGCGCAAGTGATTGCGTGCACTGCGCGTAGGGTGAAAGGCTTTGGCCTCCAGCAAGATACCTACCATGTGCGCGGGCTTGGCGTAGCTGTTGAGCGGTTTGCCGTCAAACGTGGTCGTGCCGCGGCCAGCGTCGAGACCAAGCATGAGGCGCATGGTGGTAGATTTGCCGGCGCCATTGGGCCCCAAGAAGCCGGTAACTTTGCCGGTTTCAACCGTAAACGTGAGATCGTCGACGGCGAGCTTGTTTTTGAAGCGCTTGGCAAGGTGTTTGGCGGTGATCATAGGCCTAAGTATACTCGGTTTGGCTTTGGCTGCACTATACAATGTGGGGCCGCACTGGCTTAGGTGCGGTTGAGGACGCCGTCGGTGGATGGCGGGAGCTCAAACTTTTCGACCACTTCAAACTGCGGGAGCAATTCGACGATTTGTTCGATATCTTCTTGTTCGTGATGGTGTTTGAGGATAAAACGGCGGGGGTGGTTGGTCAAACGCTTAAACTGCTCAACCGACAGCTCGATGCGATCCTGGCAAGTTTCTTCGGAGCACTCACAGATAAAAGCGATTTCGTAGCTGGGTTTGTTGGCTTCGGGCAAAATCGCGTTGACGCGATCGAGCAAGGCTTCGTTGTACTCTTTAAAGATAACTTCGTTTTCCGCTCGGCGGAGTTCGGATTGTTTCTTAAATCCCATGTGCCGATGGTACACCGGATAGCGCAATGCCGATAGGAGATTTCGGTTTTGTTGGCTTCATTTGTACGATTGATCGAGCGTTTTTGAGAGCGAGCCAACCTTACACGATACTCGGTGGTAGATCGCCGATGTAATATTGCTCCAGAATGGCAGCTGCGTCCATTTAGTGTTGGTGGCCAAATTTTGATGTCTGGGTAAACAGCGAAGTGGTGTCCCTGCCCGCGCCCTTTAGCAAAATGTCCCGGCCGGATGCGTTGCAATGTAGCGCGTAACGTCGTAGACGTAGCCGTTTAGGTCGATCCAGCAGCTGCTGCGCTTATTGTGGAGCGCCAATTCAGCCAGGCTTATCGGCCGGGAGGATTTTTCCAGGCTTTGGCCATACTCTTAGTCCTCTAACACATGACTAGATTTCGCCTCAGCCACAACTTTTGCTACGTCAGCGACGGCGGCGCTGAGTTGGGCCTTGGTGTCGCTGGGATGCAGATATATTTCAAATAAGGCTCGGATGGGTTCGGCCAGGGCGGGAACTTTATGGATGGCAAAGTCCGTTTGCTCGTGGATAGACGCGCGAAAAGCCTCCCCTTTGGCAATGGCAAGGTTAGCCCCCAGCCGGATGCCAACTTTGGCAATCCAGCGGCTAATGCGAGCGTAGTCGCCAGGATTAATGTCGGGCGAATCGATGGCAGCAGATGCTTCGGCCAGTTGGCGAGGCATATTCTGGCTTAAAAACTGTGCTAGCTTGAATCCGCGCGGGGGAAACATCATCGTTGGTTGATACGGGCGTCCAAAAATAAGGACGCCGTCTCGTACGATCACAAACTGAAGTACACCGAGGTTGTCGAGCCGAGCCTTGGGCAGCAGCATAAGTTCGACATCGTAGTCGAACTTTGAGGCGAGCAACTTTTTTTGAGCAATCCACAATTCCACCTGATCATCACTGGCGTCCTCGGACAAGATGCAGCGAAAATCGATGTCCGATGAACCATCGATAAAATCACCACGGGGCGCTGACCCAACCGTATAAAAGGCCTCTATTTGCTCATCAAATATCGTAAAAACGGCTTCGGCAACCGCCTCCATAACTGGCCGGAACCGTACCGGAACAGAGCTAAGCGCAAACTGGCTCAAACCTAGTCGTCCTTGGTTACGAGCACCATAAACGCTTCGGCAGGAATATCGACTTTACCAAAGCGCTTCATGCGCTTCTTACCGGCTTTTTGCTTATCCAGTAGCTTATTTTTGCGGCTGACGTCACCGCCATACAGCTTGGCGATGACGTCTTTGCGCACCGCTTTCACGTCTTCGCGAGCGATAATTTTGCCGCCAATGGCCGCTTGCAGACTAACCTCGAAGTTTTGGCGGGGCACAATTTCTTTGAGTTTGGCAACAATTTTGCGGCCTAAATGGACCGCTTCATCGGTGTGTACAATCATGCTCAGGCTATCCACAATGTCCCCGCCCACCAAGATATCGAGGCGAACGAGTTTTTCAGCGCGGTAGTCGGCCAGTTCGTAGTTAAACGAGCCATAGCCTGAGGTAATGCTTTTGAGCGAATCATAAAAATCGGTTAGGACGTTGGCCAGAGGCGCCTCAAAGGCTACCAATGCCAAGGTTTCGTCGACATAGCTGAGGTTGGTTTGCCGGCCGCGAATTTGGTTGACTAGGGTAATAACGCCGCCCACATAATCGTTGGGAACTACGACTTCACCGTTGATCCACGGCTCGCGGATAAGCTCGATGCGGGTGGGATCGGGTAGGCTGGCAGCGTTGCGCACCCGCAGCTCTTCACCATTTACGGTTCGGACCTGATAGTCCGTGCTGGGGTTAGTCACCACGAGTTCAAGGCGATATTCACGTTCCAAGCGCTCGCGAACGATGTCTAAATGCAGCAAGCCCAAAAAGCCAACACGGTAGCCAAAACCGAGCACGGCCGACGTCTCGGGCTCGTACTGCAGCGCGGCGTCGTTGAGGGTGAGTTTATCTAGCGCGTCCTTGAGCAGTGGATATTGTTCGTTTGAGGTTGGGAAAAAGCCGGCAAACACAAATGGCTTAACGAGGCGGTAGCCGTCGAGGGCCGTGGCAGCCGGGGCTTTGGCAAGCGTTACGGTATCACCAACCCGAGCTTCCGACGTTGAGCGTAGGTTGGTAACAATATAGCCAATTTGGCCGCTCCCAAGCTCCGGTGTTGGCGTTTGCTTCGGCGCAAACATACCAGTTTCCAGGGCCAAACCTTCGGCGCCGGTAGCCATCATGCGAATGGCGGCATTTTTCGGTAAGCTGCCGTCGACAATGCGTAAAAACAATATAACGCCGCGATAGTCGTCATAAATAGAATCAAAAATGAGCGCGCGAGTTGGCAGCGAGGCGTCACCATGGGGGGCCGGAATTTGCTCCACAATGGCGTCGAGTAGCTCGGGGACGCCGTCGCCGGTTTTGCCAGATACGCGCAAAATAGTATCGGGATTGCAGCCCAACAGATTTGAGACTTCAAGGGCGACGCGTTCAGGGTCGGCGGCGGGTAGATCGATTTTGTTTAAGACTGGAATTATTGTGAGTCCGGCCTCAATGGCCAAGTACACGTTGGCGAGGGTTTGCGCTTGGATACCTTGTGACGCGTCAACCACTAACACGGCGCCTTCGCAGGCGGCTAAGGAACGTGATACTTCGTAAGAAAAGTCGACGTGACCGGGAGTATCGATAAGATTTAGGGTGTAGGACTGGGCTTGGTTGTCGTGAACACTGTTAGGGGGCGTAGATAATTGCCACTGCATGCGCACCGGCTGGAGTTTGATGGTAATTCCCCGCTCCTGCTCAATATCCATCGTATCGAGCAATTGAGCGTGCATGTCGCGCTTGGCGACCGTACCGGTAACCTCAAGCATGCGATCGGCCAGGGTAGATTTACCGTGGTCGATGTGGGCGATAATGCAAAAATTTCGAATACTTGATTGATTCATTAGGGTTTGATTATACGCATATAAGATGGCATTGTCAGGCAGCGCTGTCCTTAGACTGCTTTTAAGCCCCGTTGATTGGATCCGTAATGACCACAACTGCTGGAGTCGTCGACCGAGAGTTTTTGGGCCCGGTCGGAATTTTCCGACCGGGCCCAAATCGTGCTTAGCTCATGTTCATAGACGCTTCAATGCGCTCAGCTGGAGTCAAGTTTGTCTTCCTCAGGTCGGCAAGCCGGCTGAGTACTACGGCGTAATGCTCAGCCAGACTTGTAGGTGGGCTCCACCGTTCGCCGCTAGCCAGACGCAAAACGTTGGTCCAGTGCTGTCGCCGCATCGCGTTGTGACGATGATTCTCGCTTGATAATTCAATCCCACCGTAGCGAGCAAACGCGGCACCCACGCCGCGCGCATCCATTTGGTTACCGAGGTTGTAGTGCCACCATTCGTGCTCGTAGGCCGAGAAACCTGCCTTATGCATGGCTGCTGCCAACATGCGGCGGTTGGTACGGGCTGAGTTTTCAGGAGCCGTCAACGCCCGCGTGGCCGCAAGTATTTCGTAGTACATGGCGGCCGATGCAGGTCCGCCATGATCAAAGGCGGCACCAAAATTGAGACTGGTGGCGCGGGCCGACAAGACCTGGTAGTCCATTTCGAGTCGGTAGCGCAACTGCCATTGGCTGGGATGACACCGTACTATGGCTCGGCGGAGCTTGAGCAGCTTGTGCCAGTGCCTACGGGGCAACTTAGCTAGCGACAGATCGATTGCTCCGCCCGTGTAATGCGGGGCCGGGCTAGCTTCATTGGTTGATGGCAACGAAACGTACTTTTGACTTTCGGAAGCAAGTTGATCGTTGTCCCAGGTTGGCTGCTTGGCCTTTAGCTGACGGTAGAAGCTCTGGTACAACGACGCTTGCACGGCGCGCGGCCGATAAGCGTCGTTGATGACCAAAATGAGTCCGGCTGGCAGCAGCGACTGCGCCGCCATCAACGCCTCCGCGACACTGCGACGAGCGAACATCGTGATGAGAGCTCCGTCGAGATCGGTCGTTAGATACGGCGAGCTGCCACGCTGTCCGCTATAAATGGCGTCGGTTAAGAGAAATGGGTAATCAGAAAACGCACCCATTGCTACCAGAGGCTCACCGCAGTCGTTGATGGGGGTGGTTTTCCAGCCATCCACCTTGGGGGCAGACACCGGGCGAGACGGCAGATTGTTAAATAACATGATTCTCCTAGGGTGTGGGGTTCCAGGATGCAAACATACGTTGAATAATTGTTTGTATCAAGGCTATTTTTTGTTTTTGTAGATACATTATCCTTATTGTATATCGCTAATATGAGCTTAATATTTGCAAATCATCGTTCATTGTGAAATTATCCTGTACAAAATATTATTCGAGTGTATGATGGACATATGATTACTACTAACCTACAGACCGCTCTGGCCGCGCTTGGACTTACTCCCAACGCGATTGCGCTTTACGAACAAAGCTTTTTAACCGGCCGTAGCACGGTCGGTCGGCTGGCCGCGCTCGCTGAGATGGATCGATCGAGTGCACACTTGGCAGCGACACAGCTGCGCGGTGCCGGTCTGCTTAATGAAGAGGTTGTTGGCGAGCGCACCTATATTTGGGTTAAGCCGCCCAAAGACGTCTTGGTGCGTCTCAAGATAGCGATGAACCATCTCCAAACCCAGTACGAGTCGGTTGAAGATGCGTTGCCGGCTTTATCGGCAGGTTACCAGGCGGCCGAAAAGCTCCCGGTGGTCCAGGTGTTTTCTGGCAAAAGTGGCCTCAAGCAGGTGGTAGCCAACGTCTTGGAGAACGCGGCCGACGAAATCTTGTTGTTTACTAACCAAGCCTTTGAGCGTGAGGTGTTTTCGAGCGCCGATCACCGCGACTTTATTAATGAGCGTAAACGTCGGGGGATCAAAATTCGGGCGTTGGCGGTGGATACGACCGAGGGCCATGACCTGCAGGCTGCCGACGACGATAACTTACGGCAGACCCGGTTGATAAGCGGCGAAACCACGGTGCCATTTAAGAACGAGATTTATATTTACGGCGACAGCGTGGCAATGCTTAGCTTTAGCGGCCAGGTATTTGGCTTTGTGACGCGCTCAGCTGACTTTGCCGAGGCGCAGCTCTGGGCGTTTGAACGACTTTGGCGAGAGGCAGCCTAATGCGAGTCCTGGTGTTGGAGGGCGGAACTTCCACCGAACGGGCGGTCTCGCTGCGGTCGGCAGCGGCTGTGCGCGACGCGGTGACAAAACTTGGCCATACGGTTACCACGATTGATCCCGCCGAAGGTGATGCCGCGGTGTTATTAGCCTGTCAATCGGCTGAGGTTGTGCTACCTATTTTGCATGGGGCTGGCGGCGAGGACGGTGAAATTCAAGCATTGCTCGATAGAAGCGGTATCCCCTATTTGGGTTCGGGCGTAAAAGCGAGTCAGCGCGCGTTTGATAAGGTTACCCTCAAAGAGTTAATGCTCGAAAACAATGTGCCAACACCTGCGTTTGAAGTGGTCACAAAACAAACTATCGACGACTCGGCGCTGATTAAACACCCATTTGTGTTGAAGCCAATTTTGGGCGGTTCGAGTATCGATGTCGCGTTTGAACGTCACTTGCCTGACGTTTTACCAACCTTTCGAAGTCTATTCGAGCGTCATCATACTATGTTGTGTGAAGAATTAATTGACGGTGTTGAAATAACCGTGGCAGTGCTCGGTGATGATGTCTTGCCCGCGGTTGAAATTGTGCCGCCGATCGGTCAAGAATTTGATTACAAAAATAAATATAACGGCTCTACCCTCGAGCTATGCCCCGCCCAAAATGTGAGCATGTCCGTGCAGCAAACGGCAGGCCAGCTCGCCTGGCGACTTCACCAACTGACGGGGGCAAAGCATTTATCCCGGACCGATATGATTGTTCGACCCGATGGCAGTTTGGTAATTCTTGAGCTCAATACGATGCCCGGCTTAACTCAGCAAAGTTTGTATCCCAAAGCCGCGGCCGTGTATGGTCTCGATATGCCGGCCCTGGTAGCGAAATTTATTGAGCTGCCACTAAGTTAGCTCGGTTGACCGACTCATCATGGCCACCAGACGGCGGGAAATTTGCTTCACCTCTTTCACTCTCAGCAAATAGCACAGCCCAAAGTAGATGACGCCCCCAAGACCCACGAGCACAACAAACTTGGGTGCCAACGTGCTGAAGCCACGATCGCTGGCATAAAGCGGGATGAAGCGTGAAATGGCAAAATAGAGCATCCCCGCCATCGCGAGGCCTGCCGTTGCCATGGGTATTACGCCACGCAAAAGGGCCGTTTCGCCAAAGGAGCCGAAGCGACGCCGCAACAACCACATAAGAACGACGGTCTCCACCGTAGCCACAAAACTAGCCGCCATTGCCATGCCGGCAACTCCGTACATATGCGCCAGCCAGAAACTCAGGAGCATATTGAGCGGAATTGAACCAAGTGAAGTATAAAGGGGCGTACGGGTATCTTGCATCGCAAAATAGACGCGCGAGACAAGCATAAACAAACTGGAGAAAATAATACTTCCGGCAAACCAGCCCAATGTATCAGCCGTAATGGGACTGCCAAAGCCGTACAGTAAGCGGACGATGTAGCCGCGGCCAATAACCGCCACCACCGCCGACGGGATCGCCAAAAACAAGATGAGGCGGGCGGCACCGACGTACACATTAACCAGCTCGCTACGTTCACCCCCGGCTGCCGCGCGGGCTGCCAAGCGCGGAAAGACTGCGGTAGCAATTGAACTAGAGATGAGTACGAGCGGAACGTTCTTTAGGTCATTGGCGAGCGAAAAGGCCGTGATGGAACCCTTGGCAAGGGTCGAACCAATAATGGTCTCGACGACGTAGTTTACCTGATCGATGCCCTGATCGAGTCCGCGCGGGATCATGAGGGTAAGCACTTTGCGCGCTCCCGCGAGCCGCAGATTGATCATGGGGCGCCAGCGGTAGCCCAGTCCAACGAGGCCACCCAGCTGAATAACCGCCTGCATGACAACCCCCAAAACGACGCCGTAAGCCACGCCATAAATACCAAATCTCGAGGTTAGCCAAACGATACCAATAATTATTCCGAGATTGTAAAACACGCCAGCCAGCGAGAAAAATAAGAAGCGCTGAAACGCTTGCTGAATACTGCCGAGGACGCTCGAAATGGCAAAGAATACGGGTGTGAGCAGCATGATGCGCGTGAGGTGCACGGCCATGTCGTGGCGAGCAGGATCAAAGCCGGGACTGATGAGGGTGATGAGCGGACCCGCGCTAATTTCTAAGATGATGACGCCAATGATGGTAGCTAGAACGAGAAAGTTTAATAAACTCGAAGTAACTCGCCACGCCATCTCGCGTTGGTCCTTTTCGAGATACTCGGTAAAGACCGGGATAAATGACACTGCAAACGCGCCCGAGATGAGGAGCATAAATAGCAGGTCGGGCAGACGAAAGGCGGCGTTATAGGCATCGAGCGTAGGACCAATGCCAAAATGTGCTACGAGCAAGCGGTTTCGCAGCAGACCAAGCAATCGGCTCGCCAAATAGGCGCCCGAGATGATGATAGCGGCGCCACCGACGGTTTGTTTGCCGCTAGCCCGTCTGAAGATTTTTTTGGCGCCGTTGGTCATGCTGGTGGCTATTATAGAGGTCGCGCTTAGTTTGGGCCAGCCGGCACCAAAAAGCCCCCGTCAGATACGGGGGCTTTTTGGTAGTTACCAGTTAGATGGTCGCGGGTGAACCAGTGATATCAGGGCCAATGTCGGTGGGATGTTTGGAATCGACACGGGGGTCGAGACTGCTCTTAGGCGGGTTGGCCTTGGCAAAACCAGCGATTTTGGCGAAGTCTTCGGCGTCAATGGTTTCAACTTCGATGAGTTTCTTCGCCACTTTATCGATGGCATCGCGGTGCTCAATAATAGTAGCTTTGGCGCGGGCCGAGGCTTCATCGATGAGCTTCGCTACTTCGGAGTCGATTTGACGGGCGATATCTTCGGAGTAGGCGCGACCTTCGGCCATATCGCGGCCTAGGAAGACCGTGTCGGTTTGTGAGCCGAAGACGCGGTTACCGAGCGTTTCGCTCATGCCGTAGTCCATAACCATGCGGCGAGCAAGGCCGGTGGCCTTTTGGAAATCGTTGGAAGCGCCGTTGGTAACTGAACCAAAGACTACTTCTTCAGCCATGCGGCCACCCATGGATTGCGCTAGATCGTCTTTGAAGTCTTTGACCGAGTACATGTACTTGTCTTCTTCAGGGAGACTCCAGGTCACGCCGCCAGCTCCACCGCGTGACACGATGGTGACTTTGTGGATTGGGTTAGCAAAGGGCAGCGCGTGGCCGACAACTGCGTGTCCGGCTTCGTGGTAGGCAGCAATTTCGCGTTCACGCTCACTCAGCATGTGAGTTTTGCGCTCTGGTCCGAGGAGGACTTTTTCGACGCTCAAGCTAAGATCTTGTTGCGTGATTTCTTTCTTGTTGTTACGGGCGGCCAAAATAGCCGCTTCATTCATGAGGTTTGATAAATCGGCACCCGAGAAACCAGGCGTTTTACGCGCAATTACTTCGAGGTCGGTTGTCTTAACGAGCGGCTTGCCTTTGGAATGGACTTCCAAAATGGCTTTGCGACTCTTTAGATCTGGCGCATCGAGCGTTACGCGGCGGTCGAAACGGCCCGGGCGCAGCAAGGCGGGGTCGAGCACGTCGGGTCGGTTAGTGGCAGCGATAACGATGACGTTGGTCCCTTGCTCAAAACCGTCCATTTCAACCAGGATTTGGTTGAGAGTTTGCTCGCGTTCATCGTGACCACCGCCCATACCGGTACCACGCTGGCGGCCAACGGCATCAATTTCGTCGATAAAAATGATACACGGAGCGTTCTTCTTGGCCTTCATAAACAGGTCACGAACGCGCGAGGCGCCGACACCCACAAACATTTCGACGAAGTCTGAGCCGGAGATGGAGAAGAAGGGTACGCCAGCTTCACCGGCGACAGCGCGGGCGAGCAAGGTTTTGCCGGTCCCGGGAGGGCCAAACAGTAATACGCCCTTGGGAATTTTGGCACCTAAAGCTTCAAATTTGGTGGGATACTTTAAGAATTCGACGATTTCTTCGAGCTCTTGTTTGGCTTCATCTGATCCAGCGACGTCCTTGAAGACGACTTTGGCTTTGTCGCCAGCATATAAACGGGCTCGGCTTTTACCAAAGTTCATTGCTTGGTTGCCCTGACCTTGAGCCTGTCGGCTCAGCCAATAGACGAAGAACAAAATGGCGAGCACGGGCAAAATGGCTAAAGCCAACTGCAGCAGCGTGTTGCCATAACCACCGGCGCTGTTTTTGACATTGATGGCAACTTTGGACGGATCAATGCCGTAGTCTTTGACTAAGCTTGTGCCGTCTTCTTTGCTTGATACTTGCACTTCCTGCGAACTATCTTTGAGTGTAATGGTGAGCTTGTTACCGTCGACTTGAATATTTTTAACGTCACCGTTCTTAGCTTCTTGGATTACCTGCGAAATATCGACGGTTTTGGTTTTGGTCGGACGATCCGCGGCAACCCCTAAAACTGCCAACACTAAAATGGCCAGCGCCAAAAATATAAATCCTCGCATGCCTCGTTTCATTTTCACCCGTGCCTTCTTTCTGTTACTACTGGATAAGAGCTCCGCGATTACGCGAAATACCTCGTAAGTATAAACTAAACGGAGCCATTTGTGGCGCTTATGCTAAGCATATTTAGTGAGATTAACAGGCCAAGCCCCCGTAGCTTGGTGTAGCGACGGGGGCGAGGGTCAGATTTAGGCGATCCGGAGATGATCGATGAGGTCGATGAGCGCGGATGAATCCTGGAGGAGCTGACTCTGTTCGACACTCGTGAGGAGCGCAACTCGCAGGACAGTGCCCGAACCGGCGGCGCAGTGAACAGCTTTGGCGATTTTCTTGCGTTTGCGGGCCAGGTATTCGTCGGGCGAGATGTACGGCTTGCGACTGTGGCTGCTGTGACGGTTTTTTTGCCGGATCAGCAGTGGCAGCTGAAAAGCGTTCGTGTACATATCGGCCTGCGTGAGTTCCAGATAGGTAGCCTCCGGAAATGACTCACCAAAACGCCCCACGATGCACAGGTCGGGCGTAAATTCGCCGTCGATCCAACGCCGGTTGCTGCGACGCCATCTGGGAACCGTGAACGAATCACACTCGTACTGCACGTCGTAGCCGAGAGCCTGTAACAGCTTCATGAAACGGTCTTCATCACTGCCCGGCTGCGGACGAGTCGCGCGATCGGCGGCGGGATGGGGAGAAATTACAGCGGCGGTCATCATACCTCCCTTCGAGGTCTTTCGAGGTGCCAACCGTGGTTCCCTTATATTATGGAGCATAAGCGCTATAAAAAGAACTATAAAAAAGTTTAAGGGAGCCTTTCGGCTCCCTTGGTGATTGCGAAGCGGAGCCTCACAATCGATAGAACGGTAGATTTTTGGGTGGAGGCGGTTTCGGGCGTCGGTCCCGATCGCGTCTCCGTTTGAGCGGATATCTCTGCGTTGGCTGCGTTGGCTTTGGCTTGCGCCGTGGCTCCACGAACCTTCACTTTGCCGGGCCGCTCCCCGGGCCTTTGAGCTTTAGGCCCATTGTTACCGAACGAGGCGAAACCGCCAAGTTCCCGACGCTATTGCGTCCGCGAATTCTGGCTTGCGCCAGACTGCGAGCACGCAACCCTCTCTCATTTCTGCCTTGCATTGGACTTGCGCCCGCAGCTTGAGCAGAACGGTTTGCCGTTTTTCACGCGGCACGTGGACCTCCAAGGCAGTCACAGGCAAGCCCGGAACAATGCCGTCATGACAACGGCGCCTTATGTTGGAGTAGCCTTCGAGGAAGGCGGCTAGTCGCATCTCCGCAAGGGAGCGCCCACCTGAGGTGAGCGACGCGACATCCAGTTTGGCGCAGGCAGCACCAGGGTTTGCTAAATACAGCACGACTCCCGAAGGTGTCGTTGGCAGTAGCACGTCTTGCGACGCCGCCGTGCCCTGCTGTAGTCAGCAGTTAGCGGGTAATCGACGCGATGGTACCCCCGTCACGACCCTCCGAAGAAGATCGCGGCAAAGTCACCGCGTAGGCTGACCGCTAAGCCACAAAGTTTAAAGCGACACAGACTTCTCTGCACCCCAGCACGCCGGGATGCCGCCCGACATCAGCACGAGGCTTCGCCAGACCGGCAGACAGATAATCATGTGCTGAACAGTAACAACCAGTCCTTTACCGCGACATCCAAAAACGTCGAAGCTGGGAAGCGTCATTGCTATCCACAATCGCCAACCCGCGCAGTCGTTTGCTTTGGCCAGCAGCCGCGGCAGAACTCGAGCTTCGGGGCTTTGATCGGTACTTCACTCCTTGTGACAAAAACAATATTACCAGGTATGTGATTAAGCCAGATATGAGATTTTATACAAAATTTGATGATTCAAAATGCTATTTGTTGGATAGATTAATAAAGCTTTGGTGAAGCCAAAACGCTTGTGCTAAAGTCCAGGTAACGTCGGCGGTATTAGGTAATGATCTCATATTTACATATATCATAACTTATGCTATAATATTGTCTTCGAATCTGTAAACCTCCTACGACCAAGGCGGCATTCATGAGCAGTATCGACGAACACTTCACCCAAGCCGAACGCCTTCGCATCAGCGGCAGCTCCGACCATCACTTTTATGCCGCTATCGCGCACTTACTCGTATACCTTCTCCTTGGAGGCTCAAAGGAGGTGGAAGCTCACCAAATGATGGGAGTCTGCTTCCAGCGCCTCCATCGCTATGACGAGGCAACAGAGTGCTACGTGCATGCTATTGAAGCGGCCTCTGACTACCAACGAGGCAACATTGAGCGCGATCTGGCTGAGAGCTACGGCGGTCTTGGTGAGTATGCACTGGCCGAGATCAGCCTTGCTACGTCGCTCGATCTCTTACCGTACGAACTCTACCCTGTGGAGCACGCCACTTCGCTCGGCTTCCTCGCTCGCCTGCAACAACGTCAAGGCCAGCTCAGCGAGGCAGTGGAGACCTTCGCGGACGCTGACGAAAAGCTACACGCTGGCAACAACCCGCATGTTGAGCTGTATAACAAGCTCGCTTACTCGTCAGCCCTTTCTCAAGCGGGTCAGCAGCTCAAGAGCCGGCACGTGGCCATCAACGCTCTCAGGCTGTCGCTCGGCAAAAAACCCAGCAACGGGCCGTCGGTATGGCAGCCGACAGCATCACCTACGAGCCTTCGCGCTTCTCTCAGGCGGTCATCGTCTGGAAGGCTACCTCAAGGCGAGACAGGCCAGATAACTGATTCACATTTTGCCCCCGACGGAGCTTGCAACATAGCTCCCGTTGGGGGCTTAGTCATTTGTAAGAAATAATAAATATTAGAACAATGGTGGCTACGGCTAGATTTGAACTAGCGACCAAGAGCTTATGAGTCTCCTGCTCTACCACTGAGCTACGCAGCCATGCGTTGTTACCTAATTATAGATTACCTGCCGGAATATTCGAAACTTACCGCAAAGACGAACCGGTTGATAATAGCAAATTTACCTTCGCCCGGCTAGCTGGAAGTGAGCTGAGCCGTTACAATCCAACGCTGGTCGTAGTCACGGGCACGGGTGTCCCAGTGGCCGTAGCACGAGATAAGGTTGAGGGTAGGGTTGGCAGTTTGGTGGAAGAGCTTGTCGGCAGTAGTCTGGTTGACCGGATAAGCGCTCGAGGTCAGGACCTGATAGGTAAATTTACGACCGTCACTATAAGTGTAGCTAAGCGTGTCGCCTGGCTGGAGTTTATCCAAATGTTCAAACACACCTCGTTGACCTGGAGCCCCCGAATGGCCAACTAAAATGGCGGTACCAAGCGAACCAGCAGCGCTTGAGGCGTTATAGTGCCCCACCTGCCAGAGCGTTTTGGGTGTGTCCAGCGCGCCGTTAACAAGCCCGAGGCCGACAATGGGCGCATTGATGCCAAGTTCGGGGATGGCCAGGCGGTCGACCGCTCGGGTGGCGAGGTTAGCCGGAGC
This sequence comes from Candidatus Saccharimonadota bacterium, assembly GCA_019352195.1. Lineage (GTDB taxonomy): Bacteria > Patescibacteriota > Saccharimonadia > UBA4664 > UBA4664 > JACAFG01. Next base: position 90,729 of record JACAFG010000004.1, on the reverse strand, counting down.
CGCCACCGGTTTGGGGGTGGGTGTAGCTTTCGCAGCCAGAGCGGCGGGCGCCGCTAGACTCGGTACGGCGGCAACTTTGGCGCCCACATGCGGCACTATGAGAGCAATGCCAAAAATTGCCACGACGCCGGCAAGAATACCCAAAGTGAGCGGGTGGAAAGCTAGCTTGGGACGTACCAGTCGAAGTTTAAACCTGGGCAAGCTAAAGCTTAGCTTGGGCAACCGCAGGTGGGGCTTGGGTAACAATATGCCCGGCTGGGGCATAAGGCTTGATGCAGCAGTCGCAGTTCCAGGAGCCCTAGCCATACCTTGGGGGCGAAGATCTACCGCGTGAGCGCGCTGGGCACGCTGCCGAGCAGCCTGTCGCGCGTCTTCGGCGGCGCGCAAATCTAGGGTTGGTTTACGGGCGGCGGCAGGCACATTGCCTCACGTGCTGCTGCTGCGCAACTTTCAATACCAGCTGCTTGCCAAAATAAACCATCGCTTCCCAATACCCCTTGAGCTTGTGTATCTAAGCCTATCGCAATCTGTTGACGCGGGCAACTAGGCCTGACGGCGCAAGCGCCGAGCGCTCTCAATAGATGCTGCCGCGACGAGACCCAGCAGCCCTAAAGCGATCGGTAGGCTGGTGCGGAGCTTACCGGCGTTGGGTAACCCCGGAGTCGTTGATGGCGTGGTAGACGCGGCGGCTACGGGTGCTGGAACTGTGGTAGCGGCGCCCAGAACGGTACCAGCCCAATCCAAGCCGTTGATGGCTTCGTTCGTGACAGGGCTTGCTACCAGGTTCGTTCCATCGGCGTTGGCGGTGAAAAGCGTGTACGGGCCGCCGGCAGGACCTTGGATGACAATTAGCTCCGTACCGTCGGGTGAGTAACCCGCGGCCACGGGGCCAGCTGCGTTGGTTAGTAAGGTAGTTTTGTTAGTGCCGTTGGCCAAAACCGAATATTCGTGGCCGCCGTCGCTGGAAGCTGAGGTGATGTCGCCAAACAAAATTGTGGTACCGTCGGGCGACCAGTCATTGGTATCGACGTCGACGCCAAAGGCGCTCGTAAACACGTTGGTAATGCTGCCGCCAGTTACTGTCATGGTACTGATTGATCCGGTGTTGCCGGTTGTGTCGAAGGTTGAGAAAGCTAGTGTTGTACCGTTCGGGTTAACCTCAACCGAATGGATTTCGGCCGTCGTCGTGTTGGTGTAAATGGTCGAGCGATTGGTACCATCGGCGTTCATCAGATCAAGGCCATTGGCCGTAATAACGTAAAGTTTGGTGCCGTCGGCGCTCCATTTAGCGCTGCCTTGGTTGTAGTTATCTGAGCTTACCTTGGTGTTTGATGTACCATCGACATTTTCGGTGTACACACCACTCAAGCTGGGCGTAGATGCGTCATAAATTTCGTAGACAAGTTTAGTGAAAGTACTATCGAGGTCAACGCCATTATAGACAATCCCACTGGCGCCAGCGTTAAGAACTTGGCTGCTGGTGCCGTCGGAGTGGACGATATCGATCTCGGGATTGGTGGCTGTGGTATTAACGTACACGTATGAGCCATTAGTGGCCGACGGGAACTGAGCGTGAGCTATTCCGGCCGGAGCCAAAGTCAGCAGTGTGACTGCAGTTACCGTAACCGTTGCGCTAAGGCGTCGAAGCATAAATTCCCTCAAAGTAGTTGTGCTTACGATACGCTTCATAAAGTACGTGCGCAACAAAAAACAGCCTGCGAGGGCTGTCTTTTAGATAATTTCTTGGTAGCGGGGGTAGGATTTGAACCTACGACCTTCGGGTTATGAGCCCGACGAGCTACCGGGCTGCTCCACCCCGCGTCATACCAGCGTTTAATTTATCAGATCAGGGCCCTAAATTCAAGCTTAGTTGTTGTGGCCAGTAAGAAAACTCAGCCACTGCGACCAATTGGAGCGTTTGACCACCCTGGCAGTGGCTGTGGCGGCCGGAGTGGGCGTGGCCGCGGGCGACGGCAAAACTACTTCGGTTTCGCCAGGCGCCTGCAAATTGAGCTGCGAGTGTGCTTGGCGCTGTTGGTACGATGTGGTGCCGTAATATTTAATTTGATAACTCAGCTGGTCTTTTTGTGCCTGTAGCAAAGCTACTTGACCGCTCAGCTGGTTGATTTGGCGATTGAGATCGTAATTGTGTTTGATAGTTTGCCCGAGCGTACCTACCAGATAAATTACCACGAGTACACCCAGCCCATTCAGGACCGTGATACCAGTTACATTGTATTTCCCGAATCGCATATGCTTAAATATTATACCTCTTGGCAACACCAGATACGACGGGTTAAGCTCACAGATATGAAGTTGGTAATTATTTGGGTAGCGGCGTGCTTGGTTCTGGGGATTGGAGGCGGCTTAATCTACCTCAATCGGCCCAGCGCCGTGGCGGCGCGCGTTCAGACCAAGCTGGCCGACGCTACACCAAATCCGCAGGCTGGACTCGTTACGCGCAGCTTTCGAAATAAAGGGCACGTATATCGTCTCAGTTTTTTCGCGGACGCGCTGGTTGCGACCGGCAGCTTGGCGCGTAGCGCCAGTCAGGACGCATTGTTGGTACGTCCTGGCCATACTCCCACCTCTTACGGAGTGATAGCGGCGCCCCTTGACGATAATCATTCCGCCACGCGCTCAGATTGTGGCACGCGCACCCCAACGCAGGTGGCTTTTACCGTGCAGCTGTATGGCAATAAGGTCTCGGTATGCCACGGCTCTAATGTTCCCTACGGGATTTACGTGATGGATCTAAGTGCTAATGGTACGTGGCAGCAAATTATTTTGTTTAATAATGGTTTGGCTGATATGACCAAAAACAACGCCCAATTGAAAACCATTTTAAGCTCGCTGACGATCAACTAGGCCGGCCAGCATTGACCGTAGCCGCCGTCAAAGGGATACTAACTATGCCCTACCGCTCCAATACGCCTCTCAGGCTTGTCGGTACAATTTCAGGGTATGTAGCTTTGGCTACGCACGGCTAATCCTAATAGCCATCGTTTTGGGGGCCTGTAGCTCAGTTGGTTAGAGCGGTACTCTTATAAGGTACTGGTCGATGGTTCAAGTCCATCCAGGCCCACCATTGTACTTATGCTGTATTTTCTCGTGTTTTTATTGTATTTATAATTAGGTCGTCATCCCAACTCTCGAAGGGATTCAAAATGAAGGGACTGGTGATTTTCGCATTCGCACTCCGAGGGGAGGCATCGGAGCCCAACCCCTGCAACGTGCGACTCGGTAAGGCCGCAGAGCGAATCATTGCATCAGAGGAAGATACTCTCACCATCGTCTCCCAATGGGAAGTGAGTCGACAACTGCGCGCAGACGGGTTCAATCCTAGTCGGTCCGTCGAACTCCAAACGGACGGTATCTACCTAGACAGCGAAATCGTTTGGGCCGAGGCTAGACTCCTATTCGATGAGCTGGGCATCACCGAAGTCATCCCTGTGGCGCAGCCATTTCTGCAGATGCTCAAAGCCCAGCATCTGATTGCCGCAGATGGATTTACGGTTACAAGGCGGCGAATCGGATGGGTTGGTTTTGACAGGCGATCCACTCAATGGTGGACGCGTGGCCCCATCCGTCTGACGATCTACGCCATTGGCCAGGTCCTCCTCGGCATCCGAGGGCACAACGGCAAACAAGCGGCAGCCTAGTTTGCCACTATCTTCGCCCCGCTTGAGGAGCGCCCCAAAAGGGTAGGCCTCGCCTCCAGCGGGGCCTTAACTTTGGTTCAGAATACCCGCTTCTTGCTTAGTTGAATGAAATTCTCGCAATACTCGGTACCATCCCTTTAATTCAACCTTGAGTTGGTTCCATCTCGACCAAGTCAGGCCCACCATATTTGATTTCATTTGTAAGTTTGTAAGCCTGTTAGCTAAACCACGTTGAGGCTAGTTAACACTAAGACTCGCTCAGTCCAGTAACTGCGGCCAGCTTACTCTACACCGGCGCCCGAGGCCGATTGTTGATCACTCATTGGCGCGCTAAGCAGACTATCAGGCAGATCACTAGCTTTAATATTGGACATGTCGGCCGTTACGCCAGTGAGCGTAATGGTAGCCTCACGACTGACTGACTGCGTGGAGGGCGTATATTTGGGCGTTGCGGCGCTACGGGTAGTTACTACCAACAACAGGAGTAAACCCGCCGCTGTGACGCCGAGAATCCAAACAGCCGTCCAGTGATGCGGTGCTGGTTCATGGCGATCACGGAGCTTGCTCCGAGGAGCCGATGAAAGTGGTGCCATGAGTTGGTCGATAATTGTCGGGTCACTCGTCGCGGGCTGGGACGCCTTAGCGCGGGGCTTGGCAACGTTTTTGGCTGGTTTGTTATCATTGAATGAAGTCATGACTTGGCCACGGCTAACTGTAAATCGGGTGTAAGGTGCTGAGCTGCCCACAGCTGAAAACTTGCCACCTGCGTGCGAGTGGCAGTCAAATCGGTTTTGGCTGTCGCCATAGCTGAAGGCAGTCCGCACTGACTACCAGTGGCTGACACGGCAGCCAAAAGGGTTGTGTAGCTAGATACGATCTCGGTTTGGCGCTTGGTTAATTCGGTATCATCGGCGCTAATGGACTTTAACGAATGGCCCTGAAGGCTCGCTTGAATAACGAGATTACTCAGGCGAGTGTGGATGCGGCTTATGGCGGTCAATTGCTGGTCTTGCAATGCCTTTAGACTTAGGCGCGCGGTATCGGCCGTATTAACTGCAAGCGTACAGCGATCGACGGCTGCCAGCCGCGCGTCCGCCGACGTCGCAGCCGGTACGAGGGTAATAAGCAGAGCTGCCAAAATAAGATATCGGCGTTGATTCATGGGTCTATTGTATAACGCTTTTGCTTAAGGTCTGGCATTTTGAGCACAAACCAGCTAGTTCAACTTGGTGCGTTTGGAGCATGAAGCCCTGACGCTTGGCCGCTTCGGTGAGCGCGCCTTCGAGGATTTGGTCATCTACGGCTTGGGAACGCCCGCAAATGGTGCATACCAAATGGTGATGATGTGGCCGAAAACTTTCGCCGAGTTCGACGTGCCCATCGGTGGTGCGAACAGCGATGGCGTTGACCAAGAAAAAATCGAGCGTGCGATACACCGTAGCGCGATCCATTTCGCTGCCTAAAGTCGTAATAAGCTGGGGCGCCGTTTGCGGACCAGCCGAAGCGAGCGCCCGATACAGCACCCGGCGCGGCTTGGTCCGGCTGAGGCCGTGATCCTTGAGGTACGTTTCGAACTGATCGAGACGAATGGGTGCATGTGCCATGGGGCAATTCTAGCATTATTTGCGACATTGTTGCAAATATTGGATAAGCACCCTATAATTTGACGATAATGTCTCTAAAAGCCAACATCAATATATGCTAGCTATTCTTCTCGCCTTTACCACCTTTGTCTCGACTTCGCTTGGTGGACTGTTCGCAATTTCAAACCGTGACCGACTACACCGAATTTTGGGCTTTACCGCGGGTGTCCTACTCGGCGTGGTGGCATTTGATTTACTACCCGAGATTTTTGCGCTCACCAACTCCACAGGTTCGAGTTTTACCGTTCCGATGGTGGCTTTGGTGGTAGGTTTTCTTACCTTTCATGTCATCGAAAAGCTCACTATTATTCATTCGGCGCATGAAGGCGAGTATTCCAACGGCCATCATCACCCTGAGTTGGGCGTGGTGTCGGCAATAGCGCTCGCGGCGCACTCGTTTTTGGATGGTGTGGGAATTGGACTCGCGTTCCAGGTGAATACCGGCGTTGGTTTGGCCGTGGCAGTGGCGGTAATTGCGCACGATTTTTCGGATGGCCTCAATACCGTCACACTCATGCTCATGAACGGCAATTCCACTAAAAAGAGCCTGTGGCTGTTGCTATTAGACGCGACTACCCCATTGCTGGGAGCCGCCTCTACCTTGTTTTTTCACTTGTCAGACCAGCATTTACTGATATATTTGGGATTTTTTACCGGCTTTTTGCTCTACATTGGCGCCTCAGATATTTTGCCCGAGGCGCATGCCAAACATCCATCGCGGATCACGCTGGTCTTAACAATTGCTGGCACCGTACTGATATTTTTGGTGACGCGGGTGAAGCTCGGCTAGGTTTCAAACTGTTGCGGGCCGTGATTCCTAGCCCTTTGCATGCTTGAGCATGTGTGACCCTAAGCGCTATAATTGCCACCACATCTATCCCCTATCTGGAGTGGCGGTGAGTACCTATGGCCGACAAGGGCCGAAAGTTGCAACCTGTGGTCTGGGCGGGCGTGTCGTTTTTAGTTTTGGCGGCCGTACTGATTCCGATCGCCCGACATCTTCAGTCGTCGAGCATTAGTGCGCTTGGCTACGAAACAGCCTTTGACGGGGTCATGTTTCTGGCCGGTGGCCTGCTGAGCGTCAGACTCGAGCGGTCACGCGTTCACGCTTTCTCGTGCTACCTTCGCGAAGGCGTAGAGCTGGCGGCACTCGGATCAATCGTCTTCTTTGCCATTGGCGGACTGGCTCAGCCGAGCGACGGCACGAGTTGGATTCCAGCAGCCATCGGTGTTGGCAGTGCCATCGTGGCGTTTGCTCTCGCCCGGTTTTGGCACCCGCGCATCGAAGCCCATGGCGGCCACGACGGCTTTGATTGGCATGTCGTAATAGACGCAGTCCTGGCTATTACTGTGGCCGTGGCATCGGTCCTCGCCTGGCTAACCGGCGACGGACGGTTCAACTTCTGGGGCGCTCTCGTGGGAGCCGCTGTGGCGCTCGTGCTCAGTATTAAGCCCAGTACCAAGATTGTCGGACGAACCTGGCACCGCGCCAGTAATCATCCGAGGCGGTTTCAAGATCATCACTACTAGCGGGTGGTTTGCTCGAAAGAGCAAACCACCCGCTGTACTTTTCAGCGCGAGCAAAAGCGTTATAATACAATCACATTAACGAGAGGAGGTGATCTGTTGCTAAGTCCCATATCTAGCGGCCAGACCGATCTGATAGTAACTCGTGAGGTGGTTACGAGTTAGCTCTCGCGACCTTGGATCGGCCTGACCGCCGGCCGAAACCACTGCCCCGGCTGCCTTATGGCACCGGGGCTTCGTGACAAATGCTATAGTGAGCGCACAACTACGGAGGATATATGGCTGAAACTATTTTCGACAAAATTGTGAGCGGTGACCTACCGAGCTGGCCAATATGGGAAGACGATAAGCATTTGGCATTTTTGACACCTTTCCCCAATACACCTGGCGCCACAGTGGTAATTCCAAAAACTAATCCGGGCGACTATATCTTTGATTTGGAAGCCTCGGCGCAGGCTGAGCTACTAACGGCTGCCACTACCGTCGCCAAACTGCTGGAAAAAGCGCTTGATACCCCACGCGTGGCAATGGTGTTTGAGGGTACGGGCGTGGCGCACGTGCATGCCAAACTGTATCCCCTTCATGGCACGCTGGGGGCCCAAACTGAAGTTGGAAGTAGCCATACTGAATTTTATCCGACCTACGTTGGCTACCTCACCACCGTGGAGGGCGCTAAAATGCCCGATGCCGATCTGGCCGCGTTGCAGGCCAAAATTACAGCGGTGAGTGCAAGTTAGCCTTCGCAGGCGCTCTCAGGAAGCGGCTTGAGCGAAGCAAACACCGCGGTTACTTGCGCCGCGGTGGGGGCCGCGGGCTGAACAAAAATTACTACATTACCTGAAACGTCATTGATACCGACGGCACGTTCGTCTGCCTGAAGCGTCGCAGGATCTTCGTTAGGATCTAAGATCTGGCTGCTCGCAAGAAACGTCGTCAGCGGCTGGTTTAAGAAATTGCTCCAACTGCGAGCAGAGTGATTAGCGGCTGTTCCGGTGTAAACGAAGTACGAGACGCCGCTGGCGCGGGTCGGCAAAGAATTGCCATGAATTGGTACGCGCTGCGGCAAGACGCCCTCATCAAACCGATACCCAAGGGTATCTGGCAGTCCGCCAATGAAGTTCCAACCATAGTTTTTGAGAATCAGCCCGCCTGTCATGTTAGCCCAGTGAAGATGGCCATACTGGCTAATATTGTCATGGAAGTGAATAGGCTGTTTGGTCAGGGCGGCGCTGCAGATGTCTTTGCTGTACTCGGTTTGAAACGCCGCCGCTCCAAAGTTCACAACGCTGCCGCTATTGCTAACGATGAGGCGAAAATGACTGTGGGTGTGCTGTGGGTTGCGGATGCTAGCTGGCGAAAGGCCATAAGCTAGAGCATAACCGCCCACACCAACGAGCAAGATGAGCGCAATGATGAAACCAAGGATGCGCTCGAGTCGACGTGAAGACTTTACTTCGTCAACCGTCTGCTCGGTCATTTTTTGGCCTTGATGCCTGCATTTAGAGCATTCTTGAGGTCGGAGTAGCTGGCGATACTGGTTTGCTGTACGCCGTTGATAAAGAAGGTTGGTGTAGCGTTAATGCCCAGAGCGTTGCCATCGTCTACGTCCTCTTGAATGCGGGAAGCAAACGCCTTGGCTGCAATGTCGCTCTTGAACTTAGCAATGTCGGGTACACCAACGGCCGTGGCATAAATTACAAATTGGGCCGAAGGGTCTGATAAGTTGCTCCATTCTGCTTGAGTGGCGTAGAGCTTATCGTGCATTTCCCAGTACTTACCCTGCGAGCCAGCAGCCTCGACGGCCTCGGCGGCGTTCATGGCGTTGGGGTGGAGTTGGGTGAGCGGGAAATTGCGGAAGACGAAAGTAACTTTGCCGGCAAAGTCGGTGCGGGCCTGCTGAACCCATGGTTCGGCGACGCCACAAGCGGGACACTGGATATCACCAAACTCAACCAGCGTGGTGGTACCAGAGCCGGTGGTATGCGAATCGGCCCGCACGAGCTTACTAGGATCAACGGCTGGGAGCGGAGCGGCCGAATTGCCGCCGCCAAAGACAAAGAGCGCGATCATGCCGCCCACAATAAGAACGAGAGCGCCGATCATGATTTGGGCTTGTCGCGACACAGTATGAGTTCCTTCACTAGATAAGCCCTATCTTACACGATAACGGTGGCCTTAGTCCAAGCATGCCGCGTATATGCAGGCGGTGACGGGCTTATTCCCAGCGGAAAAGTTTGAATGCGAGGAAATAAATGAGAATCGTCCATGCCCCCATAATGGCAAGTTGTGGCCCGAGATCAATAAAGGTTTTACCTTGTGTCGCAATCATCCGCATACCATCAATGGCTGGGGTGAGTGGAATGAAGGCCGAGATCTTTTGCAGCCAGATAGGCATGAGAAATACGGGGAAGAAGACGCCGGACAAAAACATCATGGGGAAAGTCACGAGGTTGCCAAGCGGCGCCGATTGTTTCTCGTCGTTGGCCCAACCGCCTACCGCCATACCAAAGCCAAAGATCATAATGGCTGCGAATAAGGTAAAGAGGACGAAGATGAGGAGGCTACCATGCATGTGGAATTTGAAGACCGTAACTGCCACCAGAAATTGGATAGCGATAGAGACGGCTCCGGCTGCTAGTGAGCTGACCATGTAAGCAATAATAAACTGCAGCGGACGCAGCGGCGTAGTGCGAAAGCGCTGCAAGGCACCGGTCTTCTTGAGTGCGGGGAGAGTGTTGATAGGCCCAAAAATACCGATACCAAGCAACGAAAAACCAAGCAGGCCAGTAAACTCATAGTCAAACGAGGTCAGACCTGAGGTACCCGAGGAAACAGTCGTTACCGTGAGCGGCGGCTGAATACCCGTAATTTGGGAATTGGTTTTATCTAAGATACTGCCCATCACTGAACCAATGGTTTGGCCGGCGGTGGCATTAGACGGATCGTAAAGCACTTGGGCCTCACCACTTGGATAATGCGTGGTGGCAGAGACGGCGCCAAATCCGGCTGGCAGCACGATAATGCTGTCGATGGATGAGTGCTGCAGTTGGTCTTTAGCGTCGGTTAGTGAAGATGCTGGTTTAACTTTAAAGACCGACGCGTGGCCGAGCTCGGTGGTAAAGGTTTTAGAAAAGTCGGTGTGAGCCTGATCGATAACCGCGATATTAAATGTCGTGCCGCTGGAGCTGCCAAAAATACCGCCAAAAATAAACAGTAAAATGAGCGGAAATAGGATGCTGAAAAAGAGGGCTGTTCGCGAGCGAAAATACCGGCGCGTAAACATAACCGACAGCGTCCACGTGGTAAAAATATAGCGCTTTGGACTAATGCTCATTCTCGTAAATCCTTACCGGTAAGGTCAATGAAGACGTCCTCGAGCGACGCAGCTTGCACCTTGGTATGTGGCTTAAAGCCGCGGCCAAGCAGCGCATCGATGAGACTCTCGGGAGTATCTAGGGCGACAATTTTGCCTTCATCCATAATGGCGATGCGGTCGCATAGCACCTGTGCTTCTTCCATATAGTGCGTGGTGAGAATAACGGTGACACCTCCGTCGCGAATGCTTTTCACCAGATCCCACAAGTTGCGGCGCGCCTGAGGATCGAGGCCAGTGGTTGGTTCGTCGAGAAACAATACTTTGGGCTGATGGACTAAGGCTACGGCGATACTAAAACGCTGGCGCTGGCCACCCGAAAGCTTTTCGGCGTAGCTTTTGGCTTTACCCTCGAGCCCAACCTTTTCTAATAGCTCGATGGCGTTAACTTTGGTACCGTACATTGAGGCAAACGCGCCAATGAGTTCGGTGAGTTTAGCCTCATCTAAAAAGGCAGAGTTTTGCGGCTGCACTCCAATAATTTCTTTGATTTGTTCAATATTTTCAGCCACATCAATGCCGGCAATGCTGACGCTGCCGCCCGTGATATCACGCAAACCTTCCATCATTTCGAGGGTAGTGGTTTTACCGGCACCGTTGGGACCTAAAATACCAAAAACTTCGCCTTTTTTGACGGTAAAACTAATACCTCGGACAGCCTCAAACTCGGCATAGCTCTTCTTAAGATCGGTAACTTTGATAACGGTTTCGGATGTCATGTAGTTGTCAGCTTACAACGAGTTACGTCCGACTTCAAATTGGCTTCAAAAATGAAAGTCCACTGGTTCGGCGTGTAGCCAAACCAGTGGACCTTGCGAGCGTTGATTCACGCGATCTGACGGCGAACCAGGCTCGCGCGTGCCTCAGGCAGGTACTTGTAGCCAGAAACCAGGCCGGCAGCACGGGCCAGTCCGAACAATCTGGGGTCGTCGGTAACAACGAGGGCGGCGACATCCATGGTGGGGCGCTGCGCGAGCCGAACCCTCAGACGGCTCAGATACGACTGCCTGGCTTTGATCGGTGAGAGATACCCCAGCTCGGTCGCGGCCTCAACGGGCGTGATCGTTGAGGCGAGCGGTAGCGGCTCGTGAAAAATCACGGCCACATACACGAGGCTTACGAGAGGCCACCAGGCGGCGCGGGCTTGGCCGGCCGTGTCAAAGCCAAGATCGAGGGCGGTGACGGCGGCCACACCGCGTTCTGAGGCTTTGTCACCTGTTCTCAGGGCGGCCAAGTCGAGTAGCTCTTCGATGCTTGGCGGTCTTGAATCGATTGCAGGGCGGCGCTGGTTGAGCACATTGGCGGAGGTCATAGCTGCTCCTTGGGAGTAAGGACGTGGACGGCGGGCGGGTACGGCGCATGTTTTAGCGTTATGCATTTAGCATACGCCATAATTCTTAAAAGCCCCTGAATAATCAAAAACCGCCCGAAGGCGGTTGTTGATTTACGCTCGTGCGCTCTAAGCCTGTGTGGCCTTTTTAAGCACAGGCAAGCCCGTCTTAGCGTTTTCTACTACCATGTAGCCAGCCGGCAACACGTCGACGGCGCCTTCGCGAACGTCGCGGGCAAAGAAGTAGATGCGCTGGAGGCGTCCGCCCTTGAGCGTGACATCCTTCATGTGCAGGTTATAGATCTGACCTTTTGAGTTGGTGTGCTGAAAAGCCATATAAAATTGAACCCTTTAGATTACCTTATCTGTCATTATGCTTATGCTCAGAGCAATGTCAACAGATAACGCAAAAATTTCTGTCTCTGGCAGACATCATCATGAGCTAGCTGAGCTTAATTTGGTGAAATTTGGTGTCATTGAGATTGTTATATCGAGAAGTCTACGCACTACTGATTAATTGAAGACTTGGACGGCTAGCCTATTTATCAGGTTAGCTCAACCCAGTGACAGCAGGCGCCCGTTATGCCACAATTGCGCCCAAGCGTATCCCTACGATCTGGAGGCTGGCTATGACCACCGCGCTCGCACCATCATGTGTCGATGAATTTGACCTTGCCTACGACCACACCGAGAAGTGCTGGACACTCCGTCGCGACGGTCAGCTCATTTTGGCGGCCGTCGACGTGGAATTGTTCCGCCGGCAAGCCGGCAAGCTGATTTTGTCTGCCGGACTCGACCGTGACCGAGTGACCAAAAACATCGGTGTGGCCTTGGACGAGTTTCGGCCAATGCTTGAGAGTCACCTGGAAGGCTATAACGGGCGCCCGGCGATTTACGGCCTCAAACTTGATTGGGATCCGCTCGCGAAGGCATTTGAAGTGTACCGGTCGGGCTACACTCGATCAGAAGGTGCCTCGGGTACCCGCCTCATCTACACCACGGACGATCTGGATCAATTGCTGCGGTGGGTGCAAAAAGCTGCTATCAAGCTGGAGCGAGAGCGGAGGCGGGCGCTGCTCGTTGATAACGTAGTCGACGCAATCGCCGAGCAGGTCACCTCCATTCCCTACCCGCAAGATTGTCAGTGCGAAGACTACGAGAACGGCCTGCGGGCCTTCGACTGTCATGTGCACGAAGCCAAACCTCATCACTTCATCGGTGATTTCGACTTCGACTGCACGTGTCCTGGCCGCTCATGATCACTGCCTCAAGGGCGCCCCGTTACGCGGGGCGCCCTTAGCATTTGCAATTAACGGCTGCGCAAATCGATTACTTGAGGACGCATGGGCGCGTGTCGCGCCCTGGGCGGCCGAGATACGCTTGCGGGCGGACCAACATGCTGAGCGGCGGCCTCAGGCAAAGGCAGCGCCACCACTGGAGTAGCGATAGCGCCGCGGCGGCGCCAGGCTTTGTATTTGATGAGCCAAATCGAAATTTCATACATGATGATAATGGGCATGGCTAGCATCACCTGAGACACTGGGTCGGGCGCAATTGGCAAAATAAGAGCGGCGGCAAAGGCTCCGATGATGACCCATTTACGTGCCTTTATGAGGGCGGATGGCGGAATGGGGCGGATGTTATCGGACAAGATTATGAGCAGAGGTAAAAGGAAAACCAGACCAAAGATAGCTAAAAATGCCATTACAAAGGTGAGATAAGAATTGGCAGCAATGAGGGGATGTAAGTTGGTGGTGTCAATGTGGCTCAGAAATGTGAGCGCCGCCGGTAAAGACACATAGTAGCCAAAAAGCACCCCCGCCCCAATTAAGAGGGTGGCCAAGATGATGGTGCTGATAATGGCCTTATTTGATAGCGGGCGTGGCAGTGCGGGACGAATAAAGGCAATGAGGTGGTAGATGATCAGGGGTGTGGCAGCCAAGACTCCCGCCAAGAGGCAGGCTTGCATGACAAACTCAAAAGCACCGGTTACCCGGTCGTAATAGAGCGTTTGACCTAAGGGCGCTGACAACCAGCGCAGTATGGGTTCGCGCCAAAAATAGGCAGCCACGGCAACAGCAAACACCAGGAGCGCCGACCAGGACAGCCGACGCCTCAGTTCGTGGACGTGACCGATGAACGGTTGGTTCATACGGGTCGGTCCTTGTATTAGGCTGCCTTGTCTTGAGTAGCGGGCTCGGACTTCTTGACGGTCGTATCATCGCGGAAACCCTTACGGACTTCGCGGACGCTATCGGCAATACCCTTGCTCAATTCTGGCAATTTTTTGGCACCAAACAGGACGAGAACGATAATCAGAACTACGACGAGCTCCTCAACCTTGCCAAACATTACGCACTCCCTTTCACGGTTATGGTTTCATGCTATCATAAGCATAAGTAATTACAAGTTTAGCGATGTTTCAGCTACTCTGGAATTCATACCTGGCGAGTGCCTATGGTAGCAGTACCTGCGCTACCAGCTCGTACAATGGCACGCTGGTTTCAATTGCGGGCGTAACCTTGCCCAACACTGGTGCAGGTTGGGCTGTCATCTTGGGGTCCGCGAAGGTTTCTATCGGTGGCGGCTGGGCTGTATGGCAATGGCAACATCAACGCCGCGTCGCACGCTAGCCTTAGAGACGGCGCTTGTTCACTTCTGAGCTGCTGCCGTACGATCTCTTGCCGTAGGTACCAGGGCTTGAAGCGTTGCCGCCAAGCTTAGAGATGCCTCCAAGGATACCCGAAATACCGGTAACCACTAAGGCACCTGCACCGAGCAAGCCTAAAAATTGGCGGCGGTCAATTTCTTTGGCTAATAATGCTTTGGTTGGCTTAATGTCCACCGTTGCCCCTTAAACTACTTGTGCTTATATTAGGTGATATCAAAAACTGGTGCAATGCGCTAAACATCGGCAAACAAGGTGAGCTTATCTTGAGTGACGCGCAAGACGCCGCGGGCAATAGGAAACTCTAAGCGCTGAAAGCCCGTATTAAGCACTACCAGACCATCGGTAAGGAGCGAGAAAAAATTAATATGCCCAGGTAAAATATCAAACGGGCCCGTGGCGTTGGTAGCCGTTAACGAAACTGCTTCACCTTCATAGTAAGTTTGATACGGCGAAAAAATCTTTACTCGAAAGCGTTTCTGTTCTTTGGGATTGGCCGCAACTTGGGCCGCCTGATATGTTCCGCCCGATGATAGTGCCATTAGATGAGAATCTCTTCGACGCCAGAGAGGGTTTGTTCACGGTTGAAATATTGGCCTGGTACGCCGTTGAGGGCCTCGGTCACAAACATTGCCTGGGCAAAGTATTCGATAAGTTTTTTGGCCTTTTGATAGTCTGAGCGGTCGGCCGGCGAAAGCTCGTTTTCACCAATAATGGCAATAATATTTTTGAGTGAGTCATACTTTTGCATGATGGCCTGCACCTGCGTAACCAATAAATAGTGACGCTCCCCTACAATTTCCGGCGTAATGAGCGAGGAGCTGGTTTGAATAAGGTCGACAGCAGGACGAATGCCGGCTTCAGCGACGGCACGACTCAGCACGATTACCGAGTCGATTTGGGATGAGATTTCCTGCACCGCCGGGTCGGTAAGGTCGTCGGCAGGGATGAAGATGGTCTGGATGGCGGTAATGGAGCCGTTGGCGTTACTGGTGAGGCGGTCCTGCAATCGCTTGAGGTCAGAGAAAATTGTGGCTTGGTAACCACCTTCCGATGGGATCTGGCCCATCATGGTGGCAAGCTCGTTACCGGCCTGAATGTGACGGTAGACATTGTCCACAAAGAACAAGATATCGCGCTTTTCTTCGTCGCGGAAATACTCGGCGAGGGTGGCAGCGCTTAAACCAACGGCAGCACGCATGGCCGGATTTTCGTTCATCTGGCCGTAAAACATGGCAGTGGTCTTGAGCATGTCGCGGTCTTTCAGGGTTTGGTAGAGCTCGGCGCCCTCACGGATGCGCTCACCAATACCCGCGAAAAATGCCAATTTGGTTGGGTCTTTGCCGATGTTGTGGATGAGTTCCATGATGAGCACCGTCTTGCCGACACCGGCGCCGCCGATGATGCCAATTTTGCGGCCCTTCACGAACGGAGTGAAGAAATCGATAACTTTGATGCCAGTTTCGAGCAGTTCATCTTTGGAGGCAAAGACCTGATTATTGATAGCTTGCTGATAAATACCGCGACGAGGTACATCGGGGCCAATTTCTTCCAAGT
Organism: Candidatus Saccharimonadota bacterium; assembly: GCA_019352195.1. Classification (GTDB taxonomy): domain Bacteria; phylum Patescibacteriota; class Saccharimonadia; order UBA4664; family UBA4664; genus JACAFG01. The sequence continues at coordinate 74,969 of JACAFG010000004.1, read as the reverse complement.
TGTCGGCTACTTGCCCGAGCGCATTGTAGAGCCTACCAAGCGACTTAGCCCCGGTAGGTACGCTAATTGTCGAGCCAAGCGATACTACCTTGGTGCCGCGCTTAACGAGCTGCGAAGTAGTAAAGCTAATGCACACCGCGTCACTATCGGCGGTAAATGATTCAATTTCGAGGGTAACTTCGGGGTGCCCTTCAAGAGTTAGGACCTCGCGGACTTCTGGACGTTCGTCGCCAGTAAACCCGACCTCTACAATGAGGCCGCGAATACTTTTGATATGTCCTACAATTCCGCTCACGCTTATAAGTATACGCTACTTTGACACCGTTGTGACTCGGCGGCCGTTAGGTCGTGGCTGGTTCGTCATGGTACATACTGTGCATTGGTGCGGTAGCCTGGATAAGAGCATTACGAAGGGCTTCCTCAAGGCTGACGTCGCGCATGAGTTGGCCGCCGGTGTAGTCGCCCCAAGTGTCTTTGGCGTCACCCGGACGGCCACGGTCTTGGCGTAGAATGCGCATTACTTCGCCGTGGTCGCGGCCAGTTTGGTTCATAGCTTCTACCACAGACTGCGGGAGGCGCAGGCCGCTAGAATAACCAAGGTATTCACGTCCTTTGGTATCGATGGCGCAGGCCCATGCCTCTTCGTAAGCATTGCCGTAGCGGATAACGAGGCCGGATTCTAAACCAACGCACAAGTCGGCCGTGGCATCAGTTTGCCGGCAGAATTTCGCGCGGTTGCGAGCCCCGTCGTGAGTTTGGTCGTCCCAGGGTGTGGTCGGCACGTTTGATTCGGCCGCCAGACCAAAAATCTCGGCGTCCGAACTTAGGGCCGCGACGACTTTTCGAACTGTCTCGATCTTAAGTGTGCTTTGGGATCCAACCAGAATTTTCATAATCTAACTTTAGCACGTAGCTAATAGCTGATCCGCGATTGCTGTATTGACGGTGGTACCAGCACAAAAAACGCCGACTAATGCGCGTTGAGTGAGTTCATGGCGTTAATAATTTCTTTAATGCGGTCGTCGGCTTCACCGCGCTTGGCCCGGTTGTAGCCCATAACGAGTGCCAGTTGCATTTGTTTGGCGCGTTTTTCAGCGGCGCTCATCGCAGTAAAGCGTGAAGCGTATTGGGCTAAACGACTTTCGAGAATAACCTGCGTCAGCGCAATTTCAATCATGACGCTTTCAAGGTATTTTACGACTTCATCAACGTTGGGCTCAAACAAATATTCGCGCGGACTAATGACATCATCCCCTTTGCCCGAGTCAGTCCCGAGCTCCCGGACGCGACCCAAAAGGTCGATGCGTCCGACTTCTTGATTGGATAACGAAATATAGCGCTGAAACCAAACAGTTGGTTTGGTGTAGCCCAAAAGCTCATCAACGATGGGAGAGACGTCGATGGCTTGGTCGACATCCGGTAGTCGGAAATAGCGCCGTATTTTGGTTTTATTTTGGACAAATTGGGTGGCCCCGTGAGCGCCAATAACAATAAGGTCCGTGGTCGCCGGATCGAGATTTTCGAGGACGGTGCGGACAATGCGTGAATCGATATCGCCACTGAGACCCGCTTCACTGGTGAGCACCAAAAAAACGTTCGGTTTATCACGTTTGGGGCCATTCGTACCTTTGAGCCGACTGCCAGGGTCGACTCTCAGCTGAGTATAAATTTGCCATAGCTCGTCAAAGAATGCCTGGGAGCTGGTAACTTTGTCTTTAATTTTTCCAATGCGCATCGAGGCGATGCTCTCGAAGATACCCGTGAGCTCGGAGATTGTTCCAACTTGCCCGGCTTCGCGCTTAATCGAGTTGGCTTGTCGTGGCATTACTTAGCGTCCTTGGCGGCTGGGGCGGCCGTAGCAGCATTGGGCGCAGGTGCGGGTTGTCTCCCGGGTCCGGGAGGAGGTGGCGGCGTTGGTGCTTGCACGGTAACTTCGGCTAATAAACTGCCAATCGTACCTTCCCAATCGCTCTCGTCAGTGAGCGGGGGCGCAATTTCGAGGGCCCGACGCTTGAGTTGGTCGATATTAATACTAATTTTACCTTCGGTTTTCATAACCACACCCATAATGAGGTCCTGAACGTTGGCTACATAGATGACATCCGGGGGCTGCTTGAGAGCCTCGTAGATTTTCTTGCCCAGTTCGAGATCGTACTTAGATTCGATCGCAAGCTCCGACCCGAAGTGCGAAAATTCGTCGGCCTGACGATAGGCTGCAAGTTTTTTGAATAAGGCGCCGGTGAGGGCCTTTTGCCGCTTATTTTGACCGACACCACCAACGCGCGATACCGATAAACCAACGTTGATAGCTGGGCGAATGCCTTGGCGAAAAACTTCAGAGTCCAAAATGAGTTGGCCATCGGTAATAGACATGATGTCAGTTGAAAGTTTGGCGGTAATATCATTGTTCGGCGTCAGCACCACTGGAATAGCACCAAGCGTAGCGCCATTGCTAGCCAAACGGCCGGCCCGCTCGAGCAGCGATGAATGGGCATAAAACATGTCGCCCGGATAACTGGCACGGCCCGGAGTTACCTTGAGCAGCAAAGAAATTTCACGGTAGACCTTGGCGTGGTTAGTGAGGTCGTCATAAACAATGATGCCATCTTTGCCGCCATGCCAAAATTCTTCGGCGATAGCTGCCCCAATATAGGGTGCCAGATAGCTTTGTGTGAGCGAGTCGAACACCGAAGCAACCACGATAACGCAGTAATCTAGGGCGCCTTCTGCCGTGAGCTTATTAATGAGGTGGTCGACGTCACTTTTTCGTTTACTAATCAGAACATGGATAACAAACCGGTCGAAACCTTTTTGCGCGAGGGTAAGTTGGGTCGTAAAGGCAGTTTTACCCACCTTGTTATCGCCGAGGACGGCAATACGTTGTCCCTTTACGAGCGGAAATAATTGGTCGGTAATACTGACTCCGGTAGTGAGCGCATCACTCACGGCTTGGCGTTCAATGATACCGGGGGCAGTGGTAAAGACGGGCCGGGTTTTCTCATAGGTGAGCGGGCCTTTGCCGTCGAGCGGCTGACCAAGCACGGTGATGACGCGCCCCATCAGCTTGTCGCCCACACCAGTCACAATTTCATCGGCCTGAATGACCGCCAGCGTGCCCAGCGGAATCGACTCTTGGGTAATGTTGAGCACCATCACCACGTCTTCACGGACTTCACGGACAAGGCCCGTGTGCCCGTTACTGAAGTACACGAGTGCATTTACGCCAATTTCGCCCATGCCATTGATGGTCACCAGGAAGCGATCGACACCAATAACTTCGCCCGACGGACGACCTTCGGCCACGAGTTTGGCAAAAATTGGATTATCAAACACGATGCACCACCTCGGCTAACTTCGACCGGCCTTCGATTAGCTTTTGCTTCCATGAATAGTCAAAGACACGGCTGGGGGTACGTACGAGTACGCCGCCGCCCAAATTGCGGTCGCCAACAAATGAGATAAGCACATGTGGCCCTGCGATGCCGCGGAACCAGTCGACTAATTGCTGTCGCTGCGTGTGGTTAGGTAGCGCCGCCAAGGTAACGTGTGCCACGGGCAATTTGAGTTCGCGTAAATACTTGAGTAAGGACTGTAGCGACGATAGCGTGAGTGGCTGACCTGTCGTCCAGGACTGAATAACCTGAGCTGTTTCGGTGGAGTGATCTGGTTCGGTGATGGCGGTGGCGCCCACGGTCGTGTGGATTCGGTTTTCGCGGTACCAGCTCAGATACTGCTCAATTTCGTAACTCACCGAGTCGAGAAGCTCGGGGCTGTATACGGCCGGTGGCAGCACAAAGGCGCTTTGGGGAGTTTCAGACGCCATTGTACAAGTCCTTCTTGATTTCTTCTTTGTGCGCCTCGAGCGAGCTAATTACATACTGCATTTGTGCGCCCAAATCGACTCCACCGCCGAGCGATTCGGCGATATAACTTGAAACAACATCGCCCATTTTGGTGTCGAAACGCTCGATAAGTCGGTTTTGCTCGGCGGCTACATCGGCCTCCATGCCTTTGCGTAGTTCGACGCGCTGCTCGTCTACGGCAGCTCGGATTTTCTCCATCGCTTCATTGGCGGTAGCACGCACACCGTCGAGGGTTTTGTGGTAGGCATCAAGTTCTTTTTCGATCACGTCGGTGGTAAGCCGAGAAACGAGCTCGCTGAGTTTGGCCGAGGTGGAGGTTAGGTCGGTTGCAAACGCTTGAGTAGCTTCGCCAATTTTGGCTTCATAAGCAGCCTTAAGCTTGTTTTCAAGCTCGAGCGCGGTTGGCTCAGAGACTACTACTGGCTTTGGCTTCGTGGCCAGCTCTGCCAGCTTGCGGTTGGTGCGCTCAATTCTAATCTGCTGGATTACCAGCCCGATGGCCAGGGCCACCACTAAACCACCCAAAATATACAATTCCATACTCACCTCGCAATCACCAAGTACATCGCCCCCGTAGCTACGGCTAGTAGTCCGAGCACGATAGTTATTACCACCAATAATCCACGTAGAACCGATGAGCGGGACAGCGGATTACGGCCAATAGATATGATGCTATTGCGGACAGCCGCGTAAAGCAAGACGGTTACGCTTACGAGGGTTACTAATAGGATCAAACCAGCCACTACGATTCGAATTGGCGCCACTGTTTTACCGGCTACCTGGTTGGAAAAATTTTGCAGCCAGCTGGGCAACTGGTAATCTTGGCCACCCGCGTTAGTGGTGTAATCGGCCACGGCAATAACCACCGGAATCTGGCCAATCGAAACTTCTTTGGAGGCACCGGATGAATCTTTGATGGTAGCTTTGGTGCTGTCGGCACCCGTACCGTCAAAATCGGCCTGAGCCGTACCAATGATGCGGTGCTTTCCGCTGGGCGACTTCTGACCAACCCCGGAAATGCTCGAGACCGTGATGACGTCGCCAACGGCAATTTTGCCGCCTTCGGTTGATACCAAAACGTTGGCGCTGCCCGTAGTTACCACCTGCACCTGGTTACCCGTATTGCCCAGCGATAGCGACACCGAGCCTGGTGCTACCGCCACGCCAAATAACTGGTCGGCAGTAGTGGTGTCGGCGGCAACAACGGTACCGGCTTTTTGGTCGAGTGCCACTAAACTGCCCGTGGCAATGGCGCCAGCGGAGTTATATCCCTGGGATAAGCTCGCCATCGCTACACCGGGCAGCACTAAAGCCAACGCGAGCGCGCCCATGCCCTGCGCAAATTGCCTCCAACTTGGCCGAATGACCATGCTCTCACCTATAAGTAACGGTTACGCTTAGTATAGCTGGTTTTTCGCTCACACGCTATGCATTCTTAGGCCATAAGCTTATCTGCTGCAGACCGATGGCTTGGCAGCCGTATGATTGGCTGCTAGCAGTTGCAGGGGCCGTTCGTATCCTGTAAAGTGACCATAAGTGTTTACGATTATTTAGGAGTGGAGATACAACATGGACATGCGTCGACCAATTAATGAAGCTATCGTATCAGATACGCCAGCCACGGTTGTAGCTCGTACCAAGAACAGTGATGGAATTTGGCGCGTTGTCGCAATTATCCTGATTTTGTCGGGACTAGCCTTTCTCATCAACTACGGTGCCGGGGCTTTGGCCGCTATCACTGCTGATAGCGCAGTAAAAGGTAAAGAATACCAAGCTCTGTTCCTGACCAACGGCCAAGTTTACTTCGGTAAACTCAGCCACACTGACTCAAGCTATGTAAAGCTGACGAACATCTACTACCTGCAAGTACAGCAGTCGGTTCAGCCAAGCTCAAGCGCTAGCTCCAGCGCTGCAAACCAGCAAGTATCGTTGGCTAAGCTCGGCGGTGAGCTCCACGGCCCAGAAGACGCGATGTACGTCTCTCGCGCGCAGGTACTATTCTGGGAAAACCTCAAGACTGACGGTAAAGTTACGCAGGCTATCAATAACTACCAGTCGTCCAACAAGTAGCTACCGCTCAATAAAAAACTCCCGCTTCGGCGGGAGTTTTTTATTGTGAATCGAAATACTTAATGCCGGTTATGCTAATATCATCGCATGTTATTTGGCATTCCACTGTTGGTTGCCTTGATTTTTGGGCTCAACTTCTGGAGCTACCGGAACTTAAAACCCAATCGCCGGATGAGCTTACTCCTTTTGGGTGGCCTAGTTTTGATTACGCTGTGCATTCCTCTGGCATATCTGGGCAGCAACTACATCGATAGCTATCAGTTGGCCAACGTCGGCTGCCCAAATAATTACCCCGATACCTGGTGGATCATCGGTGTTGGGGCCTCGGGGCTGCTGTGCAATATCATGGCCGCGGTCCTAGCTTTTCGGCGTCGCCGCATAAAAGCCGGGTTTATGCTCGCTGGGTCAAGCCTAATGGCGGGTTTCATCGTGGAGGTTTGTTGGTTTGTCGCGTCATTTTGTCTGACATTTTGATGGCATAAATTGCGTCGCAGTTAACATTCCTAGACGATTATCGAACATGTATGCCTTATGAGCACCGCGTGCTTGCATCGCTGGGTTTACCTTTTGTCTACCAAAAACCCCCGCCGAAGCGGGGGCAATGGATAATCCGTGAGGATTAATTAGCGAGCATCAACCTTAGGACGAGCCTCGTTGATGGTGAGCTTACGACCGTCCAGGTCGGCTTGGCCGTCCTGAGCAATAGCAGCGTCCGCAGCAGCGTCGTCGTCGAACTCGACGAAGCCGAAGCCCTTCGAGCGGCCGGTTGCGCGGTCCATTACGACGGCTGCAGAAGCAACTTCGCCGAACTGAGCGAAGAACTCGCCCAGAGAATCGTTAGTAGTGGTGAACGGCAAATTGCCGATGAACAGTTTCTTGGCCACAAATGGCTCCAAATTTTATTATCGCCAAGCTTGCGGCCAGGACGACTCTCATCTTTCGGACGAGTTGATCTAACGCTAACATTATAGCAGGTAACGACTAGTCTGTAAATGCCTCAGGGCGATACCAAGCCGAAAACGTTAGCGTAATAAACATTATGATCAGGTAAATTGCAATTGCCAAAGCCAATACGCCGGCAATTGCAGCAAGAATATTACCTACAATCACGTCGGCGATAACTGGCGAAACGAGAGCGACGGCCAGCGCCAAAGCGTAGCGAAACATCAAAATCGTGAGCACGAGACCCAGGCATGATACCGCTTTGACAGCGATCGTCTGGATTATACCGCCATGCCTGCCAAGATTTTCGTACTGAGTTTCAAGCGTTACTTCATTGCGTGCCTCTACCAAAAAATTATAGCCTGCCCAGCAGATAAGGTATGCCAGTAGTCCAACCACCGACCAAAAAGCCACCAAAGCAATGTTACTGGCCAGCAGTGAGTTTGAAACGTCACTAAAGCGATTTTGCAGCTGATCACGCGAGCCTTGCACGGCGACATCACTGATGCTGAAGCGGTGCAATATCGTGGTACTCTCGATCGCAATAAGTACAGACAACGACAAGAATATTGATACGAGCACCTGCACTCGCGTGGGCACTATTACCTTAAATAATCGTCCTGCAAATGTTGACTTGGCGCTCATTTTTTACTCCTTATTATGCCAACGCTGCCTACCACCAGGACTACCAGACTGCCCAGCAGCAACCACCCGGCGGGGTCGGGGGTCCACAACGGCGAAGTCAGCTTGTATTGATAGTTCGACAGGAGCGGGGGCGAGACGGGGGCTGATGCGGGCACGTTAACTAAATGTTGCGATAAAAACTGCGCATTACACTTGGCCTGAGTAATTGAGTCGGTTTTGCCGCCGCAAGCTGCCTGCGCCGCGGTGTAGATTTGTGAATTGGTAGCGGTGGCGGCTGCCGCAGCTTGAGCCTCGGCCACGACCCGATTGTAACTGGCTTGTAACGTAAAGCTCGCGTGGGCACCGGTATGGCTGTGCACATACGTCTTTAAGCTAGCCAAGCTAGCGGTAGTGTCGGCGGCGGCATTATCACTGGCGACCAGCGCCGTTGCCAAGGTGGCGGCGTGATGGGCGTTGGTGCTGCGGACATAGATGCCGGTGACTGCCAGAATAGCGGCGAGTCCAATAAGCAGGCGGTACTTCATATTCTCAGATTAGCGGGGTAAGGCCTCGGCGTAAAGCCTTTGTGCTTGAACTTGTCCAATTATCATTGCCATATAGCCTTATGAGGTGTTAGATTAAACCATCCCGCACGGGCAACACTTTGCACTACTCGCGCCCGGCGCCCTTAGACATTCAATTTCTCTTTTCCCGTCCAGACTGAAAGGAGCCGGCCATGGCTCACACCGCACTACCCTCCCCCCCCACTTCCGACCAGGAATCGATGCCCAGCGCACCGGTCCGTCCGCGATACGTGACTTGGCTCCACTACATCAGTTTGATAATCATCTTCGGCTTGTCGTTTTATCTGGTGCTAGCGTACTGGCCAGGACAAACGATCATCGCTTTTGGTCAGCCAATGATCATTAGCACCGCTGCTCCGACCTGGCCATGGGCTGGCCATGCCATAAGCACCCTGTATGGTACAGATGCTCAAATTGGTCCCCGGTTGTGGGGCTTTTTGGAGCCGCGGTTGACCTACGGTGGCACAGCCGCCTTTACCCCGCCTAACGGCAGTGAAGCCCATGCGATTGTAAGTGGCTTGGTTCGGGATTTGTTGAATGTGTCGGCCGTCATTTTGTTCGGCATCTTCGCTGCCACGCTCATCGAATCAGCGCTCTACCACAACAGCCTTCGCCGGGCGATCCGGACGGCCCGTCGTCTCACTATCAGTGCCTTGGCTGTCTTGCTGCTGGGCGTAGGTCTGCTGGCTATCACGGGGATCTCTTCGTTCACGAAGGCCAACAGCCTCAGTGAGCTTTATGGCAACCCCACCGCCGAAACAGCGCCGGACGTCAAAATTGCCCCCGACACCACTGTGGATGCGGTTACGGCCGGTGATTCGGTGTTGGCGGGCAAAGGCCTCAATTTCGGTTTGAATCCCGACCATCTCACCTCCATGTGTGGCCGCAGCCCGGAAGCTCCGGCCACTGCCATCCAAAAGACCATTCAGTCGGTGCTGCCAGGGTTTGGGGTTGAGAACATTGCCTGCAGCAGTGCCACAATCCACGAGGGCATGTTGGGTGACCAGCGGGGTCACCCCAGCATGGAGTTACTGCAGTATCCGCAGCTGAGCCTGATAGAGTCCCTTCCCAATGTGAAGTTCGTATTCCTGAGCATTGGGGCCGACGACGTCGAATGGGGCTCACAAATCATTAAGTGTTTTATGGTGGCCAATTGCGAGCCGCTCGTGAGGCCACAATTTGAGTCGGAGCTCACCGCCTTTCGCGATGAGTACCGGCAATTTCTGGACCGCCTCAAAATCCAGTTGGACAAGCTCGATCACGAGGTGGCGGTGGTTGTTAACACCATGTACAACCCGTTTGACCCGTCCGTTGCGTGCCCCGGCATCGTGGCGCACGTTAACGGCCAAAAATATCAGCTGTCCAGAGCTAATATTGACTTCTTGTTGGGCGTGCGTAGTGAGCTCAACACCGTACTGGCCGACGGCGCCCAGAATCACGGTTTTATCGTGGCTAACCCAGATTTTTCGGGTAATGCGCTGTGCGACAAACTGCCCTACGTGCAGGATGTTAACAGCGGGTCGGGCGCATTTCACCCCAATCAGTTGGGGGCCCTATGGATTGCCGCTACCGATTTGGCCGCGGTGCCCAACTGGCGCGATATTGCCAAGGGTTTGTCTAAGTCCACGCCCGATATTGCCGCCGGTGCAGCGCACCCCGCTTCAACAACGGCCGTAACGACCTCATCAACTGCTCCCTCGCACTAGCCTGGAAGCATAAGGGCCCGGATCCAGTGGATCCGGGCCCTGCTTCGTTTCACTTAGTACCCGGGGTTGTAACCGCCGCTATATGTATTAACGATGCCAGAGTAGAAATTAGTAATCTTTTGTGGTTTGCCACCAGCTACACCCACCACAAACAGCTGGTTGGCTGCCGAATAGACGATATAGTCGTCGTTAAACCACTGCACAAACTGGGTAACATCGCCCGTTGTCGTCAGCTGACGTTCGTTGGTTCCATCGAGGTTGGCGACATAGAGGTCGGACTGTCCGTCACGGGCATCAATTGAAGCTGATAGTTTGTCGCCGGGCGAGTCAATATAGGTGCGTGTCGCAGTGTTGCTGGGGCCGGGGTTGAGCGTACTCACCTTAACGGTGGCGAAGTTCAAACTCTGCCAGGTGCCATTGGGATAGGCGTTGTTATAATCGTAGTAATTTAGGATGAGCGCGTCTTTGGTTTGACGATACGAGCTGGCGGCTGGCACCGATGAGATGCTTTTTGAGCTGGTGGTGCCCGTCTTGACCGCGAAGACCCCATTGGAGGTCGAGCCCATGGGCGCACCCGCCAGCGAGTAAACAAACAAGCTATCGGTGGCGTAAAGCGCCTGTGGGCACGCGCCGTCGCCGGTACAGGTAACAATGGTAGTATTTTTGCCGGTGGTAGTATCGTAGGACTGAATACTGGCGCTGTTATTATCCGAATATTTTTGATACACGAGCGACTTGCCAAGCCACGTGCGGAAGTTACTAAATCGAATGTTGCTATCAATAAGGGCTAATTGACTGGTGGCGGGGTGAAACAGATACAAATCTTCCTGCGGCTGGCTATCAAGCCGTTTGCCGGCACGACTCGAAACGAGTGCCACTACCGATTGGTCGTAGACGTTGGGTAAAATGCCGGTAGATTGATCCTCGTTACCCGTGCCAGCAAGCAGCACGGTTGCATTACTGCCGTCGAGGTTGGCGCCGTAGAGATCTACCTTACCCGAGCGGTTCGACAAGAAGTAGACTTGGCCTGACGGTACCAGTTTGGCTGCGATGGTGGGCGCACCTACTTTGACCGCTACCGGGACACTGAGCGTATTGAAACCATCCGTAGTAACGTTAGCAGTAATAGTTTGACCGTCATTGGACGGGGGTAAACTGGCTGTCACAGTACCTTTACTGTCAGCAACCGCGTCGGCATCACCAATTTGCACGCGGGCAGCAGCAACTGGCTGTCCCGTAACATAGTTGGTAAAGACGAAGGTAAGCTTGATGCCGGTCGACTTAAGACTAATATCCTTAGTGCCAGCATCGGCAAAGCCGAGGGTATAGGCCTCATTGGTTGTTTCGTAGGCAGGCTTAGCCACCTCAATCGTGGTGGCTCCGGGCTGCAGGCCGGTAAAGTGGGCCACGCCAACTTTGTCGGTGGTAACGGTTACGCCGGCGACTTTTACGTCAGCTCCGGGCAACAACTGATGCGTTGAGGCGTCACTCACCCTAACATCGATAGTCGACTTAATAAATGTCCCAAATATAGTGTATTTAAGCGGCGTGAGACCAACAATAGCGGCAATAATTACGATAAGGCCGAAAATCGACCAGGCTAGACGCTTCTTGGTACCGGTGAGTGAGTGCCACAGACGCTTAGGCCACGGCTCATGAGCCCCAGATGTTACGAGCGCCTCCGACAACGTTGGTCCAGCTGGCGCGTCACTGTTGGGAGCGTCGTTGGTTTCGGCGAGCTCGCTCGTTGGTTTAGCTGTTTCATCGGCGGGAGTGCCGGCGTCCGAGTCGGATTTAGCCATGGGTAATCACCTTTGTTCTTCTGTAAGCGTAACCGTTTTAAATTGGCGCCGCAAGTAAGTTTTGGCTAGCGCGACTTAGACTTTGGTTTGGGCGCATCGGCGACAGCTTGACCAAAGACGAGTTTGGCGCCTTTGGGATCATGGGGCCAAACTACGGTGGTGGAATATTGTTGCGGCGTAAAACCAAGTTTGGTTGCAATAGCCGCGGCCGCTAGATTATCTGGTGAACTTACTATTTCGACGCGGTTTAAGCCCAGCTCACGAAAGGCAAAATCCCGTAGTCCGCCGACGGCTTTGGTAGCAATTCCCTGCCGTTTAATCTCGGCATCGACCCAAAAGCCCAAGGTGGCACTTTTGGTCGGCCAGATAATCTCGTGGAGGCTCACCACGCCAAGAAGTTTGGGGCCAGCCCAAATGCCAGCAGTTGGGGCGCCATTGTCGTGCTGCAGCCTGGTAATGTCCATAATAAAATCCTTGGTATGGGCCAAATTGCGCTGACGGTCGACCCAGGTAAGACGGCGCCGCAAACGTTCGCGGTTGGCATCAACCAGATCAAACAATGCTTGGGCCTGGTTGGGCCGAAACTGTGCGAGCCGCAGCTCGGGTGAGATGAGGCGGTTGATAATTGGGTAAGCGTTGGTTGGTTGCATCTGGTAGCCCATGATAACGGATTACGGCGATAATGCCAGGTGTTTTTAGCTAGCCGATAGTGTTTTCGCTACCCTCATCGGTGGTAGTTTCAGGCGCAGCTGGGCCGACTTGGTACTGATGCCCGTAGTCATCGCGCACGAGCCGATTACTGTCGACGAGCTCCCGGCGCAGCAACGACCAGTCGCCAAAAGTATGCCATTGCTTGAGCGTTTCGTTGATCTCGGCTTCGCTGTAGGCGCGATCGCGTTCAAAATTAGTCACAAGATAATCGAGAATGGCCATTTGCTTGGCGCGCTTACCGGGCCAAGCGTTAATGCGACCATCGTCGTCCATGAAGCGGTTTAAGTTGTTGGGTAAGGCGTTCATGTTGATCCTATTGTAGCGACCCCTGAGGCCGTTTGACGAATTGAGTTTGAAACTGTGAGATCTGCTGTCAGTCGCCTGGCTTAGATTTGGTTACATAAGTTGGGACTTTTTGAGGCTTTGTAAGCGCTCCAATAGTCTAGGTTGTAGGTAAGCTAGGCGAATGACAGAAGATCTGTGGTTAGGTCCGGAGGACGATCCTGGATGCCAGGATCGTCCTCCGGAACAGGTGGAAACGGACTGAACTATAGGTACTTCACCACTTGTTGGGGCGGGTTAACGCTGGTCGGGGTCGTGTTCCCAATTCATATAGACGTTCTCATCGGTGCCAATGAATATGCCGCGGCCGTTCGGATTGATGCCCGTGGGCATAAAATGCGTTACGAGCCCGGCGGCGGTGAAGGCGCCTACGTATTCCTTGTGTGTAAACATGGTGATGTCGTGAAATTCGTCAAAGGTCTCGATCGTACCGGGTCGGGCGATAGCGTAATGCAGGTGTAATTTAACCTGGTTACCAACTCGTGTTGAGACGCTGGTACGAGTAACCTGGTAATCCGGTTTGTAGCAAGGCTAAATCAGCCACCTTGATGCCGATGGCGCTGGGTCGAGGACCAAACGGAGCAATAAGCGCTTGTACGCCTGGCTCTGCCATAAACCGGTGCCACCTTGGTAAGGCGGTTTCGGCGATATCGGATGCGGTTGGGGCGGTCATCGCTGTAGCCTTTCGACGTGGAGGGAGTGTCAATGGGTGATGGATCGTGCTTGCACCATAGCATAAGCGGCTTGGCGTCGTGAACCCTCGTGCTTAAACAGTTGGGCCTGCAAGCGCTGGTAAAACGAGCCCCAAAAGCACGCCGACACTGCGCCATTCGGCCATCTCGCCCCTTGTTATCGCTTCACGAAGGGCAGTGACTGTCATCCAGGTGACTTCGATGTTTTCGCCGTGCTCGAGTTGTTGACCACCGGCCAATTCATTGCATTGGCGTACTAGGTAGTAGTACAAATCCCAGTCAACGGTTGCTCCAGCTTTGGCGACGGTAATCAGTTCAGGGTAATTAATAACGAGGCCAGTTTCTTCTCTGCCCTCTTTTATAGCTCCAGCCATTGCTGCTACGGCCACGGATTCATCGCTCGCAAGGAGTGCTTGATATTGCTCGTAGGTATCACAAACCTTGCCGCCCGGCAGACGCAAATCGATGCCGCCGGTTTCGTGACGGTGTTCACGGGTAATCAAGATTTTGCCTTCCGGCGACACAATAATAAGCCGTGTTCCGGGCGGACGGCGATACTGTTCGAAGACACGGCCATCGGGCTGGGTGATATGGACTACAGCGCCAATCTTGCCGGCAACAACAACTTGTTCGTTATTTTTCATATGGCCTAGTATACGGCATATTAACCAGAAATGGCCAGAAATGAAAGATTTTTGTATGGTTTTTGTTCATTTTATATTGAGGCTAGTGGGAGCTTTTTAAAGCTTTACCAAGCCAGGTGGGCATGTGGATAAATAGCGTGAAAATGTTATTGACCCACGCTATGGGTGGCGTAATAATACTTATGGTAATGCATATAGCGTATCTCGAAACGCATTAAACACTAAAAAATATGGGGGTAAACATATCACTTTCGGTCACCAAACGTGACGGCACACACGAAGCGTTCGATACCAAGAAAATAAATCGGGCGCTGGAGCGGGCGAGCCGGGGCTTAACTGATCAGATCGGAAAAGTTGTGTAGGTAGCCACCGAAGTGAGCCTTACAATCTTTGATGGTATTACGACTGAGCAGTTGGATCAGGCAGTAATTCAGACAGCGCTGCAGCACCCGTAGGAGGCGGAAAAATTGGTGCCGCCACGCCGCCAATGCTTATCCCCGAAGGCTGGCTGATGATTCATCACGGTGTTCATCGGCAGGACAACGGCGGTTTGCAGTATGGGGCCGGGCTAATGCTGCTCGACAGACAGCAGCCTCACCGTGTCATAGCGCGTTCAAAGCAGGCGCTGCGTCCCTGAGCTCAGTCAGGAACGCAGCGGCACAGTGCCAAATGTGGTTATTCCCACCGGGATTGTGCCCATGAGCGATGGCAGCTTGCTGGTAGCATACGGTGCCGCGGATGCGTATGTGGGACTCGCTCGCTTGCACCCAACGGGTGCTTGATCATTAAGGAGGTTGCCCGGGACGAGCGGTTGCTTGTCCCGGACTTCTTTGTAGCTACAAGCTAGCGTAAGAAATTTGGGCCTTACTAAGCGATTATTTAGACTTTTCCACAGGCCGTGATGTATGATTGAAATATAAATATGGGAGCCTAGGATGAAGAAGATTTTGATTCGTAAGATCGGAGTGGGATCGTTCGCAAAATACATTGGTGTGGCGGCAGCTTTGCTGGCGGTTGTTGAGGGCGTATTTTCGGGAATTGCCGGTAGTGTCGCCATTTTGAGCAGCCACTGGAACATGTGGGATAAACTGGGCTCGACCCTTGGTTTGTGGGTATTGGCAATCGTTATTTACCCCATGCTCGCCTTCTTGCTCGGTTGGTTGTACGGCGCCGTATTGGCCCTCGTCACCAACTTGTTCCTGCATAGTGCCAATGGTATTGAGCTCGACATCGAAGATGCAGCTATTGTTCCTGCCAGCACCGTAGCTTAAGTCGTATTACCAAGAATACTCGGACCAGCCAAAGCCGGTCCGAGTATTTTTGATGTCAGGGATATGGCCTAGGACTGGCCCACTTAAGGCACTCCCAACAATCGATGTGATCATCACCTACTCGCGGTGGATCGTGGTCACAGCGCAGTGCGCCGATAACTTTGCCGTCCGGCTGGTTACGGTTCCAATCACAGACCAGTCGCCACGTGAGAGAATCGCCTACTTGTTGGTCGGTGTATTGGGCTACGAGGCCTACCTGAACCATTGGCGAGACGGCCAACAGCCAGACTCCGGGCCGCGGGGTGAGCGGGGTCTGGCTTGGGTAGCCATAATGCAGCTGGTAGGTGCTATTCGGCCGCATCACTTGTACCACCCAAGTGGGATTATGAGCATCGTAGACTTGGAGTGAACCGGGGCAGTCGGGCCAGCTCATGTCGATGGTACCAGCGACCACGCTTGGTCCAAGTTGGCTGATACAACGGTCATGATCATGCTCGCCAGCGACAAAACTGCAAATTTGGCTGGCATGGTGACGGCGCAATCGCCCGTCGCGCCGGAGCGCATGCTGCTTGCCACATATTGGGCAGGTGGCGCGGGGCAGGCGTAGGCCTCGGGCGGCAATTGCCGAGTCTTTTGTCATGGCCGTCCTAACGAGGTCTGGTGAATGCGTGGAGGATTCCGCGCGCGATCACCGTAACAGATAGGGCCAGACAGGCGCAAACGCGCGGTTTAGCTGGCGGCAGTAATTTCGGCCAAACGCGCGTTGATGATTAGTTTTAAGGCATCCTCTGGGATGGTTTTTTCGAGTGTAAAACGCACCGTGCCTTTGGAAAATTCAAAACCATCTAACAGACTCCCGGCGCGCGTGACGGCGTCGCTACTAAACGGATACAAGCTCATAAACGTGGTCCACACCAAAAATCCCACCACGGGCTTCCCGCGATACTTGAACGCTGGCATGCCGTAGCTTCGCGCTTCTTCGGGCTCTGGAATCAGCTGGCGCGCTAGCTTGCAAATCCGCTCGAGCGCCGCACGCTCGGCCGGCTGAGTATTGGCTAGGTAGGTCTCTACAGGTGACATGGCCTATATGATAGCCCATCACTTGCAACGGTGACAGTTGGAGATATGGCCATATACCAAGCCTATTTGATCCACTAAGCTGGCTTTGATCTTAGGAGGATACGATGCCCAGACAAACAGTATTAGACCAAGTTGGCAACTACGCCCAGCCGCAAGCCAAGCTTACCTACGGACAGGCGTTTTGGCGCTACCTGAAAGATGCTAACAAATTCCACTTGTTTGGCCTGAGCCGCGTCTTCTTGTTGTTTTTGGTTGGTTACGCGCCTTTTGCAGCGCTCAACGATGCCCTCGTGCCTTTTACCTTCGGCTTAGCAGGACTCGATGACTTCGAAATCCCTATCGCTATTTTGGCTGCGTTTAAGATCTTGATTGATGTGAGTTTATATCGCAATCCGGGGTATAAAGCGAAACGCTAATCGGCCTAGCAGCGGGCGTCAGCGCGGCTGTCGGCTCGGTTATTCGACGAGAGACGAGCGTCGTCCGCGGCCAAAGCGCGAGCTACCGTAGCTACCTAGGTCGGCCAGTACGGCCAAGGTTACCCAAGCCCAGCCCCACATTGTGAGGTGTCCGGGCGCAGTAACGCTGTAATTAAGCAGGTAAATAAGGGTGGTCCATGGCATAAAAATAAAGCCCAGGATAGGAATCAGAAATGTGTGCGGGCTAAACACGACCACGAAGCGATAATAGTTAAATAGCCAAGTCAGGAATAGCAAAACACGGGGCGAGAGAAATATGAGGAGCAGCAGCAGGAAAAACATAAGTTTGTACCTTTGATTACGTATCTTGGTAACTAAGCTTAGCGCGGTTGATGACCAAATGCATTAGTTTTGGTGCTAAAGCTTTGGTGTCTCAAAGCATAGCGATGGAGCGCGGTTTACCCTGGTACCAGTGGCTAGATCACGTTACCAGATAGATTAAGCAGTTTTACTTGTTCTGAAGCAAGATTGTCATTGCCATGACAGTCAGTTCCATATCGGCTTGGCTCTGATCGTCTTTGCTGCCGTAGGTAACGGTGAGCTTCCCGTCGTGTAGGCTACCCGGTACATATTGGTAAATGGCGTTGTTTCGCGCCATGACTTCGATATGAGTAAGGCTTGAGAAGGTATTACTCGTGTACATGTTGTGGTACACACCTTTAAACCACTCTGCCACAACGTACATATGAATATCGGCAGCTTGTTTTGCGCTTTGAGAACAATATTGGTCGAGCACATATTTCACCAGCATGTTGATTGAGCCCTGGAAGCCCAGATCGATAACGTTAATCCTGCGATTCGTCACCTTGGCTTGGGCAATGTGGTTCCCCAGGTACAAAACTAAGTCATGAACTAAGGCGGCAAACTCGGGACTATAGGCCTCGTACTCCTTTAGCCGCTGGGTAAATTCTGCGTAGAAGTCGGTGAAATTATTGGGGGTATTTCTGCAATGATAAGAGTAACAACTCTTGTGCAACGTACCAATGCCCGGCGTCTCGCAGTGAGCTGCTCAGGGATTGGCGGCCAAGATAAATCTGATCATGCGAGGTTGGTTCATGTTTAACGATATCAAGTAGTATCTGAGCTTCGTGGAACATCGCGCAGTAGCGCAGCAGGTAGCGTGTGTGTTCACCCGACTGGCGGCGATGCTCGGCAAAGTCGGCCACCAGGCAGCTTATTTTGATGAGGTACTCGAGATAATTGGGTTTACCCGCTGTCGCCTGCTCGATGGCTTCGAGAGCCACTGGCTGTTCAACGATGATATGAAGTTTTTTGATCGTGTCTTCAAGTACATCTTCTGGCGTCGTCTGGCCAGATTTTGATGAAAACTGCGCCGACAACATTTTGCCCGAATTACCCGCCAGACGCCATGCCGTATAAATTTGCTGGTATCGGGTTGGTTCATGGTGGGCAGTGAGAAGGGCGGTGGTAGGAATGTCTGCCTTATGGCTAAATATTGGCGAAATATCGAAGATGGTGTTTGCCCGCACCTCAAACCATTCACCATGGATGGTGGAGTAATAAAACTTGCCTTGATGAACCGTGAAGTAATTTTCTCCGATCTTGTGCTGGCCCGCCTTTCCGTCGAGCCACTTGCTCGTATATGTCTGCCGGAGGTCAGCCAATAGCTGGCGATTGCCAAATTCGTCTGCTAGGACGTCCTCGATGACACCGGGTAGGCCGGTGTAACCCATAATCCTCATTTGCTCGACCCAGCCGATCAAGTTATTGCAATGCTGGGATGAGGCGAGGAGTTGGGCATCGGTGGCTGAGTCTGGCTGGGGCAAACGCTTGAGATTATCTACAAAATACTTACTCTGGATCTCAAATTCGACCGTGACTAGCCATGGGATCTTGTCTTTACCGACGAGCGGCCGGCTTTCGAAATCATTAAACCAATTAGCCATGGTAAGACCGGTTTACCAGACTTATATTCTCCGGTGTTACAGCCATTTCAGCTTGGGCGGGTTACCCGAACGGTGGCTACCCTTCACGCGGGGCGTTGCATCCGACGGCTGTGGGTGTACGTTTTGTCATCACAAACGCAGGGATTTTGCTTACACTTTTCGCAAGGAGTACCGGAGTGATCGTTCTTCACATCTTGATTCATCTGCTAAACCTCCTCTTTCGGCTTATCTAAAATGGCACAGCTGTTAATGATGTATTGCTCGGAGCGTGCAGGATCGGCCGGTACCGTTGAGACCATGTGGCCCCTATCGTCGACCGGCGCATCTGGATGCTTCAAGCGCCCCTGCGCATCGATCGATATATCGGGGAACTCCCTCGCAATCGGCTCGAGCAGGTGAACTGTCTCTGGACCCAACCCTCCGGCAACCGCCAAGCCAAGACCGGGTAATTCCTGGCGAATAAGCCGTAGGGCCGAAAGCAGTTCATCAGCCTGCATCGCCCGTCCTTTACCCATACTCAGGTCCAGCAAAACATAATCAATAGAATCGCCGTACTTATCAAGTTCATCGACCATTCGCTGCGGATCGTGATCTACCATTTCAAAGGCCGATTTACCCAGCTGCAAGACGAGCGCTATATCTGGGTGCTTAGCTTTAAACTGGTCGATATCGTCCACCTCCGGCTAGGTTACATCGAGCTGGATGGCGTGCAAGTTCTCACCGCCAAACTCCACAACTCGGTCAAGATCCTCTAACAGGGTCTGTACTTCTTTGGGACGATACAGGTCGGCGAAATGCACGGTGTTGAGTACGTCAGGATCATCGGTGAAGCCGCCTGCCATCTCTTCTCTAGTGGCAAAAACTGATCGCTGACCTTCGCCCCACTCGGCATCTGGCCTCATGGTAAAGTGGCCGGCCATAATCCCAATCATAACTTTTCGATTTGGATCGGTACGGTGTCACGAAGCGCTTGCGCCATCGCACGGGCTTCGTCGGGACTAAGAACATCACAGATGCCGACATAACTTTCATAGGTTTCTGTGGACCGGCCTAGTGCCGCTGCTAGATCAGCGTAGTCTTGTGCACCTGTAAATTCCAAGCCCGAGCTTTGCGCGTCATGATTTTCTGGTGTTGTCATGATGAAAGTGTAGCAGTTATTACGCAGCAAAAATGAGGCTTGGTTTAGCCTCATTTTATGTATTTATTGTTTGGTTTGGAGGTCGGACTGTGTCGCATTTAACTCGCCACCTACGTGCGTTCCTCGCATACTTGGCAGCGATGAGAACGTTCACAACCCAGATAAACCCTACGACTTGCAGAACCTTGCCCAGTATTGGGCTTGCGGTCATGAAGTTGGTTTATGACGACGTGCCCACCACTTCCACAGTTCATTCACGATAAGAACTGCTCCTGCGGCGATAATGAAGGAGCCAAGAATATCGATCGGGTGATGGATACCGGCTGCGACCCTTGCAGAACTGACCGTGAGGGCAATGACGAGCAGTGCGAGGCTAACTCGTCTTGAGAAGGGCCACACTAAGAAGGCTAGGAACGAGGTAATCAAGGCATGATCAGACGGAAAACCGTTGTCGTTGGCATGAGGAATTAAAGGTGTGAAATGGCCCGATATAAAGGGTCTTGGGTCGCTAATTAAATGACTGGCAATTTTTGCCAAAAGTAATGCCAATAGGCCACCGACTATTGCCTCGACTGCGAAGCGTTTCTTATTGTCGGAGTCGAGGCGCAGCCAAAAGATTGCCACGAGCACTAAGCTAAGAATTAATAAATATTTAGCACAAAAAACTATAAGCTGATTCATATATCAATGATAGCAATTTTAGACAATAAACATAAGCTTATAATTAGACTATTGCTTTAGTAAAGGTATAAAAAGTAACTTGCTTCGTTGATTGAGTAGCTGTTTGTGTCGCTCGCCACGCCGTGGCCTCCTGCACACACTTGGTTTATTACGCCGACGGTCGGGCTATTCCTACGGCGCGTCACAGCGCCGAACTTTCGGGTCGAACTAGGCCCTTCGAGCAACCAAAGTAAAACCGCCACGGGTGAGGGGGTTTTACTTTGGTTGCGAGTTGTGGCGAGTATTGATGTCTTATCCTAAATAACTAGTAGGGATGTTGCCTATTTGCTCTTGTATAAACTTGTAACGCCCAGCAAAAGCTGCCTTAACTTCGGGCAGTGTCATCTTCTTATCCCAGTCGCCCGAGAACTTCTTCAAGTTATCTGCCTGCAGTTCGGTTATGGATTTTTCAGGATTTTCATACCAATACAACGATAGAAAGGGACCAATCATGTGTGAGGCTGCATCTGATGACGACACAATCTGTATCTCAATAGATGCGGCATGCAGGTTCGCCTTGGCATTGTATATATTAATGTCAGATAACATCTTCGCTATACTAGCTTCTTTGAAACCTGCTTCTGCCATTACATTGCTACTGGCGACTAGCTCTGTATTGTACTGATTATCAAAATCAACTATTTTCTCGTAATCATGCAGCCACACTAGATTAAGGACCTGGATTCTATCTGCCGAGGGATACTTGTCGCATAATTCGAGTGCGATAGCTTGAACTATCTCAAGATGCCATTGGACGAACCATTTATGGTGCTTAAATTCAGGGCTAGCTGACTGCTGCACTACCAATTCCTTGAGACGAGAGTGCAGCTGCTCTTCTTTATTCATGTACCAATGGTAGCAGATCAGAGAGTATTGATGATGCCGGATTATTAAGGGGTTATTTAGCTCTAACGGTAGCGGACTCCTGTGTTTATCCTCGTCGCTTACTTGGCATAAATACCTACTTTAGCTCCTAGTTATCGAGCCTTCGGTCCGGGCTCATGCTGTTCGCTACCAAGAATAAAGCACAAACCGAAGTTCGTGCTTTATTCTTGGCTCGGGCTGTGGGACGATTTTCGAACTTTGAACCCAACCTAAAACTTCAAGAATTTGAAGACTAGGGTTGAGTGCCGAGCCCTGGATTACTCCAGAGCTCGGCTACCCGCCGATTGCTGGGTGTTTCAGCGAACGCCGAGGGTTTCTCCCTCGTAAGACAGGTCGAGGGGTTGGATTACAACCCGCTTATCGCCCGTCTTGGCGATGTGACCGGCGATCCACCCCTGGATACCGCTCTGACTAGCTACCTCGACGACTCGCTCCGCGTCTTCGTAAGCGACGTAGAGTGCGAATCCAGCGCCCATGTTGTAGTTGCCGTACATTTCCTCCGCGTCAACCGGCCCATGTTCTTGGATGAAACTGAAAACTGGTTGAGGTTCTGGAACCCAATTGACCCAGTAGACGAACGGCTCGACCGCCCGCATGAGCTTGCGCCAACCGTGACCGGTGACGTTCACAGTGTAGTGAAGGTCGATTCCGGCTTCCTGGCAGTCCTCTACCACGGGCACGTAGATTGCCGTTGGGTCGAGCAGGGCCTCGCCGAACATTCGGCCGTCGCTCAGCCTGGTGTGGTAGCCAGTGCGTTCAGCGATCTTCCGAGCGAGAGTTAGGCCGTTAGCGTGTACGCCGGAGCTTGCCAGCATGACGATCGCATCGCCGTGTTGGATGTTGCTACGGATCAAGCGCTCCTTCGGCTTGACGATGCCCATGGCCGAGCCTGAGAGAACGACCGCTCCGGGTATAACAACATCCTTGAGAGTTGGCGTCTCGCCACCGCCCCAGACGCATCGTGCCAGGGTGCAAGCTGTCGCCCAACCCTTGATGAGGTCGTTCCAGCGCTGCTCGTCGTCGAACCAGGCCGAGTCGCCCACCGCCAGGTGCATCGCAACTGACAGCGGCAGGGCGCCGAGAGTGATCATGTCGTTAACGATCATGGCCACCGTGTCTTGCGCGACCTGGTCGTAGTAGCTCTTGCCGGTGAGGGCATACATCGCGTCGGCCACGAGGTTCTTGGTCCCGAGCCCCTCCTCAACGTGAGCGAGGTAGCTGTCAGCGGCCTCAATGAGATAGGCACTCTCACCTCGGCTCGCCTCCCACTCTTTGAACTCACGGTTTGCGAGTCGCTGGATGTTTCCGGCCGTTCCGAGTCCAGCGAGCTGACAAGCCCGCTTGAATGGGTCCATGGCGTCGTAGCTAACGCCACTTCCCGCATACGTCATTGGCTGGTCAGTCATAGCTGATCCTTCTTCTAGACAAATTATTAACGAGCATTTGGACGATAGTGATTATCTGCTACCCACCATAATTTATCAAGTATTTGGGTACTAAAAAGAGCCTATGTTAAGCCTCTTTTATGAATTAGTGCTGGCTCCCCCTACCACGCACTCTTCGAACCGTATATCTACATCAGGTTCTTGCACTAGGGAAGGAGTTACAGCTCAGAGAGAACCTATACATTGCGCGTTAACTCAGAGGGATTTCATTATTAGATTCAGATTTATTCGACTAACCCTCAAGATCCTTGCGCTTATCTTCAAACTCCTTCTTATCAATCTCGCCTTTCGCATAACGTTCCTTTAATATATCGAGTGGCGATGACTTCTCGCCAGTTCGTGGTGTATTTGAGTAGTAACGGTAGGCCACGAAAGCACCAACCACTAACAAAATTAATATTAATATCATGAACAATCCTCCTCCGAAATTATCGTTATAGTCATACATCATTATTAGTCACTCCTCGTTGTATTGATTTAATTCTAGAGCCTTGATCGGTTAAGTAGCAACGAACTAGTAACGACTGACACTGAGCTGAAAGCCATCGCTAACCCCGCCAATGCCGGGTTTAGCACCAAGCCGTATGAGGCGAAGACGCCAGCCGCAATCGGTATGCCGATCAAGTTATAGATGAACGCCCAGAATAGATTGAGCTTGATTCGCCCGAACGTGAGTTGGCTCAGACGTAAGGCCCGCCCCACATCGTTTAAGTCATTCTTCACCAATACGATTCCACCAGCCTCCATAGCGATGTCGGTGCCTGAGCCCATGGCAATTCCTAGGTCGGCGAGCGCCAGGGCAGGTGCATCATTTATGCCATCACCTACGAAGGCCACTCGCCCATCGTGCTGCAACGACTTAATGTGATCGGCTTTATCGCTAGGTAAGACTTCCGAAACGACCTTAGTTATGCCGACCTCGCTGGCAATTGCCTGAGCCGTCGCTTCGTTGTCGCCAGTGAGCATCACCGATACGATGCCTCGACCGTTCAGATGAGATATAGCAGCCTTAGCCATAGACTTTGGCTGGTCTTGGACGGCGATAAGCCCAAGCAGCTTTCCGTTGCTAGCGACCATCATGACCGTCTTACCGTGGTGTTCGAGGGCGGATAGCTTCTCCGCTACGTCATCGATGACTACCCCTAGATCCTGCATGAGCGACCTATTACCAATAGCAACGACCTGGTCACGAAGTTGAGCCTGAACTCCCTTGCCCTCTACGGCAACGAAATCCCTAATTTTGGCGGGCTCTAACGAGTCCATATTGGCCTTCTCAAGTATGGCCGAGGCCAATGGATGTTCCGACGCTGCCTCAAGCGAGGCGGCTACGAGAAGAATCTCCTTGGCATCTTCGCCAACTAAGTCTGTGACGACAGGCTTGCCTTCGGTAATCGTGCCTGTCTTGTCGAAGACGACGTACTTAATGTTATTCGCCGCTTCCAAGACTTCCCCGCTCTTGATCAGGATGCCCAGACGAGCACCACGACCCGTTCCGACCATGAGGGCGGTGGGCGTAGCGAGACCCAGAGCGCACGGGCAGGCGATAACTACTACAGAGACGGCAAAGAGGAGTGCATCTACGAAGCTGGCACCCAGTAGTACGAACCAAACGTTGAACGTAACGATGGCGATAATGAGCACCACGGGGACGAAGACACCCGATACCTGATCAGCCAACTTCTGGATGGGCGCACGACTCGTCTGAGCCTTACGTACCAGCTCAACGATCTGCGAAAGTAGTGTATCGCTCCCAACCTTGGTCGCCTTAAAGGTGATCGTACCAGTCTTGTTAATAGTGGAGCCGATGACGGCATCACTGACTCGCTTCGATACGGGCAGACTCTCGCCCGTGACCATCGCCTCGTCTATCGTCGTTGCTCCATCTAATACGGTGCCATCAACGGCGATCTTCTCGCCTGGTTTCACCCGAATAACATCACCCACCTGCACCTCTTCGAGCGGCACGAGCACTTCTTTGCCGTCTCGCACGACGGTAGCTTGTTTCGCCTGCAGACCAACCAACTTCTCGATGGCGCTATTGGCACGGTTACGAGTCATGTCTTCAAAGACTTTGCCTAACAATACGAATGTAATGAGGAGCGCTGCAATCTCGAAGTATACTTCTGTGCCAACGAGGAGTGCGTACACGCTGTAAACATAGGCGGTACCGACTCCGAGAGCCACCAGCGTATCCATACTGGCCTGACGATGCTTAAACGCCGACCACGCCCCAACGAAGAACGGGTAGCCACCAACGAGCACTACTGGTGTTGCCAGCAACCATTGCGTCCAGGCGCCACCTGGCAGCATGAGGCCGAGCATGCCTAATGCCAACGGGATGGTGAAGACGACACTGACTATGAACCGATTTCGGGATGTCACTTCACCACCACCTTACCGCTAAACATCTGCATGCCGCAGGTGTATTTATACTCACCCGCCTTGGACGGATCGATGGTTATCTCGGTCTTCTTTCCTAAAGTGAGCATCTGAGCCACGCCAAAGTCGGGTAGGAGTACCTCTTCTAAACAACTCGATGGATCTTTGCGGTTAAAGACGAGCTTAGCGAGCATACCCGCCTTGAGCTGAACCGTGCGAGGCTGATAGCCGCCATCGACGGTAATCTCTACCACCTGAACGCCGTCAACGTTCTCGGCCAGTTTGGCCTCGGCTTCTCGCTGGCCAAAAAACCACCAAAGGATGAAGCCAATGGCTACTAGCGATACTACGATCGAAATAGTCTGGACCATGATGAGCCTTTCTTGTCGGTTGTTTCTACAGGGATGGCGCCGTAGCCCATCTTGGTGACCGCCGAGACGATGTGGTCGGGCGTTATCTTGTCCTGATCATAGTCTACCTTCATCATCTGCTTCTTGAAGTTTACATCGATTTTTTCGATGCCGTCGAGATCGTCTTCCATCCCTTCCAGGTGTATCACACACGAAGAGCAGCTAATGTTCTTGAGTTCAAATTGTTGAGTAGCCATAAATTTCTCCTAATTCACGTTAATCTGCGCGTTATACATACCCATCGAACAGGTGAGTCGAATCTTTCCTGGTTTCTGGGCGGGCAATTCAATCGTCTCAGTACCCGTCGTATCGAATACCTTCTGGTATCCAATTGAAGGGATTACTAATGATCGAGCGCAGCCTTTTACATCGGCAGTTGTTACCGTTAGCCTGATCGGGGCTCCAGCCTTGGCCTGCATGATCGCTGGGCTATAGGCCGAATCAGTGATCCGCATCGTTAACTCATTACTAGCATCCGCCGATGTATCTGCAACTACACCACCCTCGACGGTCGAGTTTGGCGTTTGGTCATCTTGGACGCCTGAGTCAATCAACTGCCTTAACGCTACAGAAGATATTGGTGACCCAGCCAGGTTGAGACCGCTATCTATAGCTACCAAGCCTAGAATGAGCACCAGTACGCCAGCGACCTTCCAGAATCTGTCCTGGAGTTTGGATCCCAGCTTTGTGGCGAGATACGCCAAGGTAAAGAAGAGGGGTGTGGTTCCGAGTACGAAGGCGAACATGATGAGCGCCCCGGTGATTGGAGTACCACTCGCAACCGCTAAGGCCATCATCGCCTGGGTTACGCCGCAGGGTATGAACACCGTGAGTGCGCCAAGAAACATTGGCTGAAACCATGAGCTGTTATTCGACTTGGTCTTGCGTCGAATATAGCGGGTAACCGCCTTGGGCGGCTCAAGAGCAAAGTGGCGGAAGATCGGGTGTACATTGAGCAGTCTCAGCGCTGTTCCGACCATAAAGATCCCGATTGAAATCTGTAGGATCGCTCTCATCATGGGGGTAAGCTGTAGCATTGAGCCTAGCCAGCCGAGCATAAAGCCCAGGAGGGTATAGGCGACCAGTTTTGCCACTAAGAAGAGAACGATCGGTGTGGCGAGTCGTTGCTTACCGTTTCTTTTCTCAGTAACCAGTACGGGATAGCGGTGTTTGAGGTTCTGTAACGCCTCAGCATACCTACTCTTCGAAAGATCACGCTGGTTGAGCAGCTCCAGCTCGTGTTCATACTCAGTACCACGAGTGCTAATCTGCTCCGTCATCTCCTCTTCAGTGCTGACGGCGATGGAACTAGCGAGCATCCCGCCTTGTACTGCTAGGCAGCTGAGCCCACCTGTCGTAAGACCAGTAATGAAGATTAAACCTAGATTTGCCATTGGTGACTCTCCTGAGGGCGAGAGTCGGTGTTATGTATTAACACAATAAACTCCTAATTAATTACTCAAATGAGGAATTAATTAGAAATCAGTCGAGATATGAGACGTTGAGCTTCACGATGTTTGGCGAAGGTCGTGGGCGTGAGGCAAAATAACTGAGCGAGATCGTTAAAGGCACAAGCAACAGCAGTGGCGCAATTTGCACCAGGAATGTAAGGAATAGCTGGATGGTCTGCTGGGTAGCGGGTAGTAATGGGCTTTGAGATGCACTTGCCAGACACTGATTCAGGCAGCTGGCGTCGCTATGCTGCATCGTCGCTACATGCATATCGTCCATCACCATAGCCAAAGCCTGATACCCACAGAAGCTCATAAGCAGTGTTACGACTGCGGCAGTTAGGATCTTAGCGATGCGGTTCATAGGTTAATTATACTCCTGGCTAATCGCATAACAAAAAGAGGCTTAGGTAAGCCTCTTTAAG
The DNA here is from genome assembly GCA_019352195.1 of Candidatus Saccharimonadota bacterium. Taxonomy (GTDB): domain Bacteria; phylum Patescibacteriota; class Saccharimonadia; order UBA4664; family UBA4664; genus JACAFG01. The sequence goes on along the minus strand of JACAFG010000004.1, from coordinate 47,402 downwards.
CATAAGTTCTATGGCTCCGGAGGTCGGGCTCGAACCGACGACCAAGCGATTAACAGTCGCTCGCTCTACCACTGAGCTACTCCGGATTATTGTGGTGCTCCCGGTTAGCTCTGCAAGCAGTGCTACTTCGGAATATTATCATCGAAATTCGCAGTTCCTGACAGCAGGATTGGGGCCGAATACCCAGTGATTATAGTGAGCTTATGAGCTGGGGTCAATGAGGCAGCTCGGCGTTTTGTATACTGCGGACATCTGGGTTTTTGCTGAGGCTGGGGGTATGCTTGCCGTATGGTTGAAAAACGATTACTTACGGCAATTCTGAACCGGCTGAAACATGGCGGTTTGCAGGTAGAGTTTTGGGATGGGGAAATTATTAGTTTTGGTCCTGTTAAGCCGTATTGCACGATTGTTATCAAGCATCCCCGAGTAGTTAGAGCTATCATTAAGAACCCGTCACTTGGTTTTGGTGAAGCGTACATAAACGGCCAGGTTGAAGTGCGCGGCGACATTATAGGCATTCCGCGATTAGCCGACGAAAATCAGGCTGTGTTTGCCAAGGTGGCAAAGTATGTACCGTCGGTACGCCCGCAGGCTAACAAGCGTAGTAAGCAGCGCCAACAGATTGCGCATCATTATGATTTGGGTAACGATTTCTACAAACTGTGGCTCGATGAGTCGATGTTGTATTCGTGTGCCTATTTTAAGACACCAACCGATACTTTGGAGCTAGCTCAGAAACAAAAAGTTGAACATATCTTGCGCAAACTGCAGTTAAAGCCCGGTTTGCGGTTACTCGATATTGGCTCCGGGTGGGGACAGCTGCTTATTGCCGCCGCCCAGCAGTACGATATCAGCGGTATTGGCGTTACGTTAAGCGAGGAGCAGTTTAAGCTGTCCAACCAGCGTATCGCAGCTCTCGGCCTCCAGGATAGGATTGAAGTTAAGCTCATGAATTACCAGGATTTGGCTGAGCAAAAGATAAAATTTGACCGAATTGCATCAGTTGGTATGTATGAACATGTTGGGATCGGTAATCATCACAACTATTTTGAGGCGGTGCGAAAAATGCTTTCTCATGATGGGTTATCGGTGCTGCATACGATAACCAACCGTTATGAGGCTCCCAACGATCCTTGGATTGATAAATATATTTTCCCGGGTGGATATTTGCCAACCGTTGCTAAAACCGCCAGTTTAATCGAGCAGTTTGATTTTGAGCTCCAAGACTACGAAAACCTGCGCTATCATTACGCTTTAACGCTCGAAGAATGGCGTCGACGGTATGAAGCGCATAAGGAAGAAATAATTTCGATGTACGATGAGCGCTTTTATCGTATGTGGGAATTATATCTTGCGGGCTCTGTAAACGGCTTCCGTCACGGTAACCTGACATTGTCGCAGTTTGTTATGACTGCGGGACCAAACCCTAACGGACCGCTAACGCGCGATCACTTGTATCGCTAGAGTGCGATTTGCGGCAGATTGTCGAGCGCCAACAACAGGCGTCCAAACGACGGATCGGCCAGAGTTTCAAAGCTAATTGGCTCAAGTCGCGCCTCACGCCGGTGCGGCGATAGGACGGGCATGGCGACCTGCACTGCGCCACGTCCCGAGATATACATTTGACAATCGAACCGAACTGCGGATTTCATTTTGTATTGGCCTTCCATAGTTATTTTCTCAGCTCGAGCAGTTGAAGCATTAGTCAGTAGCATGATATGCAAGGCGAACGCCAAGGCCGCACATAGAAGTATTGTGAGCGCGGCCTTGAGGTAGCAACACCGCAGAGCGCCAGGTAACTAATACTTACGAATCAGGCCGATAACGATACCTTGAATTTCAATGGGAGTCCCCGCCTCAACGATAATTGGTTCCATCGATGAATTTTCAGGCTGTAAGCGAATGTGGCCTTTTTCTTTGTAGTAGCGCTTAAATGTAGCTTCACCGCCATTAAGCAGGGCAATGACGAGATCACCATTGCTGGGCACTTCTTTTTCTTGCACTACGACATAGTCACCATCATTAACGCCAATTTCGATCATGGACTGCCCTTTTACCTGCAGGACATAAGAGTTGCGGCGCCCAACCATGAAGGGTGGCACCTCAAGAGTTTCACTATGACCACCAAGGGTTTCGATCGGCTGGCCGGCAGCGACGAGCCCCATAATGGGCAGACCGATACTGCTGGATACATCCACATTGTCAGCCGGAACGAGCTGGATAGAACGGGCTTCGTTATCGCCTTTTTGCAGCATGCCTTTGGTAACGAGCGATTCGATGTGCTCGGCAACAGTGGCGACGGAGCCATACTTAAAGTGGGCGGCAATTTCACGATAGCTGGGCGCATAGCCGTACATCTCGATGAATTGGGTGACGTAGTCTAAAACTTCTTTTTGACGTTTAGTTAGTGGTTCAGCCATGATTTTCCCTCCGGCGGTTATCTAATTTAGATAGTACCGAACAGAAGCCGAAGTGTCAACGCTTTTTGTTCGGTTTTAGCCTTACATGCCATTAGCCAGAACGCTCTTCAATAATGTAGAATCTGACACTTGGTGGCCGAACTACGCTCAGGAAGTTAACTACTTCGTGCCGTTGAGTTGCACGGGATAGTCGAGTGATGATTTGTAATAGGTATTAAAGGTGTCAGTTTTGGTGACGTTGCCGGCAAGATCAAGTACGTCGCGGTAGAAGACGGTTTGCGACGGTTGCTTAGCGTCGTTAGAGCCCGAGACAAAGTATGGTCCGCGAATGACACCCGACTTAGTTTTGGTGCCGTAAAAATCGAATTTGAGGTCGTAACCTTTCATCGTGGTTTGCATGAGAAGGTAGTGGCCAGTGTCATTAGTGAATTTAAAGTCGATGGCGGGATAGTAAATCGTGGCATCAAGTCCAGGAACACTGTAGGGCCATGTGTAGTAGCTGATCGCGAATGCATGATTGACGCGCTCGTTGATGGGCAGACCAGCGGCCAAGGCGGCACGGAAGACCGTGGAGCTAACTTGGCATAATCCCCCACCGTACTGATCTTCTTCGTGGTCAGACAAAATGACGAGTTCGGGAACATACCCTGTGGAAGCATCGACTTCGCCGAGGAGTTTACCGAAACTAAATTGCTCGCCGGGAGCAAGCACTACGCCGTTGAACTTCGATGAGCCGACGCGCACGTTTTGGAGGCGGCCGGCGGGCGAGCCAGGGAAATAGGTTTCACCTTCCGATAGCTGGTCGGTAATGCCGAGTGAGGCTAAATTGTCTTCGCGAACCGCGGCCTGGGTGGTTTTGACAGCAATGGTAACGGTACGGTTACCATTTGGTTGTTTGAGAGCGTTGGTAATGGCCGTAACGGCGCCGGAAGTGTCGAGCGCAACTCCATCGATGCTGGGAGATGTAACGGTAAGCGTGCCATTCACCATGGCCAGCTGAGCATTGGTAGCGTCTTTATTGACGTTGGCAGCCAAGTTGTTGACGTAGGCGGTAATGGCAGCGTTGTCGAGCGATAAACTGGCGGTGGCAGGCGCTGGGTATAAATCGTGGAGGTCGTGCGTCAGCAAAAAATCGCCTGGGGCGACCGCGCCAATTTTGAGCCATTTTGCGATGGTCACCTGATCGACGGTCTGGTTGCTTTGGCCGTACGTGAGCTGAAGGGGCGCGGTGAGGTCGGTATCAGCCTCGGGCGTGGCGGCCGAGAGAGCGGCTGTTGAAACCGCAGCGGGTAAACCATAAACTGGCGCGGCTAACGTGTCGGTGGACGTAGAGCCGAAGCGGTTTTGTAAATTCATGACTAAAAGGCCAAGGTTGAGCCGCTTACCGTCGGCTGCTGGAGTGACGGTGGCTTGGTTGTTGCTAAAGGTAAGCCCAGCGTTAACGGCGGGTGTAGCAACGTCATTGCTGGCCTGAATAATATAAGGCGAGAGAGTGGCATCGTCATAGGTGTAGCGCGCGTATGTGGTTGGGCGGCCGACAAGGGCACGCAGCTGCTGAGTAGCGCGCACCCATAAGTTGCCGGTACGGCCATAGCTATACGCGAGCGCGGCTCCGCCGGTGGCGTCATATTTAAGGTTAAGTGTGTGGAGCGGGATTTTAAGGGTCGTCGTACCATACGTCACTGGCAGAATGGCGGCCGCGTAGGTGACGGTAGCAGCCGAGATGGTGCTATCGGCAGTCGTTTTTGATGAACCGCCGACGTAGACGCCGTCAACGCTGACACCCGGGTAGACTTTGCCGGCATAAACGAGCTCAAAACTGCCGACCAATAAGATTACGACTACAACCGCGCCACCCACAATACGCCAGCCCCAGCGAGGGCGAGACGAAGTATCTTGCTCATATTCGGTCATAGAATCTGATGTCATCTGATCTTTATTATGCCATAAGCTCAAGCGTTTGACGTAACTTTGTTAGCCATTTTGTCAAATTAAAAGGCGGGGCAGCTGGCAGCTGTCCAGCCTGTTGCCGGCGATGGGCGGGCCCGAAAGTTTTCCGAGCTTGGTGGTGACGACAACCGGGCCGGTCATGGTGATGGTCTGGCTGAAGGCATGAGCGCGAGGTACCGGGTAGCTCACCCCGTCGGTGGAGAGATTGGTGTTGAACCCGGACCTGATGGTGATAGGCCGACTCAGCACGGTAGTACCGCTCTTCACCGGTGGACCACCGACGGGAGCCGTCTGGGTGACCGAATGCTTCTGGCCGGAGACGTAGTTGCAGGTGCCCGTCTGGGTCACCTTGTAGGTGTAGGTGGTGGTGATAGCCAGCATGCTCACCGTCAAGGCGAGGTGAGCAGCCACCCCACGTGACTTCGTTGCAAGTTCTTGTCCGCCTTACGAAGGCGTGTCATGTGGGTACCATACATAGTGCACGTTCCTCCCCACGGTGTGCCGCGGATCGGGATATGATCGGATTGCCCACCCATGGAGCCGGCCGATCGTATCCTGTTCCGCAGATCACGAAAGAGAAAGGTATTTTTAAGTGTTAATGAGCTAGTTTTTGAGCACTGTTAACGCACGTAATGTGTTTTACCGCAAACCGACTATTTATGACAGCTTCCGTATCTGGGACAACGTTGACAGCGACGCTCAAGGGCCGTAGTGTGAACGCAGCCTATTTTTCCGCGTTCACGACCCAGTTTGGAGCTGAGATGACCTTCACGCTCATACACTCAATAACCATCAACGGCCTTATTGTGGTGGTGGTGCCGGTGAGAAAGACGAATTTTGGGGCCGTCCACACCCCCATCAGCGCCGAGATTCTGGAGTTACTCGGGGTCAAACACAGCGGTGACCTGGCTCTCGAAAGCCATGAAGTCGCCAAGATCTACTCGGTATGGGGCCCGCGGCAGTTGTATAGCCACTACTGCTACCTCATTCCAACTGTGGGAACGTATTTGGCGGTGGTGATCGACAACTTCGGCGCCGTTGTCGCCGAAGAGATTAAGCCAACCCGAGGGCTCCTGGTGCCACCCGATACGTGGTTTGCGGTGCAAGCGCTCAACCGCAACCGTATCGGCCTCCTCACGTTCTATAACTGCTGGGCGACCGGCACCTCGGATGGCGACGACAGTGGCATGATCGCAGACTTTGCGCCGCATTGGCTGTCCGCGTCAAGCGATCCCGTGATGCTCGAACATCTGGCCGAAACTGCCCCGGAGTAATCCGGGGCAGTGCCATGTTTGGGGCTATTCGTATTCGTTATATCTGGTACTATTTTAATATTGCTTACGTTTTGGGGGTTGAGAACGAGTGAGGACTAGGTTTTTGGATGGCCTGCGCGGGGTGGCAGCGCTAACAGTAGTGTTTGACCACTACTGGTTCGCTTACTTCCCTGTTGCTATTGGCGCGACTAATGATCCCTCGCACCACGCGTACGAGTGGGTTATTCGGCAAACGCCGCTATACATTTTGTTTAACGGCAACTTTGCCGTTTGTCTATTTTTTATCCTCAGCGGCTTCGTCCTTAGCCAACGCTTCTTTCGAACGGGCGAAGGATTTGACTTGGTACCAACGATTGCTAAGCGATATGCAAGGCTATGGCTGCCAGCAGCCGGCGCCATATTATTGGCCTACTGGATGATGAAGCTGGGTCTTACTTTTAACCAGCGAGCGGCGTTTCAGAGCGGCAGCGATTGGCTACAGGGGCTCTGGGGTTTTACCCCCACGTTTCACCAAGCGGTGGTTGAAGCTGGGCAAACGTTCTTTTTGGATAGTCACAATTTTGATGGTCCATTATGGACGATGCACATTGAGTTATGGGGCTCACTGATGGTATTTGGCCTCGTGACGTTGTTTACCAAATATACGAACCGATTAGCTGTTTATGTCTTGCTTGGGGGGTTATTGTGGCAAACGTATTACGTCTGTTTTGTCATCGGAATTGCGCTATGTGACGTCGTTCATTCAGAGTATTACGATAAAATTAAGGCCCGGATTGGTTCGAGTGGGTGGGTACTGCTTCTGGTCGGCCTGTATTTTGGCGCTATGCCTTCGGGACCGCTCGAGCACACCTTGTACGCGCCGCTGTCTATTATGACGTCGACTACAATTGCCCAATTGGTGATTGAAGCCCATATCTTGGGAGCGGCGTTCGTATTGGGTGGCGTTTTGACGACGGTAGGAGTTCAAAATTGGCTGAATAGCCGGCCGGCACAATTTTTGGGAACCATTTCGTTCTCGCTCTACCTGCTGCACTTTATTATCTTGGCTTCATTCTCGAGCTACCTATTTTACTACCTCATTGTTGGCGGGCATGGCTACCGGGCCAGCTTTATCATTATGCTTATTCCTTCACTCATACTGATATTCACCTCCGCATATCTGTACGCCAAATATGTGGATGCGGGGGCTATCGCAGCTTCAAAACGAGTTTACAGCGGGGTGGCAGCCATTAATCGGCGATGGCAGATTAGGCGGCGTGGCCGCAAGCTGGCGATCGAAAGTACTTCCAACCAACCGGTAGCTCCTCCAATCGTCGCCGTGAAAGCGGCCGAATAGGGTGTTAGTAACAGATGGTATGATCTAACAATGAAACTTCTTGTGACCGGGGGAGCAGGGTTTATTGGTGCCAACTTAGTTCATCACACGCTGGCCACGCGACCGCAACACGAAGTTACCGTTATCGACGCCCTCACCTATGCGGCTAATGAGGCTAGTTTGGCAAGCGTCCGCGACAAAATAACGTTTGTACAAGGTTCTATTACCAATACTGAGTTGGTCGACAAATTGATATCGGAAACCGATCTGGTGGTACACTTTGCCGCCGAAAGTCATAATGACAACTCACTTAATGATCCGTCACCATTTATCCAGACCAATCTCGTTGGCACATACACGATTTTGGAAGCGGTGCGTAAGCATGGCAAAAAATTGCATCATATTTCCACTGATGAAGTGTACGGCGATTTGGAGCTGGATGATCCGGCCAAGTTTACTGACCAAACGCCTTATAACCCGTCGAGTCCGTATAGCTCAACGAAAGCTGGGTCCGATTTGTTGGTGCGAGCCTGGGTGCGGTCGTTTGGAATTCACGCCACTATCTCTAACTGCTACAATAATTATGGGCCGTATCAGCACGTCGAAAAAATGATTCCGCGCCAAATTACCAATATTTTGACCGGTATCAAACCTAAGTTGTATGGAGCCGGCCAAAACGTGCGTGACTGGATCCATGTCGATGATCATAACGCCGCGGTGTGGGCCATCATTGAAAAAGGCACGAGCGGTGCAACCTATCTCATTGGTGCCGACGGCGAGCAAAACAATAAAGCGGTGTTTGAGTTAATACTAGAGCTTATGGGTAAACCGGTTGATTGGTACGATCACGTCAACGACCGCGCCGGGCATGATATGCGTTACGCTATTGATGCTACTAAACTTCGCAACGAGCTTGGTTGGACGCCGCAGTACACTAATTTCCGCGATGGCCTGCAGGCGACAATCGATTGGTACGCGGACAATGAGGCTTGGTGGAAACCATTAAAAGCAGCTGTGGAAGCAAACTATGCCAAACGAGGTCAGTAACGATGCAGCCAGATAAAGCCTTCATTCTTTTTATTACCGGAACTAGTGCAGTCGGGAAGACCACGCTCTACGAGAGTTTGCGAGCCGACACTAGCTTGAGTACGGTTGCTTTTCATGACATCGATGAAAACGGTGTACCGGAGATTGGCCGCGGACCTTGGCGCGTGTACCGGGTTGAGGAATTATTGTACGAGGCAGTTAAGCGTCAAACTAGTGGTCAAACCACTATTATCTGCGGTATCACCAAACCGTCTGAAGTTCTAGAGTCGCCGTACTTTGAGCAGAAGGCTCGGATCAATTTCATGTTGGTTGAGGCCTCAATGGAGCTCATTCGTGAGCGGTTTGCCGCCCGCGTCAGTGAAAAAACCCAAAAACGGTGTCTACGATGAATCATTTAATGCCGAGGGGCTCGCTAAAACTATCAGCGCCACCATCGATTTGCGCCGTGAACTTCATAATTCGGTTGCTAGCCTCCGGGATGGAATAATTTGCGATGTGACTCTTTTGGGAAAAACCGAAATGCATCAAGCGGCTCTTGAAGTTATTACAGTGATTGCTTCCGGAGAGCACGCTAGATGAAGGGCATAATCCTCGCGGGCGGCTCGGGGACGCGGCTCTACCCTATTACGCGCGGTATTAGTAAGCAGATCATGCCCATTTACGACAAGCCAATGATATATTATCCCCTCTCAACCATGATGATGGCAGGCATTCGTGAAATTCTCATTATTACAACGCCGCACGATCAGGCGCAGTTTCAGCGACTGTTAGGTGACGGGGCGCAGTGGGGCTGCTCAATAACGTACGCCGAGCAGGCCGAACCGAGGGGACTAGCGGACGCGTTTATTGTCGGAGCCAACTTTATTGGCGACGAGAAGGTCTGTCTCATTCTGGGTGACAACATTTTTTATGGTGTCGGCATGGGTGATCAATTAAAGCGGTATCAAGATGTCGATGGTGGGGCAATATTTGCTTACCATGTGTCAGATCCAGAGCGCTATGGCGTCGTTGAGTTTGATAGTTCGATGAAGGCGTTGTCGATTGAAGAAAAGCCCGCTCATCCCAAAAGTAGTTACGCTATCCCGGGGCTCTACTTCTTCGATAATACCGTCGTGGAGTACGCTAAGCAGATTAGACCCAGCGCCCGCGGCGAACTGGAAATTACCGAGCTGCACAACGTCTATTTACAACAAGGGAAGCTCAAAGTCGGCGTGTTAGACCGTGGCGTGGCGTATCTGGACACCGGTACGTTTACTTCCATGATGCAGGCAAGTGAATTCGTGCGAGTAATCGAAGAACGTCAGGGTTTAAAAGTCGGTTGTCCCGAAGAAATTGCCTGGCGCGAAGGCTATATTTCGAGCGAACAATTGGCAGCACTGGCGGAGCCGTTAAAAAAGAGTGGTTACGGCGCTTATTTACAGCAAATTTTGAGTGAAAAGCCTGGTTTTGCCCGGTAGGTTCAATAATAATCGTATATGATGGTATTACTATGAAGCAGCGACGAGTGGCTATCTTAATTCCTGCCTGGAATGAAGGGACGGTGATTGGCGAAGTAATAACTTCGACCCTAGCCACTACCGGCATTGAGACCCACGATATGATCGTAGTTGATGACGGTTCGACCGATAACACGGCCGATGTAGCCGAAGCGGCGGGAGTAACGGTAATACGCCATATTCTCAACTCGGGAGGTGCCGGTGGCCCAACTACAACTGGTCTGGCGTATGCTAAGGCCGAAGGCTATCAATATGTGGTGACAATGGATGCCGATGGCCAGCACGCGCCAGCCGATGTTAAAAAGCTCATTGATGCCATTACCGAGGATAAGTATGACCTCATTATTGGCAGCCGCCTGATTGATAGCACGGGGATGCTGTGGTACCGCGTGATAGGCAATAAGGGCCTTAGTTTTATCACTAAGGTATTGTTTGGCATTGGCGTAACAGATTCGCAATCTGGCCTGCGCGCGCTGAACCGCAAAGCGCTCGAGCAAATTAACCTTAAATCTACGGGGTATGAGTTTTGCTCCGAGATGCTGTGGCGTGCCAAGCAGCAAAATTTGAGGGTGGAAGAAATTCCCGCGCAGGCTATATATACCGACTATTCGATTGCTAAGGGCCAAAGTAACTGGAATGGATTTAATATTGTGAAGAATCTGGTCAAGCGCAAAATGCTGGAGTTGATAGATGCTTAAGTACGTCTTACTGTTTTTGTTTAATATTGCGTTTGTCATTATTGGCATTGGTCGAAATTTGCAGGCGCTTAGCCAGCACCGGGTAAGCCGGTTTCGGGCCGTTACCACGATTGTTTTGTGGGTGTTGGTCGGGCTAGGTTTACTTTTTGCCGAGCCAATTTTTCGCTATTTGCAAATCAACTCACTCACCGACTCAACGCCGCTAAGTTTGTACGACGTGGTGGCCATTACCGCCGGTATATTCTCAGTGTCGATGATTTTCCGGCTATATTCAAAGGTTGATCGGCTCGAGCAGCGTCTCGATCAACTCAACCGTGAACTTTCGATTCGGCTCTCAAATAAGCCTTAGCGGCGCGTGGCCAGCAAAATTCCGACCACCAAGACACCGAGGCCAACATAATTCACGACGCTGAGGCGCTCGTTGAAGACTACGCGCGCGAGCAAAAAGGCCGAAATGAGTGAGACGGGCACCACCAGACCTTGAACTGTCGAGTACTGATATTTTGCCAGTAGCCCCAGGTACATAAGCGTGGCAAAGGCATAAATAACCGCTCCGCCAATAATGTAGGGCGAAAAAATCAGACTAAAGACCTGCTTTGAGAACAAGTAACCGGCCGTAAGCTCTAAATGCGCGTGCTGGACGCCCACTTTCCATAACGCTTGGCCGCAGACGAGCAAAAAGGCGACGAGGATACCGATAATATATAGCATTAGGACTTAAGCCTAATTGAAACTCCCTAAAAGAACAATTGGGCACTGGGCAAACCGCTCACTGTTGGCATACTATAGACAACAATGGTGAAGCAAATACATTCATCGCCGGTGCCGTGGTGGCGACGAGTGATTCAGTCGGTGTGGCTATTTCCTGCCGTTGTGGTGGCGGGACTAATTATTTTGACCGTGCTACGACTGTCGGGTAGCTCGGTGGGCTATTATCGCTATGTTACCGCTCAAACTGGTGCGGATACTAACTTGGTGAGCGGCACGATTCGCCCCGTTCGCTCTGATGAATGGCTGGTAAACACGCAGCTCATTTTGGCGCAACAAAAAGCCGGCTGGCCACGAACAAACGTTGATGTTGGTAACGGCCAAGATATGTCGATAGTTGCCGACGTGCCTTACCGCGAGTGGAGTGTGGCGTTCAAACCACAAAACTTAGCCTTCTTTGTGATGCCGGTTGAGTATGCTTTTGCTTTTAAGTGGTGGCTGCTGCTGGCAGCTTTACTCATCTCAGCCTATTTCTTTGCGCTTGAACTTGTGCCAAAACACCGCCTCTACGCCATCGGTGCGGCATTGGTCGTATCGATAAATCCGTTTATCTTTTGGTGGTATCAGACTATTACGATTGCGCCTATTGTGTACGTTCTTACCATGAGTATCGTTATCATGCGGCTGTGGCGAACGAGACATACTTGGGTGCGAATATCACTCAGTGTTTTACTGGTATATTTGGCGGCGGCATTTGCACTTATTATGTATCCCCCCTTCCAAATCCCGTGCGCGCTGGCAATGGCGGTGCTGCTAATTGGATATGGTATCGAAACATATACTGAAGCTGATCAGAGGCAGTTTTGGCTAAATTTCATCTATATTACCGGTGCCGGTTTGATGGCCGGTATTATTGCTCTTGTGTTCATAAAAACTCGTCCAGATGCCGTTGCTGCCATTACCCATACCGTCTATCCCGGCAAACGCCTCGTCACCAGCGGCGGCTATAATTTAGTCCTGCTGTTTGGTAATTTCATGTCGTCCCAGCTAACCAACCCGTTACGGGCAATAAGTTTGCCCCACAACCAAAGCGAGGCTTCGAACTTTATTTTGGTGGCACCATATCTTGTATTGCCGTCACTGTATTTTATTGTTACAGCTTGGCGTAAACATCATCATATCGACTGGATGCTCTTGGGTGTTAATGCCATGTATGTAGTGTTGGTCGCTCGAATGGTTTTGCCATGGCCCAATTTGCCCTACCGTTTATTGCTGTTGCAATATGTTCCGCCCGAACGTATTTTGATTGGCCTTGGTGTGCTTGGCTTCATGCAACTCGTGCTCATATACCGCCACCTGATCGCTTTTAAACCAACTCGGTCACCCTTAGTAATGTTGTTGGCAGGCGGTTCTGCCTTGGCCGTAACCTTGCTTGTTGGTGAGCGTTTTCACCGGCACTATCCCGGTTATATGCCTGAAATTTGGCTCATTGTGTTACTGGCGAGTGTAGTTGCAGTATCCGCTGCCTTCATCGTATGGCGCCGCACGGCTGTGCTGGGTGTGTTTATTTTGGCGGGCATATCGATCTACTCGGCAAATGGGGTGATGCCCCTCTATCGCGGCCTCGCAGTGCTGACAGACTCCGCAGTCATCAAGATGTTGGAGTCAACGCCTGCTACCAGTCGAATTGCGGTTAATAATTCGGTGGTGTTCGAAAATTTCCCACTGTTAGCCGGGCGTCAGACAATTACGGGCGTCGAAGAGTATCCGCAACTATCACTTTGGAAGCCGATCAGTGATTCTGCGGCAAGTCAGAAAGTTTATAACCGATTTGCCCACATTACTTTAGTGATTGGACCGAAGCGTGGTTTTAGTTTGCTGGGCGGCGACCATTTTGCGGTCGAGCTGGCCGGTTGCGATCCATACATCGCCCAGCATTTGGATTACATTTTGAGCGCCGAAGCCATAAACTCGCCATGTTTGGTGCCATCAGACTCCGTTAGTTACCCGAACCAGACGCTCACCTTATACCACGTAATCTCAGCACCCACTCCGTAGCAAACGCCTCGTTACCAGGTAGAATTATGGTATGCTTACAGGTAATGATGGTTAAGCTAAAAAAGAAAAATTTACCCAGATGGCTGCCACTTATGGTCGCGCTTTTACTGGTCGTAATAATTGTCAGTGTCGCCTTAATATCCTCGAATCGTTCCAAATTAACCCTATCAACGCCCCAACCCAGCGCGAGCCCAACCCCAACAGTTGGCCCTGGTGCCGCCGGTACCTCTCAAACTGGCACCTCAACGCCCACGCCTACGACGGCTCCGGTGGCCAATCCAACGGCTACACCTGCCCCACTACCGTTAGCTGCCCCCACTGGCCAAGTGCTAAATAAGGGTGACAAGAATGCCCAACCAAGTGAATATATTTCGCTCAGCAGTACCCAGCCACAATTTAGTCCCGAAATGGTATCGACCTGCTACTCGCTACCAGGAGCTACCTGTGAAGTGCAGGCCTATACCGATATTAATAACCCGATTACGGTGGCAGGTCCAAGCCTCGTTTCGTCTGACAACTACTTTGTCGAGCTCGATTGGAACGCTGCGGCTAAGCTCGCTGTTGGTGATTGGCAAGTCCGTTTAGTAGCAAGAATTGGTAATAAGGTCGGCTACTCGGCCCCCTACACATTGGAGATCCGCAAATGAAACGCTTTATCCCAGCCCTTATAAGCTCACTCGCGCTTACGCTCGGGTCACTGCTGATGGTAGCGCCGCAGGCCGCTTTGGCATACACCGATTCGCACCTCATTGATGATGCCGTGTTCGATAATGTTGGCTCAATGACTCAGGCACAGATTCAATCGTTTTTGGACGGTAGCGATCATCGTCTTAGTGCAGCCTCAACGTGTCTAGCTAGCTATCAAACACCTAACTTTTACTGGGACGGTTCGCATTGGCATTATGGTGATATTACTGACCCGTCTGATCCGCTATACGCGACGGCGGCGTGGAGTTCAAGCTACGGCCCGAGTACTATCAGCGCCTCGGCTGCCATTTTTCGCTCTGCCAACCAATGGGGGCTTAACCCGCAGGTTATTCTGGCGACACTACAAAAAGAAGAAAGCCTTGTTACTGGCACCAGCTGTACACCGGGACGATATGCAGCTGCTCTTGGTTATGATTGTCCCGATACGCTAACCTTGCACGATTATCCAACTATTGGTATTACCGGCACGTGCGTGAATCACGAGCGCTACGCTGGTTTTAGTAAACAAGTATTGTGGGCTGGTTGGCAGTTCAAATTTAATAAGGAACGCAGTATCGGTAACACGGCCTATGACGGCGATGATGCGCTCACCTACGGCGGATATATGACTCAAGGCACATTTGCCCGCTGCGGTAGCTGTGCCCTAAATTACTACAATGGCTACGCTACAATTGACGGACAGTCGATCTATCTCGAAAATGGGTCAACCGCGTCGCTCTACCAATACACGCCGCACTTAGGACAGAGTTTCCCCGGTATTTTTGAAACGTTCTTTGGGGCAGGTTCGACATCAGCCTATCCGACCGGTACCATTTTCCGATCGGCAAACCCGAGGACCGGCGAGCACTTTTATACATCAAGCTACGCCGAATGGATGTACACGGTTAATAATGGCTTCCGCAAAGAAGGTATTGCTTTTGTCGATGCCCCCAGTGGTACAACAGCACCCGTTATGCGCCTGGTAGCACCAAATGGCATGCACTTTTACACCATTAGCCAAGATGAGGCCAATAACGCCGTGCGCCAATATGGGTACCGCATTGAAGGACCGGCCTTTGTGGCCGAACCCAATCCCGCAGCAGGCTTGATGCCGGTATACCGACTTCGTAACGCCCATAATAGCGACCACCTCTTCACGACTAGCCAGGCCGAGGTCAACTCTGCGATTGCAAGCTGTGGCTATCTTATGGACGGTGTCGCCTGGTACACCAACGCGCAGTAACTACTTAGGCCATATGCTCTCGGTTTGCTATAATACTCCTTATGAGTGAGGCGACTTCTTCTTCCGACAAGCTCGATCTATCGGTGGTAATCCCATTCCATAACAAGGCGAAACTGACCATGCTTGCGGTCGATTCGCTCCTGAAGTTTGGTCCACGTTTGCGTGAAATTATTTTACTTAGTAATAATTCGTCGCCTGATGAGCTAGAGGCAATTAAGCTTGCTACAGTAAGTCGCCCATTTATTAAGATCTTTGAGTATAACCACCCCTTCAATTATCAAAAACTGATGAATTTTGGCGTAGAGCAGGCGACCGGCCAATTTCTGCTTCTCCTAAATAATGACACCGAGTTGAGGCCAGAGTCGGCGGGACTGATCGAGCGCATGGTTGCCAAGGCGGCTGATCCGAAAGTTGGCATCGTGGGGTGTACTTTACTCTATGGCGACGGCAATACGATTCAGCACGGGGGAGTATTCTTGCGCCCCAAAGGTCAGGCAGAACATTTGTATGCCGGCAGACGCTATAGTCAGTCAATTGCAGCGGATCGCGATGTGTCTATCTTCCCATATGACATTACCACCGATCTGGCGATGACGGCCGTTACAGGCGCTGTGCAGGTAGTAGAAAAAGCCAAGTATGTCGGTGTAGGTGGTATGGATACTCGGTTTATTATTTGTGGCGGTGACGTTGATCTTTGTATCCGCCTCAATCACACCGGTATGCAAACTTGGTTTGTTGGGGGCGGGTTCTTGCTGCACAAAGAAAGTCAGTCGCGCGCTTTTATACCAATCCCCTATAACGATTTTTATTGGTCCTACCGGTCATATATGCAGGGTTTCGATATTGAAGTTGGTGACCGCTACTTACCCGCTATTACTAACCAAGAGGATTTTCGATGATGCAGTTTGCACTGCGAGTTATTCGCAAACTAGCTAATATTGGTCACAAAATTACCTACAAAATGGCGGTATTGTTTGCCCGGATTGAAGATAAGTCGCTGCGTATTTTACTTGGCACCGATTATAGTGTGCGCGCACGCAGTGAAATGACGTTTGAAGAAAAAATCTACAGTTCAATTCCTCTCATTGTGCCACTAAATCCCTCGTTACCAGCGATTGGCCGTCCAGCAAAAGTGGCTTTGGTGGTACCGAGCCTCACAAGCCGTGGTTTTTACGGTGGAGTAGCTACGGCGCTCATTTTTGCTGCCAAACTGGCGGAGCGCCATCATATGCCATTGCGCATTATTCAAACCAGCGAGACTGGTGATGGCCGCGGTCTCGAGCAATTTTTTACTGCCAATGGTATAGCTATCGACGCAGCTAGTGTCGAGCTTATCGATATTTCAGCTCG
Source organism: Candidatus Saccharimonadota bacterium (assembly GCA_019352195.1). Classification (GTDB taxonomy): domain Bacteria; phylum Patescibacteriota; class Saccharimonadia; order UBA4664; family UBA4664; genus JACAFG01. The sequence continues at coordinate 31,156 of JACAFG010000004.1, read as the reverse complement.
CCGCTATAATATTTATGGTTACCTCGATATGCGGCCAGACGATATTTTTATCGTCTCAGCCTGGTGGGACGCGCAACTGATTGAGCAGCTACCTTTAACTCACAAGTTCATATACCTGATTCAGGATTTTGAACCCATCTTTTACGCCAACGGTGATATGGCAGTCTTGGCTGAGAATACCTATCGGACGAATCGATTTATCCCAGTCTGTAACACTGAACTGATGTATAAATTTATGACCCACCAAGGTTATGACTATATTAAAGATAACGGTCTCTGGTTTGAGCCGGCCGTATCAAGACTCGCAAGTGGCAAAGCCGTCGATAATACCGGCAAGAAAAAACAATTGTTCTTGTATGGCCGACCAAATGTGGAACGAAATTTGTTCCACCTCAGCCTCGATGCCCTCAACCGGGCTTTTAGTGACGGTGGTTTGGTAGCTAGCGAATGGGAAATTTGGATGGCCGGACAAAACAATCTGCCCAATATTAAGCTTTCGAGTGGCGCCATCATTAAGAACCTCGGTAAAATGGGTATGGATGAATACATCACTTTTTCAAAAACCATTGATGTGGCGCTGACACCTATGATGGCGCCGCACCCCAACTACCCCACGCTCGAGTTTGCCTCGATTGGCTCGGCCGTTGTTACCACTAAATACGTCACTAAACATGACTTATCAAACTATTCGGATAATATTGTTATCACCGACTTATCGGTTGAGGCTATTACTGCTGGAATAAAGAAGGCCGCTAGTATGTCGTATGAGACGCGGATGAAAAACCTAGCAACCACGACTATTGCCGACAACTGGGATAAAACCCTCGCTCATACGCTCAAAGGCGTCGATGAGCAGCTCGAACAATACTTGAAGTTCGACTAGTCGCGAGGACTGCGAAAGCGCCGGAAAAAGGCGTTAAACTGCGCCATTGGCTCGGTAATTTTCCATCGACGGGAGCGGTAAATGCCGTCAAGCTCGGCTTCAAGCCGGTTGATTTTCTGCTTTGGTTCTTCTACAAGATGTTCGAGATTGGCAACATGATTGAGCGTGAGCTGCAGTTTAGTGCTAAGAGCTGACAGTTTAAGGCCTTGGAATTCGGGATCAAACTGATAACTCTTTTGATAGAGACTGGCTGACGCAAACTTGGAGCCGGTCTTAATTTTGTCAGTAAAGAGTCCATCAACCAGCTGATGATTTAGCGGCTTGGTGAAGACCCCCTTACGAGCAACAATTACAGCCGAAGGATCATCAATATTTGTGGCGTTTAAAAAGAAAACTTGTGGTGAAAAGCCAACTTCCTTGAGGTTTGTAATGATGTCGGCGCCAAACTCCGACCAAACCAAGTAATCGTCTTCGCCCGAACCATGAAATGAATCAGCCAACAAATGATCCGGTTCACCGTTCCCCATAGTTACGCGAGCGCGTGTCTGGCGATCCCACACGATAGGTGTGGTGAAAATGTGGTACCCGCCAGGCTTAAGGATGCGGAAGGTCTCCTGGAAGGCCTTGGTGGCGTCTGGTACGTGTTCGAGGGTATCGGAGGTGAGCACTAAATCAAAAGAATTGCTGGAATAGCTCAAACCGAGCAAATCTTGATGCTCAATACTCGTATCAGCCGGTACATACTCGGAATATTTGAGATTCTCAATTTCCTCAAGAACATGGTGCAGCTCGCCACAAGAATTAATTTCGGCAACCTTAATATCGGCAAACACTCCGCCTCTTACCGCTTCTTGGAGCGACTGGTACTCATCCTTCGTGTCAAAAACCAGTCGTATGGCTTCGGCCTGATTGCGTAAACGAGTCGAACAGCCGCAAAACAAACAATAGCGTGATTCACGGGCGCTAAAGAGCTCCCGTTGAAGCGGGTTTAGCTCCCACTGGGCTGCTAATTGCTCGTTGATAATCTCGACATATCGAAAGCTCGAGAATGCACCGCAGGACGTACAGTACCCTGCCTCAGCTTGAACGGTCGGTTGGGCTGATAGGCGAACATATTGGGCCGGAAGATCATCGGTGTTAGCCACGCTGATTGTCCTCATACCGAGCGGTTAGTTGGTGTTTTACGTTAATGACGGCATGGCTCTTTTGTTTTTTGGTAACCATAAATTGCGCAGCACCTTCTGCCCAGTCATAGACTTCAATACCAAAGCGATCCGATACGGCGGGGGAGACATAAAAAGTACCCGAATTGAAATAGTTTGGCAACGTCCATTCTAGTTCAACCTTGTCTCCCGCGGCCATATCTCGGAGTGGTTGTTTGACCCAAAGCGTATTTGATTGAAAAATGACGCCATTTTTGATGTCGGTAATCGTGATACCACATACTGGTGAAGGAATGTCCTGGGCGGCAGAAAAAGTGACGGATACTTTGATGGGTTCGTCTTCCTTGTACTCGTTTTGGCTTTTTCCACTAGGAGTCGTAATTCCAACGCGCTCGATCCGTGCCAAACCAGAACCCCAGTGCCCATCATCACTAATTCCCTGCTCGTTAGCTTCTTGGACTTCTGATGAGCTTAAAATTTTGGTGTAGCGAGTGATTACATCGGTGATTGGGCCCTCAAGTATAAGTTCACCTTTTTCGATGAGCGCTCCTCGGTCGCAGTACTCTTCAAGAGCGCCGGTATCATGGCTTACAAACACAACGGTGCGGCCCTGACGTTTGAGCTCGCGGAAATACTCGTAACATTTTTTCTGAAACAATGCGTCGCCCACCGCCAACACTTCATCAATGAGCAAAATATCACTCTGAGCTCGGATGGCCACCGAAAAGGCCAGGCGAACCTGCATTCCTGAACTGTAGTTTTTGAGTTTTTGATCCATAAATGGCTCAAGTTCTGCAAAGCTGACAATATCGTTATACATGGCCTGTGTTTGCTTGCGGTCAAAGCCCAGGAGAGCACCGTTAAGGTAGACGTTTTCACGACCTGTTAGCTCTGGGTTGAAACCAACTCCAAGCTCAATAAATGGCGTTAAGCTGCCGTCGATGTGTACGCCGCCGTTGTCAGGAACATAAATTTGGGCAAGCAGTTTAAGCATGGTGCTCTTACCGCTGCCGTTACGCCCAACAATGCCAAAGAATTCGCCTTTTTTGATATTAAAACTGATGTTATTAAGCACTTTTTGCTGCTCAGATTCACCGCGGCCAGGTCGGAAATTGATAAGTGCCTGCTTAAGCCCAGTGTATTTTTCGTGAGGCAATCGAAAACTCTTTGAAACCTTATTTACTCGAATTACTGGTTGATCGTTCATTACACATTCTCCGCAAAGTATTTGGCGTTCGCGCGGAAGTAGAGGGCCGCCGTAATGACAAGTACGATGATGATGATTAGTGGCGTAATAACGGACAGCCAATTATGGGTGAGTTTGTAAAGCGTGTCAGTGCTGGGAGTTACGAGAACATAACGGGCGTCTTGGATGATCTGGGCGATAGGGTTGAGGAGCATGACTTTAGCCGCTAGCCGGCTCTGAGCTAAGACAAGCGAGATTGGAATAATGATAGGAGTGGCATAAATCCCCGCTTGCATAACCAGCTCCCAGATGTAGCTGACGTCACGATATTTTACGTAGAGAGCGGATAAAAAGAAGGCGACGGCCAACGCAAAAATATACAGCTCAACGATAAGAAACGGCAACAAAATTACCACGGGCCTGAGATGAATACCGGCGAGTAATACGAATAGCAGAACCACGACCAAACTAATACATAAGTTAATCAGTGCTGAGATACTACCCGAAACCACGATAATATATTTGGGGAAATTGATTTTACGTATAAGGTCGCCGCGATTCACAATTGATCCTAAGCCAAAGTTGGTTGCTTCAACAAAGAAGTTCCATAGCACAATACCAAGCAGCAAATATACCGGGTAATGATCTATATTGCCGCCAAACTTCGCAAAGTACCCAAAAACGATATAAAGGATGGCAAACAAGAATAGTGGCCGAAACAGCGACCACAGATAGCCGAGGGCCGAGCCTTGGTATCTGAGCTTGAAATCGGTGGCGACGAGCTCTCGGAGGAGCGCGCGGTTACGGTGGCTAAGAATATTCTGGAGATGCATAGTCGTTCAATTATAAGCTATCCTAGGCATATGCATAAATACGCAGTTGTTATTCCCAATTGGAACGGCCTCGATTGGTTGGCTGACTGCCTCGACAGCGCGCTGACTCAAACGCTGCCGGCGAGCGTGATTGTAGTTGATAATGGCTCAACCGATGGTTCAGTTGAACTTATCCGTGAACATTATCCGCAGGTTGTCCTCATTTGCCGTGATAAAAATTACGGCTTCACTGGTGGAGTAAATCCTGGCCTCGAAGCGGCCTTAAAGCTGAGAGTAGAGGCAGCGGCGCTCCTCAATAACGATGCTATTCCCGCCCCTGACTGGCTGGAGAAGCTGGTAGCGGTTTTATCCGGCAACCCCAAAGTGGGCATTGCGGCGGCGAAAATTCGCCACTTTGAAGATACCCGACTCGACTCCACCGGCGATCTGTATTCAACATGGGGGTTTCCGTTTCCGCGCGGACGCGACGAGCTTGATACCGGTCAATTTGATTCGGCCGAGCAGCGTGACGTTTTTGCCGGCTCGGGCGGTGCGAGTTTGTACCGAGCCTCAATGCTGCGCGAAATAGGTTTATTTGACCAGCGCTTTTTTGCTTACTACGAAGACACCGATATAAGTTTTCGGGCGCGTTTGGCTGGTTGGAAAGTCGAGTACGAGCCCGCGTCAGTAGTGCGCCACCGTATCGGCGGCACGAGCGCGCGCCTCAACGCAGCGGGCGACGGTGAGGCAGCGGTTGTGACGGCGGCTGGGCCAAGCCCGTTTGCCCGTTATCACTCGGTGAAGAATTTTAGCTACCTGTATACCAAAAACATGCCGGGGGCATTGTATTGGAAGTATTTACCGCGCTTTTGGGCAAGCTGGGGCATGATGGCGGTGAGCGACATTAAGCGGGGACTGTTTGCGGCTAACTTTAAGGCCAATGCCACCGCCGTTTGGAATTTTCCCGGGATTTTAGTGAGTCGATACCGTATCCAGCACCGACGCCAGGTTACGGTCGACATGATTGAAGCTCAGCTGTATCACGGGCTGCCACCCCAACAGCAGCTACGCTTTCGTCGCTTCAAACGCGCATCTTAGTTATACTAAGTGACATGAGAATTGTTTTTGACGGCCGTGTGCTTGGCTGGACCGGTATCGGCCGCTACGCTAAAGAGCTCTTATTGCGCCTCGAGCAGCAGGATGACAGCAACGACTACGTGGTGCTTATGCAGCGTGCAGACGCCAAGCGCTGGGCACCTGTGGCGCCAAATTTTCGCATTGAGTGGGTTGATATTGCGCCCTACACCGTGGCCGAACAACTGCGGTTGCCGGGAATTTTACGTTCGCTCAAGCCGGATTTAGTGCATTTCCCCCACTTTACCGTGCCGGTGTTTTATAACGCGCCCTTCGTGGCAAATGTCCATGATATGACCTTGGTAGATTTTAAAAACTACCGTGGTGACGGTTTAAAGCATGTGATATACGAGGCGAAGTACGCCGCCTCACGCTGGACGCTCCGTCATGCGGTCCGTAAGTCTAAACTCATTATTTGCTCCACCAACTACGTTAAAAACCGCCTGGCGAGTCATTTTCATTTGCCGCCGGAGCGTTTTACGACGATTCCATTGGGATTTGAGATGACCGGGCAAGACGCGACTAAGCCAGTATCACCGGAAGTACCCTATTTGTTTTCGCTTGGTAATTCGTACCCTTATAAAAACCTAGCGCGGCTCGTGGATGCGTTTGCCGTGAGCAAATTCAGGGCACACGGTGGTGAGTTGATTTTGGGTGGTCCCGAAGATTATTTCCGAGAACAGCTGCGCGCATATGTCGCCAAAAATAAGCTCGGTGCGGGGGTAAAGTTTGTAGGACGAGTCAGTGATGACGAGCTCACCCGGCTCTATCAACAAGCGAGCTTATTTGTGTTTCCGTCGCTATCGGAAGGTTTTGGTTTGCCAGGTCTTGAAGCGATGTCGAACGGCGCACCAGTACTGGCGTCTAACGCGACTTGTCTGCCAGAAGTATACGGAGACGCCGCCGCCTATTTTGATCCGCACTCAACGACAGATTTAACGGATAAAATTGACATATTAACTGCAAATGAGGTCGAGCGCGCTCGGTTGGTAGCGGCCGGATACGAACAGCTCAAGCGTTTTAGCTGGAAAGCGACGACTGAGCAAACACTCGCCATGTACCGGGTTACATTGCGCTCGTTGCGGCGCGATTAACCAAGCTTTTGTTAGGACAAAAACCGAATCAAAGAACGGCCGGAGGGCCGTTTCAGGTAGCGCGTTTGATAACGATACGGCGCGAGCGATCCTCTCCCACCGATTCGGTTACCACTTCAGGCAACTCGCGCAGGGTCATATGGACGATGCGACGCTCGGCAGGATTCATAGGACGTAGCTCTTCGCTGGCACCGGTTTCAACTACCCGCGCGGCGGCATCGCGGGCGAGTTCTTCGAGGCCACGACGACGTGCTTCACGGTAACCGGCCACGTCGAGCTGGTAACGAGGGGCGTCGCCATCAACGCGCTTCATAATTTGATTGATAACGTATTCGAGGGCGCGCAACGTTTCGCCGTGGTAGCCAATGAGGCGGGCTGAGGCGGTCGGCGCGTCGATATCGAGCACTATGCCATCTTCAGTAATAACCGGCTTCGCGTCGGCGTTGATACCAAAAAACGAAATGAGTTCGCTCGTCTTGGCGGCTGCAATGGCATTGAGATCTGCCATTATTTTTTCTTGGCTTTCTTTTTCTTAGGCGAGTTTAACTTGGCCGGGGTTGGGGCGTCGAGCACGATTGCCTCTTCGATAACGGCGAGCTCGCGCGCGTCGCGGCGCAAGACAATAGTCTGCTGCAGCACCGCTACGGCACTTGAGGTGGTCCAGTAAAGCGTGAGAGCAGCTGGGAAGGTGAGGCCGAGGATAAAGGTAACAAACGGGAAGGCATAAGTCATGGCAGCTGTAACTTGGGCAGAAGCATCCTTGACGGCATTTTTGGGAGCAAGCTGTTTAGTCTGAATAAACTGGAACACCCCTGCCAGCACGGCCAAAATTGGCGACGGTTTAGCGAGATCTATAACGCCAAACAACTGCGGGTGAAATGGGGAATTACTGGCGATGATGGCTGCGATTGGGGCAAGATTTTTGACCGCAGGATAAGCCAAATGCTCAATCTCACCTGGCTTAACAAGGTCCCGTAAGACAGCGTAGAGCGCAATAAAGATAGGTAGTTGGATAAGGAGCGGCAGCAATGAACCCAAGGGGTTAATTTCTTTTTCTTTGTAGAGCTCCATGGTGAGCTTACTTTCGAGCGCACGATCACCTTTGGCCTCAGCCTTGATGCGAGCGAGTTCTGGCTGTAGTTGCTGCATGGCGCGCTGCGAGTGGAGCTGCTTGGTGACCACCGGCCACAAAATGAGGCGAATGATGATGGTAAGAATAATAATCGCAACGCCAAAATCGTGGCCTGGCAAATAAGCGTAAATAATTGCGAGCAGATTGAATAGCGGCTTAACGAGGAGCGTATTAAACATGATTCTCCAATAAACTTATGACATTACGCGGGCATGACGCAGCGCAGTAGTGAGGGCCGCTGTGAGTTCGGTCGATGGAGCGGCGCGGAAATCGCGATGGACGCTTATTACTATATCGTAACCATCTGGCACTGTCGCCCAAATCTCAAGCAATGAGCCCAAAAGGCGGCGGCGGAGACGGTTACGGACCACCGCACGCTTGTCGATTTTTTTACTCACTACCACGACCGCGCGGCTGGGACGGTTGGCACCGGAGGCTGCTTTCACTGTTAGCAGACCGGCGGCGCTACCATAAGTTCCGCGCTTATAAACGCGGTCGATATCGCGGCGCTGACGGAGTCGGTTGTTGGCTTTAAGCATTCAGACCTCTAAACGAAATGAGCCGCGCGAGGCGGCTCATTTTAGATTGCGACGCGTTTTCGGCCCTTGAGCATACGGCGCTTGAGGACGTTGCGTCCAGCGCGCGTCATCATACGTTCCATGAATCCATGGACGCGTTGGCGTTTGCGCTTCTTTGGCTGGTGAGTTCGCTTCGACATAACTTTGATAGATTACGCTATCTGAGCGGCAGAGTCAACAGCGGGACAGTTTGTCACACCTTTCCCACCGTTTTTGCACACCTTGGTACAACTTATGCACTTCGTTCTTATCTGTTGGGCGAAATTTCGTCTGTGTATAAGTCGCACCATAATTAGGATATTAAAACAGCGTTGTGGAAAAGGCTCATGCTCCGATATGATGTACGAACGAAAGGAGGCCGAGATAACATCATGGATGTAAAAGCCTTGTGGCAGGCCGCCTTGGGTGAGCTTGAAGTAACGCTGACCGGCCCCAACTTTAAGACCTGGTTTAGTAAGACTTCAATGCTTTCAAACGAAGACGGCAACATTGTGATTGCCGTGCCAAACGTTATGACCAAGCAGTGGCTTGAAACCAAGTTCAGCGACCAAATCCACTCGACCCTGCGCAAAATGACGAATCCTCTGCGCTCAATCGAGTACAAAATTGACGGTACTACTGCTGCCAACCCCACGCCTAAGCCGAATCGCTCGGCGGACATCCCCAAGCCGAAAGCCACTCAATCTTCGCTGCCGATGCGTGAAGCTAATGTTACGAGCACTAATCTTAATCCGAAATATGTGTTTGAGAGTTTTGTGGTGGGTTCGAGCAACGAGTTTGCTCATGCTGCCAGCCAGGCGGTCGCTAAGGCTCCCGGTGAAAAGTACAATCCCCTGTTTATTTACGGCCCGACAGGACTCGGCAAAACTCACCTCATGCAGGCAGTTGGCAACGAAATTCACCGACGCGACCCCAGTAAGCGGATTGAATACGTAACGAGTGAAACGTTTACCAACGAATTTATCTCGGGAATTATGAAGAAGAAAACCACCGCCTTCGCCGAAAAGTACCGGGCGGTGGATGTGCTGATTATTGATGATATTCAATTTTTGGCCCGGGCGGAAAAAACCCAGGATGAGTTCTTTCATACGTTCAATACGCTGCATCAGGCAAACAAGCAGATTATTATTAGCTCCGACAAGCCGCCGCAAGCTTTGATGGGCCTTGAAGAGCGGTTGCGCAGCCGTTGTGCTGCCGGTATTACCGTTGATGTCCAACCGCCAGACCTCGAGACGAGGGCGGCAATTTTACAAACTAAGGCGGCCGCCCAGGGACTCTTGCTACCGGTAGATGTAATCGATTACCTCATTCGTCATGCTCAGGTGAACGTACGTGAACTCGAAGGCGCGCTCACGCAGCTATTGGCATACTGTGAGATGCGCGGCGTAGAGCCAACTGTAGCCGCGGCAACGCAGTTGTTGGCCGGACAAGCAGCGGCGCGTCCGAAGCTCAAACCGTTGTCGCCCAAGCTGATTATCGACCGGGTGGCCAGTTACTTTGATTTGCAGACGGCCGATATTATTGGCACCAAGCGCGATAAAGAAATTGTAGTACCGCGCCAAATTGTGATGTATATCATGCGTCATGATATGAGTCTGAGCTACCCTAAAATTGCGGCCAATGTGGGTGGACGAGATCACACTACCGCCATGCACTCGGTGACAAAGATCGAGAAACAAGTTGAAGTCGATGACGCGCTGCGCGGTGAAATTGAAGCCATTCGTGAACAGTTGGCAGCGGCGGTTTAGGACCGCTCGGTAAATGTGCTTCGTTTGTTGGCATTGGGTCTGTTCCAATGAACGCGCTTGGATGAGCGAAAGTTAGTGGAAAGTCTACGAGCCTCGCATTAATCCGCACCATGACCCGTAATAAGGTTGTGGGGCGGATTATTGGCATGGTGAGCTTAGTGGTCAATGGAGCTCGGATCGCGAATTATATGAGACTTTTTACAACTAAATATATGAACGTAGTTCGTTACACCGGTTGTGCGACGGTTTCAAGACCTTATTTTCGATGCTTGGCAGAAGCATTATTTGCCATTTTGCGACTAGGTTATTATTTGCGACAAGTTTTACCACAAGCATTATCCCCAAGTTGGGGGTAACCAATGTGTAAAGGTGGGGGTAAGAGGCATGGATAAGTGGGTGGGTATTGGCACTTAAGCACAGTTACCCACGAACACTTTCCCCATGTATCCCAAATTGCCGCACAGGCTTGCACCATGTGACGTCCACAACCATAAGCACTTAATATTGCTTTAGGTAAGGTTTTAATCGACTTATACCCACTATCCCCACCACTTATGATTATGATGACGATTTAATAAACAAAAACTGTATAATGCAAATAACGAACTAGTGGGGACAGGTGAAACCGTGAAGCTTAGCATCACCCAGGAAAATTTAAATCGAGCTCTGGCGAGTGTAGGAAGGATTGTTTCAAACCGGACGAGCCTGCCGGTACTGTCGAACATTCTTCTAACGACTGATGGTAATCGGTTACGTTTGAGTGCAACCAATCTTGAACTAGGTATTAATTACTGGATCGGGTCGAAGATTGAACAGGAGGGATCACTGACCGTCCCCTCTCGGTTGCTCGCGGAATTCGTAAATAATTTGCCCCACGGCAATTTAGAGCTAGAAAGTAACGACACTGCACTGACTATTCGAACGCCCCATTATGAATCAACGCTTAATGGCATTGCGGCCGATGAGTTTCCCCCGATCCCGCAAGTCACCTCAAAACCGGCGCTAAGCCTGGATGCCACGATTTTACGTGAGGCGCTGGCGCAGGTAGTGGTGGCAGCAAGTCTTGATGAGGCACGTCCCGTGCTAGCGGGGGTGTATCTATACACCGAAGAATCCGTTTTGTACGTGGTTGCTACCGACTCTTATCGCTTAGCAGAAAAGCAGATTGCTCTCGAAACTGATCCAAGCGAACCTTTAAGCGTGATAGTTCCGGTGCGAACGATGCAAGAATTGATTCGGTTGTTGGCCGAGCATGATGGTGAGGTGGAACTGTACCGTGATGATAACCAGGTGATGTTTCGGACGGGTGAAATTGAACTTACGTCACGGCTCATCGATGGACAATTCCCCAACTACCGCCAAATTATCCCCAAGCAGGCCACAACCTCGTTTGATATTGAGACCACTGAGTTTAGTAAGATCACCAAGGTGGCCAGTTTGTTTGCCCGTGAATCAGCCGGAAGTTTAAAGCTTGAGATTCGTGCCGAAGGCGAAGTTCGTTTGGTATCAAGCGATTCGGAAGCGGGCGGTAGTACGGCTACGGCTGAATGTGCGGTTAGCGGTGATGACGGCGAAATATCGTTGAACGCTCGTTACTTACAGGACGCGTTGGCAGCCATGAAGTCACCGGCGGTAACGTTTGCGGTAAGTGGCAAGCTCAGTGCCTGCGTTTTGTCACCGTTTGACCCCAAAAATGAAGCCGCCGAAGCCGATTATTTGCATATTATTATGCCGCTACGAACCTAGTTTGGTTTTTGGACCAGGGATTGTTCTTGTGAGCTAAAATAACCCTCATTTACGCATCCACTGCTTTCAATGAGGGTTATTTTAATGGCAAATTTTTGGAGCAGGCGCAGCCTGAGGGACGCTCTCTCGATAAGATAGATTACAATAGCACTATGACGATACGCGAGCTGGAGCTAACAAATTTTCGGTCGTACGTGACGGCCAAGTTTGAACTGCATCCGGCGGTTACTTTGGTGGTTGGTCCGAACGCGAGCGGCAAAACGAACTTGCTTGAAAGTTTGTATGTGCTAGCGTCGACCCGGAGTTTTCGGGCCAAAGACCGCGACCTGATTCGTCATGGTGAAGACTACATGCGGATAGTAGCTACAAGCGACGTAGAGTACGCTCTGGGCGCCGCGCACGGTAATGTGGGTATTGAGAAGCGAATAACTCACGACGGCGTTAAACGGACGCAGGTGGCTCATGTGGGGCATATCCAAGTGACACTATTTGAACCAACCGACTTGTTACTCGTCAGCGGGGCGCCGGAAGGGCGTCGCAAGTATCTCGATTTTATTTTGTGCCAAACCGACCGCGGTTATTTGAAGACGTTGCAGTTGTATCGTCGGGTGCTCAAGCATCGCAACGCTCTACTCGACGGCTTTGAGGTGAGCGGCGGTCGTGATCAAATTTTCACGTGGGATATACAGCTCGCTGAATTGGCCTTGGAAATTTATCAGCAGCGCACCAGGCTGCTAGATAACCTCAACTCAGCACTCCCCCATTTGTATGCCGACATTGCGGGCGCGGCGGAACAACTTGAGCTGACTTACCAGCCGAGTGTAAATGGCGACGCTTATGGCGACGCGTTTTTAGAAACATTGGCGCGTAATTTGCCGCGCGATTTGGCAGCCGGTTTTACCACCATTGGTCCCCATCGTGAGGATTTTACGATCTCATTTAAAAACAGTCCGGTAGAAGCGGTGGCATCGCGGGGTGAAGTGCGCACCTTGGTGTTGTCGCTAAAGTTGGCGGAGTTAGATTACGCCGAAAAGCAAACCAAGCTGCGTCCCCTGCTCCTCTTGGATGATGTTTTTAGTGAGCTTGACCGTGATCGTCGCGGCTATCTCATTGAACGTCTGCGTGACCATCAGACGGTTATTACCACTACCGATGCCGACGCGGTAACGCGTGAGATTGGCGCTGGACATAAAATCATCCACACCGAGCTGAATCGTGTTTAGACGAATACCGAACGCCCGGGAGCGATCATGATTGATCCGGACTATTTTTCCAAAAAGCGGACCGAGTTGGGATTTGACCGGGTTGACCATTTGGCAACGGTCCAAAGCTGGTGTGAGCGCGAATACCCTGGCCAAGTTCGGGCCGTCCGCTTGCACCAAGGAGTATTGCGGTTGGTAACCCCGAGTGCGGGCGTAGCTGGCAATTTGCGATTACGTCAAATTGAGCTCATGAGACTTATGCAATCGGTTACGGGTGAGCCGCTTAAGCGGATTCAGATCACCATCTCGAGTCTGAGTTAGCGAAGAACGCCCGGAAGATCAGTTGAGATGGCGTTGACACCACTAAGAACTTCGGTGGGGATTGTAGGGTTATCGGTGCTTGTAAGGATGATTTTCGGCGGATTAGTTGCGCTCGTCCAGGTACCGTTATCGAGGTGCATTACGATGCGTAACGTATCGCTAGAAAGCTGGTCGGTGCCGTGGTAAACGAGCGTGGTGCCATACCACTCACCATGGTGATAGAGGTAGCCAGCCTGAATCGTGTAGAGCTGAGGAATTTTGGCGTTAGAACTCGCAATAGCCGCGTTGATGGCGGAAGTTTCGCTGGCGGCAAGCTGGGACAGATAGGTTGCGGAATAATCGATGTCGAGATTCTTAACGACCGCGCTGCCCTCGACGATGAGCGGAATATCGGTCGGGCTGGTTTTGTCGCCGCCAGGACGGAGCACATACGAACCATTGCGGATTTTGTAGGTTTTATTTGAGGTAATTTCTTTGACTGGTTTACCAATGGTAATTGGCGAGCCCGCCTTGATGGTTTTGTAGAGCGTGAGGCTTGAGACGTTGACCGAATCGTAGGTAATGGTAACGTTTTGCAATGACGTGATGTAGACGATCGTCAACCAGCCCAGAACAGCAATGACAGCGACCGTGACGGCGAGGATGATTTTTTGGCGATTTTGTTGCATCTTAATTCCCTAACGGATTCTTAAAATCGGTAAAGACAATATTGAGCTTGGCTGGATCATAACCCCAGTTTTCAATTTGTTGCAGGGCGTAGTAGCGATAGCGCGGTGAGGCAGTGTTGATCGTAACGGTAAAGACGCCGCCCGGAACTTTGTAGCCAATACTAAAGTAGGTATCGATAAGTGGCAGCAACGCGGCGATACTATTTTGTTGGTAGAAGACATTGGTATCTTGGTTGGACTGGGCGCCGGCGATGCTTTCGATAGCATGCGCTTCTTTGGGGTGGTCGGCGACCCACTTTTTGGCCGCGTCGGATTGCGCAGTTAGGACGAAGGCGTAGTCGTGACGATCGCTATTAATCACAAAGGTTTGCTTGAGAGGTGCGAAACCATCGGCCGAGACATTGGCGGTGTAGGTACCGGCTGGTAAATAGACCGTGCCGTTTTTGACTACTTGGCCGGTGTTGAGATTAATGGCTGCAGTGGTGGGAAAAACAGCCAAGGTAACGCCAATTTTGCCGTGCCGGCTGATGGTGATGTAGGTGAAATAGGCGGCTAGGCCCACGAGAACGAGCGCGATGAGACTAAGGGCAAGTTTGAGGTTACTTTGGGGCGGGGTTGGGATGGGCACTTGAGGTTGCATGATTACTAGTTCTTCCTAAACCATAAGAATACTGCTTCACCGGGGTGGTCGCCGCCGGCCATACCGGTACGTTCATCTAGCGAGGCCGAGGCGACATTGCTATTGAAACCGGCAATATTACCAACGTAGACAAACGTGTGACTTTGCTTGAGCGCGACATCGCCTGGCCGTAAGTCTTTGACGTCCACGTCGGAGACATTTCCAATCGAATGCCAACCGCTCGCCGGGCTCAGCATGTAGGTGTATAGACTCTCGGTCGTCATACCCTGCTTGTTGTAATTGAGGTCGATACCAGAGTCGTGGATGATGGTAGTCACAAACTCATTACAGTCGGCACCTGGGTTGACGGAGCCAGCGTTATAGCGGCCATCTTTACCTGCTCGGATGCGAGCAGCTGCATAGCCAGCTGTCATGTGGAAGTAATACATCGGGTGATAGTTGGGGCAGGCGTAGGACACGACAACCTGGTTGAAAGCGCCCGTTTCGGTGGCGGGATTAGGACCAGTTTCGGTACCGCCAGTATCAGAGGGGCACGTGGCTTGAGGAATGTCCGTGGGTGTTCCGCTGCCAGCCGGGCCGTTAGAGTTGGTGCTCGCGCCGGTGGCACAGACACTGGAAGCCGGGGTGGCATTTGAAATATTACCCGTGATAGTGCTTCCGGGAGCGCCGTTGGTGTTGCCGGCGGTTGGAGGGACGCTGCCGGTAACGATTGTTTTTGGTGTATAGCTCTTGAAGGCGTCGTAGGCGGCTTGGGCTTGGGCCTGACGGATGTCACCAGGTGTTAATACCGAGTTCGAAGGCCGAGAAGTTGAGCTGAATGGTGAGATCCTGCCAATTACCGCCTTTATCGGCTGCAAAGGCTTGCAGGCCACTGGTGCCGCTCCAGCGATCCCCGCTCCATTTTTCGATGCCATGAAAACCAGCGCCGGCGGAGCTTTGGGCGGTGGGATCTGGCCCCGTTGGAGTAATTGACTGGTTACTCGCTGATTCATCGGTAAAGTTTCCAACAATACCAGCAGCACCAGCGGCGGTAGCACCGTTGTCGCGGAAGAAGTCGAAGATTTTTTCAGAGTTGGTACCGCTGGTGGCAACATTGCTGAGACCCGTACTTGGCTGTCCGGTAACAGTGTTACAACAGGCGCTGGCGGTGCTACCGCTGCCATTACTGCCGCTGGCTGTGACTGTGGTTGGGCCGGGAGTGGCGTTTTGGTCGGAGGCCCAGGCGAATTTGAGCGGGGTTGTAACACCACCATTGGCGTAACTAGGGTCAATGTCGGTGGCTTTGGTCATGCCAAGAGCAGCTACGGCCGTGGCCGGCATTCCGGCTACCATGCCGTCGTAACCAGCCGGGGTACTAGTCTGGAAGCCTTGCCAATATGGGGGGGCAACATCAGAGGTGTTGTTATGCTGAGCGCGCCAGGTACTTCCAACTGACGGACCAGGACCGGTTTCCATGGCGTCGGCAATGATACTTTTGCCAGTCTTGGGGTTAGTAATTACCAGTAAGCGCGGCTTAGTGTTCATCCAGTCGTACTCGCCCTGATTGATCATTTGAGAGTAGCCATTCCAACTCCAGGAAGCAAATGTCCAGCGCATGTTGACGTAGTAATCACGGTACGCCTGTCCCAGTTTGGCGTATTGCGGGAAGCTTACCGGTGCACCTGTACTTGGGACATCGCCGTTAACATTGACCGACTCTTCAAAGCCGGTTTGACCGGTGGTAGCGGGGAGTTTGTAGCCATTGATACTATCGACGGTTCCGGGAGCGGCAGCGGCCGCGGGCGCCGGCGTAGCGGCAGCACCACCGGTAACGGGGCTGATGGCTGGTTTTTTAGCGGCCAAAACGCGCGTGACGGCACTGTCGATAGTTGCCTGCTGGGTGCCAGCCGTTACCGCTGCTAAGACGCTGTCGAGGGTGGCTTCGGCGGTGGCGGAAGTCGAACCCAGCTCGCCAAACAATGGCCGGGTGACGCCGGCGTTCAGTGATTTGGTGACGGCGGCTCCCAGGTTGCCGGTTTGACTGAGAACCGAGGTGGTATTGAGGTCGTCGGTGGTAATGGTGCCATTAAATTTGTAGTCGTTGCGCAATAAGCTCACAACAGCCGGGCTGACACTCGCAGGTTCGGCGGCATCGAGTCCGCTCACGTTTTCGTTGCTCATCATAATGCTGGCGTTGGGATACGCAGTGATAAGGGTTTGGTATGGGATGAGGTCGCGGGTTTTAAGCGTCGAGATATCGGGAGAGGTTACTTTGGCATGGTCGGAGTCGTTACCATTTGTGCCGGTTCCAAAACCCAGCCCTGGAAAGTGTTTAAATGTAACATCGATGCCGGTACCGGTAACACCTTTGGCGAAGGCGCTCGCTTTGGTAGCAACCACACTGGGAGTAGCCGAAAATGATCGTCCGACGCTACCAATGACGTTGCGGGTTGAACCAGTGGTGCTGAGATTACCTGAATTTATATCGAGCACCGGGGCCAAGTCTTCAGTGATGCCGTCGGTAGCAAGTTGAGTGCCAACCATCGTGCCAACCCCGGTAACAGCGGTGTCAGACATAGTTCCCATGGCAGCGGCGCTAGGGAAATTACTAGGGTAGGTGTAGTTATGAATTTGGCCGCCTTCTTCATCGCTAGCAACGGTAACAGGCGTACCGCCTGAAGCCGTGGTGAGGGTGTCAAAAAAGGCTTTATTTAGACCCGCTGCGGCCGCGTCATGATCTTGGGAGTTAACAATGTAGATGCCACCAACACGGTACTTGGTAACAATATCAGTAATGATAGCTTTGACGTTGGGAGTGGCAGAATCGAACCCAACAATAAAGGTTTGGGCAATTTTTTGGCTGGGAGTGGTATTGGCTGCCAGGCCGCCACCGGCGGCGCTGACGGTACTATTACTATTATCGGTGCAGGCAACCGTGGTATTAGGATCGTTATAGACCGAGTGATCGATAACGGCGTTGAGGTCGGGTGCCGTGATACCGAAGGCAGCGTTTGGTAACAGGACCGTGGATATAACTGCAATAATGTAGATTAAGCGCTTCATAATTTACTCCGTTAGGCCGCCATTATTGTCACCGGTGCTGGTGATAGTGAGCGATTGCAGGGCGGTAATATCGAGCAGACATTCATTGGCGGCGTTGGCGTCTTTGACCTGCGGACAGTCCCAGGCGTCAAGCTTACCGTCTGGGGTTTTATTAGGAGTGCCGTCGGCATTAACGATGCCGGCATTATCGCTTGTAGGCATGGCTAGCGGAGCGCTGAGCTGAGCGTTGGAGTAGGCGTACACCTGAACACCGTCGTCGGTAGTAGTGTCGGCGATCGCGCTCGAGAAAATAAAGTTACCGCTGAGGCTTGAGCCAATCACCTTAAACGGATTAGTAAACAGTGAGGCGAGGTAGGTGCCGGCTTGCGATGCCCCGCTGCCGAAGCTGGTAGGCATACGGACGACCAATTGGATCGTCAGTGAGTCGGGGTTTGAAGTATCAAACAGGCGCTGACCGAGCGGCAAAGCGGCCTGGTGCTGGCGGTTGACATAAGCTACTTGGTCATCAATAACTTTGGCCTGGGCAAGTGACACCGCGGGCGCTCCAAGGTTGTTTTTGGCAAACTTGTTGCCAGCAATTTTGAGTCCGTAATCAGTAGCATTGAACAGATCGGCTCCCGTTTCAGTACCGTTGATTACGACCCCAACAATGTAGTTGAGGAACTTGGCGGCATAGCCCGACAGCCACTGCGAGAAGTCGTTAATAATGCCGCCAATGAGAGGAGTGTGCTCCAAAATGGTGGCAAACGCGTCGCCTAACCAGCTAAAAACGCGGCCAATTGAGTGTTTGTAAGCGTAGAGAACCGGGTGCACAAAGGTGCCAAACGCCGAGTTGGCGTACCAGGAACCGAAGCTGGAGGCGCCGTTGTTGTCACCTACCAGCTTGGACGGATCAAGGGGAATGCCTTTTTTGGGGTTGTTTTCATAAATAGCACTAAAAACCTGACTACCTTCAATACCGGCTTTACCAGGGATAACTTTGCCGTTCTTATCTTTTTGAGCTTCGGTGAGCTTAAAGGCCGCATTTACTTCGTCGCCCGAAACATGCTTACCGTTTTTAGCTTTACTGTCTTTAATACCGTCGGCCACGCTGAGCATATGAGCGGCTAAACCGACATACTGCGATTCACGGGCAACCGAGATGACTTTGCTGACTTTGCTATTTTTGCCGTAGACGGCGTCATCCATGTTGGCGATGAAACCGATGATAGCTAAGGCGCCGCCTCCGGAAGCAATCTTTTCAGTAATACTTTTGGTAAGGGTATCGGCCACGGCGTTATCAACCCCGCCCGAAATTTCGTCGGTTAAACCTTTGTCGATCGCCTGAAGGTCACTGGAGCCATGCGCTTTGTTGGCAGCTGCCCGATCGGCTTCACAGGACGCTTTGGTAGCGGGATCGGTGCAGCCCGATGCGTCTTGGGTATTGGTGCCATCAACCTTACCTTCGGTGGCTTCCCAGGTCGGGTGGCAGCCAACGCCGTCACCGGTGCAAGAGGCGTTACCATCGGGGTAATCGCGTTGAGTTTCGTCGTTGGGACAGGCGGCTTCACTGCTTTCGGTGAGGCAGGAAATTTCACCGCCAACAGCGTCGATTTGTGGATCGAGCGCTGCGTGGCGCATACCGTTGGTTATTTCGTCTTCGGCCGCCGTGGGATTTGCCTTGGTATCTTCGGTACCGTCGAAGGCTGACCAGGTTTTGACATCAAATTCGTTGCGCATGAGTAGACGGAAAAAATGGCGCTGATAGGTTTCGTTATTGTGCGTGATGGCTTCGGCCGCGTTATCGATCAGGTTACGCGATCCGGCAGCAGCATCACTATCAAAGAAGGCATTAAATTGGTCGGCGCTGGTAAATACGTGATCACCGTCGCCGGTAACAACGTGTACGGTGGCATTTGGTCCTGTGCCTGCCGCCGTAACCGTAAAGCCTTTATCGGCGAGAGCGGCGGTTATTTTGTCGATTGGCACTTGGCTATAGAGTTTTTGGAGAGCTGGGTTATCGGAGGCGACGAGTGTACCGGTGGCCTTATCAAACATGAGGGTGACCACAATTTTTTCAGTACGGCGCTGTAAGGCGTACTCTACTTTAGACATTTCTTTTTGAAAGATGTTAGCCATCATCGAGATAAGTTTGTCGCTGAGCAGACCAATAAGGCTAAAAATACCAAAAATTATAAGTAGCAAAAGGGCGCCGGCAATGGAAGAGCCTTTTTTGTGGTTGCCAATAGTTTGACCAATGGCTTTGGCGGCTCCGGCGACACCCTTAAGACTGCCACTGGCAGCGCCGGCCGCTACACCGGCGGTTTTGGCGGCGCCTAGGCTCGAGCTCGGTGACTTGGCTTTGCTATCCCCCAGGCCGGAGCTGATTTGATCGAGGCTCGCTTGTTCACCGGGGCTTAGCGGTTGGGCGCCTTGCTGATCGAGGGCTTTCTGCCGCGCGCTGGCGCCTTCCACCAGGTTTTTCCCTGCTGCGTCTTCACCGACGCCGGGAGTTTCAGCGCCAGGGCCACGCTCCATCAGATCGCTCACTGAGTAGCTCCGCCAGTCGTTTTAATCGACGCGTCGGCTGCCTCTTGTTCTTTACGGGCTGCTTCGAACGCTTGTGGGTTGGTGCTAATAAGCTGAGCTTCAGTGGCAGAGGCTAACACACGGATGATGACGTGGTTGAGGCCTGCGAAGAACAAACCTTCACCAACCGGGAACTGCGTCAGTCGGTTTTTCTCTTCGTCGGTGAGTTTAAAAGTGTCGGCAATAATGTCGACCGCCGACGGGGCTTGTTTCAATAAAAGTTGAAGCGATGAGTTGGCTACCACGGCGCGACCCATTTTATTACTGAGGAAGTCTTCGACGTCCTGCGAAATGGTTGTGAGGCCAAGGTAGTATTTACGAGCACGTTTGGCCAGACTAAACATGAAGTTAGCGGAGTCGTCGAACTTCATGAGCTGCCAGGCTTCGTCAACAATGAGCAGACGCTTGCGACGATCGCTCTTTACGCGGTTCCAAATGTAGTTGAGAGCAATGTACATACCAACCGGGCGAAGTTCATCTTCGAGGTCACGGATGTTGAAAACCAGGAAGGGATTGTCCATCTGGACGTTACTTTGCTCGCTGAAAATGCCAGAGAAGGTACCGGTGGTGTATTTGCGCAGGCGCTGGGCGAGGCTGGGGCCGTTGCCGGTCATTGAGGCCAGCGTGTTATATAAGTCGTTCATTGTTGGGGGCGTAGCTGAATGCGTGAGCGGGTCTTTGGTGATGCCGGCTCGGGCGTAGGTGTTGATGATGGCGACGTCGAGGTCCGCATCTTCGGCGGGCGTCAGTGGGCTCGTCAGGGTGGCACCCGTTGAGGTATTAACCGTGGCACCACCCATCATGAGGCGCAGTAAGCCGTGAAGGGTGATGATGTTGGCTTGGAGTGCGTTGTCGGCTTCATCCTGGTCGAAGACCCGGGGTAAATCAAAGGGATTGATGCGCGTGGCCGAGGCGAGACTAAGCCGCAGGTATGAGCCGCCAACGGCTTCGGCCAGGGTGCGGTACTCATCTTCGGGGTCGATGATAATAACTTCAGTTCCCATCATGAGCGAGCGCAAAGCTTCGAGCTTAATAGCAAACGATTTACCGGCACCAGACTTGGCAAATACCACCATGTTGGCATTTTCCAGGCTGAAGCGGTCAAATAGGACCAGGCCGTTGTTATGACGATTGAGGCCGTAAAGGACACCTTCATTGCGGCTGAGGTTGGCGGAAGTGAAGGGGAAGCTCGTCGACAGTGCACCGGTGTTCATGTTGCGGTTAATAAGAAGCTGGTCGCTGCCAAGCGGTGTGGTGGTATTAAAACCTTGCTCCATCTGCAAAGTGGCGGCTTTGGTGTAGACCAAACTTTGACCAAAAATACCTTCAATTTTGCGGGTTACCTGCGTTAGCTGATCTATAGAATCGGCGTACATTGTCAGGTACAAACCAAAGCGGAAGAAGCGTTCCTCACCTACTTGGAGCTTGTCACGCAGTTCTTCAGCATCTTGGATGGCAACTTCGAGTCCGGGGTCTCGAACGTGGCCCTTTTCGGCATTGATGGAGTATGAGGCTTCGAGTTGACCAACCTTGCGCTTCAAGTTTTCGAGGACCACGCGGCTTTCGACCGGATAGATGTACATGGCGATATCGATAACTTCGTCTAGGTTGATGATAGGTGATAGCCAACCGGTAAACACTTGGCGAGGGTAACCGTACACGTATACGGTCTTGGCGTAGCGCTTACCGAGGCGAATAAATCCGCTCTCAATCTCGAGCGATGGTGGCGCGATAAGATCGCGCATGGTAACAATACCTTGGCGATAAATAAGATCGGCTTCGCGCTGCTCCTGAGCCTGCTGGGCGGCGGCCAGAGCAGCCGGGTCGGCCGCTTGTTTGTTGCGGTTAAATATCGCCATTAGACCGGGCTCCCTGGCAGCGGACCTTTAGGTGCAACGCCGTCACCTTTGGTTACCACTGGTGTTAATAGTTGCTGAGCGTCGATCAGCTTTTCACCAGCGGCCACCTCCGGGTTGTACCAGCTGTAGTACAAATCGATGAGCTCTTGGCTGCCGAGGTTAATCGAGCGAATTCCCATTTGATTGAGACCCGACGAAACCTGTGACGTCCGGTTAGCTAACTCAGTTTTGTACTGACGGAACTGCTCTTCGGTGACTGAGATCGTAGGCGTGGGACGCAGGGCTGCCTGAATGCCGGTAACAATACTGGCACTGTGTTTGACGTCGACAGGCGGGAAATATGGTACTACCACGTAAAACTGTTTATCCATGATGTTGACCTCTTCCACGAGGGCTTTGATGTTGCCAATGTAGTCTTCCATTAGTACGCCCAGCAGTTCGTTGGCTTGTTCGTTGCGCAGGTTTTTGAGCTTATCGATGTAGGGATCGAGATCAATTTTTTGGCTTTTGATTACGATCTGAATTGGGAAGTGGAGCGCGTTAATAAAACCTTGATAGGCATACTCAATGGAACCCTGTTCTTGGGGGCTCATGAGGTCAAAGTTAATGGCGCTACCCAAAATGACTGAGCGCAAACTACCATCACGCATGACAACAACGCCGTCTTTAATCTCCGAGATTAATAGGCTGTTTTGTGTACTTTTAGTTGTTTGGGCGCCACTAATTGGCTGTTGTGTTGCCATTGCCTCTTACCTCCACCACTTCACCAGGCTGCATTGGTACCATCCTGGTAGCCGTGGCTGCCAGTTGCGATACCGTTAAGTCATCCCGTTCGGTTGCTAATTCTACTATACCGCTTGAGCTAGGAGCTGTCACGGTAGCGGGGCTGTTAATTATCGGAGCCGACTTCATTTGCTCGATCGCCTCCTGGCGCACATCTGAAGCGGCGTTGTTGATGAGTTCGCTCAAGTTCTGCGCCAGCGGGCTATGCTGCAAGTCGAAAATATCCTCGCTGGGAGCTGGCTCGGTGACGAGCGCTGCTGGAGTTGAGGCCGGGGTTACCACAATGGGGGCCGAAGGGTCAGCGGGAGGCGTCCCTACGGCGACGGTGTGATGCTCCCAGCCGCGTGAATCCACCATACTGGCAATGTGTTCGAGTTGGCTGCGGACTTCGGCCGGGTTGCGCTGGGTTTGTTCAACCACCAATGGGGTAGCTTCAATATGGAAGGCCTCAACGACTTCTTCTTTAATCCAGCGTCGGCGGCGCGGGTTGGCAAAATAGCCGACCATGGCAATGAGCAGTTGCTCAAAATTTTGCCCGTCACGGGTAAAAAACGCGAGCAACATAAACAGAATCACCGGTGGAGCACCTAACAAAATCATCACGGGGATGAGTTTGTGGAGGGTAGCAAAGCAAATCAGCCCCCAACCAATGCCGATGAGCGCGTAAATAAACTGTTTTAACGTGAGCGGACCGATGATTTTATCTTCGGCTTCCACGTTTTGGGGAACTTTGTACTGGCCCAAACCAAACTCCTCGCTTGCGAGTGGGGATTCAAGATAACGCCGGTCCGTTTGCCAACGGTTACCGCTTGAGACTCCACCACTCTATGTCGACATTATCGCTCAGAACGTATCCGCTATCAAGCTTATGGTTGAAAAACTTGCCCGAAATTGGTCTGATTTACGCTCATATTTAATGAGGCGATAGATGATCGTACTCCCCTGCCAGAATGGTTACAAGGCATAGAGTTATATCTGATTTATGGCTGAGAAGATTAGCTTAAACGCTCTTCGTCGCTGTCGCCTTCGACGCGGGGATCGACTAACCGTTCGCTAATGCGCGGCGATTCGTGGGCGGCGGGAGCACCAGCTTTACCGCCGCGTCCGAAGACGCGTCGACCAAAGCCTTTACGGTTCTGATCGGCTTTGGGGGTGCCTGCGGCCGAGGATGCTCTGACATCGAGTGGCGCAGCTGGCTGCTCTGGGGCTGACTCATTGATGGAGCTGACTACGGCGGGACCATCGGTTAGGTTCCCAGGAGCCGCACTGTCTTGAGATGAAGCTGTAGTTGCAGCTGGTTCTATGGTTTCAGCCCGCGTGTCGGGGCCAGCATCCCAGTCTCCAACACCCGAGGTTGGTTTGGCTGCCGGCAAAGTGTTTGATACCGCCTGACCTCGCATAACGTCGAGGCGGGCGTCAACTGATTGGTCTGGCGTTAGGCTGGCGCTACTAGGTGTGGCGTTTTCGGTGGGCGCATCCTTAACGGCGGCGTTAGTTACCCTGTCGCTTACAGAACTGACTTGGGTTGTTTGAGCTGGCTGAGTCGTATTGATGACGTTGATTACAGGGCTTGATACTTCGGCGGCGCTAGCCGGTGAAGTTGTAACCGTTGGGGCGTTGGTGACAGGGGCAACTGCGGCCGCATTAACTGGTACTGAAACTGAAGGAGCTACGGTGGCTTCGGTTGGGGCTGGAGCGACATTTACCGTCGCATTTATGGTCGTGCTTTTAACCGCCGGAGTACCGGATTTAGCCGCTGTTGGACCCGCCTTGCCCATTGGTTTACCGCTGGCCGTGGTACGTGTGTTAGTGGCGTTGCCTGCGCTACTGGTATTGGTAGAATTGCTTACCGTTGAAGCGTCAGCAACGGGAGTTGCCGGAGGTGCAGTTACGGTTGGGGTAGCCGCGGTTGCTGGCGCAGCGGCCGGGGCTGCGGTGCTGGCGGGTGACGCCGCTGGAGCTGGGTTGCTGGCGGGTGGTGTAGACGTGTTGACCGTGCTAGCTGATCCCCCGGTCGTCGTCGTGGTGGTCGCAGGAGCGGATGCGGCGGGGCTGCTGGGTTGGCGTGCACTACTAGAAGTGGTTGTGGTGCTCGTTGGAGCAGCTGGGCTAGTGGGCTGTCGTGCACTACTAGAGGTAGATGTAGAACTCGTGGGAGCGACGCTACCGGGAGTCGGTGTAAACGGAGTTGCCTGGCTTCCACGAGGGGCTGCGGCGGCGTTAGCTCGCGTGCTCGAGCCGTATTTAGCACCGCCGCCAGGCGGAATAACTGACGCCGAGCCGCCCGTAGGACTACCGGTCGCCGAACGAGAGCTTGCTAATCCCCCACTGGGTAGGGGATTAGTGCTGGGTCCAAAGCCGCCACCTCCGCTAGGTCCACTGGTGGGGCCTCCGCCGCCGCCAGTAATCGGGCCACTAGGTCCAGGATTGGGGTGAGGAGCCCCACCACCGCTACCACCGCCGCCGCTCGGGCCAGGGCCACCGCTCGGGCCGGGGCCACCAGTTGGGCCGCCGGTTGGACCTCCCATCGGCGTTGGTCCACCCGTTGGTCCACCACCACCTGGCGGCGTCGTACCGCCGCCAAAGCTGCTTGGCCCGCTACTCGATCCCCCGCCGTTCTTGCCGTTAGCCCCGCTACTTGAGCCCCCACCAGGTACGAAACGATTCGTTGAGGTTGCGCCCGGAACTACTTGGGTGCGAACAGTGGCTGCAGTTTTAGGCTGACCGTACGCACCGCCAGCTGCAATTGAAATAGCTGCCAACTCAGATTTGGCACTACCATCGAGCCCTGATGTAAGTCGCGTATTATTCTCGAGGTCTTTGAATACATTGTCTTTGGCATTCGCTTTGGCAGTCGCACCTGCTGGGCTGTTAATACGAGCGGCATAGGCGGACCTACCAGTTTTATCAAGGCTAGCAACACCCGCTGCACTGATTTGGTCATATGCGCTAGCACCAGTGAGCAAGTGAGGAGCTTTGGCCTTGAGATCTGAATAAGAACTATTAACAGCTGCTTTCCAGTCTTTGTTGTCAGTACCGCCCTCGAACATGCCGTTCGGGCCACTCTGTTGCTCGAGAATCTCTTCCAGCGCTTTCGTACCAGCTGGCCCCGATTTGGCCAAAGCGGCAATACCCGCTTTGTACTCGTTCAAGCTGGTGCCTTTTGCGCCGAGTGATGCTTGAATTTCCTCGGCAGTTTTACCTTCAAACTTGCGCCCAAAGGCTGCTTGCTGATCTTTTTCAACTTTAGCGATGCCTGCCAGCATTTTAGCTTCGCGACTGGCATTCTTGGGATCAGCCAAGCCCTCTTTGCTTCTAAAACCGTAGCCCGCTTTGCGCATCGTGTTACGTTCTCTCATTTTGCCAAAAGGATTGGTAGCTGGTTCGCCGCTGGCAATTTTGGCGTTGGCTTTTTCTTTGCGAATACTGGCGCGATCGGCGGCGGCGCTTTTACGCAAGCCGGCCAAGCCTTTGGAACCTTTGTCGGCGCCTGAGAATTTGCTAGCCATGGCAGTTCCCTTGGTAAGGGCGCCTTCGGCTACTTTAAAGGTTGTCGGTACCAGCATGAAGGCAATTACTGGTCCCAGGGCGCCAATGAGGTTGCCAAATATACCTTGCCCGCTGGCATTGGCGCTAATAATGCTAAATAAGGTACCGCCAAGGAAGAGCAGCATAATGATGGGATACATCATGAGTAGGTCGAGCAAAAACCCGCGCCAACGTTTAAAGAATTTCTCGGTGTTGGGTAAGACCCAAGCCAAAATAGCTAATGGCGCAATCACCACTGCTACATCAATGAGCAATATTCTTAGTTGCAGGGTGACAAAGACCATTACGACACCAATAAGTAAACTGATGATGGTAAGCAAAATGGGGATGAGTAACGCTGGGCCACTAATAGCAAGCCCAATCCCTAAGGCGGTTGCACCCACTGCCCCAATCTCCAGTGAACCAATAACGCTTGCGGTGGCACTGCTGCCATTTTCAATACACGGTGCGGTTGGTGCAGCTCCAGTGGCTGCTGCGCTGGTGTTAATGGTATCGATAGTTTGACCGGCGGCGCACTTTTTGGCGCCGCTAAATTGAATCAGACTACTGACGCCGGCGCCGGCCACGTTGGATATGTCGACGGCAAAACTAACGAGCGCCCACGAAAATTGAATCAGTACGGCAGCAGCGACCAAGCGTGGCAAGACTTTCTTAATGGTGTAGTTATCAAAGCCAATGGCCGTGCCAAAAATAACTAACATAAATAAAAGGACGAAGAAGACGTCGGCTAAATTACGAAATTGCGCCCAGACATTGTATAGCGTCGCGTCTGAGGCCAAGTTGTACTCGAGCTGGTTCGCAACTTTGCCTTCCAAATAGGTAACAGCGCTGTCGATGGCTTCGATGGCTGGGCAGGCCAGCCAGCTGAGTGAACCAACATCACAAGTTGGGGCGGGGGCGGCGGTGGTGCTACCGGCGGCCTTGGCGGAGTTGGCCGGGGTGCCAAGGGTGATATCGGCAGTATATTCGTGACAACTGGAGTTAGTCGTAGATACGCCACCGCCTGTAAACGTAATGTTCCCAAATTTTATAAGCGTATTGCCGCTGGAGCCAGAGTTTGGACCGCCACGATTAGAGTTGTCGGCCGAGTTGAGATAATGGTACTTACCCGTAGTAGCACCAATACTTGGTACAAAGATGAAATCTTTGCAAGGACCTTGGAGATTAGTATCGGAGGTTGTTGATACAAAGTTATTGGGGTTAGTGGTGTCGGTCGGAGTGTATGTGATGGTCGAGCCATCAGTAGTGCTGCCGCTTACTGTTGAAATCGTACCAGCATCGGTCCAGTCGAAGATGGTATTGGCGGCGCCAGCGGCAATGGTGAAGGTCTGGATGGGGTTACGCCTGCAAAACGCATCGGTAGCATTTTGAAGGCGGTAGGTAATGAGGTAACCAGTGGTACCGTTCACAAGCAAGATGTCGTTGGTGGTGACGGCTCGTTGTAAGTTTAGGGCGAGCATACCGCCGTTTAATCCAGAGCGGAAAAATGGGGCGCTATCATGGCCAATGTCTGATGCTTGACCGAGCGAAGTCGACGTACAGCCATTCGTGGCAGAAGAGATATATGGAATGCCTGTCATCGTTGTTTTGACAGCGACCCCGTTGTTTGACGAGTAATATACGACGGACTCGCCGTTAGCAACGATTGCTCCGCCGCTTTCATTAGATCCAGAGTCTTGCCAGGCGGAATAGTTAGTGCCGGCAATATTAGTATTGATGTTTGCGTTATCAGCGCGGGTAAATGAGGTGGGAATAGCTACGCCGGCGGCTAGGGCGATGCCCGAAGACATGGGTAAAAGCAGCGTCATTGCTGACACCAACACACTTGCCACCAAAAGCACAAGCTTTTTCATCCCTCTTATGATAGATGACATTGTGAAAAATACAAAGAAAAGAGGCCCCACCGGTGAGGGTGAAACCTCTTTCCGATGGAGCCTTTGATGCGTGCAATGCGGGGCTCAGCCCGCGAAGCACCAGGTGCCGTTCACATTCCACAGGCTGAACATCCAGCCGTTCCCGTCGATGGGTTCGGAGGAGTCACTGTAGGGACGCTGCGGGCCCGTGGTGGGCTGGGCATTGAACTTGATCGTCCAGGTGTTGGTGGACCCTATCGTGACATTTGCTGTCATGTTGGTGATGACCACTCCCGTCTTACCGGTTGGGTCCATGGCAGCGTAAGGCAGTGAAACGCCCGGCATCGCTGCATGCATGCAGCTCATGTTCCGGGTGTTCAGCGCCGCGTTGATCATCTGGACGTCGGCGGTGGCCACGGTGATGGCCTGTGCCTGGTTGAGTGTGGCCAGTGTGGCCTCGCTCGGAACAGCGACCGGGCACGGGGTGGTGGTGTCAGCCGGGACGCCAGCGGGGGCGTAGGCAAACTTCCCGTCGGGCGAAACCGTCGGATAGGCGCTGGAGGGCGCCGCAGCCGACGGCTGGCCGGTCGAAGAGTCGGCTGTGGCAGAGATGCTGGATCCGGCGAAGGCGCCGAAGGCAGCCAGAGCCACGATGGTCAGACCGGCAATGGCTGCCGGAACTAGCGTAGCCACCCAGTAGGGCTTGGTGGCGTAACCGCGATCCTTGGCGTGTTTGATGCCGAGGATACCGGCCACGAGGCCAGCAGGCCAGAAGACCACAGCCAAGAGCCAGACCGTCAGTACGGATGGCGCGGGACGGGTGGGAGGAACCGCTGCGGTCCCTCGTGTGACGGTGGGAGCAGACATCGGGTCCTCCTGGACTCTGATTGAAGCGGGATTTGAAGGTCCGGCAGGCTGCCGTTCCAGTGGCAGGTGTACGCAGAGTAATGCTCACCTACAACTTAAGCATTATTATACATAAAGATCCTAAAAAGTCAATCAGTTTATAAACATAAGGACTTTTTAGGTGTTGGGTAATTTCTGTAGGTTGCGAGTCTGCTGGCTTACAAGTGACTAATAATGTCGTTGAGCATAGCGGTGCGATCGGCGGCCACGCTTTGTGGATCGAGTGGCTGTGCCCAGCTCTTGATGCCGCGGACATTATAGAAGTCCATGTAGATATCTTTGTTCTTCTCATGAGCGAGGCCGAGTTTAAGTTCAGTGAGGATATCGCGGCCGTTTTTATCAGTTTGGAAGGTACTCAGGTTGTTGGCCACCATTTGCAAAACCATAGCCCGTTTTTCGCGCGTGCCGTAGTTACGGTTACTAGGATCAAAGTAGGCGGTAATTTGACCAGGGCTGAGTTGGGAAGCCCAAGCACTGACCATGCTTTGTGAGCGTGGATCGACGGTGTACATTACGTTTCCGTTCACATCAACGGTCTTCTTACCGATGGCCGCCTCAATGGCTCCCTTATCGAGGGTATTGTTCATAAAGCCAGCCGAGTAATCTTTAACGGCGGTAGCAAAGTCGGCGCGGGCCAAACCTTTGCTGTCCACCCGCTGAAGATGAGGCTTCTCTTTGAAGTTGTTTTTGCCGAGAGCGGTTTGCAGCGTACCAAATTCGTTCCGACGATTTGAACCGAGAATCATGCGTTCGTGCTCGTCGCCAAAGATACCCATAGCGTTGGCCTGGGTAACCAAAGCAGCGCGGCCCGCCAAGGTTTGAGTGTATTCGTGAAGAGCGGGCGCTTCACGCTTAATTTTCTCCATATCCTTCTGGCTGCCATAAGCGGCCAACACAGCACTGCCCAAGAGGGGCGGCGAGACACTTTCGAGCCCTTTTAGCTCTTTCACGCGTTCGCCCTGAGCCTTGTTGTAGGCTTGCTCGATTGACTTCGGGTTGCGCGGGGCCATCAGGACGAGGCCGCTAGCCGTCAGGAGGCCTTTGCCGGCCACGCGCTTTATACCAGCGTCAGACTTCGACAGGCTGGTGATCGTGTCGTTTGTAGCCAGGTTTTGCATAAATGAGGCTTTGCGCTCTTTGCTGCGCGTCTTGCCGTCTTTGTAGAGCTGACTGTTTTTGAGCCATCCCTTACTCTTGCCGCCGGCGCCGTTCATGATGGAGTAGGCCCGGTTGAGGCCTTTACCAGCCAAGCGGAACGACTCAGGAATGAGGAGAAACGCAGCCAAGGTGATGAGCGGCTGAACAATCAAGATAGCAGCTTTAGCCACGCCGCTATCGGCAGTTGAAGTGGTAAAAGGCAGGATTTCGCTGGCAATACCGGCGAGCGTAAACACGCCCACAATTATGGGATACATCATAACCAGACGCGTCAGGAGCTTAAACCAGTCCGACATGTAGTGACGCGTGTTGGGTAGAACCCACGCAACGCAGGCAAGAGGGGCGATCACAATTAATATCGAAATAATGAGGAAGCGGGCGCCCAGCGTAAGAAAAGCCACAAATACCGTAATGAGCAGCCCGAGCAAAATTGGCAGGGCAATTTCCCAGGTTGCCAAAATGGCAACTCCAACCGTGGTGACAGCCGCTACCGATCCGGTTACGAGGTTACCAATGACGTGGCTGGTATCGGGCACCGCGGCTGACCCTCCCGAAATTGCAGTAAAGATTTGGGCGACACCAGCTCCGGCCACATTGCCGAGGTCGACAATGACGCCAGATAAAATGAAGCTAAATTGCACCAGCACGGCCGCGATAATGAGACGGACCCAGGTGGTTTTGATGGTGTACGGATTTAGGCCACCAATATCTTGCTCAAAGATAGTGGAAATAATAATGGCAAAAAAGACTCCAATAAACAGCAAGTCCGCGAAGTCGCGAACATGCGCCCAGACCTGATACAGCTGCGGGGTACTGGTAGGCGTAATGGTGTTGATTCGCAGCAGCGGGGTCAAAATATCAATCGCAATGGCAGAAATGTGCGTCGAAATGTTCTCAATTACCGGACAGGCGAGCCACGTCAGGCTCCCTTGATCGCAGGTCGGAGAGGTGGGGACAGCGGTTGAAGCGCCGGTAATGGGGTCAACATTGGGGTAGTCGATGATGGGCTGGCTTAAAATGGCACATGAGGCGGCTCCCGAGAGCTTGGCGAGAGTTGGGCTGTGCGGGGTGCCATTATTGTAGTTGGTGGCATCAATACTAATGGTGAGCGTACTGGTGTGGCTGGAGTTA